>NZ_JBIYED010000004.1:0-315217 GCF_044909335.1 Curtobacterium sp. AB7 | reverse complement strand
GAACAGCCCCGCACGCCGTGAGCCTGCCTTGTACGAGTGGCGGGACGCGGTACCGGAACAGCCCCGCACGCCGTGAGCCTGCCTTGTACGAGTGGGGGACGCGGTAGCGGAACAGCCCCGCACGCCGTGAGCCTGCCTTGTACGAGTGGCGGGACGCGGTAGCGGAACAGCCCCGCACGCCGTGAGCCTGCCTTGTACGAGTGGCGGGACTTGAACCCGCACGCCGTGAGGCAGAGCATTTTGAGTGCCCCGTGTCTGCCGATTCCACCACACTCGCGAGGCCTCCAGGCTAGCAGGGCCCCCGCCCCTCGACCGCCGCCGGCAACCGCAGCTCGAACACCGCACCGCCGAGCGCGCCGACCTCGTGGCCTTCGCCGTCGTCGGCGTACTGCAGGGAGCCGCCGTGCGCCTCGGCGATGCCCCGTGCGATCGGCAGGCCCAGTCCGGCCCCGCCGGAACGGGCGTCGCGAGCGGCCTCGAGCCGGACGAGTCGGTCGAACACCCGCGCGCGGTCCTGGGCCGGGATGCCCGGACCGTCGTCCGCCACCCGGAGCACGGGGCCCGCTCCCGGGTCGTCGAGGGAGACGACGATCCGGCCCGCGGGTCCGATAGCGCGGGCGGCGTTGTCGACGAGGTTGCCGACGACCTGGGCGAGCCGCTCGGCGTCGACGTCGGCGCGCACGGGTCGCTCGGGCACCACGACCTCGAGCGCGACGGACGGCAGCCGCAACCGCAGCCGGTCGCCCTCCGCGACGAGGAAGGCGCCGAGGTCCACCGGTCGTCGGTCGAGGTCGATCCCCCGGTCGAGCCGGGCCATCGTGAGCATGTCCTCGATGAGCCGTGCGGCTCGGTCGGCCTGGCGGACGACGTGCACGGCGAGCACCTCACGCGTGGCGACGTCGCCGCCACCGTCGCGCACGAGGGTGTCGGCCGCTGCCCGGACCCCGGCCACCGGCGTCCGCAGCTCGTGCGCTGCGTCGGAGAGGAACGAGCGGACCCGTGCCTCCGCGGCGACGGCCTCGCGCTCCGCGCCCTCGACGGCATCGAGCATCTCGTCCAGGGCGACGGCGACGCGGCCGATCTCGGTGTCCTGCCGCGAGGGCCGGAGTCGCCGTCCGCGGTCACCGCCCGCGATCGACCGCGCGGTCGTCGCCATCTCGTCGAGCGGCCGCAGGGACCGACGGACGACGAGCACCACCCCGAGGACGGCGACACCGAGGAACGCCGCGGAGGCACCGCCCATCACCCAGCCGAGCTGCACCAGGGTGTCCTGCACGTCGCGGGTCCCGGCGGTCAGGGTGATGCGCGTGCCGTCGTCGAGTCGGCTCACGAGGGTGAGCACCCCGTCGTCCTCGCGCGCGGACGACGACGTGACCGTGGCGCCGTCCTCGGTGGTCGTGGGCGTCGCCGCGGCCGTGGGCGTCGTCCCGCCGACGAGCCCGCTGCCGCGCGGCACCGTCGCCGGCAGCCCGCCCGGTTCCGGTGGCCCCGTCCGCAGCTGGTCCGGTGTCGGACCCGCCTCGACGGCCCCGCCGTCCGGCTTGACTATGCGCACCGACAGGCCCTGCGCGGAGAGCCGGTCGGCGAGGTCCTCGGCGTCGACGGTCCCGACGAGTGCGGCAGCGGCAGATGCCCGGTCGCGGAGCTGGTCCTCGGCCTGGGCGCGTAATCGGATGCCGAGCAGCACCTCGACGGCGACCGCCAGCCCGGCGAGCAGCACCGCGAGCAGGACCACGATCGCGACGACGGTGCGGAGCCGCAACGAGGTCGTGCGGAGCGGGCCGCTGTCGGCCGTCACGCTGCCGTCCGCTCGTCGCTCAGCCGGTACCCGAGACCGCGGACGGTGTGCACGAGCCGTGGCCCGTGTGCCTCCATCTTGCGCCGGAGTGCGCTGAGGTGGACCTCGACGACGTTCGCCGCGACGTCGTCGTAGCCCCACACCTGCGTCGTGATCTGCCCCTTCGACACGGTGCGGCCGCGGCTCTCGGCGAGGAACCGCAGCAGGCGGAACTCGGTCGCGGTGAGGTCGAGCAGGACCCCGGCACGCCGAGCGGTGGCGGCGTCCGGGTCGAGGACGAGGTCGCCGACCTCGACGACCGACGGGATCCGCCCGCGCCGCCGGAGCACCGCCGTCACGCGCGCCACCAGCTCGGCCATCGCGAACGGCTTCACCACGTAGTCGTCGGCGCCCTCGGCGAACCCGCGCAACCGCTCGTCGAGCTCGTCCCGCGCGGTCATCATCACGACGGCGGCGTCCGATGTGGAGTGCACCCGGCCGGCGAGCACGATGCCGCTCGGCCCGGGCAGCATCCAGTCCAGCAGGACGAGGTCGGGCGCGGCGCGGCGGAGGTCCTCGACGAGGTCGCGTCCGTCGGACGCCTCGGCGACGGTGAAGCCCTCGGCACGCAGGGTCGTCGCGACGGAGGTCCGGATGGAGTCGTCGTCGTCGACGACCAGGATTCGAGCGGGAACAGGCACGGCGGACACCGTAGGGCGCTCCGGCGGCCACCGAGCATGGAGGACGCTGGAGAACCCCTGTGCTTCAGGCATGCTTCAGATTCGGACTCGAGCGTCGTCTCCAGCGGCGGATCACCCGGATCCGCCCGGACACGGAACGGATCCCCCATGCTCGACGAACGAGACGACTCGACCACCACGGCCACCCCGCGACGCGGTGCCCTCCTGCGACGGGTCGGCATCGGCACGGCCGCGGCCGCGGTCCTGGTGCTCGGCGGGTTCGGCATCGCCACGGCGAACGCCGCGACGACCACCCCGGCGCCGAGCACGCCGACGGGCGCGCCGAGCGGAGCACCGAGCGGAGCACCGACCGGCGCGACCACACCGGCCCCTGTTCCGTCGGACGGCGACACCGCGACGGTGCCCGCACCGCCCGAGGGTGGCCCCGCGACGGCGCCCGGCTGCACTGCGCTGCCGAAGGCCGGCGGTCCCGCGACGATCCCCGCGCCGCCGAAGGGCGACGAGGGGAAGGCACCCACCCCACCGAAGGACGGCACGAAGCCCACCGCACCCACTCCGCCGAAGGACCGTGCGGAGGGCACGGGCGCGTCGTCCACCCCGCCGGTGCCCGACGCGACCACCACGCCGGCGCCGACCTCCGGTTCCTGATCACCAGGCCGGGAGGCGCGCGCCGTCGGCGGTCCCGACCGCGCGGGGCGTGCCTCCAGGCCGGGTCGTCCCGACCGACTCAGGGACCCTCGAGCGCCTCGATCGCCGCCACGAGACCAGCCCGTCGCGGCGACCGCCGCGGCAGGACCGCGAGCAGCGCGCGGAGCACGCGCGCGTCCGCCGCCCCGTCCGGCGTCCGCGCCCACGCGAGCAGCGCCTCGACGCTGCCGTCGGCGACGACCGACTCACGGAACCGACCGCGCACCAGGTCGCGCACGGCGTCCACCCCCGGCGCAGCCGACCCCGGCAGGACGGGTCCGGTGTAGCGGTCGACGGCCTGGAGGCGCGCCCCGCGGTCGAGCGCGGACAGCACGGTGTCGACGTCGGTCGCCATCCCGGTCACCCGGTACGGTCGCGACGTCACGGTCACGCCCGACGCGTGCTCCGCGAGGACCCGTCGGAGCCGCACCACCTCGGCGCGCAGCGTCACGACGGCGCCGGCGTCGCCGTACACGGCGTGCGCGAGGTCGGCGGCCGCCAACCCGTCGGGGTGGGCGGCGAGGACGACCAGGAGCTCGGAGTGGCGCGCGGACAGGTGGACCCGGCGGTCGTGGACGCGCAGGACGGCGGTGTCGGTGCCGAGGACCGACAGCTCTGCGACGAGCGCGCGCGGCGTCGACGCGGCGGACCCCGGCACCCGGCTCGCGGCCAGGGCGAGCTGCGCTTCGGCAGCGGCGACCGTGGCCGCGAGCAGTGAGAGGGTGTGCCGTTCGACGGCCCGGTCGTCACCCGTCAGGTCGAGCACACCGACGGTGGTCCCGTGGGCATCGTGCACGGGCACGGCGGTGCACGACCACGGCTTGACGGCGTTGGCGTAGTGCTCGTCCGAGCGGATCTGCACCGGCCGGTCGAGCCGCAGGGCGGTACCGGGCGCGCTCGTGCCGACGCGGTCCTCGGCCCAGTCGGCCCCGGGGACGAAGCCCATGTCCTCGGCAGCACGTCGGGCCGTCCGCGCGCCGTCGACCCACACCAACCGACCGGAGGCGTCGCCGACGGCCAGGACGCATCCGGCGGACCGGGTGTCGTCGAGCAGCAGGTGCCGGACGACGGGCAGCAGGGTGGCGAGGGGACCGTCCCGGCGAGCGGCGTCGAGCTCGTCGTCTCCGAGCGCCAGCGCGGGGAGCCCGTCCGGGTCGACCGCCGCAGACCGCCGCCAGGACGCGGCGACGAGCGGGCGGAGCCGGTCGGGTGCGCGCATGCGTCCTCCGATCGGCCCCACCCGCCGCACCGTCGCGACGAGTACGGCCAGCCTACGTCCGGTGCGCGACCGGGACCAGGCCGAGATCGGCCAGCTCGGCGTCGTCGAACATCCGCGACCGGGTCAGGAACCGCTTGCCCTCGGGGCTCTCGACCGAGAACCCACCACCGCGACCGTCGACGACGTCGATCGTGAGGTGCGTGTACTTCCAGTACTCGAACTGCGACACCGACATGTACACCTCGACTGGGTCGATGCCGTCGACCTCGAGTGCCCCCAACAGCACGTCGCCGGAGCCGGTCCGGAACATGCCGACGGGGTAGCACATCGGGCTCGAGCCGTCGCAGCAGCCGCCCGACTGGTGGAACATCAGCGGGCCGTGCCGGGCGGCGAGGGTGCGCAGGAGCTCCCCCGCCGCCGGCGTGACCGCCACGCGTGCGGTGTCGGGCATCAGAAGAAGCCCATCGGACCGTCGGCGTAGGACACGAGCAGGTTCTTCGTCTGCTGGTAGTGGTCGAGCATCATCTTGTGGTTCTCGCGCCCGATGCCGGACTGCTTGTACCCACCGAACGCCGCACCGGCCGGGTACTGGTGGTACGTGTTCGACCACACGCGTCCGGCCTGGATGTCACGGCCGGCGCGGTACAGCGTCGTGGCCTCGCGACTCCACACACCGGCACCGAGTCCGTAGAGGGTGTCGTTGGCCGTGGCGATCGCGTCGTCGTAGCCGCTGAAGGACGTCAGCGCGAGGACGGGACCGAAGATCTCCTCCTGGAAGATCCGCATCGAGTTGACGCCCTCGAACACCGTCGGCGTGACGTAGTACCCGCCGGAGAGCTCCCCGCCGAGGTCCGCGCGCTCCCCGCCGGTGAGCAGCTTCGCGCCCTCCTGCTTGCCGATGTCGATGTAGCTCAGGATCTTCTCGAGCTGGTCGTTGGACGCCTGGGCGCCGATCATCGTGGACAGGTCGAGCGGGTGGCCCTGCTTGACGGCGCGCACCCGGTCGAGCCCGTCGGCGACGAACCCGTCGTAGATCTCCTTCGCCACGAGCGCCCGGGACGGACACGTGCACACCTCGCCCTGGTTGAGGTTGAAGAAGGTGAAGCCCTCGAGCGCCTTGTCGTAGAACGAGTCCTTCTCGGCGGCGACGTCGGGGAAGAACACGTTCGGGCTCTTGCCGCCGAGCTCGAGCGTCACCGGGATGAGGCTCTGCGAGGCGTACTGCATGATCAGCCGACCGGTGGTGGTCTCGCCGGTGAACGCGATCTTCCGGATGTCCGGGTGCTGCGCAAGGGGTGCGCCGACCTCGATGCCGAAGCCGTTGACGACGTTGAGCACGCCGGCGGGCAGGAGGTCGCGGATGAGCTCGACGAGCACGTGGATGGACGCCGGGGTCTGCTCGGCGGGCTTCAGCACGACGCAGTTTCCCGCGGCCAGGGCCGGCGCCAGCTTCCACACGGCCATCAGGATCGGGAAGTTCCAGGGGATGATCTGTCCGACCACGCCGAGCGGTTCGTGGAAGTGGTAGGCCACGGTGTCGTGGTCGATCTCGCCGGCCGAGCCCTCCTGCGCGCGGATCGCTCCGGCGAAGTACCGGAAGTGGTCGATCGCGAGCGGGATGTCGGCGCCGAGGGTCTCGCGGATCGGCTTGCCGTTCTCCCACGTCTCGGCGACCGCGAGCATCTCGAGGTGCTCCTCCATGCGGTCGGCGATCTTGTTGAGGATGACCGCGCGCTCGGCGGCGCTCGTCCGGCCCCACGTCGGGAACGCCTTCCAGCCCGCCGCCACCGCACGGTCGACGTCGGTGGAGTCACCGCGTGCGACCTCGGTGAAGACCTTGCCGGTGACGGGGGTGGGGTTCTCGAAGTACTGCCCGCTCGCCGACGGGACGTACTTGCCGCCGATGAAGTGGTCGTACCGCGATCGGTACTGCACGAGGGAGCCCGGTTCGCCGGGTGCGGCGTAGCTGGTGGGCGATGGTGCGATGGTCATGGTGGTGGCCTTTCGACGACGCTGTCGGGGCACGCACGGTTCGCGTGCTGCTCGCACCGTACGACCGCGGGGGTTGCATCCGGTTGCACGGGCTCACGCCCGCTCGGGTCCGAGGACCGCACGGACTCGCCGTCGGCCGGGTAGCGTTCGGGACTCCAGCGGGTCCGATCAGGAGGAGTGTCCGTGGATTCTCGTGCCGTCCGCACCTTCCGGGTGTTCGTCGTCGTCACGGCGGTCGTCGCGATCGCCCTGGGGATCGTCGCCATCGTGTGGCCCCGGCCGTCGCTCGTCCTCGTGGCGCTGCTGTTCGGCGTGTACCTCGTCGTCGCCGGCGCCCTGCGGGTCGTGGCTGCGGCGCGCGGGCACGGGACGCCGACGGTGTGGCGGTGGACCTCCGGGATCGTCGGTGCGCTCGTCGCGGTCGCCGGACTCGTCGCGCTGCTCGACCCGGCGATCCCCCTGGTCGTCTACGCCGTGCTCGCCGGGGTCGGCTTCGTGATCGAGGGCATCGTGTCGATCGTCGGCGGCTTCGTCGGCCACCCCGGGTCGTCCCGGGTGCCGACGCTGGTGAGCGGCGTGCTGTCGATCCTCGGCGGCGTCGTCGTGCTCGTCGCACCCGGCCTCGCGCTCACCGTGTTCATGGTCTTCGCCGGCATCGCCCTCATCGTCGTCGGTGCCGCAGCCCTGCTGCTGCTCCCGCCACGAGCCGCCGTCCGACGGTAGGCGTCAGGCGGCCCCGGTGCCGAACAGCAGCCCGAGCGCGTAGGTCACGACCGCTGCACCGAAGCCGATCGCCAGCTGCCGGAACGCCCGCTTGCCCGGCGACGCCCCGCTCAGCACGCCGACGACCGCACCGGTGCCGAGCAGGGCGAGGCCGACGAGCGTGCCGGCGACCGCGATCGCCGCCCACCCCTGCATGCCGAACAGGAACGGCACGACCGGGATGATCGCGCCCGACGCGAAGAACAGGAAGCTCGACACCGCGGCACTCAGGCCGTTTCCCACCGCCTCGTGGTCGTCGGTGACGGTGACCGGACCGGTCGACGGGTGTCGCTCACCGATGCCCGACAGCACGTGCGCCGCGTGCTCGGTCGCCTCGGCCTCGGACATCCCGCGGGCGCGATACACCAGGGCCAGCTCGTTCGCGTCGACGTCCAGGTCCGCCACCGCGCGTCCGGCCTCGGGGTGCGGTGCGGAGGCCTCGAGCAGTTCGCGCTGCGACCGGACGGAGACGTACTCCCCCGCACCCATCGACAGGGCGCCGGCGAGCAGGCCCGCGATGCCGCTCAGCAGCACGAAGTGCCGGTCGGCACCCGACGCGCTGATGCCGATGATGAGGGCCAGGTTCGACACGAGTCCGTCGTTGGCGCCGAAGACCGCCGCGCGGAACGTGCCGGACAAGCGCATCCGACCACGGTTCGCGAGCCCGCGCACCACCTCGCCGTGGATGCGCTCGTCGGCCGCCATGCTCGCCGTCGCATCGTCGTCGTCGGCGTACGGCGAGCGGTCCTCGGCCCGCTGCATCAACGCGAGGACGAACACCGACCCGAAGCGCTTCGCCAGCGTCGCGAGGACCCGCGTGCGCAGGCTGCCCCGCTGCGGACGCCCGACGTCGTCACCGAGCAGGTCGAGCCAGTGCTGCTCGTGCCGCCCCTCGGCCTCGGCCAGCGCGGCCAGGATCTCGCGTTCCTCACCGGACCGCCGAGCGGCCAGGTTGCGGTACACCGCGCCCTCGGCGCGTTCGTCGGCCAGGTAACGGCGCCAGCGGCGGACGTCGGCGCGCGGCGCCGGGTGTTCGGTCTGGAGGCTCACAGCAGCCATCCTGCCGCCTGCGGCCGGCCGGTGGTCGCCACCAGGGCCGTGGAGACACGGCAGGGCGCGGACCGGAGGCGACGCGTGTTCGTGCGCCGTGCCTCCCGTCCGCGCCCTGTCGGCGTCGGGATCCTGCGGATCAGTCCCGCACGTACGCCGGAGCGGCCTCGGCGTGGGCATCGCCCACCCGGTGCACGCGCAGGTCGTTCGTCGATCCCTCGATCCCGGGAGGCGAGCCTGCCGTCACGATGACGCGGTCGCCGGGGGCGGCCAGACCGTTCTCGAGCAGGACGTCGTCCACCTGCGAGAAGAGCTCGTCGGTGTGGGTCTTGCGCTCGACCAGGAACGAGCGGACGCCCCAGGTGAGCGCCATGCGGCGACGCGTGGCCTCGTTCGGGGTGAAGGCGATGATCGGCAGGCCGTGGCGCAGCCGCGACATGCGGCGCGCCGAGTCGCCGGACTCGGTGAACACGCAGAGGTACGACGCCTCGGTGAACTCCGCGATCTCGACCGCGGCGAGCGTGATCGCACCGCCGAGGGTGCGCGGCTTGGTGCCGAGCGGCGCGATGCGCTCGAGGCCGTGGTCCTCGGTCGACTCGACGATGCGGGCCATCGTGCGGACGGTCTGCACCGGGTACTCGCCGACGCTGGTCTCGCCCGAGAGCATGACCGCATCCGCACCGTCGAGGACGGCGTTCGCGACGTCGGAGGTCTCGGCGCGGGTCGGGATCGGTGACGAGATCATCGACTCGAGCATCTGCGTCGCGACGATGACCGGCTTCGCCATGCGGCGGGACAGCTCGACGGCGCGCTTCTGCACGATCGGGACGGCCTCGAGCGGCAGCTCGACGCCCAGGTCACCGCGGGCGACCATGATGCTGTCGAACGCGTCGATGATCTCCTCGAGCGCGTCGACGGCCTGCGGCTTCTCGACCTTGGCGATGACGGGCAGGCGCTTGCCCTCCTCGTCCATGATCTCGTGGGCGCGGTCGACGTCGGCGGCGTTGCGCACGAACGACAGCGCGATGAGGTCGGCGCCCTGACGGATCGCCCAGCGGAGGTCCGCCTCGTCCTTCTCGCTCAGCGCGGGGACGTTGACGGCGACGCCGGGCAGGTTGATGCCCTTGTTGTTCGACACCGTGCCGCCGACGACGACCTCGGTGCGGACGCGGACGCCGTCGGTGTCGAGCACGCGCAGGCGGACGCGACCGTCGTCGATGAGCAGCGGGTCGCCGGGCTTGACGTCCTGGGGCAGGCCCTTGAACGTCGTGCCGCAGATCTCCTTGGAGCCGGGGACGTCCTCGGTCGTGATCGTGAAGACGTCGCCGACCGCCAGGTCGTGCGGGCCGTCGGCGAACTTGGCCAGACGGATCTTCGGACCCTGCAGGTCGACGAGGATCGCGACCGGCTTGCCGAGCTCCTCGGCAGCGCGACGGACGTTCACGTAGTTGGCCTCGTGGACGCTGTAGTCACCGTGGCTGAGGTTGAGTCGGGCGACGTCGACGCCCGCTTCGATGATCTCCTTGACGGTCTCGTAGTCCGACGTTGCCGGTCCGAGCGTCGAAACGATCTTTGCGCGTCTCAATGGATTCCTTCGTGGTGGTGGGTGATGCTCTGGTTTCCGCGCTGTGGGGCCGCGCGGAACGAAGCGAGGCCACCAGCACCTTATCGAGTGCTGGTGGCCCCTCGCTCACCGGGGGGTGAGCATCTGGTGGTGGCTGGTCATGCGGTGATCGGTCGTCTCAGACCGAGATCGCGCGGTCGGTCGCCTTCACCGGCGCCGGCAGGATCGTCGAGCCCTCGAGGTACTCGTCGACCTTCGCCGCCGCGGCACGGCCCTCGGCGATCGCCCAGACGATCAGCGACTGCCCGCGGCCGGCGTCACCGGCGACGAACACGCCCGCCTCGTTCGTCGTGTAGTCGGCGCGGCGGTCGAGCGCACCGGACACCGTCGTCGGCAGACCGAGCTGGGGCTCGATCGTGTCGGATTCCGGACCGGTGAAGCCCATCGCGACGAGGACGAGGTCTGCGGGGATCTCACGCTCGGAGCCGGCCTTCGGCACGCGACGGCCGTCGAGGTACTCGGTCTCGGCGACGCGGAGCGCACGGACCTCGCCGGCCTCGTTCGCCAGGAACTCGACGGTCGAGGCGAGGAAGTGCCGCTCGCCGCCCTCTTCGTGGGCGCTCGTGACCTCGAAGACGGTCGGGAACATCGGCCACGGCTGCTCGGACGGACGCTCCAGCGGCGGCTGCTTGCCGATCGCCAGGTTCGTCACGCTCAGGGCGCCCTGCCGGTGCGCGGTGCCGATGCAGTCCGCACCGGTGTCACCGCCGCCGATCACGACGACGTGCTTGCCCTCGGCGGTCAGCTGGTTGTCGACCCGGGTGCCGGCGTTCGCTTTGTTCTGCTGCACCAGGTAGTCCATCGCGAAGTGCACGCCCTCGAGGTCGCGCCCCGGGATCGGCAGGTCGCGCGGCACCGTGGCTCCGGTGGCGACGACGACCGCGTCGTAGCGCGACTTCAGGTCGTCCCAGGTGATGTCGCGGCCGATCTCGACGCCCGCACGGAAGCGGGTGCCCTCGGCCTGCATCTGGGAGAGGCGCGCGTCGATCTGGCGCTTCTCCATCTTGAAGTCCGGGATCCCGTAGCGGAGCAGCCCACCGATGCGGTCGTCACGCTCGTAGACGGCCACGGTGTGCCCGGCGCGCGTGAGCTGCTGCGCGGCGGCCAGCCCGGCGGGGCCGGAACCCACGACGGCGACGGTCTTGCCCGTCAGGCGCTCCGGCGGGTGCGGGGTGACCCAGCCGTTCTGGAACGCGTCGTCGATGATCGAGACCTCGACCTGCTTGATCGTCACCGGCGGCTGGTTGATGCCGAGTACGCACGAGGACTCGCACGGAGCGGGGCACAGCCGGCCCGTGAACTCCGGGAAGTTGTTCGTCGCGTGCAGTCGCTCGATCGCCTGGCGGCCCTCGCCACGCCAGGTCAGGTCGTTCCACTCCGGGATCAGGTTGCCGAGGGGGCAGCCCTGGTGGCAGAACGGCACGCCGCAGTCCATGCAGCGGCCGGCCTGGCGCTTGAGGGCGCCGGACTCCTGCTGCTCGTAGACCTCTTTCCAGTCCATGAGCCGGACGGGCACGGGGCGCCGTGCCGGCAGTTCGCGTTCCTGGACCTTGAGGAATCCCTTGGGGTCAGCCACCGGTCACCTCCGTGGTCGTGTTGGGCGCTGCCGGTTCCACACGTGCTCGACGCTCAGCCACCGGTCACCTCCATGATTCGATTCCAGACGACGTCGCCGTCGGGGTCGAGCCCCTCGTCGACGGCGCGCTGACGGGTCTCCAGCACCGCCGCGTAGTCGCGCGGCAGCACCTTGACGAAGTCGCTCAGGTCGCCGGACTCGAGCAGGTCGGACGCGAGCGTCGAACCGGTCTCCTCGGCGTGCCGGGTGAGCAGGTCGGTGACGATCGCGACGTCGGCGCTGTCGAGCGCCTCGAGCCGGAGTTCACCGGTCGCGAGGGCGTCGGTGTTGACGTGCTCCTCGCGCAGACCACGGACGTAGGCGGTGCCGCCGGACATGCCGGCCCCGAGGTTCCGACCGGTCTCGCCCAGGATGAGCGCGAGGCCGCCGGTCATGTACTCGAGCGCGTGGTCGCCCACACCCTCGACCACCGCGGTCGCCCCCGAGTTGCGCACCAGGAAGCGCTCGCCCACGATCCCGCGGATGAACATGCTGCCCTGGGTCGCGCCGTAGCCGATCACGTTGCCGGCGATGACGTTCTGCGCCGGGTCGAAGCCCGAGCCGGCGTCCGGCCGGACGATGATCTCGCCACCGGACAGGCCCTTGCCGACGTAGTCGTTGCTGTCGCCGATGAGGCGCAGGGTGATGCCAGCGGGCATGAACGCGCCGAGCGACTGCCCGGCGGAACCGCGCAGCGTGACGTCGATCGAGCCGCTGGGCAGCCCGTGCTCGCCGTGCCGCTTCGTGACCTCGTGGCCGAGCATCGTGCCGACCGCGCGTTCGGTGTTGCGGATGGGCAGGTCGAGCGCGATCGAACCACCGTGGTCGAGCACGTCGGCGGTCTGCTGGATCAGCCCGACGTCGAAGTGCTGCTCGAGCTCGTGGTCCTGCTCCCGCTGGTGGCGACGCGGCTCGGCGTCCTCGAAGTGCGGACCCGCGAGGACCGGTGCGAGGTCGAGCCCTGATGCCTTCCAGTGCTCGAGGGCACGGTCGACGTCGAGGGCGTCGGACCGGCCGATCGCCTCGTCGAGGGTGCGGAAGCCGAGCTCGGCGAGGAGCTCGCGCACTTCCTGCGCGATGAACTCGAAGAAGTTCACGACGAACTCGGGCTTGCCGGAGAAGCGCTTGCGGAGCTCGGGGTTCTGCGTCGCGACCCCCACGGGACACGTGTCGAGGTGGCACACGCGCATCAGGATGCAGCCCTCGACGACGAGCGGAGCGGTGGCGAAGCCGTACTCCTCGGCGCCGAGCAGGGCTGCCACGACGACGTCGCGTCCGGTCTTCATCTGCCCGTCGACCTGCACGACGACGCGGTCGCGCATGCCGTTCAGCATGAGGGTCTGCTGCGTCTCGGCGAGGCCGATCTCCCACGGGGTCCCGGCGTGCTTGAGCGAGTTGAGCGGGGACGCACCCGTGCCACCGTCGTGCCCGGACACGAGCACGACGTCGGCCAGGGCCTTCGTCACCCCGGCAGCGACCGCGCCGATGCCGGACTGGCTCACGAGCTTCACGTGGACGCGGGCGGACGGGTTGGCGCGCTTCACGTCGAAGATCAGCTGCTTGAGGTCCTCGATCGAGTAGATGTCGTGGTGCGGCGGCGGCGAGATGAGGCCGACCCCGGCGGTGGCGTGCCGGGTGCGTGCGACCCACGGGTACACCTTCTGCGGGGGCAGCTGGCCGCCCTCGCCGGGCTTCGCACCCTGCGCCATCTTCAGCTGGATGTCGGTGGCGTGGGTGAGGTACATGCTCGTCACGCCGAAGCGCCCGGAGGCGACCTGCTTGATCGCGCTGCGGCGCTCGGGGTCGAGCAGCCGGTCGACGTCCTCGCCGCCCTCACCCGTGTTCGAGCGACCACCGAGGCGGTTCATCGCGATCGCGAGCGTCTCGTGGGCTTCCTTCGAGATGGAGCCGTACGACATCGCGCCGGTGTTGAAGCGCTTGACGATCGACTCGATCGACTCGACCTCGTCGAGCGCGACGGGCTTCCGGACCCCGTGCTTGAAGCGGAACAGCCCGCGCAGCGTCATGAGCTCCTCGGACTGGTCGTCCACGGCGCTCGAGTACTCACGGAAGATGTCGTAGCGGCGGGCACGGGTGGCGTGCTGCAGCCGGAAGACGGTGTCCGGGTTGAACAGGTGCGGGGGGCCTTCGCGACGCCACTGGTACTCGCCGCCGGTCTGCAGCCGCTCGTGGGACAGGACCGCGCCGTCCTGCGGGTACGCCTGGGCGTGCCGCTCGGCGTTCTCCTTCGCGATGACGTCGATGTCGACCCCACCGAGGATCGACGACGTGCCGGTGAAGTACTTGTCGACGAACTCCTGGCTGAGCCCCACGGCTTCGAACGCCTGGGCGCCGGCGTAGCTCGACACCGTCGAGATGCCCATCTTCGACATGATCTTCAGGACGCCCTTGCCGAGCGCCTTGATCACGTTCTTGACGGCCTGTTCCGGGGTGATCCCGGTGATCATGCCGGCACGGACCAGGTTCTCGCAGGTCTCCATCGCGAGGTACGGGTTGATCGCCGACGCGCCGTAGCCGATGAGGGACGCCACGTGGTGGACCTCGCGCACGTCGCCGGCCTCGACGATCAGGCCGACCTTCATGCGCTGCTCGGTGCGGATCAGGTGGTGGTGCACGGCGGCGAGCAGCAACAGGCTCGGCACGGGCGCCTGCTCGGCGTTGCCGTCACGGTCCGACAGCACGATGAACTGCTTGCCCGACTCGATGGCGGCGTCGACCTCGTCGCACACGGCGGCGATGCGCTTCTGCATCGCCTTCTTGCCGGCGTCGACGCGGTACAGGCCCTTGATCGTGACGGTCAGGTGCCGTCCTGACTCCGTCTCGAAGTGCTGCACCTTGGCGAGCTGGTCGTTGTCGATCACCGGGAAGTCCAGCGTGATCTGCTTCGCGTGCTCGGGACCGGCCGACAGCAGGTTGCGCTCCGGACCGAGCCCCATGCCCATCGAGGTGATGACCTGCTCGCGGATCGAGTCGAGCGGCGGGTTCGTCACCTGGGCGAACTGCTGGGTGAAGTAGTCGAACAGCAGCCGGGGGCGCTGCGACAGCACCGCGATCGGGGTGTCGGACCCCATCGCACCGAGCGGCTCCGCGCCCACCTGCGCCATCGGGCGGAGCAGGATGCGGACTTCTTCCTCGGTGTAGCCGAAGGCACGCTGGCGGCGGGTGACCGACGCCGGGGTGTGCACGATGTGCTCGCGGTCGGGCAGGTCGTTCAGGTTGATGCGGCCCTCGTCGAGCCATTCGCCCCACGGGCCGGACGACGCCAGGCCCTGCTTGACCTCGTCGTCCTCGATGATGCGGCCGGCCTCGGTGTCCACCAGGAACATCCGGCCGGGGCGCAGCCGGCCCTTGCGGACGACCTTCGCGGCGGGCACGTCGATGACACCGGTCTCGGACCCCATGACGATGAGCCCGTCGTCGGTGACGAGGAAGCGACCGGGACGCAGCCCGTTGCGGTCGAGGGTCGCGCCGACGAGCGAACCGTCGGTGAAGGTGATGGCGGCCGGACCGTCCCACGGCTCCATGAGCATCGAGTGGTACTCGTAGAACGCCCGCAGCTCCGGGTCCATCCCGACCTGGTTCTCCCAGGCCTCCGGCACCATCATCGACACCGCGTGCGGCAGCGTCCGGCCGGTCAGGGTCAGGAGATCGAGCACCTCGTCGAACGACGCCGAGTCGCTCGCACCGGGGCTGACGATCGGCAGCAGCGGCGCCACGTCGCCGAGCAGTTCGCTCTCGAGCTGCGACTGCCGTGCGCGCATCCAGTTGCGGTTGCCGCGCACCGTGTTGATCTCACCGTTGTGCGCGATCGTCCGGAAGGGCTGGGCGAGCGGCCACGACGGGAACGTGTTGGTCGAGTAGCGCGAGTGCACGATCGCGAGCTTCGACGCGAAGCGGTCGTCGCTGAGGTCCGGGTAGAACGGCTCGAGCTGCAGCGTCGTGACCATGCCCTTGTAGACCATGGTGCGGCTCGACAGCGACATGAAGTACAGGTCGTTCGCGTGCTCGGCGCGCTTGCGCAGCCGGTAGGTCTGGCGGTCGAGGGCGATGCCGCTCCACGAGGCGCCGTGCACGTCGTGGCGCACCGAGGCGACGAACAGCTGCTCGAACGCGGGCATGGCCGCACGCGCCAGGGTGCCGAGCACCTCGGGACGCACCGGGACCTCGCGCCAGCCGAGGACCTTCAGGCCCTCTTCGCGCGCCAGTCGTTCGACGGCGCCCTTGACGGCGTGCCGGTCGCCCTCGTCGGTCGGCAGGTAGGCCGTGCCGACCGCGTACTCCCCCGCCGCCGGCAGGTCGAACGGCACCACGGCGCGCAGGAACTCGTCCGGCACCTGGCACAGGATGCCCGCGCCGTCGCCCGTGCCGGCGTCCGAACCGACGGCACCGCGGTGCTCGAGGTTGCGGAGGGCGCCGAGTGCAGCGTCGACGATGTCGTGGCCGGGCGTC
The DNA here is from genome assembly GCF_044909335.1 of Curtobacterium sp. AB7. Lineage (NCBI taxonomy): Bacteria > Bacillati > Actinomycetota > Actinomycetes > Micrococcales > Microbacteriaceae > Curtobacterium > Curtobacterium sp. AB7. Next base: position 299,320 of record NZ_JBIYED010000004.1, on the reverse strand, counting down.
CCGCGCAGCGTCGCGACCATCGCGAGACCGCAGGCGTCCTTCTCGTTCGCCGGGTCGTACATGCCGGTGGCGTCGGGGACCGCCGAGAACCGCCGGTGCGGCGGCACGAGGGACTTCGGTGCCGAGGGCTGGAGTGGCTGGAGCGCCATGGGGGAACCGTCCTCACGAGGAAGTGGAACAGGGACAGCGGTGGCCCGGTGGTGCGTTCCGCCCAGACGGGCGGGACTGGTGCCCGTGCCCCGCTTGTGGCGGGGAGGAGTGCTCCTAGGCGCGGTCAGTGGGAGTCGTGACCGCTCCGGAGCCCTGGGCGACGAGGCGTTCGTCGTCGTCCTCGTGCTCCGAGAAGGTGTTCTCGGAGTCTACATCGGACTTCGGACGGGGCTCGCGACCGGGCAGGTACGGGCTCGGCTCCTTGCCGGTGTGCCGACGGGTCTGCACGATGAAGATGATGATGCCGAGCAGGATCGCCGCGAACGACATCCACACGTTCGTCCGGATACCGAAGAAGGTCTCGCTCGTGTCGACGCGGATGGACTCGAGCACCGAGCGGCCGATGCCGTACCAGATCAGGTAGAGCGACAGGACCTTGCCCCAGTGCAGCCGGAACTTCTTGTCGAGCAGCAGGATGACGACGACGCCGACGACGTTCCAGATGATCTCGTAGAGGAACGTCGGGTGGAACAGCGTGCCCTCGGGCAGGCCCTTCGGGAACGCGGCGTTCGTCGACTCGATCTGCAGGCCCCACGGCAGGTTGGTCGGCATGCCGAAGAGCTCGTGGTTGAAGTAGTTGCCGAGCCGGCCGAACGCCTGCGCGAGCAGCACCCCGGGCACGACGGCGTCGATGAACGACGTGAACCGTAGGCCGACCTGGCGGCAGCCGATCCAGGCACCCACCGACCCGAGGATCAGGGCGCCGAAGATGGCGAGCCCGCCCTCCCAGATGTACAGGAAGGACAGCGGGTCGATGCCGGGGCCGAAGTAGTCGGACACGTGCGTGAACACGTGGAAGAGCCGGCCGCCGATGATGCCGGCGGGCACCGCCCAGATCGCGATGTCGATGATGATCCAGCGCTCGACGCCGCGCGCGTTGAGGCGGCGGTTCGCGAGCAGGACCGCGGCGACGATCCCGAGCAGGATGCAGATCGCGTACGCGTGGATGCGGAAGTCGAGCGGCAGCGACCAACCGAACACGTCGCGCAGCCAGGCGGTCAGGTCGAAGTACTGCCAGGCGGTGCTCGGGCTCGGGATGCTCAGGAGGGGCATGGAGGAACGATCGCCTTTCGGTACTGACGGGTCGCGGTGTCGACGTGTCGTCGGCCCCGCTCACTGTAGCGCGGACCGTGGGCCCGCCAGGAACTGGACTAGGAGCGGCGGGCGCCGGTGGTGAGGTCGGCCGCGCGGTCGGCGACCCCCTGCACCCCGAGGTCGGCCAGTGCACGGACGAAGGCCGAGCCGACGATCGCGCCGTCGGCGTACTCCAGGACCTCGGCGACCTGCTCGGCCGTCGAGATGCCGAGACCGACGCACGTCCGCGCGACGCCGGCGTCGCGGAGCCGGGACACCACGGTGCGCGCGGCGACGTCGACGCCGGCCCGTGCTCCGGTGACGCCCATCGTCGAGACGGCGTAGACGAACCCGCGGCTCGCCTGCACCGCCTGCTGCATGCGGGCGTCGGACGAGGACGGTGCCGCGAGGAACACGCGGTCCAGGCCCGTGCGCTCCGACGAGGTCATCCACTCGGTGGCTTCGTCCGGGATCAGGTCGGGCGTGATGAGGCCGGCGGCTCCGGCGGCGACGAGGTCGTCGGCGAAGCGGTCGACGCCGTAGCGGAGCACCGGGTTCCAGTACGTCATCACGAGCACCGGTACGTCGGCACGCTCGGTGATCTGGTGCACGGCGTCGAAGACCTGCGCGACGCGGAAGCCGTTCGCCAGGCTCTCCTCGGCCGCACGCTGGATGACCGGGCCGTCCATGACGGGGTCGGAGTACGGCAAGCCGAGCTCGATGACGTCCACACCGTTCTCGGCGAGGGCGACCGCGGCGTCGACGCTGGTCTGCACGTCGGGGTACCCGGCGGGCAGGTAGCCGACGACGGCCCCGGCACGCTCGGCGTTGGCGGTGTCGATCGTCGTGGCGACGGTCTGGTTCGTGGTCACAGCTGCACCGCGTTCTCGTCGAGGATGCCGAAGTAGCGGCTGGCGGACGCCACGTCCTTGTCGCCACGGCCGGACAGGTTCACGAGCACGACGCCCTCGGGGCCGAGCTCCTTGCCGAGCTTGATCGCACCGGCCAGCGCGTGCGACGACTCGATCGCCGGGATGATGCCCTCGGTCTGGCTGAGCAGCCGGAACGCCTCCATCGCCTCGGTGTCGGTGATCGGCGCGTACTGCGCGCGACCGATCGACGCCAGGTAGGCGTGCTCCGGCCCGACGCTCGGGTAGTCGAGCCCGGCGGAGATGCTGTGGCTCTCGATGGTCTGGCCGTCCTCGTCCTGCATCAGGTAGGACTTCGCGCCCTGCAGGACGCCTTCGCGACCGAGCGTGATGCTCGCGGCGTGCCGACCGGTCTCGACGCCGTCGCCACCGGCCTCGAAGCCGTGCAGCGCGACGGACTCGTCGTCGAGGAACGCCTCGAAGATCCCCATCGCGTTCGAGCCGCCGCCGACGCACGCGGCGACGGCGTCCGGGAGACGCCCGACGCGGTCGAGGACCTGCTGGCGGGCTTCTTCGCCGATCACCTTGTGGAACTCGCGCACCATTTCGGGGAACGGGTGCGGGCCGGCGACCGTGCCGAGCAGGTAGTGGGTCGAGTCGACGTTCGCCACCCAGTCGCGGAGTGCCTCGTTGATGGCGTCCTTCAGCGTGCGCGATCCGGTCTCGACCGGGATCACCTCGGCGCCGAGCAGGCGCATCCGGGCGACGTTGAGCGCCTGCCGCTCGGTGTCGACGGCACCCATGTACACGACACAGTCCATGCCGAACAGCGCCGCGGCGGTCGCCGTGGCCACGCCGTGCTGGCCGGCACCGGTCTCCGCGATGAGGCGGGTCTTGCCGAGCCGACGGGCCACGAGCGCCTGACCGAGCACGTTGTTGATCTTGTGCGAGCCGGTGTGGTTCAGGTCCTCGCGCTTCAGGATCACGCGGGCACCACCGGCGTGCTTCGCGAACCGCGGCACCTCGGTGATGATCGACGGACGACCGGTGTAGTCGCGCTGGAGCTCGTCGAGCTCGGCACGGAAGGCCGGGTCAGCCCAGGCCGTGCGGAAGGCTGCCTCGAGTTCGTCGAGTGCGAGGACGAGCGACTCGGGGACGAAGCGTCCGCCGAAGTCACCGAAGTACGGGCCGTGCAGGTCGCGGAGTGAGGTCACGATGGGTCTTCCCGGGACGTGTCCGACGCGGCCGGCGGTGCCGGTGGTCGGACGGGTGGAACGTTCAGCCGCGGTCGGCGGCCTCGATGAACGACGCGAGGGTGGTGGCGGGGTCTGAACCCGTGACGAGGGCTTCCCCGACCAGGACGACGTCGGCACCCGCTGCACGGTAGTGGGCGACGTCGGCGGGACCGGCGACGGCGGACTCGGCGACGCGCACGACCCCGTCGGGGATGCGGTCGGCGAGCGACCCGAAGAGGTCGCGGTCGAGCGAGAAGTCGGTGAGGTCGCGCGCGTTGACGCCGAGGATCCGCGCACCGGCGTCGAGGCCACGGGAGACCTCGTCGGCGGAGTGCGCCTCGACCAGCACGCCCATGCCGAGTTCTTCGGCCAGCGTGTGGAGCTCGACCAGCTGCTGCTGCTCGAGCGCGGCCACGATGAGCAGCACGACGTCGGCTCCGGCGGCCCGGGCCTCGACGACCTGGTACGGGTCGGCGATGAAGTCCTTGCGCAGCACGGGGATGCCCACGCGGGCCTTGACGGCTTCGAGGTCGGCGAGGCTGCCGAGGAACTTGCGTCCCTCGGTCAGGACGCTGATCGTCGATGCGCCGCCGCGCTCGTAGTCGGCCGCGAGGGCGGCCGGATCCTCGATGGGGGCCATCGAGCCACGGGACGGGCTGGCGCGCTTGACCTCGGCGAGGATCTTCACACGGTCGCCCGGGGCGAGGAACGCGAGGGCGTCGAGCGGCGACGCCACCCGGTCGAGGTCGCGTTCGACGTCCGAGTACGGGCGGTCGACGCGACGGGCGGCGGCGTCCTCGAGCGCGCCCGCGACGAGGGTCTCGAGCACGTTCGGCATGCGAGTCCTACTCGGCGTGGTGCTTGGCGACGTACTTCGGGCCGTTCACGCCGTAGCCGGCCTTGGCCATGACCGCGCCGATGACGAGGCCGATGACGACGACGGCAGCGGAGACCCAGACGCCCCACGGCTGGTCGAACCAGAAGAACAGCGTGCCTGCCGCGAATCCGATCAGCATGATCACGACGGCGGTCCAGGCGGCCGGCGAGTGGCCTTCGCCGAGTTCTGCGGGCTCAGTGTTGCTCACGGTGCTCCTCGTTCTGCTCCGGCGTCGTCGGTCGACCGACGCCCATCCGATCCTACCGTGCCGTCGGTCGGGTCGACCCCAGCACTGAGGTCGTCCCAGTCCACGACGGCGTCGCGCTCGACGGGGGCTGCGGCGCGGGCGTCGGCGGCGGCTCCGGCGGTCGCCGCGCCGTACTTCCGGCTCGGACCGGGCCACGCACGCTGCACGACGATGACGACGACACCGAGCAGGACGGCGAGGACGCCACCGGCGATGCCCACGGCTGGCCAGAGCGACACGTCGACGCCGGACACGACACGGCGTACCGCGGTCAGGTCGCTGACACCGGCCACCGCGCCGACGGCACCCTTCGCCGCGGCGACCGGGTCGCCGAGTGCGGTGATGCCGCTCACCACGACGCCGAGTCCGAGCAGGATCTCGACGCACGCGAGCACGATGCGCAACACCCGGCCGGCGATGGTCATCGCGAGGAAGAGGGCCAGGCTCGCGATCGCCAGGGCGGTGTACTGCGGGACGACCGCGGCACCGTCGGCGTCGACCGTCGAGGTGACGGCGGCACCGGCGTGCAGGTCCACGGTGAACCAGGTCTGCGTCCACGCGAGCATGATGATGCCCGCCACGAGCAGTCCGGCGACGACGACGATCGGGCGTGAGCGCTTCACGAGCGCACCTCGCGCATCCGGTTCGCCGTGGCGACGGCCCGCAGGGGTGCCGCAGCCTTGTTGATGGTCTCCTCGTGCTCGGTGGCGGGGTCGGAGTCCGCCACCAGGCCGGCACCGGCCTGCACCCGTGCCACGCCGTCCTTGATCAGGGCCGTGCGGATCGCGATCGCGATGTCCGCGTCGCCGGCGAAGTCGAAGTAGCCGACGACACCGGCGTAGGCACCGCGCTTCGCCGGTTCGAGCTCGTCGATGATCTCCAGCGCGCGGGGCTTCGGCGCACCGGACAGGGTGCCAGCCGGGAACGTCGCCCGGAACACGTCGATGGCGGACATCCCCGGGCGCACCGCACCCTCGACGCTCGACACCAGGTGCATGATGTGGCTGAAACGCTCGACCGTCATGAACTCGGTGACCGCGACCGTGCCGGGCTCGCAGACCTTCTGCAGGTCGTTGCGGGCCAGGTCGACGAGCATCAGGTGCTCGGCGCGTTCCTTCGGGTCGTCGAGCAGGTCGTCGCCGAAGCGGACGTCCTCCTCCGGGGTCGCACCACGTGGACGCGACCCGGCGATCGGGTGGGTGATGGCGCGTCCGGACTGCACCTTCACCAGGGCCTCGGGCGAGGCGCCGACGATCCAGTACCGCTCGTCGGCGGTGTCCGCCAGGGCGAGGAAGTACATGTAGGGACTCGGGTTCAGGGTCCGGAGGACCCGGTACACGTCGAGCGGGTCGGCGGTCACCTCGTGGTCGAAGCGCTGCGAGACCACGACCTGGAACACGTCGCCGTCGCGGATGAACTCCTTCGAGCGCTCGACCGCGGCCATGTACTCGTCCGGCGTGGAGCGGTGCGTCGGCGTCGGCTCGGCGATCTCGAACGCCTCGGCGACGGTCGCGAGGCTCGGCTGGACGAGATCGGCCTGCAGGCGGTCCAGGCGGCGCTGCGCATCGGACCAGAGCGTGTCGGCGTCGTCGGTGCCGTCGTTCAGCACACTCGCGACGAGCAGGACGAGCCCCGTGCGGTGGTCGAGCGCGACGAGCTCGGAGACGAAGGACAGCGCCTGTCCGGGCACGTCGAAGTCGGCCGGCGGCACGTTCGGCAGGTGCTCGAGCTGGCGCACGGCCTCCCACCCGATGAACCCGACCGTCCCGCCGACGAGCGGCGGGGAGCCGGGCACCCGCGGGGTGGCCCAGCGCTCGTGCAGGCGTGCCAGGACCTCGAGCGGTTCGCCGTCGAGCGAGCCGACCGCGCGTTCGGCGTCGATGCCGGTGTCGATCCAGGCGGCACGGTCGCCTTCCTGCGTGAGGACGCCGAAGCTGCGCACACCGACGAACGACCAGCGCGACCAGAGGCCGCCCTGGCCCGCGGACTCCAGCAGGAACGACCCGGGCCGGCCGTCGGCGAGCTTCCGGTAGACACCCACCGGCGTCTCGCTGTCGGCGTAGAGCGCGCGCACCACCGGCACGACGCGGTGGTCGGTCAGCAGGGCGTCGAACTCCGGCCGGGAGGTCGTGTGCGGCGCATCGGAGATCGTCGCAGCCGTCATCGGGTCGCCTCCACTGCCGTGTCGGCCGGGGCAGACGCGGTCGCGTCCGTCGGCGCCGACGCCGCTGTGCCGGTCGGGGCGGACGCCGTCGTGGGCGCGAGCGGGTCGACGTCGAAGCAGCGGTGCGCCCCGGTGTGGCACGCGGCCCCGACCTGCTGCACGGTGACGAGCAGGGTGTCGGCATCGCAGTCGAACGCCGCGTCGCGCACGTACTGCGCGTGCCCCGACGTGTCGCCCTTCCGCCAGTACTCGTTCCGCGACCGCGACCAGAAGGTCACGCGCCCCTCGGTGAGGGTGCGGCGGAGCGCTTCCCGGTCCATGTACCCGAGCATGAGGACGTCCTTCGACGACTCCTCTTGCACGATGGCGGGGAGCAGCCCGTCCGCACCGAAACGTGCGCGGTCGAGGACCGCGTCGGTGTCGGTGCTGGTGCTGTCGGTCATGAGACTCCTAGCCTACGGCGGCGGATCAGCGGGCGGCTGCGGTTCAGCGGACGGCGTGGCCGGTCGCGCGCAGCGCGGCCTTGACGTCGCCCACCGTCATCTCGCCACGGTGGAAGACGGACGCGGCGAGGAGGGCATCCGCACCCGCGTCGACGGCGGGGGCGAAGTGGTCGACCCGACCCGCGCCTCCCGAAGCGATGACCGGGACCCGCGCGACCGAGCCCACCGCGGCGACGAGTTCGAGGTCGAACCCGTTCTTCGTGCCGTCCGCGTCGATGGAGTTGACGAGCAGCTCCCCCGCACCCCGCTCGACGGCGTCGCGCGCCCAGGCGATCGCGTCGATGTCGGTCTCGGTGCGGCCACCGTGCGTGGTGACCACGAAGCCGGACGCGGTGCGGTCGGAGCGCTTGACGTCGAGCGACAACACGACTGCCTGCGCGCCGAACCGGTCGGCGATCTCGCCGACGAGGTCGGGTCGGGCGATCGCAGCGCTGTTCACGCCGATCTTGTCCGCACCGCACTGCTGCAGGCGGGACACGTCGTCGACGGAGCGGACGCCGCCACCCACCGTGAGCGGGATGAACACCTGCTCGGCGGTGCGGGTGACCGTGTCGTACATCGTGGCGCGGTTCTCGACCGTCGCACCGACGTCGAGGAACGTCAGCTCGTCGGCACCCTGCTCGTAGTAGCGCGCGGCGAGCTCGACCGGGTCGCCGGCGTCCTGCAGGTCGAGGAAGTTGACGCCCTTGACGACCCGGCCGCCCTGGACGTCGAGGCACGGGATGACCCGGACGGCCACGCCGCCCGGCGCCGTGGCTGCCGCGGTCACAGCCGCGCCGCGTGGATCGGGCTGACGAGGATGGCGCGCGCCCCGAGGTCGTACAGGGCGTCCATGATGAGGTTCGCGTCGTCGCGCGGGATCATCACGCGCACCGCGGACCAGTCGCGGCCGTGCAGCGGCGACACCGTCGGGGACTCGATGCCGGACGCGACGGCCGTCGCCTGCTCGAGCAGCGCGGTGGGGATGTCGTAGTCGAGCATGACGTAGCCGCGCGCGACGAGCACACCCTGCAGTCGACGGCGGAGCACGTCGATGCCCGGGATCGTCTCGTCGGTCGACACCAGCAACGCGGTCGACTCGAGGATGACCGGACCGAAGATCTCGAGGCCGGCCTGCCGCAGCGTGCTGCCCGTCGACACCACGTCGGCCACGGCGTCGGCGACACCGAGACGCACGGCGCTCTCGACCGCCCCGTCGAGCTTGACGAGCGTCGCCGTCACCCCGTGGCGAGCGAGGAAGTCGCCGACCAGGCCCGGGTAGCTCGTCGCGACGCGGACGCCGTCGAGGTCCTGCAGGGTGCTGTACCTGCCCGGCGTGCCGGCGAACCGGAACGTGGAGTCGGCGAAGCCGAGCGCGTCGACCTCGTGCGCCTCGGAACCGGAGTCGAGCAGCAGGTCGCGGCCGGTGATGCCGACGTCGAGTGCGCCGGAGCCGACGTAGGTCGCGATGTCCCGCGGGCGGAGGAAGAAGAACTCGACGCCGTTGCGCTCGTCGAGCAGGTGCAGCGCCTTCGGGTCGCGGCGACCGGCGTACCCGGCCTCGCGCAGCATGTCGGACGCGGTCTCGGACAGGGAGCCCTTGTTGGGCACGGCGATGCGGAGCATCAGGGGGTCTGCTTTCTGGTCGGGGTCGTGGCGGATCGAGGTCGGTGCACGGGCGGGCCCGAGCGCGTCCTACAGATGTCGCCAGATGTCCGCCGGGGACAGCCCCTTCGCGACCATGAGGACCTGCAGGTGGTACACGAGCTGCGAGATCTCCTCCGAGGTGCGCTCGTCGCCCTCGTACTCGGCCGCCATCCAGACCTCGGCCGCTTCTTCCACGATCTTCTTGCCGATCTGGTGCACGCCGGCGTCCAGTTCGGCGACGGTGCCGGAGCCCTCGGGGCGCGTGCGCGCCTTCTCGGTGAGCTCCTGGAACAGGTCGTCGAACGTCTTCACGCGGTCCAGGCTACCGGTCTCCGCTGACGCTTCCGACGTACCGTCCGGACGGGTCGCGCTCATGCCCGCGCCCGCGCGGCCGCTTCGCGCAGGTCCGTGATCCGCGCGGCGGGCTCACCGCCGTAGACGGCCGACCCGGCGACGAGCGTGTCGGCACCGCTGCGGACGGCCTCGGGCACGGTGTCCACCGAGATGCCGCCGTCGACCTCGAGCCACACGTCGAGCCCGGAGGCGTCGACCGCCGCACGTGCGTCGGCGAGCTTCGGCATCACGGACGGCATGAACGACTGCCCGCCGAAGCCGGGCTCGACGGTCATGAGCAGGATCATGTCGTAGGCGTCGAGGTGGTGCAGCACCTGGGTGATCGGGGTGCCTGGCTTCACCGCGACGGCGGCACGGGCCCCGTTCGAGCGGATCGCGGCGGCCGTGGCCACGGGGTCGTCCGCGGCCTCGAAGTGGAACGTCACGCTCGACGCACCGGTCTCGGCGTACTTCGGCGCGTTGACGTCGGCGTCGGTGATCATGAGGTGGACGTCGAGCGGCACCGGGGAGACCTGCTGCAGGCGCTCGACGATCGGCAGCCCGAGCGTCAGGTTCGGCACGAAGTGGTTGTCCATCACGTCGACGTGCACCAGGTCGGCGCTCTCGATGCGGTGGAGTTCACGCTCGAGGTTCGCGAAGTCGGCGGACAGGATGCTCGGCGAGATGCGGATCGTCACCGGGCAAGCCTACCGGCGCGTGTGCGTCGGACCGCTCCGCGGCGACGTCAGCGGGCGCCGACGACCCGGGTGCCGAGCTCCGAGCCGAGCATCGTCTCGAGCGCGGCGTCGACGAGCCGTTCGCCCTGCGCCCGGTCGATCCGGTGCGAGACGACCAGGGTGGCGATCCCCTGCATGGTCGCCGCGAACAGGAGCTTGAAGAGGAGTCGGGCGTCCGCACCGTCGGCCCCCGTCGTCGCGGTTCCCACGGCACCCTCGAGCACCGCGAACAGCGACTCCGCGGCAGCCTGCACGGGGCCCGTCCGGCCGGTCGTCTTCGCCTGGAACATGAGGTCCATCAGCGCGGCGTCGTCGATCGCGAAGTCCACGTACGCCAGGGCGACCCGGCGGAACCGGTCCTCCAGCCCGTCGGCACCCGACAGTGCCCGGCGCACGGCAGCGGTCAGGCGGTCGAAGCCGAGTTTGGCGAGGGCGTCGAGGAGCGCCTGCCGATCGACGAAGTGACTCCGGGGGGCGCCGTGACTGACCCCGGCGCGGCGGGCGAGGTCGCGGAGCGAGAGTCCGTCGACCCCGGACTCCCGCAGCACCGCGTCGGCCTCGTCGAGCAGCACCGCCCGCAGGTTCCCGTGGTGGAAGGGCCGCTCGGTCATGAGGACATCCTAGTCCCGAACTAGGCATTGACTATTTTCTAGGCAACGCCTAGTTTGACGACATGCCTTCGGAACAGACCCTCCTCGTGTTCGGCGCGACCGGCCAGACCGGCCAGCACTTCACCCGGCTCGCGCTCGACGCCGGGCACCGCGTCCGCGCCGTCGTCCGGACGCCGTCGAAGCTGGCCGTCCAGCACGACGACCTGCAGGTCGTGCAGGGCTCGATCACCGACGACCTCGACCTCGACGCACTGCTCGACGGCGTGACGGGCGTGGTCGTGATGCTCGGGGACGTCGCCGCGCAACGCGAGCGACCTGTCAACACCCAGTTCGTCCGCGCCCTCGTGCCGGCCATGCGCCGGAACGGCACCCGGCGCCTGCTGTACCAGGCCGGCGGGCTGAGCGCCCCGCCCGGCAAGCGGCTCGCCCCCGTGCTCCGCGTCGTCCGGTCGACGCTCGCGCGGGACTACCGCGGCCAGCACGCGGACAACGAGGCGGTCATGCGCTACCTCGACGCCGACGCGCAGGACATCGCCTGGACCGTCCACCGGGCCGGCATCGGCTCGGACGGCCCCACGAAGGGCGAGCTCCGCCGGTCGGCGCGGTGGATCAGCATCGGCACGTTCCGGGACTGCGCCGCGTACAACCTGCGGGCGCTGTTCGACGACACGGCCGTGCACACGTGCGACGGCAGCGCCTACCGTCGCGCAGCTTGAACGCCGGGCGACCCGCTCAGCCGACGCGACGGAACAACGCGATGAACATCGCGTCGGTGCCGACCCGGTGGGGCCAGAGCTGCGCCGTGTTCCCGTCCGCGATCTCCGGGTCACGAGCGGCGACGCCGCGCACGATCGTCGCGGTGTCGAGCTGCTCGAGGACTCCCCCGTGCCGCCCCATCAGCCCGTCCACCTGCCCGCGCGTCTCTGCCAGGTGCGGTGAGCACGTCACGTACGCGAGCGTCCCGCCCGGTGCGAGCACCCGGACCGCGGCGTCGAGCAGCTCGGCCTGCAGGGCCGCGAGCTCCTGGACGTCCTCGGGGGTCTTGCGCCATCGCGCTTCCGGACGCCGACGCAGGGCGCCGAGGCCGGTGCACGGCGCGTCGAGCAGGATGCGGTCGAAGGTCATCCCGGTGCCGTCGCGGCCGTAGCGCCGGGCATCGCCCTCGACGACGCGGACGTGGTCGCCGAACACCCCGAGGGCGTTCCGCACGAGTCCGGCACGTGCCGGCACGAGCTCGTTCGCGACGAGGGTCGCGCCGCCCTGCTGCGCCTCGGCGGCGAGCAGCGCGGCCTTGCCACCGGGGCCGGCGCACATGTCGAGCCAGCGCTCGCCCGCGCGGACCGCGGACGACCGGCTCAGCGCGAGGGCGGCGAGCTGCGAGCCCTCGTCCTGCACGCGCAGGCGCCCGGCAGCGACGCCCGGCACGCGCGCGGGGTCACCGGAGATGCCGCGGATCCCGACGGGCGAGACCGGCAGGGCGTCGGCGGCCGGCACGGGGTCGGCGGTCCGGACGGGAGGCACGGTGCCGGTCGCGCCGTCGGCCGCCGGTTCGTCGTCGGCGGGCACCAGGGCCGCCGGCACGTCCGCCGCGCCGGTCGCGTCGGCGAACGCGGCGTCGTCGTCTGCGTCTTCGTCTGCGTCCGGCACCGTGCGCGCCGTCGCGGTGGCGATGTCCTCGTCGGTGGCGAGCCCGGGCAGCGCCGCGAGCTGCACCCGGGGCGCGGCGTTGTCGGCGGCGAGCAGGGCGGCGAGCTCTTCGCGGGAGCGTTCGGCGGCGAGGGCGTCGCGCAGGGCCGAGACGACCCAGACCGGGTGCGACCACCGCGTGGCGAGCAGGGCGTCGCCGCCACGGCCCTCGGTGATCTGGGCGTCCCACTCGTCGTCGGTACGCGCGGCGATCTTGCGCATCACGGCGTTCACGAAGCCGGTGGCACGGCGGGCTCCGACCTCGCGCGCGAGCTCGACCGTCGCGTCGACCGCGGCGTGCGTCGGGGTGCGCATCGCGAGCAGCTGGTGGGCACCGAGCCGCATCACGTCGAGGACGTCGGCCTCGATGTTCTCGGGCCGACGACCGGAGGCCAGCGCGATGATGACGTCGTAGCGGCCGAGCATCCGGATCGAGCCGTAGGTGAGCTCGGTGGCGAACGCGGCGTCGCGGGCCGTGAGACCGGCGCGACGGATGCGTGTCGGCAGCAGCAGGTTCGCGTACGCGTCGTCGACCTGCACGGCCCGGAGCACGTCGAAGGCGACACGACGCGCGTTCGCGGAGCGGGGTCCGCGACGGGCACCCCGGGTGTTCGTCGGCTGGCTCATGCGAGGACCTTCCCGTCCAGTTCACCCAGGCCACGGGCCCAGGCTGCGGCGTCCATCGCCTTCTTGCCGGCCGGCTGCACCTCGAGCAGCGCCAGCGGCGTGTCACCGGTCCCGACCAGCAGCCGACCGCCGTGGAGTGCCAGCGCACCGGGCGCGAGCTGCGGGGCGGGGTCTGCGGGGCCTCCTGTCAGGCGGTTGCTGCGGAGCAGCTTCACGCGGGTCTCGCCGAGGTGGGCGTACGCGCCGGGCTCGGGGGTGACCCCGCGCAGACGGGCGTGCACGACCGTCGCCGGAGCACCGAAGTCGATGCGCCCGTCGTCGATGGTGGTCTTCGGGGCGAGCGTCGGCTCGCCGGTCTGCTCGGTCGCGACGGCGGTGCCGGCGGCGATGTCGTCGACCACACGGGCGACGGTCTCGGCGCCGGACTCGGCCATGGCGGCGAGGACCTCGCCGGCGGTGGCCTCCGGTTCGATCGTGAACGGGTCCGCCGCGAACACCGGGCCGGCGTCGAGCGCCTCGACGAGCTGGAAGACCGACGCGGCGGTGCGGGTGTCCCCCGCCATCACGGCCCGCTGGACCGGCGCGGCACCGCGGTACTCCGGCAGGTCGGAGAAGTGCAGGTTCACCCAACCGAGGCGCGGAGCGTCGAGCGCGGGGCGGCGGAGCAACGCGCCGTAGGCGACGATGACACCGAGGTCGACGTCCAGCGCGGCGATGCGCGCGGTGACGTCGTCGTCCACGCGGCTCGCCTCGATGACGGGCAGTCCGAGCTCCGCGGCGACCTGCGCGACCGGCGTCGGCGTCAGGATGCGCTTCCGGCCCTGCGGTGTCGGCGGACGGGTGAGGACCGCAGCGATCTCGTGGTCGGACGCCGCCAGGCGGCGGAGGGTGGGGACGGCCGCAGCGGGGCTGCCGGCGACGACGAGACGCATGGGTTCGATCCTCCCACGAGCGCGCTCGCCGGACTGACCCGAACCGGGCGTTCTGTGGATGGGTACGTTCTGCGGCACGGAACGAGAGGGGCTCCCATGTCCGACGTCACCACGTCCACCGACCGCTTCGCAGGGTCCAGCATCCAGAAGGTCGCGCTGCTCGTCGGCGTCGTGTTCCTGCTGGTCGGGATCGCCGGGTTCGTGCCCGGGCTGACGTCCGGCTCGCTCGCGGGTGCCGGCCACGGGTCGATGGCGATGCTGCTCGGGGTCTTCCAGGTGTCGGTGCTGCACAACGTCGTGCACCTGCTGTTCGGGGTCGTCGGGGTGCTCGCGGCGGGGTACGCCACCGGGTCGCGGATGTACCTGGTGCTCGGCGGGGTCGTCTACTTCGTGCTCTGGGTCTACGGGCTGTTCACCGCCGGGCACTCGTTCGGCGCGAACTTCGTGCCGCTGAACTGGGCCGACAACTGGCTGCACCTCGTGCTCGCGGTCGGGATGGTCGCACTCGGCGTGGTGTTCCCGCGCGTCGGTGGGCGGCCCGCGCGCGCCTGAGGGGCGGGCCCTGGCGCAGGCGGGTTTTCCGACGAACCACTCGTTGATCGACGCGTGGTTCGTCGGAAGGTGCACACGCATCGGGTGCGTGCGCATCGGCCGACAGAACACGAGGTGATCGACGCGTGGAACGTCGCAAGATGCGAACGCATGCGGCCCGGGAGGCCCGGCGCAGCTCCGCCGCGGAGGTCTCGTCCGGCGGCCGTGCGGCTCAGACCTCGCTGAAGGGCTCGGCGTCGTCGAGCCGGACCCGCAGCGTCGGTGCCGCACGACGCCGGTTGCCGCCCTTGAGCACTCGCCGGGTCGACGACCGCCGGATGACCTCGGCCTTCAGGGTCGCCGCGACCTCGGCACCGTGGGCGTACGGGAACCGCACGATCGCCCGGACCGTGCCGGGCAGGGCGTCGTCCTCGACGGGCACCGGGCCGAGCACCGGGCCGGCGGTCGCCCCCTCGAGGGCCTCGACCGCAGCGGTGACGGCCTCGTCGGTGCCGGTCATCGTCGCCACGCGGACCGCCGGCGGGAAGTGCAGCTCGCGCCGGTCGGTGAGTTCGTCGTGCGCGGGACCGTCGAGCCGCCAGAGCGCCATCGCCGTCGCCAGCTTGCCGCCGATGCCGACCAGGTACGCCTCCGCCCCGGGAGCACCCTTGGCGGCGGCGTTCGTCCAGAACCGGAGCACGTCCTCCTGCACGCGCAGCCCTTCGCGCGCGAGCATCTTCTCGCCGTCGAGCAGCAGGACGCACGCGTACCCGCCGGGCACGCTCGGCTCGGCGCCACGGGTCGCGACGACGACGGAGGGCCTCGCAGGGACCTCGTCGAGCGGGCGTGAGCCGTCCGCCACCACGATCCGGGTGCCGGGGAACGCCCGCCCGAGTTCGTCGGCGGTGCGTTGGGCACCCTGTCCCACGGGCTTCACGGTGGCGTTGCCGCACGTCGGGCAACGGAACCCCACGGCGAGGGCACCGCAGAAACGGCACTGTGGCGTGGCCCCACGGTGCGGACTGCCGAGCGGACCGCCGCAGATCCGGCAGTGCGCCCGCTCACCGCACTCCGCGCAGACGAGTCCGGTGCCGAACCCGGGGCTCGCGACCTGCACGAGCACCGGGCCGTGCTGGCTGGCCTCGCGCGCGGCACGCCAGGCGGAGCTCGGGATGCGCGCCTGCGCGGCGTACCCCTCGGCCGAGGTCTGCTGCACGGTCGGGATGACCTTCGGGTTCTTCACCCGGAACGGCGTGACGTCCTGCAGCCAGTGCAGTTCGACGAGCCGTTGCACGTCGGTGCTGCGGGCGTGCGAGAGGAACAGCAGTGCGGCGCCCGACTGCGCAGCCCGCACGAGGGCGACGTCACGCGTGTGCACGTACGGCGCGCGCTGCTCGATGAACGAGGCGTCGCCGTCGTCCCACATCGCGATGAGCCCGAGGTCGGTCGCCGGTGCGTACACCGCCGTGCGGTTGCCGATCGCGACGACGGGGTGCGTCCGCGCCTGCAGCAGTGCCTTGGCGCGCTGCCCGTTCGTCTGCTTGGCGTCGAAGCGCACGACCCGTTCCGGCGGCAGCACCGCGAGCAGCGCGCGCTCGAGGTCGATCACGTCGCGGAAGTCGGGGACGGCGATGACGGCGGACTGCTCGGCCGCGAGGGTGTGCGCCGCCGCCTGGGCGAGCGTCGCCGCCCATCCGGGGACCCAGACGGGGTCGGCGTCGCGGTCGTCGTCCGCGTCGCCGTCGGCACCGGACCGCCCGGCCAGCGCCACGGGGTGGGGTACCGCGGCGACCGCAGCACGATCGTGCTCGGCAATCACGCCTTCGAGCATGCCCGGGGTGTAGCCGGTCACCGGCGGCGCGGACACCGGGGGCGGGGACCACGAGGTGTCCCGCGCGAGCCAGGCCTTCTCGGCGCGGACCTGGCGGGTCGGCACGGCCAGGCGCAGGACGTCGGACGCCACACCGGCGGCGCGGTCGGCCACGGCGCGGGCGAGCTTCCAGATCTCCGGCGCCAGGACCGGGACGGGTGACACCAGGGTCTCGATCGCGCTGAGTTCACCCGGGTAGTCGCCCTCGTCGACGATCTCGACGACGTAGCCGTCGGACATCCGGGCCCCGGTGCGGAGCGGGACCTTCACGCGGACCCCCGGCACGCAGTCGTCCTCGAGCTCGGCCGGCACCCGGTAGTCGAACAGACGGTCCAACTGCGGGAGCGGCGAGTCGAGGACGACGCGCGCGACGGTGGTCACGCGGTGCCTCAGACGGCGGCGGTGACGAGCCCTGCGGCGGCGCGGAGTTCCTCGACACGGTCGAGCTGCTCCCAGGTGAACCCGGGGAGCTCGCGGCCGAAGTGTCCGTACGTCGCGGTCTGCGCGTAGACCGGACGGAGCAGGTCGAGGTCGCGGATGATCGCGGCCGGACGCAGGTCGAAGACCTGGCGGATCGCGGCTTCGATCGTGGCGTCGTCGACGTGTCCGGTGCCGAAGGTCTCGACGTAGAGCCCGACGGGCTTCGCGCGGCCGATCGCGTAGGCGACCTGCACCTCGAGCCGGTCGGCGAGGCCCGCGGCGACCGCGTTCTTCGCGACCCAGCGCAGCGCGTACGCCGCCGAGCGGTCGACCTTCGACGGGTCCTTGCCGCTGAACGCGCCACCGCCGTGACGGGAGGCCCCGCCGTAGGTGTCGACGATGACCTTGCGGCCGGTGAGTCCGGCGTCGCCCTGGGGGCCACCGATCTCGAAGCGACCCGTCGGGTTGACGATGACGTCGACGTGCGAGGAGTCGAGGTCGACGAGGTCGAGCACCGGACGGATCACGTGCTCGGTGATCTCGGCGGTGAGCTGCTCCAGCGTGACGCTCGGCGAGTGCTGCGTCGACAGGACGACGGTCTCGACGGTCTTCGGCACGACGCCGTCGTAGCCGACGGTGACCTGCGTCTTGCCGTCCGGGCGCAGGAACGCCAGCTCGCCGGACTTGCGCACGGCGGCCAGACGCTCGGCCAGGCGGTGCGCCAGCCAGATCGCGACCGGCATGTACTCGGGGGTCTCGTTCGTCGCGAAGCCGAACATGATGCCCTGGTCGCCGGCACCCTGGCGGTCGAGCGGGTCGACCGCGCCGGTGCGGGAGTCGAGCGACTCGTCGACGCCCTGCGCGATGTCCGGCGACTGCGCACCGATCGACACCTCGACGCCGCACGTGGCGCCGTCGAAGGAGACGTCCGACGAGTTGTAGCCGATGCCCGTGATGACGTCACGGACGAGCTTGGGGATCTCGACGTAGCCCGAGGTCGTGACCTCGCCGGCGACGTGCACGAGGCCCGTCGTGACCATCGTCTCGACGGCGACCCGAGCGTGCGGGTCCACCGTGAGCAGTGCGTCGAGGATGCTGTCCGAGATCTGGTCGCAGATCTTGTCGGGGTGCCCCTCGGTCACCGACTCGGACGTGAAGAGGCGCAGAGCAGCTGCAGTCACCGGGATCAGTCGGAGGGCTGCTGCTGCTTGGTGACGGTGAGCTTGTCCTCGTTGATCTCGTGGAGAGCCACGGACAGCGGCTTGTCGTCGATCGTCGAGTCGACGAGCGGACCGACGTTGTCGAAGAGCGAGCCCTCGTGCAGGTCGGCGTAGTAGTCGTTGATCTGACGCGCGCGCTTGGAAGCGAAGATGACGAGCGCGTACTTCGACTCGACCTTGCTGAGCAGGTCGTCGATGGGCGGGTCGATGATGCCCTGGGGGTTGGCCATGGAGTCTCCTCGTCGTCGGTGCACCCGTCAGGGCGCAGAGAACAAGTCTACGACCTGTCGTGCCGCGGTGCCGACATCGGAGTTCACGATCCGCACGTCGAACTCGTCCTGGGCGGCCAGTTCGACCTTCGCCGTGTCGAGTCGACGTGCCTGTTCCTCGGGCGACTCGGTGCCGCGGCCGATGAGTCGACGCACCAGCTCTTCCCACGTCGGGGGCAGCAGGAACACGAGCACGGCCTCGGGCATGGCGTCACGGACCTGGCGAGCACCCTGCAGGTCGATCTCGAGCATGACCCGCTCGCCGGCGTCGAGCGCTCGATCGATCGGCGGCCGCGGGGTGCCGTACCGGTACGAGTTGTGCACCGTGGCCCACTCCAGCAGTTCGCGCTCGCGGATCATCCGGTCGAACTCGGCGTCGTCGACGAAGTAGTAGTGCACGCCGTCGACCTCGCCGGGGCGGGGCTTGCGCGTGGTGGCGGAGACGCTGAGGTTCACGTCCGGGTACTGCTCGCGGATGTACGCGCTCACCGTGCCCTTGCCGACCGCCGTCGGCCCGGCGAGGACGACGAGCTTCGAGGCACCGCGCTTGCGACCGCGGGCGGCGAGCCAGTCGGCCAGTGCCGTGCGCTGCCGGGTGCCGAGGCCCCCGAGGCGCTTCGACGGCGCGATGCGCAGCGTGCCCATGATCGACTCGGCACGCGCCGGACCGATGCCGGACAGGCTGACGAGCAGGTCGCGCACCCGGAGCGAGCGCTCCGCCGAGGTCGTGTCGACGAGGGCGTCGTCCCATGCCGAGCGAGCGACCTCGAGTGCCGAGCGCTCCCCCGACGCGATCGCGGCCTTGACCGCGGCCCGGGCGCGTCGCGCGGCGACCGCGGCCTGGGCCGCCGCGACGCGGTCGACCTCTGGTGGTGTGCGGTGGGCCGGCAGGTCGGTGCCGTCGGTGCGGTCGGTGCGGTCGCCGTCGGTGCGGTCGCCGTCGGCGGTCACGCTGCGGCCCCGAGGGCGGCGCGGATCCGGTCGGCGCGGTCGGACACGAGTGCCGCGACCCCGTCCGGACCGTCGGTCAGCAGACCGCGCGATTCGCTCACGAGCACCTGCTCGGCGCGTGCACCGTACAGCGCACGGAGGTCCTCGATCCGGGCACCCTGGGCACCGAAGCCCGGGGCCAGGACCGGCGCGGTGCCGATGGCGTCCGCGTCGATGCCGAAGTCGTCGAGGTGAAGGGTCGCGCCGAGCACGAGCCCGACGTCGCCGAGGGCCTGGTCGCCCGCGGCCCGGTTGTCGTCTGCCACGTCCAAGACGATACCGGCAGCCACGGACCGCCCGGCACGCGGACCCTCCGCCAGGACCGCGGTCTGCAGCACCCGCGCCTCCGGGTTGCTCGTCGCGGCGAGCACGAAGACCCCGGCACCGTTCCTCCGGGCGACGTCGACCGTCCCGCTGAGCGAGCCGTAGCCCAGGTACGGCGACACCGTCATCGCGTCGGCCGCGAACGGCCCGTCACGGTCGAGCCACGCGAGTGCGTAGTCGTCACCGGTCGACCCGATGTCGCCCCGCTTCACGTCGGCGACGACCAGGAGGCCCGCATCACGTGCCCGACGGATCGTCGCGTCGAGCGCGCGGTAGCCCGCCACCCCCGCCGCCTCGAAGAAGGCGATCTGCGGCTTCACGATCGCCGCGCGGCCGGCGGCCGCGTCGACCAGGGCCGCACCGAAGGCGGTCAGGCCCTGCTCGTCGCGGCTGAGCCCCCACGCCGCCAGGGTGGTGGCGTGGGGGTCGATGCCGACGCAGAGCGGTGAACGCTCGCGCATCGCGGACGCGAGCCGATCGCCGAAGGAGGCCGGGCCTCCCGATCGTCCGTCGCTCACCAGGTGGCGCGCTCCCGCGCGTAGTCCTGCAGGCTCCGGACGTTGAGCGGCGTGCCGATCGTCTCGATCGCCGCGACCGCCGCACCGATCTGCGCGATCGTCGTGAACAGCGGCTTGTCCGCTGCGACCGTGGCCGCACGGATCTCGTACCCGTCCGCCCGACCGGCGGCACCCGACGGCGTGTTGATGACGATGTCGACCTCGTTGCGCGTCAGCAGGTCGACGACGCTCTCGCCGCCCTGGCTGTACTTGCCGACGATGCCGACCTCGATGCCGTTGCGGCGGAGGATCTCCGCCGTGCCCTCGGTCGCGATGATCGTGAAGCCGAGCTGCTGCAGGCGGTGCACCGGCAGCACGATGGCGCGCTTGTCGGTGTCCGCGACGCTCACGAAGACCGTGCCGCTGGTCGGCAGGCCGCCGTACGCGGCGTCCTGCGACTTGAGGAACGCCCGCGGGAAGTCGCGGTCGATGCCCATGACCTCGCCGGTGGAGCGCATCTCGGGGCTGAGGACCGAGTCGACGACCTGACCCTCGCGGGTGCGGAAGCGGCGGAAGGGCAGGACGGCCTCCTTGACGGCGACCGGGGCTTCCATCGGGACGAATGCCCCGTCGCGGGCCGGCAGCATGCCCTCGGCGACGAGCTCGTCGACGCTGGTGCCGGTCATGATGCGGGACGCGGCCTTGGCCAGTGGGATGCCGAGCGCCTTCGAGACGAACGGGACCGTGCGGCTGGCTCGTGGGTTCGCCTCGAGGACGTAGAGCACACCGGCGCCGATGGCGAACTGGACGTTGAGCAGCCCCTGCACACCGATGCCGCGGGCGATCTTCTCGGTCGCGTCGACGACGCCCTGGATCTCGGCACGGCCGAGGCCGACCGGGGGCAGGGTGCAGGCGGAGTCGCCGGAGTGGATGCCGGCCTCTTCCAGGTGCTCCATGATGCCGCCGATGTAGAGCCGCTCACCGTCGAAGAGCGCGTCGACGTCGATCTCCACCGCGTCGTCCAGGAACCGGTCGACGAGCAGCGGGAGCTCCGGGCCGATGATCGCCTGGTCGGCCATCCGATCGAAGTAGTCGGCGAGCGACGGGGAGTCGTACAGGATCTCCATGCCGCGGCCGCCGAGCACGAAGGACGGGCGGACGAGCACCGGGTAGCCGATCTCCTCGGCCACGGCGGTCGCGCTCGCCAGGTCGTGGGCGGTGCCGTTGCGCGGCGCGAGCAGCCCCGCGGCGTCGAGGATGGCGGAGAACTGGCCGCGCTCCTCGGCGGAGTCGATCGCCGTCGGGCTCGTGCCGAGGATCGGGATCCCCGCCGCCTCGAGCGGCTTCGCCAGGCCCAGGGCGGTCTGCCCCCCGAGCTGCACGACGACGCCGACCAGTTCGCCCGATGCCGCCTCGGCCTCGATGACCTCGAGGACGTCCTCGGCCGTGAGCGGCTCGAAGTACAGGCGGTCCGAGGTGTCGTAGTCGGTGGAGACCGTCTCGGGGTTGCAGTTGATCATGATCGTCTCGAACCCGGCGTCGCTCAGCGCGAAGGACGCGTGCACGCAGGAGTAGTCGAACTCGACGCCCTGGCCGATGCGGTTCGGGCCGGAGCCCAGGATGACGACCTTCTTGCGGTTGCTCGCGACCACCTCGGTCTCGACGTCGTACGACGAGTAGTGGTACGGCGTCAGGGCCGGGAACTCGCCGGCGCAGGTGTCGACGGTCTTGAAGACGGGGCGGATGCCGAGGGCGTGCCGGTCGTCGCGGACCTGCTGCTCGCTGACCGGGTGCTCCGGGGTGCTGCGCAGCGCCGCGATCTGGGTGTCGCTGAAGCCGTGCTCCTTGGCCCACCGGATGGTGTCCGCGTCGAGCTCGTCGGCGGCCGCGACCTCGGCGGCGACCTCGTTGATGAGCACGATCTGGTCGATGAACCACGGGTCGATCTTCGTCGCCTCGAAGACCTCGTCGGCGGTGGCGCCGGCGACCAGGGCCTGCTGCACCGTGACGATCCGGCCGTCGGTGGGGATGGACGACTTCGCGAGCAGGGCGTCCTTGTCGAGCGCCGCCGCCGGGGTGTCCCAGTGGAAGCTCGAGCCGCGCTTCTCGAGCGAGCGCAGTGACTTCTGCAGCGCCGTCGCGTAGTTGCGGCCGATCGCCATCGCCTCGCCGACGCTCTTCATCGTCGTGGTGAGCGTGGCGTCCGCAGCGGGGAACTTCTCGAACGCGAACCGCGGGGTCTTCACGACCACGTAGTCGAGCGTCGGCTCGAAGCTGGCCGGGGTGACCTTCGTGATGTCGTTCTGGATCTCGTCCAGGCGGTACCCGATGGCGAGCTTCGCGGCGATCTTCGCGATCGGGAAGCCGGTGGCCTTCGAGGCCAGGGCCGACGAGCGGGAGACGCGCGGGTTCATCTCGATGACGATCAGACGGCCGTTCGACGGGTCGACGGCGAACTGGATGTTGCAACCACCGGTGTCGACACCGACGCGGCGGATGATGTCGATGCCGATGTTGCGCATGTTCTGGTACTCGCGGTCGGTGAGCGTGAGCGCCGGGGCGACGGTGATCGAGTCGCCGGTGTGCACGCCGACCGGGTCGACGTTCTCGATGGAGCAGATGACGACGGTGTTGTCGTAGTTGTCGCGCATCAGCTCGAGCTCGTACTCCTTCCAGCCGAGGATGGACTCCTCGAGCAGGACCTCGGTCGTCGGGCTGGACTGCAGCCCGTCGCCGACGAAGCGGACGAGTTCGGCTTCGTCGTACGCGAAGCCCGAACCGAGACCACCCATGGTGAAGGACGGGCGGACGACGAGCGGGTAGCCGAGGTCCTTCGCGAACTCCTTCGCCTCTTCCAGCGTGTGGGCGATGTGGCTCCGGGCCACGTCGGCGCCGGACTCGAGCACGAGCTCCTTGAAGAGCTGGCGGTCCTCTCCGCGCTGGATGGCGTCCACCTTGGCGCCGATGAGCTCGACACCGTGCTTGGCGAGGATGCCGGCCTCGTCGAGCGCGATCGCCGCGTTCAGCGCGGTCTGGCCGCCCAGCGTCGGCAGGACGGCGTCCGGCTTCTCGATGCGGATGATCTCCTCGAGGCACGCGTTCGTGATCGGCTCGATGTAGGTCGCGTCGGCGAAGTCGGGGTCGGTCATGATCGTCGCGGGGTTCGGGTTGACGAGGATGACCCGAACGCCCTCGGCCCGGAGGACGCGGCACGCCTGGGTGCCGGAGTAGTCGAACTCGGCGGCCTGACCGATGACGATCGGGCCGGAACCGATGACGAGGACGGAGTTGATGTCTGCGCGCTTGGGCATCAGTTCGCTTCCTTGGTGATGTCTGCTGCGGGAGTGGTCGCGTCGGCGGTGGCCGCGTCGAGCGGCTCCCCGTCACGTCGCGCGCGCACCAGGTCCGCGAACCGGTCGAAGAGGTACATGCTGTCGTGCGGACCAGCGGCGGCCTCGGGGTGGTACTGCACGCTGAACGCGGGCACGTCGAGCGCCCGCAGGCCCTCGACCACGTCGTCGTTCAGCGAGTAGTGCGAGACCTCGACGCGTCCGAACCCGGCCGGCGACTCGAGGACCTGCCCCAGGGGAGCGTCGACCGCGAAACCGTGGTTCTGGCTCGTGATCTCGACCTTGCCCGTGGTGGTGTCGAGCACCGGCTGGTTGATGCCGCGGTGGCCGAAGGGCAGCTTGTAGGTGCCGAAGCCGAGCGCGCGGCCGAGCAGCTGGTTGCCGAAGCAGATGCCGAAGAACGGACGTCCGGTCCGCAGGCTGCCCTGCAGCAGTTCGACCTGGGCGTCCGACGCAGCGGGGTCCCCGGGGCCGTTCGAGTAGAACAGGGCGTCCGGTGCGAGCTCCTCGAGCGCCGCAGCGGAGATGTCCTGCGGCACGACGTGCACCTCGAACCCGCGCTGGGCGAGGTAGCGGGTGGTCGAGGCCTTCACGCCCAGGTCGAGCACGGCGAGCCGGCCGATCTGCTCACCTTCGGCCGACACCACGTAGGTCTCCGGGGTGGACACGATCGCCGAGAAGCTCGCGCCGGCCATGGTGGCCTGCGACCGGACGGCGTCCAGCTGCTCCGACTCCGACAGCGTCGAGTCGACACCGCTGAACACGCCGCCCTTCATGGCACCGGCGTCGCGGATGCGGCTCGTGAGCGCACGGGTGTCGATGCCGGAGATGCCGACGATGCCGTCGCGCACCAGGTGGTCGTCGAGCGACGCGTTCGCGCGGTGGTTCGAGACCACGCGGCTGGGGTCGCGCACCACGTACCCGGCGACCCAGATGCGACGGGACTCGGGGTCCTCGTCGTTGACACCGGTGTTGCCGATGTGCGGCGCGGTCTGCACCACGATCTGGCCGGCGTAGGACGGATCGGTCAGCGTCTCCTGGTAGCCGGTCATGCCGGTCGCGAAGACCACCTCGCCGAGCGTGCGCCCGCGAGCGCCGTAGGCCCAGCCGTCGTACCGGGTGCCGTCTTCGAGGACCAGGACGGCCCGTTCGCGTGTCATGCTTTCTTCCCTTCGCCCGCGGTTCGCGGGGCATTGGCCGCAGTCGCCTGCGGCCCGGTCTCGGTCAGTCCCTGCAGGGCGAGCAGCGCGGCTGCGTCGCCCTCCGGGAACCGGAAGTACGTGTCGAGGTCCGTCGCACCTGCGGCGCCGGTCGCCGTCCATCGCAGACGGACCAGTCCCCCGGGCTCGACCACCCGGTCGATCGCCCACGTCGAGCGGTCGGCCCCGCGGACCGCGGCACGTTCGATCCAGCGGTCGTCCGCGCCGGCGAGTCGCAGGACCACACCGGTCGCGTGGACGTCCACGCCGCCGCGACCCCGGAACCCGAGTCCGCCGGCGGTGATGCGTTCCAGCGGCTGGTCCGCACGGGTCGTCGCGACGGAGAAACCGTCCCAGGACCCGGCCGCCGGTCCGACCGTGGTCGGGACGGGGACGGGAGGCACGGATTCCGCCTGCTTCCTGCTCCGCGTCCGCCAGGTGCGCGCCATGGCGACGAAGAGCGCGGCCACCGCGAGCAGGATCACCCCGCCGAGCAGCCAGCGCGCGGCGTCGCCGCTCATGCGCGCGCCCCCGTCCGGAGGGCCGCGGCGTGCGCGGCGACGGTGTCGGCGTCCACGAGACGGCCGTCGAGCACCG
The DNA here is from genome assembly GCF_044909335.1 of Curtobacterium sp. AB7. Lineage (NCBI taxonomy): Bacteria > Bacillati > Actinomycetota > Actinomycetes > Micrococcales > Microbacteriaceae > Curtobacterium > Curtobacterium sp. AB7. Next base: position 274,322 of record NZ_JBIYED010000004.1, on the reverse strand, counting down.
TCGGCGCGCCCAGGTGGAACGTGGCGACGACCCGGCCGGGCAGGGTCATGCCGAGGTACGGCGAGTTCTGCGACTGGCCGGCGAGGTCGGCGGCCGCGAACTCGCGGCTGGCCGTCGGGTCGTAGAGCGTGATCTCGGCGGGTGCGCCCTCGGCGATGCGCTGGCCGTGGCCCTCGACCTGGCCGATACGTGCCGGCGCCTCGGACAGGACCCGGGCGACGTCGGCCCAGTCGAGCTGCCCCGACGCGACGACGGCGGACTGCACGACGCTGAGCGCCGACTCGAGGCCGACCATGCCGTTCGCCGCCGCCGGCCACTCGCAGCACTTCGCCTCGGCCGTGTGCGGCGCGTGGTCGGTCGCGACGATGTCGATCGTTCCGTCGGCCAGGGCGGCGCGCAGGGCGTCGACGTCCTCCTGGGCACGGAGCGGCGGGTTCACCTTGTAGCGGGCGTCGTACCCGGGGGCGCCGCCGTGCCCGGCGATGAGGTCCTCGGTGAGCACGAGGTGGTGCGGGGTGACCTCGGCGGTGACGTCGATGCCGCGGGACTTGGCCCAGCGGATCACCTCGACGCTGCCGGCGGTCGACACGTGGCAGACGTGCAGCCGCGCGCCCACGTGGTCGGCGAGCAGGACGTCGCGGGCGATGATCGCCTCCTCCGCCACGGCCGGCCAGCCGGCCAGTCCGAGCTCCGACGACAGGCGGCCCTCGTTCATCTGCGCGCCGATGGTCAGTCGGGGTTCCTGCGCGTGCTGCGCGAGCACGCCGCCGAAGCCCTTGATGTACTCGAGCGCACGGCGCATGAGCAGCGGGTCGGCGACGCAGGAGCCGTCGTCCGAGAAGACCCGGACCTTCGCCCTGCTCGTCGCCATGGCGCCGATCTCGGACAGGTGCGTGCCCTGCAGCCCCTGCGAAACCGCGCCGATCGGGCGGACGGTGACGTAGCCGGCGTCGTCTCCGAGTGCCTGCACCTGCTCGACGACCCCGGCGGTGTCGGCGACCGGGCTCGAGTTCGCCATCGCGTTGACGGCGGTGAAGCCTCCGGCCGCCGCGGCGCTGGAGCCGGTGAGGACCGTCTCGGATTCCTCGTGCCCGGGCTCGCGCAGGTGGGTGTGCAGGTCAACGAGGCCCGGCAGGGCGATGAGCCCGTCGGCGTCGACGACCGTGGCGCCGCCCGCGTCCACACCGGACCCGATCGCCGTGATGCGGCCGTCCTGCAGTCGGATGTCGGCGCGCGAGCCGTCGACCAGCTGCGCGCCGCGGATCAGGTGAGCGGTCATGCTGCGGACTCCTTCGGTTCGGTGCCGGTCAGGGCCAGGTAGAGGACCGCCATGCGGACCGAGACACCGTTCTCGACCTGCTCGACCACGGTGGATCGGGGGTCGTCGGCTGCGACGCCGGCGATCTCCAGACCGCGGTTCATCGGACCGGGGTGCATGATCAGCGTGCGCTCGGACAGCCGCGCGAACCGCGCTGCCGTCAGGCCCCAGTGCCGCGTGTACTCGCGCGGGTTCGGGAAGAACGCGTCGTCCATCCGCTCCTGCTGGATCCGGAGCGTCATGACGACGTCCGGGTCCTCGGCCAGGGCGGCGTCGAGGTCGTGGTGCACCGCTGCGCCGAACGGGGTCGTGGTGGCGGGCAACAGCGTCGGCGGTGCGGCGAAGGTGACGCTCGCACCGAGGGTCCGGAGCAGCCACGCGTTCGAGCGGGCGACACGGCTGTGCAGCACGTCGCCGACGATGAGGACCCGGACGCCGTCGAGGCCCTGTCCACGCGACCCGGCACCGTGCAGACGACGACGCATGGTGAAGGCGTCGAGCAGCGCCTGCGTCGGGTGCTCGTGCGTGCCGTCTCCGGCGTTCACCACGGGGACGTCGATCCAGTCGGCGTCGGCCAGCACGCGTGGCGCACCGGAGGAACCGTGCCGCATGACGATGCCGTCGATGCCCATCGCGCCGAGGGTCTGCACGGTGTCCTTGAGGGACTCGCCCTTGGAGACGCTCGAGCCCTTGGCCGCGAAGTTGATGACGTCGGCCGACAGGCGCTTCGCCGCGGCCTCGAACGAGATGCGCGTGCGCGTCGAGTCCTCGAAGAACAGGTTCACGACCGTCTTGCCGCGCAGGGCCGGGAGCTTCCGGACCTCGCGCGTGTTGACCTCGGCCATCTCCTCGGCGACGTCGAGGATGTGCACGGCCTGATCGCGCGACAGGTCGGCGGTGGAGAGCAGGTGTCGCATCACGCCACCCCCTGCTCGATGAACACGGTGTCGTCGCCGTCGGTCTCGGACAGGTGCAGGGTGACCCGCTCGTCCGAGGCGGTCGGCAGGTTCTTGCCGACGTGGTCCGCCCGGATCGGCAACTCGCGGTGGCCGCGGTCGACGAGCACGGCGAGCCGGACGGCGCGCGGCCGGCCGATCCCCTGCAGGGCGTCGAGCGCTGCCCGGACCGTGCGGCCCGAGTACAGGACGTCGTCGACGAGCACGACGACCTTGCCGTCGATGCCACCGGCGGGGATGACCGTGCGGTGCGGGGCACGACCGATGCCGTGCCCGAGGTCGTCCCGGTGCATGGTCACGTCGAGCGTGCCGACCCGTTCGGATCCGATGCCCGCCCGCGCGGACTGCCACTCGGGCTCGATGTCCGCCAGGACGCGGCCCAGCCGTTCGGCGAGCACGGCGCCCCGGGTCGGGATGCCCAGGAGGACGAGGTCCGAGCCGCCGTGGTTGGCCTCGAGGATCTCGTGTGCGATGCGCGTCAGAGCGCGCGTGATGTCGGGTTGCTGCAGGACCGTTCTGGTACCCACGTCGACCCCCTTCCCCGCCTCACTGGACGGCATTAAAGGATGCTGACGTGCACAAGCCTAGCGGGACTCCTGGTCCCCAGCGACCGTCCGACCGGACGGTGCACGACCGCCGGCGACGGCTCCGAGGACACCGTTCACGAAGCCCGCGGAGTCCTCGGTCGAGAGCGACTGGGCGAGCTCGACGGCCTCGGCGATCGCGACGGCGTCGGGCACCTCCGGGTTGAACCGGAGCTCCCAGACGGCCATCCGCAGGATGCAGCGGTCGAGGACCGGCATCCGGGCGATCGACCACCCCTGGGCGTGGTCGACGATGACGGAGTCGATCTCGTGACGGGCGTCGTCGACGCCCGTCACGATCTGCCGTGCGTAGTCCCAGCTCGAGGCACGCTCGGGCTGGTCCAGGTGACGGACGGTCTCGGTCGCCAGGACGTCTGTGATCGGGAGCTCACGCACCTCGGCCACGTACAGCATGTCGAGGGCGCGCTTGCGGGCCTTCGAACGAGCACTCATACGGACGTCGCCTAGGAGTTGACGCGGCCGAGGAAGCTGCCGTCGCGCGTGTCGATCTTCACCGTGGTGCCGCTCTCGAGGTACAGCGGGACCTGGATGCGGTGGCCGGTCGCGATGATGGTCGCGTCCTTGGTGCCACCGGAGGAGCGGTCGCCCTGCAGACCCGGCTCGGTCTCGACCTCGGTCACGATCGACGTCGGGAGCTCGACGTAGAGCGGGTTGCCCTCGTTCATCGCGATCGTGACCATCGCGGACTCGAGCAGGTAGTTCTTCGCGTCGCCCACGACCGTCGCCGAGACCGGGATCTGGTCGTAGGTGTCGGTGTCCATGAACACGTACGAGTCACCGTCCTCGTAGAGGAACTGGTAGTCGCGGCGGTCGACCACGGCGGTGTCGATCTTCGCACCGGCGTTGAAGGTGCGGTCGACGACCTTGCCCGAGACGACGTTCTTCAGCTTGGTGCGGACGAACGCGCCACCCTTGCCGGGCTTGACGTGCTGGAACTCCACGACCGACCACAGCTGGCCGTCGATGATGAGAACGGCGCCGTTCTTGATGTCAGTGGTACTGGCCATGAGTCTTCGGTGTCCCGTTCGGTCGTGTTGTGAAAGGTCTTCGGGCCGCGCTGGGCCCCGGACGAGTGTAGCGGACGCCCGCCCGTCGCCATCAGCGCCGTCGCCGGGCGCGCCAGGAGTCGATCGCCGCCCAGCCGAGCAGCACCACGGCCGCTCCCCCGAGCAGTGCCCCGGCCACCGCGGTCGAGATCGCCGCGTCCGGTCGGGCGGGCAGCGCCAGGTAGACGATCGCCAGGATGCCGGCACCGGCGCCCAGCAGCACGAGCAGGATGCGCCGGACCATGCCGGACACGAGCTCGCGGTCGCGTCTGTCCGCGAAGAGTCGGATGTTGACGGTGAACTTGCCCGTCTCGATCGCTTCGCCGATCCGGTCGACCCGGCGCGGCAGTCGTCGGGCCGCGGAGACGACGCCGATCAGCTCCTTCGCCGCCAGGTCGCGCAGCTTGCCGGGGCGCAGCTGGTCGGTGATCTGCTCACGGGCGAGCCCGCGGGACTCCTCGAGCAGGTCGAACGACGGCGCGAGCGTCCGGAGCGTGCCCTCGAAGATCGCCAGCGCCCGCGCGGCGGCGACAAAGTCCGGCGGCGCCTTGAGCCGGTACCGCCCGAACACCTCGACGGCGTCGTCGACCGTCTCGACGCCGATGCGCGCGCCCGGTCCGAGCTCGTCCGCGACGAAGCGCGCGATGTCCCGACGGAAGTCGGGCTCGTCGTGCGCGTCGCGCACCGGTGCCATCCGCAGCACCGCATCGGCGATCCGCGAGGTGTCGTCCTGCAGGTAGGCGACCAGCAGGTCCTGGACCGTGTCCCGGAGGGTCGGGTCGAGCCTCCCGACCGATCCGAAGTCGATCAACGCGGGCCGTCCGTCGGGCAGCACCAGGACGTTCCCGGGGTGCAGATCTGCGTGGTACAGGCCGTCGAAGACGACCTGTCGCAGGAACGCGCGCAGGATCGCGCGCATCGGACCGTCGAGGTCGCGGTCCGCTCGCTCGGCGCGGATCGCGCTGAGCGTGTCGCCCTCCAGGAACTCCATCACGAGCACGCGGCGCCCGGACAGGTCCGGGTACGGGTCCGGGAACCGGACCTCGTCCGGACGGGCGCTGCGGGCCTGTGCGGCACGCAGGGCGGTGAGGTTCCGCAGCTCGGAGACGAAGTCGACCTGGCGGACCAGGTCGTCGGCGTACTGCGCGGCCACGTCCTGCACGCCGACCTGCCGGGCCTCGGTCGACCAGCGCGCCATGAAGCGGACGACGCGGAGCGCGATGTCGACGTCACGGCGGACGGCGGCGTCGATGCCGGGGCGCTGCACCTTGACCGCGACCGCGGTGCCGTCGGGCAGGCGGGCGCGGTGGACCTGGGCGATCGAGGCCGCGGCGACGGGCACCGGGTCGAAGGACGCGAAGACCTGGTCGACCGGCGCGCCGAGTTCCTGTTCGAGCAGGGCGAGCACCTGGTCGGCGGGGGCGGCGGTGACGTTGCGCTGCAGGTGGGCGAGTCCCTCGGTCCACTCCTCCGGCAGCAGGTCGTCACGGGTGGAGAGCAACTGGCCCATCTTCACGAACCCGCCGCCCGCTTCCTCGAGCGCACGGCGCAGGTGCTCGGCCTGGCTGCGGCGCAGGTCGGAGGTGGCCGGGTCGTGCGAGAAGTCGAGGCGACGGAACGGGACGAGGCGGTGGCGTCTCGCGATCGACAGCAGTTCGGTGAACCGGCGGCCGCGGGACCGGAGGGTGCCGGTGTCGGCCTCCTGCGAGCCGGACAGGTCGCTCAGTCGGGGTGGGTTGGGCACGTCGTCAGTCTGCTCCCCGCTGCTGGGTCCGCCGGGTGCGCCCGTCTTCCTGCACAGGCCGGGAGGCGCGGCTCGGCATCCACAGATCGCCTCATGTGTCGCGTCGGGTCCCGCCCACTGCCGCAGGCTGGCCCCATGGAGACAGCACTGGTCCGGCGTGCATCGCCGCCCTCTGGGCGGCCGTGCATACGACATTTCGAGTACTGTGCTCCGGGAACTCGAGACCGTACGGTGGTGGTCGAAGGCGGACCGACGGCTCGCCACTCGCGCACTCCGGAGACGAACCGCCGCCGATCACGTCCACCATGAGGAAGAGGAGCCCACCTGATGCCGATCCTGCGACCCTTGCCGGATGCGCCCGACGTGGACGCGGACGACGACGTTCTCTTCGCGTGGGACAACGGCGCCACGGTCGCGGAGTTCCGGGAATGGCAGCGGACCGGCGTCCTCACCGTGTCCATGCGGGTCAAGTGGTGGTGGCGACGGACGCGGCGGGTGTTGCGCTGACGCCCAGTCAGGCGCCGCTGCCGTTGTAGCGTGCGGTGGCACCGGACTCGACCAGGTCGCGGTAGCGCTCGAGCGCCGTCTCGGCACCGGTGCCGTGCTCCTGGTGCACGTCGATGCCCCGAGCAACGAGCTGCTCGCGCCAGTCCCCCGGCACCGGGCCCTCGTCGAAGCCCGTGATCCGCTCGACCGTGGCCCCGTCAGCGGCGAACTCCAGCGCGGAGACCCCCGACCACAGCAGGGCACCGAGGCACATCACGCACGGTTGGGCGTTCACGACGAGCACGCGCCGGTGCCCGACGTCACGGCCGAGGTTCCAGGCACCCGTCCGAGCCTGCGCGAGTCCGAGGGTGACGACCTCGGCGTGCATCGACGACACGTTGGCGTGCAGCACCAGGTTCACCCCGAGGGCGACGACCGCGCCCGTGTCCTCGTCGACGACGGCCGCTCCGAACGGGCCGCCGGTGCCCTCCTCGACGTTCCGCTCGGCGAGGGCGTTCACGAGCGCGAACCGCTCCGCACGGGTGCCGAGGTGTTCCGGAGCAGCGGCCTGCGCATCGCGGAGCCAGTCGGGGACGCCGACCCGGAGCTCGGTCGGGAACGGGGCGAGGGCTGCTGCAGACATGCGGCGACGCTAACGGCGCATCGTTTCGACGGTGTTTCCCGATCGAAACGATGCCGAAACACCGCGCCCGTAGCCTCGACCACCACCGGCTCGAGCCGGCAGGAACGCGTGCGCATCGACGTCACGCGGGCATCCACGACAGGGGGCGATGATGACGGCACACCACGCGACCGCCGCGTCCCGCTGCTGGCCCCGCGGCGCCATCGCGCACGGACACTGACGACCGTCCGCCCGTTCGTCCGACCGTCGCGCGCCGATCCGCCGGGCGGTCCACGTGCCCTGGAGTGCGCCGTCTCGCCGAGCCGCACCGATCGGCGCACCCTGCTCTGTGCCTCCCGGCCGCCCACCGGACGCACCCACCCACCTGCTGCACCGTCCCCTCCGAGAGGACCCTCGTGACCACGATCCACCTCGCCGTGTTCCTGTTCCCCGGCTACCACCTCGGCGCCTGGCGCCTGCCGGACGCCGTCCCCGAACTCGACCTCGGCATCGACCACTACGTCCGCGCCGCCGAACTCGCCGAGGCGGCGAAGCTCGACGCACTGTTCTTCGAGGACCAGGCCGCCGTCCGGCGCAGCAACGACATCCTGGCCGGCGACACCTACGGTGCCGCGAACCCCCGCTCGATCCACTTCGACCCGACGATGCTCCTGCCCGCCCTGGCGATGCGGACCACGCACCTGGGTCTCGCAGCGACGTCGACCACGACCTTCAACGACCCCTACAACCTCGCGCGGCGGTTCTCGACCCTCGACCACATCAGCAAGGGCCGCGCGGGGTGGAACCTCGTGACGTCCTTCAACGAGGACGAGGCGCAGAACTTCGGACTCGACGCCCACGTGCAGCACGCCGCGCGGTACGAGCGCGCGAGCGAGTTCGTCGACGTCGTCACGGGGCTGTGGGACTCGTGGGACCCGGACGCGATCGTGCGCGACAAGGAGTCCGGCACCTACTTCGACATCGACAAGATGCGGTTCCTGCAGCACGACGGCGAGCACTTCCGGGTGCGAGGACCGCTGACGACGGGTCGGAGTCCGCAGGGACGGCCCGTCGTGTTCCAGGCGGGTGCGTCGGAGCCGGGCCGTGCACTCGCGGCGCGCACCGCCGACGTCGTGTTCACCCTGCAGTCCGACCCGGACGAGAGCCGCGCGTTCCGCGACGACATCCGGGCGCGCGCCGAACGGTTCGGCCGCGACCCCGACCACGTCAAGGTGCTCGTCGGGATGACCCCGATCGTCGGCGACACCGACCAGGACGCCCGCGACCTCGCCGACCGGATGATGGCGTTGATCCCGGACGACCTGGCACTGAGCAACCTGAAGCCCCTCGCCGGTGGCGTCGACTTCCGGCAGTTCGACCTCGACGCGCCCGTGCCGGAGCTGCCCGAGTCGAACGCCGGCAAGTCGCACCGGGCGGCGATCATGGCGGTGTCACGGCAACAGGGACTGTCCGTCATCGAGACCGCCCGGTACTTCGCCGAGGGCAGCTACCGGAAGATGATCGGGTCACCGTCGACGATCGCCGACACCATGCAGGCGTGGTCGGAGGCCGGGGCGTGCGACGGGTTCCTGGCGGTGCCGACGCACTTCCCGGCCGGGGTCGAGGACTTCACCCAGAAGGTCGTGCCGGAGCTGCAGCGCCGCGGACTGCACCGGACCGAGTACACCGGACCGCACCTGCGCGACCACCTCGGGGTGCAGAAGTACTAGACGCCGACCTCTTGGTAGGCGGTGAACAGCAGGTGGTCCTCGGGGCCCTCGAGGATCACCGGCTTGCCGACGGCGTCGAGGATGATGAACCGGAGCATGCCGGCACGGGCCTTCTTGTCGCGACGCATCGCTGCGAGGAGGCCCTGCCACCGGCCGATGCCGTAGGTCGTCGGCAGGTCTAGGGAGTCCAGGATCGCCCGGTGCCGGTCCACGGTCGCGTCGTCGAGGTGCCCCGTCAGGCGTGCGAGCTCGGCGGCGAACACCATGCCGACCGACACCGCAGCACCGTGACGCCACTGGTACCGCTCCGCGTGCTCGATGGCGTGCCCGAGCGTGTGACCGTAGTTCAGGATCTCGCGTCGTCCCTGCTCGGTGAAGTCGTCGGACACGACCTCGGCCTTCAGGGCGATGGCGAGTTCGACCACGCGGCGGAACTCCGGCGACGTCGGGTCGGTGACGCGGGCGACGTCGGCCTCGATGATGTCCAGGATCTCCGGCACGGCGATGAACCCGGCCTTCACGATCTCGGCGAAGCCGGTGAGGATCTCGTTGCGCGGCAGGGTGCGGACGAGGTCGAGGTCGGCGACCACCGCGCGGGGGGCGGAGAAGGAACCGACGAGGTTCTTGCCCTCGTTCGTGTTGATGCCCGTCTTCCCGCCCACGCTGGCGTCCACCATGCCGAGCACGCTCGTCGGCACCGACACGTACGGCACCCCGCGCAGCCACGTCGCCGCGACGAAGCCCGCCAGGTCGGTGACGGCACCGCCGCCGAGGCCGATGACGGCGTCGGTGCGGGTGAAGTCGGACTGGCCCATGATCTGCCAGCAGAACGACGCGACCTCGATGCGCTTGGCGGCCTCGGCATCCGGCACCTCGGCGATGAGGGCTTCGAGGCCGGCGTCGACGAGCAGGTCGCGCAGGTCGTTCGCCCGCGCACCGAGGGTCGGGGCGTGCACGATGAGGACCTTGGCAACACGGGGGCCGAGGATCGCGGGCAGCGAGCCGAGCAGGCCCGAGCCGACCGCCACCACGTAGCCGTCGTCACCGCCGACGCGGATCTCGGTGGTGCCTGCGGGCAGGATCGGGTCGGTCACGGTGCTCCTTCGGTGGTGGTGCTGGTGTCGTCGCGGCGGTTGGCGCTGCCGTCGCTGCCGTCGTTCCGCAGCCACGTCACGACCTCGTCGACCACCCGGGACATCGGACGGCGCGAGGTGTCGACGACGACGTGCGCGAGCTCGGCGTAGGTCGCCGCACGCTCGTCCATGATCGTCTGCCAGGCGTCGATGCCGCCGTTCGCGAGCAGGGGCCGGTCCGAGCCGGCGATCCGCTCGGCGACGGCCTCGGGCGAGACGGTGAGCAGGACGATGCGGGCGCCGGACAGTGCCTCGCGGGTGGCGGCGTGCGTCACCGCTCCGCCGCCGACGGCGATGACGCCCCCGGTACCGAGGGCGGTCCGGACGGCGTCGGCCTCGAGGGCACGGAAGGCCGGCTCACCGCGGTCGGAGAAGATGCCGGGGATCGGGCCGTGCTCGCGGACGATGACCCGGTCGGTGTCGGTGAACGGCACGCCCAGCGCCTTCGCGACGCGCTTACCGACGCTGGACTTGCCGGCGCCCATCGGGCCGATCACGACGACGGGCGCAGCCGGACCCCGCGCAGCGCCGCCGGACGGGACGTCACCGGACGCGGCGCCGGACGGGACGTCACCGGACGGGACGTCCCCGGACGCGGCGCCGGATGGGACGTCACCGGACGGGACGTCCCCGGACGCGGCGCCGCCGCCGTTCGTGCTCACGACGCGTCGGCCGGTGCCGCCGGCTCCGTCCGACGGGTGCGGAGCGTCTCCGGGATCGACGCGAGGTAGGCGTCGAGGTTGCGCTTGGTCTCGACGACGTTGTCGCCGCCGAACTTCTCGAGCACGGCGTCGGCGAGCACGAGTGCCACCATCGCCTCGGCCACGACGCCGGCGGCCGGGACCGCGCAGACGTCGGAGCGCTGGTGGTGCGCCGAGGCGTCCTCGCCCGAGACGACGTCGACGGTGTGCAGCGCGTGCGGCACGGTCGCGATCGGCTTCATGCCGGCACGGACGCGCAGGACGGTGCCCGTGGACATGCCGCCCTCGGTGCCGCCGGCGCGGTCGCTGGTGCGGTAGATCTCGCCGTCCTCGCGGTAGAGCTCGTCGTGGGCCGCGGAGCCGCGCCGACCGGCGGTCGCGAAGCCGTCGCCGACCTCGACGCCCTTGATCGCCTGGATGCCCATGATCGCCGCAGCCAGCCGGGCGTCGAGTCGACGGTCCCACTGCACGTGCGAACCGAGCCCCGGCGGGACGCCGTAGAACAGCACCTCGACGACGCCGCCGAGGGTGTCGCCGTCCTTCTTCGCGGCCTCGACCTCGGTCACCATGCGCGCCGAGGTGTCGGCGTCGAAGCAGCGCAACTGGTCGCCGTCGAGACGGTCGACGTCGTCGGGCAGGGGCAGGTCGGTGCCGTCCGGCACACGGACCGTGCCGACCTGCAGGGTGTGCGCGACCGACCGCATGCCGAGTTCGGCGAGGAAGGACTTCGCGACGGCGCCGAGCGCGACGCGGGCCGCGGTCTCACGGGCGCTCGCGCGCTCGAGGATCGGGCGGGCCTCGTCGAAGCCGTACTTCTGCATGCCGACCAGGTCGGCGTGGCCCGGACGGGGGCGGGTCAGCGGGGCGCTGCGGCCACGCGACATCTCGGTGGACTCGACCGGCTCGGGGTTCATGACCTCGACCCACTTCGGCCACTCGGTGTTGCCGATCCGGATCGCGATCGGGCTGCCGAGCGAGAACCCGTGCCGGACACCGCCGGACACGTGCAGCTCGTCCTGTTCGAACTTCATGCGCGAGCCACGACCGTAGCCGAGCTTGCGGCGCGCGAGATCGGTACGGATGGACTCGAACGACACCGGGACACCCGCGGGCAGGCCCTCGAGCATCGCGATCAGTTCGGGTCCGTGGGACTCACCAGCAGTCAACCAACGAAGCATGGAGCAATCCTCCCACAGCGCACCGCCGTGCGACGTCGCCGCCCTACTGGTAGTCGGGGTGTGCCCGGAGCCACGCCTGGAACTGCTTCACCGCGACGAGGTGCTCGTCGTAGGTGTTCGAGAACACCGTCTCGCCGGTCTCCAGGTTCACCGTCACGAAGTACAGCCACTTGCCCGGGGCCTCGTTCGTCACGGCCTTGATCGCGATGTCCCCGGGGTTCGAGATCGGTGCCGGCGGCAGCCCCTCGTGCACGTAGGTGTTGTACGCGTTCGACTCGTCGGCCCGTTCGGCGTCGGTCGTCGTCACGGTGTGGGTGTTGCCCGTTCCGTAGGCGACAGTGGCGTCGGACTGCAGGCGCATGCCCTGGTCGAGCCGGTTCTGGAACACCCGTGCGACCTTCGGGTAGTCGGCGGCGAGGCCGGCTTCCTTCTGCACGAGCGACGCGAAGACGATGACGTGCTCCTGGTCGGCCTCCTTGACGCCAGCGGCGGCCAGGTGCTCCTTCATCGTGTCGACCATCGACTTGAAGTACTGCTCCGCCGTCCACCCCGGGTTGATCGGGTACGTCGCGGGGAACAGCCAGCCCTCGAGCGTGGTGACGCCGGACGGCAGGCCGTACGCGGACAGGTCCTTCGCGGCCTTGGCGACCTCGGTCTTGGTGAGCCCGGCCTTCGAGACCATCCCGGCCTCGATGTCCGCCAGCGCGGTGCCCTCGGGGATCACGATCGAGGCCTGCACGCGGTTCTTCTCGTCCTGCAGCGCGGCCAGCGCCGACTTCGAGCTCATCTGCTTCTTCAGCGAGTACGAACCCGGCTGGAACTGCACGTCGGGCGACGCCAGCAGCAGCTTGTAGAAGACCTTCGAGTCCTTCACGACGCCGCTGCGCTGCAGCGTCGCGGCGACGTTCTCGCCGATGTCGCCCTGCTTGATGGTGATGGTGACCTTGGCCTTGCCGCTGCCCGTGTAGTCGTCCGGCTCCTGCGAGCCGCTGACCGCGGCGACGATCTGCTGGATCTTCGGGGCGGCGAACGCGTACGCGCTCACCCCGCCGGCGAGGACCACGGCGACGATCACGATGCCGGCGATGAGCGGCCCGCGACGGCGCTGCGGGCGCGGTTCGCGCGGCGGCCGGGAGGCTCCCCCGCGTCCGCCACGGCCACCACGACCACCGCCTCCCGCGGCTCCACCGCCGCCGGTGCGCCCGGCGTCGTCGGTACCGTCGGGCCGGTCGGACCCGGCTCCGCCGGCGGCGCGCGCCGAGGGCACCTCGCCGGTCAGCAGCGCGGCGACCTCGGGGTGGAGTTCGGGGGCCGCCTGCGGCTGCGCGGGCTCCGGTACCGGCTGCTCACGCGGAGCGGTCGAATCGGGGTCTGGGGCGGGGTCGGTCGCGGCGTCGGCGTCGCGACGAGCGCGTTCCGCTTCGAGCGCCCGAGCCTCGCGACGGGACATCGGACGGTCCGGCTGCGGGGTCACTCGCGCGGAGTCGTCACGGTCATCGGTACCTGCTGCGCGGTCGGAAGTCGTCTTCCGCCGCTCGGCTTCGTTGCCGGGCGCGATGATCGCGTTCCAGTCCAGATCGTCTGCCAACGGTTCTCGGTCTCTCGGTCGGGAACTCCGCCTGGGCACCGTCGTCCTCGGGTGACGGAAGGGCAGCCGGGTCGCGGTGGGTTGCCCTGTCAGGGAAGCGTGGTGCCCGGAGGGGCACCGGCACTGCGTTCGTGGTCGAGCGCGTGTTGCAGAATGATAACAGCGGCCGCTTGGTCGATCACGGAGCGCGACTTCTTCGTGTTCTTGCCGGCCTGGTGCAGTCCCCGTTGCGCGGTCACCGTGGACAGCCGTTCGTCGACCAGTCGGACCGGGCGGTGCTCGGCGATCCGGGCCGCGAACGCCCGGGCGTCGTCCGTCGACGGGGTGTCGCCGCCGGACATCGACAGGGGCAGTCCGACGACGAGCTCGAGCACGTCGTACTCGTCCGCGATCTCGAGGATCCGACGCAGGTCGGACGAGTCGTCTCGACGCACGGTCTCGACCGGCGTCGCCAGCAACCCGTCGCGGTCGCACACGGCGATCCCGATCCGGGCGCGGCCGACGTCCACGCCGAGCCGCCGCCCGGACCGGATCGCCACGGTCAGCCCGCGATCCGGGCGGTCACGGCACGGAGCGCAGCCGGGAGCGCCGCCGGGTCGGTGCCGCCGCCCTGGGCCAGGTCCGGCTTGCCGCCGCCGCCACCACCGAGCACACCGGCGGCCTCCTTGGCGAGCGGACCCGCCTGGACGCCCGCGGAGCGCGCCGCGTCGTTGGTGGCGACGATCACGATCGGCTTCCCGCTCACCACGGCACCGAGCACGACGACGGCAGCGCCGTCACCGAGCTGTGCGCGGACCCCGGTCGCCAGCGAGCGCAGGTCGTCGCCGGACTGCAGGCCGTCGACGGTCTCGGCCACGACGGTGGTCGTCCCGACGGTCGTCGCGGTCCGTGCGATCGACGGGACCCGCTGCTGGAGGTTCGCCGACTCGTACTCGGCGATCCGCTTCTGCGCGGTGCGGAGGTCCTCCATGAGCGACTGCACGCGCGTGGGCAGGTCGGCTCGAGGGGCCTTCAGCGCGCTGGAGAGCTGCGAGACGATGGTCCGCTCGACCGCGAGGTCACGGAAGCCCTCGAGCCCGACGAGCGCTTCGACACGACGGTTGGTCGACCCGACGCTCGACTCCCCCACCAGGTTGACGAGTCCGATCTGGGCACTGGACGCGACGTGCGTGCCACCGCAGAGCTCGCGCGACCACGGACCGCCGATGTCGACCATGCGGACCTCGGCACCGTACTTCTCACCGAAGAGCGCCTGCGCACCGAGCGCCTTGGCCTCGTCGATCGGCATGATGCGGGTCGAGACCTCGAGGTCGGTGCGGATCGCGGTGTTGACGACCTCCTCGATCTCGGAGCGGGTCGCGAGCGAGATCGGCTGCGACCACGAGAAGTCGAGGCGCATGTAGCCGGACTTGTTGTACGAACCCGCCTGCAGCGCCTCGGGGCCGAGGATGTCGCGGAGCGCGGCGTTCACCAGGTGCGTCGCGGAATGCGCCTGCGTGGCGCCGCGACGGTACTCGGCATCGACCACGGTGTTCGCCGCGTCGCCCACGCCGACCTCGCCGGAGCGGACCTGGACGGTGTGGCTCCAGAGGCCGGCGACGGGACGCTGGACGTCGAGGACCTCGAGGTCGAAGCCGTTGCCGACGATCGATCCCTGGTCGGCGTCCTGGCCACCCGACTCGGCGTACAGCGACGTCTCACCGAGGATGACCTCGGCGATGTCGCCCGCCACTGCCCGGTCGACGCTGACGCCGCCGACGATGATGCCGAGCACGTTCGTCTCGGCCTCGAGCGCGTCGTAGCCGAGGAAGACCGTCTCGCCCTTCGCCCGGAACGCGCTGTACACGCTCAGGTCGGCGATCGCGGTCTTCTTGCTCTTCGCGTCGGCCTTCGCCCGGGCGCGCTGCTCGGACATCAGGGTCTCGAACGCGGTCCGGTCGACGTGGACCCCGGCCTCTTCGGCCATCTCCATCGTCAGGTCGATCGGGAACCCGAAGGTGTCGTGCAGCAGGAACGCGGTGTCCCCGCCGATGGACGGCGCACCGTCCTGCTTCGCGCGCTCGACGGCGACGTCGAGGATCGTCGTGCCCTGCGCGAGCGTGCGGAGGAACGTCTCTTCTTCCGCGTAGGCGATCCGCGCGATGCGGTCGTAGTCGGAAGCGACCTCGGGGTAGGCGTCGCGCATCGCGTCGCGGGACGCCGGGAACAGCTCCGGGAACGTCGCGGTCTCGACCCCGAGCAGGCGCATCGCACGGACCGTGCGGCGCAGCAGACGACGCAGGATGTACCCGCGGCCCTCGTTCGACGGGCTCACGCCGTCGGCGATGAGCATGAGCGCGGAGCGCACGTGGTCCGCGATGACCCGCATGCGGACGTCGTCCTCGTGCACGGCGCCGTAGCGGCGGCCGGAGATCTCGGACGCGCGGTCGAGGACCGGGCGGACCTGGTCGATCTCGTACATGTTGTCGACGCCCTGCTTGATGAAGGCGACGCGCTCGAGCCCCATGCCGGTGTCGATGTTCTTGTTCGGCAGCTCGCCGGTGATCTCGAAGTCGTACTTCGAGCGGACGTCGGCGATCTGGTACTGCATGAACACGAGGTTCCAGATCTCGACGTACCGGTCGTCGTCGGTGGCCGGGCCGCCGTCGATGCCGTACTCGGGCCCGCGGTCGAAGAAGATCTCGGAGCAGGGCCCCGCGGGTCCGGGCTGGCCGGTGGACCAGTAGTTCGTGTCCTTGCCGAGGCGCTGGATGCGCTCCTCGGGCAGTGAGGAGTGCTGCTTCCAGAACGCGATCGCCTCGTCGTCGTCCTCGTAGACCGTCACCCAGAGGTCGTCGGGCGAGAAGCCGAGCCCGCCGTCCGACTCCGGGTTCGTCAGGAACTCCCAGGCGAACTGGATCGCCTGCTCCTTGAAGTAGTCGCCGAACGAGAAGTTGCCGTTCATCTGGAAGAACGTGCCGTGGCGAGGGGTCTTGCCGACCTCTTCGATGTCGTTCGTGCGGATGCACTTCTGCACGCTCGTGGCACGGGGGTACGGCGCGGGGACGAGCCCCGTCAGGTACGGGATGAACGGCACCATGCCGGCGACCGTGAAGAGGAGCGACGGGTCGTCGGAGACGAGGGATGCGGACGGGACGACGGTGTGGCCGCGGTCACCGAAGTACTGGAGCCAACGGCGGCGGATCTCTGCGGTCTGCATGGTGCTTCCTGGGTTCAGGTCGGGGGTGGGAGGTGGAGGCGGGACGACGGTGCGGCCGGGCCGCGGTGGAGCTCGACGACTCAGACGTCGGTGCGGAGCTCGGCCCCTCGGGACCGGTACCCGTCGGCGACCGCGCCGGTGAAGGCCTTCGTGCTCGCGTCGACGACGGCGAAGAGCCGTGCGCCTCCGGGGGTCCTGGCGACCTGGTGCGCCACGGCGAACCCGATGACGACGCCGACCGCGACGAAGAACAACTGCTTCACGGTGCCTCTCCCTCTGTGCACCCTGGCGGTGCATGCCCGGACAAGCTTAGCCGCCGGGCACTTCCCGGAACGCCGAACGGCGGGCCGTCCTCGAGAGGACGACCCACCGTTCGGGTGTGATCAGTGGATCAGCGAGCTGCGTAGTACTCGACGACGAGCTGCACTTCACAGGTCACGGGGACCTCGGCGCGCTTCGGGCGACGCACGAGGCGGGCCTGGAGCTTGTCGATCTCGACCTCGAGGTAACCCGGGACCTTCGGCAGGACTTCCTGGTGGCCACCGGCCGCGGCGACCTGGAAGGGCTCCATCGACTCGGACTTCGGCTTGACGTGGATCAGCTGGCCCTCCTTGACGCGGAAGGAGGGGCGGTCCACGAGCTTGCCGTCGACCAGCAGGTGACGGTGCACGATCAGCTGACGGGCCTGCGCGGTGGTGCGGGCGAAGCCGGCACGGACCACGAGGGCGTCGAGGCGCTGCTCGAGGAGCTCGACCAGGTTCTCACCGGTCAGGCCCTTCGTCTTGCGGGCCTCTTCGAAGACGATGCGGAGCTGCTTCTCGCGGATGCCGTACTGGGCGCGCAGACGCTGCTTCTCACGGAGGCGGACGGCGTAGTCGCTGTCCGCACGACGGCGCGTACGGCCGTGCTCACCGGGGCCGTAGGGGCGCTTCTCGAGGTAACGGGCCGCCTTCGGCGTCAGCGGGATGCCGAGTGCGCGCGACAGGCGGGTCTTGCTGCGGGTACGTGACTTGGTAGACACAGGGTCCTTTTCTCTGTTCGAACTGAATACTCACCGGAGGCCGGGCACACGAGTGCCCGTGGCCCCGACGACGGGATCCAGAGGGATGAGCCTGTGGGATCGGACGGCTACAGTCCGAACCTCTGCCCCCGTACCACCGGAGTGGCACTCTGTCCTCAACGCAGCCGTGCTCGAGGACCAGGACGTAGGCCCGGCAATGCTAGCAGGAACTCGACGTGCCGTCCTACTGCCCGCGGGTGATCTTCCGGAGTCGTTCGAGCCGCGGACCGACCTCGCGCTCGTAGCCGTTCGCCGTCGGGGTGTAGTACTCGGTGCCCTCGAGCGCATCGGGCAGGTACTGCTGCTCGGCGACCCCGTGCTCGGCGTCGTGCGAGTAGACGTAGCCCTTGCCGTGGCCGAGTCGCTTCGCCCCGGCGTAGTGCGCGTCGCGCAGGTGCATCGGCACGGTGCCCATCCGGCCGGCCTTGACGTCCGCCATCGCCGCGTTCACACCGTTGTAGGCGGCGTTCGACTTCGGTGCGGTCGCCAGGTACACGACGGCCTCGGCCAGGGGGATGCGGCCCTCGGGCATGCCGATGAGCTGCACGGCCTGGGCCGCCGCGACGGCGATGGGCAGTGCCTGCGGGTCCGCCATGCCGATGTCCTCGGACGCCGAGATGATGATCCGGCGCGCGATGAACCGGGAGTCCTCGCCCGCCTCGATCATCCGCGCGAGGTAGTGCAGCGCGGCGTCGACGTCGCTCCCCCGCACCGACTTGATGAAGGCGCTGATGACGTCGTAGTGCTCGTCGCCCTGCCGGTCGTACCGCAGCAGCGCACGGTCGACGGCCGCGGCGACGGTGTCCGCGTCGACCACCGGCACGGTGTCGTCGTCGTCGTCCTGGGCCGCGGCAGCCGAGGCAGCAGCAGCCTCGAGCGCCGTGAGGGCGCGTCGGGCGTCACCCGAGGCCAACCGGACGATGGCCCCACGTGCCTCGTCACCGAGGACGACCGCGCCGCCGAGGCCGCGGGGGTCCTCCACCGCACGGTCGACGAGCATGCCGAGGTCGGCGTCGGTGAGCGGCTTGAGCGTCAGGAGCAGGGACCGGGACAGCAGCGGGGAGATGACCGAGAACGACGGGTTCTCGGTCGTGGCCGCGATGAGGATCACCCACCCGTTCTCGACACCGGGCAGCAGGGCGTCCTGCTGCGCCTTGCTGAACCGGTGGATCTCGTCGAGGAACAGCACCGTCGTGGACCCGTACAGGTCGCGGTGGGTGAGGGCCTTCTCCATGACCTCGCGCACGTCCTTGACGCCGGCGGTCACCGCGGAGAGCTCGACGAACTCGCGCCCGGACTGCCGCGCGATGGCCTGCGCCAACGTGGTCTTGCCGGTGCCGGGAGGACCCCAGAGGATGACCGACACACCGCCCGGGTTGTCGCGGGTGCCGGTGGCGAGCTGCACGAGCGGTGACCCGCGGCCGAGCAGGTGCTGTTGGCCGGCGACCTCGTCGAGGCTGGTCGGGCGCATCCGCACCGCGAGCGGGACGGAGCCCTGCGCGAGACCGGCGCGACCGCCCGTCGTGGGCGCACGCATGCTCGAACGGTCCGCTGCCATGCACCAATCGTAGGCCGACCCACTGACAGCCCCGCGCCTCCCAGGCCGTTGATGGTGACGACTCGGATACGCTCGTTCCACACTGCGACGAGAGGGCAGAACAGCACCGTGGCACCGAAGAACCCAGCGCGCGACAACCGCGAGGCGCGCGAGCGCCTCCGTCTCTACCAGGCCCGCCAGGGACTCCACGACCGGCAGCGTCGTCGGCGGGTGCGCGACAACCTGGTCGGCGCCGGTGCCCTCGTGCTGGTCGCCGCCCTGGCCACCGGGTCGCAGCTCGCCTTCGCGGGCTCGCAGGGGAACGGGTCGGCAGACGCCAGCGCGAGCGCCACCGCCACACCGACGCCCTCGGCCAGCGCCACGGCGGCGAACACGGGCGACGTGCCGAGCAAGGAGATCGCCAAGGGCGCGACCTGGACGGGCTCGCTGACGCTCAACAAGTCGATCGACCTCGGCATCGAGCTGGACGGCGCGAAGGCCCCGCAGGCCGCGAGCGTCGAGATCTCGTTGATCAGGGAGCAGTTCTACAACGGCACCACCTGCCACCGGCTGGCCGACAGCGACGGGCTGAAGTTCCTGCAGTGCGGTTCGGCGAACGGCGACGGCACGGGCGACGCCGGGTTCGAGTACGGCCCGCTCGAGAACGTCCCGAGCGACGGCGTCTACGACGAGGGCACCATCGCGATCGCGCGATCGACGTCGCCGTACTCGCAGTCGACCCAGTTCTTCATCGTCTACGGCGACACCACGCTCGACAGCTCCACGGGCGGCTACACGGTCGTCGGGAAGGTCACGAGCGGCCTGTCCGAACTCGAGTCGAAGATCGCCGCGAAGGGCATCTCGTCGCCCGGCCAGGACGGCACCGGTGAGCCGAAGGTGGCGACGACGATCACCTCCGCGACCATCGCCCAGGAGAAGTAGTCCACAAGCCGTTGCGCGCGGCGGGCCGCGGAGCCCGTCCGTGCAATAGGCTGACGACCTGACCGTGCCGACGGTGACGTCGGCGATGCACGACCACGATCGAGGCGAGACCTGTGGGATCTGACGAAGCAACGACCTGGGGGCGGGTCGACGAGAACGGGACCGTGTACGTCCGGTACGAAGAGACCGAACGTGCTGTCGGTGAGTACCCGGACGCCACCCCCGAAGAAGCCCTCGCCTACTTCGCGCGGAAGTACGCCGACCTCGAGGGACAGGTGAAGATCGCCGAGCAGCGCGTCCAGCGTGGTGCGTCGGCGAACGACGTCGCCCGGACGGTCGAGCACCTGACGACCCTGGTGGCCGAAGCCCGCGTGGTCGGTGACATCAAGTCACTCGAGACCCGGGTGGGCGCGCTCACCGAGCAGCTCGGCTCGCTCACCAAGGAGCAGGCGGAACAGGCACAGCAGGCGCTGAACGACGCCCTCGCGCACCGTGCGGCCCTGGTCGAAGAGGCAGAGGCACTCGCGGCGGTCGACCCGGCACGCGCGCAGTGGAAGCAGATCACGGCGCAGCTCGACGACGTGTTCGCCCGGTGGCAGCAGCACCAGCACGACGGCCCGCGCATCCCCAAGAACGAGGCGAACGAGCTCTGGAAGCGGTTCCGCGCAGCGCGCTCCACCGTCGACCAGCACCGTCGCGCGTTCTACTCCGAGCTGGACGCGCAGCACCGCGACGCCCGCACCCGCAAGCAGGAACTCGTGTCGCAGGCCGAGGCACTCGCGTCACGCGGGTCCGACGCGATCCCGGACTACCGCCAGCTCCTCGACGACTGGAAGAACGCCGGGCGTGCCGGCAAGCGCCACGACGACGCCCTCTGGGCGCGGTTCAAGGCCGCCGGCGACGTGCTCTTCGAGCAGCGCCACGCCGAGAGCGCGGCCGAGGACGAAGAGTTCTCCGGCAACCTCGAGGCGAAGCAGGCCCTGCTCACCGAGGCCGAGCCGCTGCTCAAGGCGACCGACCGGGTGGCGGCGCGCAAGACCCTGACCGGCATCCAGCGCCGCTGGGACGAGGTCGGCAAGGTCCCCCGCGGGGACGTCCGCCGCATCGAGGACCGCCTGCGTGCGATCGAGGACCACGTGCGTGGGCTCGAGGACGCGCACTGGAAGGAGTCCAACCCGGAGCGCAAGGCCCGGCAGACCGGACTCGCGAGCCAGCTCGAGGACGCCATCGGCAAGCTCGAGTCCGAGCTCGCCGACGCGCAGGCCTCCGGCGACGCCCGGAAGATCAAGGACGCCCAGGAAGCGCTCGACGCCCGCAAGATCTGGCTCGACGCCCTCGGCAGCTAGTCACCGCACACGACGACGCCCCCGCGACCGATCGGTCGCGGGGGCGTCGTCGTGTGGCGCCGCCGTTCAAACCGGCGTGGGCAGGCCCAGCAGCAACCGGATGTCGAGGTCGTCCTGCCGCATCTGCGCGGCGAGCTCGTCCATCGAGTCGAACTTCACCATGCCGCGCACGTAGGACACGAACAGCACCGAGATGCGATCGCCGTACAGGTCGAGGTCGACGTCGAGCAGGTGCGCCTCGATCTGCTTGGCGGGCACACCCTCGAACGTCGGGTTGTTGCCGACCGAGACTGCTGCCGGGTACACCGTGCCGTCGTGCAGCACCCGAGCGGCGTAGACGCCGTCGGCCGGCGCGAACCCCTCGAACGCCGGGTCGAGGTTCGCCGTCGGGTACCCCATGGCGCGCCCGCGCTGGTTGCCGTGCACGACCGTGCTGCGGACCGCGTGCTCACGCCCGAGCAACCGAGCAGCCTCGGCCACCCGCCCGTCGCCGAGGAGTTCACGGATCCAGGTCGACGAGACGCGTCGCTCGCCGTCGGGGCGGACGTCGTCCACCAGGTCGACGTCGTCGATGAGCTCGACCGTGAAGCCGTGCTGCTCCCCCAGGGTGCGGAGCAGGGCGACGTCACCGGCACCCTTCGCCCCGAAGCGGAAGTCGCTGCCGACGAAGACGAGCCGGGCGTGCAGGGTGTCGACGAGGATCTCGGACACGAACGCCTCGGGCGACTTCGACTGTAGTTCCTCGTCGAAGCGGAGCAGCAGGGTGGCGTCGACCCCGGCGTCGTCGAGGAGCTCGCGCCGCTGCGCCGTGCTCGTGAGCGCCGGCGGGACGTGCTGCGGGTCGATGACGTTGAGGGGGTGCCGGTCGAACGTCACCACGGTGGCGACCAGGCCCTGTTCGTGGGCGGCGCGCTCCAGGTGCGCGATCACCGCGCGGTGTCCGACGTGCACGCCGTCGAACTTGCCGATCGTGACGGCGCTCGGACCGAAGCCCTCGGCCACGTCGGCGATGTCGTCGTAGAACTGCACGGCTGCTCCTACTCGCCCACGGGGGCGGTGGTCGATGCGGGCACCGGTTCGACCGTCGCGGTGCGGTGGTGCTTGCGGAGCCACCAGAGTCCGGCGATCGGCAGCACCAGCGGCGCGAAGGCGTAGCCCATGCCGTAGTACGACCAGATCGTGTCGTCGGGGAAGAGCTGCCGGTCGAACAGCGAGAGCGTGCCGATGACGAGCACACCGGTCATCTCGAACACGATCGTGACGCACGCGACGCGGTACCAGAAGCGTCCGGGCACGATCAGGGCGATCATCGCCACGATGTACACGACGGCGGCGATGGCGCTCACCGTGTACGCGAACGGTGCGAACGAGAACTTCTCGATGATCTGGACGACGCTCCGGCCCGTCGCCGCCAGGGCGAGGATGCCGTACACGGCGATGAGGACGCGGCCGATGCCGGTCGCGAGTGAGGATCTGGTCGCCATTGCACCGATTCTACCGACGTGCGCGGACCACCATGACGCTCGGCGTCAGTTCAGGGCGAACCAGATCTGGTACATCCGGTAGATCATGACCGCGACGGTGAACGCGCCGGCACCGAGGACGACCGTGCTCCACTTCGTGCGGTCCACGAGCGCCCAGACGATGGCCGCCGGCGGCACCAGGAGCACCGACACGGCGTAGACCCCGAACTCGAGGGCGTTGCCGTCCGGCGGGCTGCCCGTCGCGGGCAGCACGATCGAGATGACGCCCTGCACCAGGAGCAGGACCTCGATGAGCGCGAGCGACCCCACGGTGTAGTCGTTGGGCTTCCAGCCGATGAACCCGACCACGACGGCGAACAGCCCGGCCAGGACCGCGACGACGAGCTGGACCCACATGAACCACTCGATCACGCGTGCGCCCCGTTCTGCGACGCCGGAGCAGCCGGCGCCGGAAAGTTCGTGATGACCCGGAGCAGTCCGCGCCGGACCGAGACCAGGCCGACGAGACGGTCGTCGTCGACGGCGACCGCGGCCACCGGGTCGTCCGAGTCCGGGTGGTCGGCTGCGACGCGCTTGCCGTCGGTCAGGTCCTTCGCCGCGGCCGCGTCGAGCGACACCGACGAGAACAACCTGCGTGCCACGTCGGCCGGACGGGCGAGCGTCGCGCGGACGTCGACGGCGTCGTCCTCGAGGTCGATCGCGTCGGCCACGTCGAAGGGACCGACCTGGGTGCGGCGGAGCGCGGTGAGGTGCGCGCCGGTGCCGAGGGTGGCGCCGACGTCGCGAGCGAGGGCCCGGACGTACGTGCCCGACGAGCAGGTCACGACGACGTCGAGGTCGACGACCGCCACCTCGGCACCGTCGACCGTGACGGTGCGGTCGTTCCGGCCGGTGACGTCGAACCGCGAGACGGTGACCGTGCGGGACTTCAGCTCGACGGTCTCGCCCTTGCGCGCCAAGTCGTACGCGCGGCGCCCGTCGACCTTGATCGCGCTGACGGTGGACGGGACCTGGTCGATCCGACCGCGCTGCAGGGCGACGGCACGTTCGACGGACTCGTCCGAGACGTCGGCTTCGGCGATGCCGGTCGCGGCGGTCGGGGTGCCGTCGGCGTCGTCGGAGTCCGTGGACACGCCGAGCCGGATCGTGGCGGTGTAGGTCTTGCCGAGGCCCACCAGGTGGGTGAGCAACCGGGTGGAGTGCCCGATCCCCAGGAGCAGCAGCCCGGTCGCCATCGGGTCGAGGGTGCCCGCGTGCCCGACCTTCTTCAGACCGAGGCGGCGGCGGGCGATCGACACGACGCGGTGGCTGGAGATCCCCTGCGGTTTGTCGACGAGGAGGATGCCGTCCGGCACGGTTTCGAGCACCAGAGGAGATTACCAGCGCCGGTCAGCAGGCGTCGTTCCACTCGCGACGAGGGTGCTCGGGATCGGTGACGTCGAGGACGGCGGAGGCGGCGATCTTGACGTCCGCCCGACGCTCGAGCCGGCCGGATTCCTGCTCGACCCACAGCGACCAGCGCCAGAGCCCGCGGACCCCCGGGGCCAGCAGCCCGTGCCCGTGCACGACCAGCACGCCGTCACCGGCGCCAGTGGTGCGGAACGGGGTGACCACTTCGGTGCGCAGTGTGTCGGGGTCGGTCGACGGCGCCGTCGCGGCCATCGCGGACACCCCGTGCTGCTCGAAGCCGGCCACCAGCGCGGCGGCGACGTGTTCGAGATCGGTGCCGTCCTGCCCGTCGATGCCGATCACGGTTCGGTTCGTGCCGACCTGCGCGATCACCTCAGCAGCGATCGCGGCCATCGTGTCGGTCTCCTCGGGTGCCCAGCGTGCCATGCGTCCACCGTAGGCTGTCGTGGTGAACGCGAGCAGTGCCTCCCAGCCGGATGTGGAGAACGCGGGCGTCCCCGACATCGCGACCCCGTTGACCACCTGGTTCCGACAGGAGGCCCGCGACCTGCCGTGGCGTCGTCCCGGCTTCCCCGCGTGGGGCACCTTGGTCAGCGAGATCATGCTGCAGCAGACGCAGGTCGCGCGCGTGATCCCCCGACTGGAGGCGTGGCTCACCCGGTGGCCGACACCTGCGGACCTCGCGGCGTCGCCCCCGGCGGACGCGGTGCGTGCCTGGGACCGGCTCGGCTACCCGAGACGCGCGCTCGCGCTGCACGCGGCGGCCACGGTGATCGCGACCGAGCACGGCAACGTCGTCCCACGGGACGTCGAGGCACTGCTCGCACTGCCGGGGATCGGCGACTACACCGCACGGGCCGTCGCGGTGTTCGCGTACGGCGACCGCCACCCCGTCGTCGACGTCAACGTGCGGCGGGTCCTGAAGCGTGCGCTCCTGGGCCAGGGCGAGCCCGGGCCGGCGAAGGCCAAGGACGACCTGCCGCTGATGGAGTCCGTGCTGCCGGCCGACCGCGACGCCGCCGCTGCGACGAACGCGGCGGTGATGGAGCTCGGCGCGCTCGTCTGCGTCGCCCGCTCCCCCGCGTGCGACGCGTGCCCGATCGCGGACCGCTGCGCCTGGCGTGCGGCCGGGTACCCCGAACACGACGGGCCACGCGCCCCGAAGCAGGCGAAGTTCGCCGGCAGCGACCGGCAGGTGCGCGGGCTCATCATGGCCGAGCTGCGCGCGAGCGACGTGCCGGTCGCCCGGTCGGAGATCGAACCGGTCTGGCCGGACGCCGAGCAGCGGGACCGAGCGCTCGCGTCGCTGCTGCGCGACGGGCTGGCGGTCGGCGACGACACCACCGGGTACCGCCTGCCGGACGCCTGACGCTCCGCTGGGCACGACGCACGAACGCCCCGCTGCGCACGGGGCGCAGCGGGGCGTTCGGACGGGCGGTGACTACGCCCGCGCGGTGTCCTGCTCGTCGTCGGACTCGTCGTCCTCGTCCTCGTCGTGCTTGTACGGGTCGGCGTCGCCGGCGAACGTCGCACCGACCGACGCGGCTCGGACCTGCTGGTCGCGCACCTGGGCCTGCACGAGCAGGTCCTCCATGTGCGCCGAGGTCTCCGGCAGTGCGTCGGCGATGAACTCGAGCGACGGGGTGAGCCGCGCCGTGATGTTCTTGCCGACCTCGGAGCGGAGCATGCCGGTCGCGGCCTTGAGTGCCGCGGCGGAGTCGGCGCGCTCCTCGTCGGTGCCGTACACGGTGTAGAAGACCGATGCGTGCTGCAGGTCTCCGGTCACGCGGACGTCGGTGATCGTCACGAACCCGAGACGCGGGTCGCGCAGACCCTTGTCGAGACGGCGTGCGACGACTTCCTTGATGCGGTCCGCCATCTTGCGTGCGCGCTGCGGATCGGCCATGGGTGCCTCCTGAGGCAGTGGCGGGACGTTTCCCACCGGTGGTTCTGCGTGGAAAGGGGTCGGGCCCCGACCTCCCGCGAAGGGAGGCCGGGGCCCAGGGTAGTCACACGATCAGTCGCGCGGCTTCTCGACGAGCTCGGTCGTCTCGATCTCGTCACCGATCTGGAGATCGTTGAACTTGCCCAGGCCGATACCGGCCTCGAAGTCCGTGCGGACCTCGGTGACGTCGTCCTTGAAGCGGCGGAGCGACTCGATCGCCAGTCCGTCGGCCAGGACCACACCGTCACGGATGACGCGCGCCTTGGCGTTGCGCGTGATCGTGCCGGAGCGGACGATGACACCCGCGATGTTGCCGAACTTCGAGGAGCTGAAGACCTCGCGGATCTCGGCGACACCGGACTGGACCTCTTCGTACTCGGGCTTGAGCATGCCCTTGAGGGACTGCTCGATGTCGTCGAGTGCGTTGTAGATGACCGAGTAGAAGCGCACGTCGATGCCTTCGCGCGCCGCACGCTCACGGGCCTTGACGTCCGGACGGACGTTGAAGCCGACCACGATGGCGTTGTCGATCGTGGCGAGGTCGATGTCCGACTCCGTGATCGCACCGACACCGCGGTGGAGGATGCGGAGCTGGACGCTGTCGTCGACCTCGATGTCCAGGAGCGACTGCTCGAGTGCCTCGACGGCACCGGAGACGTCACCCTTGATGATGAGGTTGAGCGAGTCGACCTTGCCCTCTTCGAGTGCACGGGTGAAGTCCTCGAGCGAGATGCGCTTGCGGGCCTTGGCCAGCTGGGCGTTGCGCTCGGCGGCTTCACGCTTCTCGGCGATCTGACGTGCCGTGCGGTCCTCTTCGGTGACGAGGAACGTGTCACCGGCGCGGGGCACCGAGGACAGGCCCTGCACCTGGACCGGGCGGCTCGGCGTGGCGGCCTTGACCGCGACACCGTTCTCGTCGGTCATCGCACGGACGCGGCCGTAGGCCGTGCCCGCCACGATGGCGTCGCCGACGTGCAGCGTTCCGGACTGGATGAGGACGGTCGCCACCGCACCGCGGCCCTTGTCGAGCCGTGCTTCGATCGCGACGCCGCGGGCGTCCTTGTCGGGGTTCGCACGCAGGTCGAGCCCGGCGTCAGCGGTCAGCAGCACGGCGTCCAGGAGCTCCTGGATGCCGATGTTCTGCCGAGCCGAGACGTCGACGAACATGACGTCTCCGCCGTACTCCTCCGCCACCAGGTTGTACTCGGTGAGCTGCTGGCGGACCTTGGCCGGGTTGGCGCCTTCCTTGTCGATCTTGTTCACCGCGACCACGATCGGCACGTTGGCCGACTGCGCGTGGTTCAGCGCCTCGATCGTCTGGGGCATGATGCCGTCGTCCGCCGCGACCACGAGGATCGCGATGTCGGTGACCTGCGCACCACGAGCACGCATGGCCGTGAAGGCCTCGTGACCCGGGGTGTCGATGAACGTGATCGGACGCTCGATGCCCTCGTGCTCGGTGACGATCTGGTACGCACCGATGTGCTGGGTGATGCCACCGGCTTCACCCTCGACGACCTTCGAGTTCCGGATCGCGTCGAGCAGTCGCGTCTTACCGTGGTCGACGTGACCCATGACGGTCACGACGGGGGGACGGACCTGCAGGACGGAGTCGTCCTCGTCGGCGTACTCGGCATCGATGTCGATGTCGAAGCCCTCGAGGAGCTCCTTGTCCTCGTCCTCGGGCGAGACGATCTGGATCTTGTAGCCCAGCTCGTCACCGAGGACCTCGAACGTGGCCTCGTCCAGCGACTCGGTCGCGGTCGCCATCTCACCGAGGTGGAACAGCACCGTGACCAGGTTGCCGGGCATGGCGTCGATCTTGTCCGCGAAGTCCGAGATGCTCGCACCGCGACGGAGTCGGACGACCGTGTTGCCGTCGCCACGAGGGACCTGCACACCGCCGAGCGACGGGGCCTGACGCATCTCGTACTCGGCGCGCTTCGTCCGCTTCGACTTGCGGGCACGGCTCTTGCCGCCACCGCGACCGAACGCACCGGCGGTACCACCACCGGGGCCACGACCACGGCCACCGCCACCGGCGGGACGCGGGCCGCTGAAGGCCGGACGCGGGAAGCCGCCACCGGCACCGCCGCCAGCGCCCGGACGGGCGCCACCGGGGCCGCCACGACCGCCACCCTGGCCGGGGCGCTGCCCGAAGCCGTTGGGACGGTTCGCCTGACCGGGTCCACCCGGACGCGGTGCACCCGGACGCGGGACACCGGGACGCGGGGGCTGCGGACGCGGGATGCCCGCTCCACCGGCACCAGCGGCGGGGCGCTGGCCCATGCCCTGGTTCGACGCGAAGGGGTTGTTGCCGGGGCGCGGCGGGCGCGAGCCCATGCCCTGGTTCGACGCGTAGGGGTTGTTGCCCGGACGTGCGCCGGGCTTCGGGCCACCGGGCTTCGGGCCGGCAGCGGCGGGCTTGGCGCTGGAGCCGGGCTTCACCGCGTCGGTCTTCGGCTCGTCACCGGCGGAGTCGGCCGGCTGCGTGGCAGCCTGCTGCTCGGCGGCGGCCTTCTCGGCACGGGCCTTCTGTGCGGCCTCGGCCTCGGCCTGTCGCTGGGCGACGGACTTCGGTGCTGCCGGGGTCGGGACGTCCTCGGCAGCAGGAGCTGCCTGGACCTCGGGCTCCGGTGCGGGTGCCGGACGAACCGGGCCGGGGCGCGGGCCGCCGGGCTTCGGCGCGCCAGAAGCGGGCGTGCTGCTCTTCGCCGGCGTGCTCGGCGCGGGGGCCGAGGCTGCGGGCTTGGATGCCGGGACACCGTCCGCCTGCAGGGCGGCACGGAGCTTCCGGGCAACGGGGGGCTCGATGCTCGAGCTGGCACCCCGGACGAACTCTCCGAGCTCCTTGAGCTTCTCGAGTGCGGTCTTGCTGTCGACGCCGAGTTCGCTTGCGATCTCGTGTACGCGTGGTTTAGCCACTGTTCTCCTTCACGGGTCCCACCCCGTAAAGGGCAGGACTCAATGGATGACGGGTCTCATTTCGAGCCGCTCATCAGTTGTCCATAAGCCGTTCAGCCTGTTCTGTCATGTCCGGGCGCTCGGTCGACGCTCGTGAGAGGCCGACGATGTGGTCGAGCACCGCGGACGTGTCGGGATCGCGATCCAACCGGAGCGCACGGCGGAAAGCCCTGCGCTTGACGGCCAGATCGTAGGCATCGACGGTCGGTGTGAGCCATGCTCCCCGGCCCGGCATGACTGCCTTCGGATCCGCCACGACGCGGCCATCGCCCAGGGCGACGACTCGGAGGAGTGAGGATCGGGAAGCGCGACGACGACTGCCGATGCACGTTCTGACGGGAACCACTCTACTCCTTGCCTCGGACGTCCGCGATCCGGCGCGCCCTTCTGGGCACGCCGGCGGCGAAATCGCCTAGTCGTCGCCGTCCAGGATGGAGTCCGGCTGGATGTCGATCCGGGCCCCGGTGAGCTTGGCGGCCAGGCGGGCGTTCTGCCCCTCCTTGCCGATCGCGAGCGACAGCTGGTAGTCCGGCACGAGTGCGCGGACGGCCTTGGTCGACGCGTCGAGCACGAAGGCGCTGGTCACCTTGGCCGGCGACAGGGCGCTCGCGACGAACGCCGACAGGTCCGGGGACCAGTCCACGATGTCGACCTTCTCGGCGCCCAGCTCGTTGGTGACGGCACGCACGCGCGCACCGAGCTCGCCGATGCAGGCACCCTTCGCGTTGACGCCGGGCTCGTTCGCCTTGACCGCGATCTTCGTGCGGTGGCCGGCTTCGCGCGCGAGCGACGTGATCTCCACGACGCCCGAGGCGATCTCCGGCACCTCGAGGGCGAAGAGCTTCCGGACCAGGCCCGGGTGCGTGCGCGACACGGTGATCTGCGGGCCCTTGTTGCCGCGGGCGACGCTCGTCACGTACACACGGATGCGTGAACCGTGGGCGTAGGACTCGCCCGGCACCTGCTCTTCGGGCGGCAGGATCGCCTCGACCGTGCCGAGGTCGACCATCACCATGCGCGGGTTCGGGCCCTGCTGGACCACACCGGCGACGATGTCGCCCTCCTTGCCGCGGAACTCGCCGAGGATCTTGTCGTCACCGATGTCGCGCAGGCGCTGGTTGATGACCTGCTTCGCCGCGAAGGCCGCGATGCGACCGAAGTCGCTCGGCTGGTCGACGGCTTCACCGATGACGGTGCCCTCGTCGTCGAGCTCGGGGACGTAGACACTGACCTCGCCGGACTTGCGGTCGAGCTCGACACGCGACTGCGCGTGGGCGGGCTCGCCGTTCTCTTCGGCGTGCTTCTGGTAGGCGGTCAGGATGGCAGATTCGATGATCTGGACCAGTTCGTCGAACGGGATCTCCCGCTCGCGCTCCATGAGTCGCAGGACTGCGAGATCGATCTTCACCGAGGTGCCTCCGTATTCAGATGAGTCGCTCCTGCGGATGGAACCGTCGCAGAAGTCGGCCACAAGCGTACCGCACTGCGGCTCGCGGACCCGAGCCGAGACGGACGGGAGGCCCGTGGCGGCGTCGCCACGGGCCTCCCGTCCGGCAGGTGGTCGCGTCCGGGGGCGCGACCCGCTAGATCGCGCGGACCGCGTCGAGCAGCTCGGCGACCGGCACGTCGCGGCGTTCGCCGCTGGCCCGGTTCCACAGCTCGACGACGCCGTCGGCGGCGCCGCGGCCGGCGACGACCACGATCGGCATGCCGAGCAGCTCGGCGTCGCGGAGCTTGACGCCGGGCGACACCTTGGGACGGTCGTCGTAGAGCACGTCGAACCGCTCGCCCTCGAGCTCGGTCACGATCGACGTCGCCAGGTCGTAGGCGACCTGGTCACGGCCGGTGGCGACGATGTGCACGTCGAACGGCGCGACGTTCTTCGGCCAGGCCAGGCCCTTGTCGTCGTTGTGTGCCTCGGCCAGGATCGCCAGGATGCGCGTCACGCCGATGCCGTACGAGCCCATCGTGACGGTCGCGAGCTTGCCGTTCTCGTCCTGCACCTTGAGGCCCAGGGCCTCGGCGTACTTGCGGCCGAGCTGGAAGACGTGCCCGATCTCCATGCCGCGGGCGGTCTCGAGCGGACCGGAGCCGTCCGGCGACGGGTCCCCCGCGCGGACGTCGGACACCTCGGCGACACCGTCGGCCACGAAGTCACGGCCGGCGACCAGGCCCGAGACG
Organism: Curtobacterium sp. AB7; assembly: GCF_044909335.1. Lineage (NCBI taxonomy): Bacteria > Bacillati > Actinomycetota > Actinomycetes > Micrococcales > Microbacteriaceae > Curtobacterium > Curtobacterium sp. AB7. The sequence goes on along the minus strand of NZ_JBIYED010000004.1, from coordinate 243,147 downwards.
TGCACGCCGCGCTCGTTGGCGCCGGTGACCCAGGCGGTGCCGTCGACCACACGCGGGTCGACGAAGTACCGGATGCCCGTGGCGCTGTCGGCGCCGAGGACCTGCGGGCCGATGTAGCCCTTGACCAGGCCCTTGTGCTTCTTGAAGTCGTCGTCGCCTGCGGCTTCGACCTCGGCCGGCGCGAACGCCACCTCGGCGCGCTTCAGGTCGACGTCGCGGTCACCGGGGAGCCCGACGACCACGACCTCGCGGGTGCCGTCGAGGTGGGTGAGCGCGAGCACGACGTTCTTGAGCGTGTCCGCCGCGGTCCACGGCGCGCCGTCCCGCGGCGCGACCTCGTTGGCGTGGGCGACGAGCGTGTCGATCGTCGGGGTGTCGGACGACGGCAGGAGCACCGCGTCGGGCTGGCCCTCGATCGGCAGGGACGCGGGCACGGGCGTGACGTAGGCCTCGACGTTCGCCGCGTAGCCGTCGGCGCTGCGGACGAAGGTGTCCTCGCCCACGGCGATCGGGTGCAGGAACTCCTCCGACTTGGAGCCGCCCATCGCACCGGCGTCCGCCTTGACGATGACGTACTCGAGGCCGAGGCGCGCGAAGATCTTCTCGTACGCGTCGCGCATGACCTGGTAGCTGCGCTCGAGGCCCTCGTCGGTGAGGTCGAACGAGTACGCGTCCTTCATGGTGAACTCGCGACCGCGCAGCAGACCCGCGCGCGGGCGTGCTTCGTCGCGGTACTTGTCCTGGATCTGGAACAGCGTGACGGGGAGGTCCTTGTACGACGAGTACAGGTCCTTCACCAGCAGCGCGAACATCTCTTCGTGCGTGGGGGCGAGCAGGTAGTCGGACCCCTTGCGGTCCTGCAGGCGGAACATGCCGTCGCCGTACTCGGTCCAGCGGTTCGTCGCTTCGTACGGCTCGCGCGGCAGCAGCGCCGGCAGGAGCACTTCCTGCGCACCGGCAGCGACCATCTCGTCGCGGATGATCCCCTCGATCTTGGCGCGCACCCGGAGACCGAGCGGCAACCAGGCGAAGATCCCCGGGGACTGGCGACGGACGTACCCGGCGCGGACGAGCAGCTTGTGGCTCGTCACCTCGGCGTCGGAGGGGTCGTCGCGGAGCGTACGGAGGAACAGATGCGAAAGCCGTGTGACCACGGGGCCAGCCTAGCGGCGTGCGCCGACGGCGCGGCACGGGAGAGGGCGCACCGTGCGAGAATCGCCGCACGGTGCGGCGCAAGCCGCATCGTGCGGTGTCACAAGCGCGCACCGGACTGCTGTCCCGTCACGGGTTCGCGAAGTCCGCACGGTGCGAACGGGACGCCCGGTGCCAGGCCGCCACGGGCCTCCCGTCCGGGCCGCTCGCGACGCTCGTCGCGGCCGGACGCGCACCGTGCGAGCTTCACCGATCGGTGCGGCCCGCTGACCCCGCACCGAGCCGTCAACCCGGCACATGGTGGCGGAATCCGCACCGTGCCGGAGCGCGAGCTACGGGGTGGTGATGACCTCGGGGCTGCCGAGCGCGGCCTCCGGCCCCATCTCGTCGGCGATGCGGTTCGCCTCGGCGATGAGGGTCTGCACGATCTCGTGCTCCGGAACCGTCTTGACGACCTTGCCCTTGACGAAGATCTGGCCCTTGCCGTTGCCCGACGCCACGCCGAGGTCGGCCTCGCGTGCCTCGCCCGGGCCGTTCACGACGCAGCCCATGACGGCGACGCGCAGGGGGACGGACATGCCCTCGAGCCCCTTGGTGACGTCGTTCGCCAGCTGGTAGACGTCGACCTGGGCCCGGCCGCAGCTCGGGCACGAGACGATCTCGAGCTTGCGCTCGCGCAGGTTGAGCGACTGCAGGATCTGCAAGCCGACCTTCACCTCTTGCGCGGGCGGCGCGGACAGGGACACGCGGATGGTGTCACCGATGCCCTCGGCCAGCAGGATGCCGAACGCGGTGGCGCTCTTGATGGTGCCCTGGAACTCGGGGCCGGCCTCGGTCACACCGAGGTGCAACGGCCAGTCGCCGGCGGCGGCGAGCTGGCGGTAGGCCTTGACCATGACGATCGGGTCGTTGTGCTTGACCGAGATCTTGAAGTCGTGGAAGTCGTGCTCCTCGAACAGGCTGGCTTCCCACACGGCGGACTCGACGAGCGCCTCGGGCGTGGCCTTGCCGTACTTCTGCAGCAGGCTCGGTTCGAGTGACCCGGCGTTGACGCCGATGCGGAGCGACACGCCTGCAGCCTTCGCCGCGGCGGCGATCGCACCGACCTGGTCGTCGAACTTGCGGATGTTGCCCGGGTTCACGCGGACCGCGGCACAGCCGGCGTCGATCGCCTGGAACACGTACTTGGGCTGGAAGTGGATGTCGGCGATGACCGGGATCTGCGACTTCTTCGCGATGATCGGCAGCGCGTCGGCGTCTTCCTGCGTCGGCACGGCGACCCGGACGATGTCGCAGCCCGAGGCCGTGAGCTCGGCGATCTGCTGCAGCGTCGCGTTGATGTTCGTCGTCGGCGTCGTGGTCATCGACTGGACGGACACCGGAGCGTCGCCACCCACGAGCACCTTGCCGACCCGGATCTGGCGCGACTTGCGTCGGGGGGCGAGGGTTTCGGGCGACTTGGGCATACCGAGGTTCACAGCGGGCACGTGAGCACTCTACGCGCTCGCCCCGACCGTCCGGCCCGGTCACACCGGACGTTCAGAGCCGCGCGGCGCTGTCCACCACGGTGATGAGCGGCGCGTACAGCCGCATCGCGTCGAGCGCGCGCTCGTGGTCCGCGTCGCTCGCCCCGGCGCAGGCGTCCGCGACGACCGTCACGGTCGCTCCGGCGTCCGCCGCCGCCAGGGCGGTCGACAAGACGCAGCAGTCGGTCGACACGCCCGTGAGCACCAGGTGCGGGTGGTCGCCGACGACGGTCTGGAGGCCCGTCCCCCACTTGCCGAACGTCGGCTCGGTCACGACGGGGTCGTTCCGGTCCCCTGCCGCACTCGCGAAGGGCTCGGTCAACGCGTACAGCGGGTCGGCGTCCGGCACGAGGGCGAAGGGCCACTCGCGGTAGTACGGCACCCAGGCGCCCTGCGGGCGCTCGGGCGCGACGAACCGGGTGAACACCGTGCGTCCGGTGAACCGGGGCAGCAGGCGCTCGATGCCGACCCCGGCGTGGTCGTACCGCGGCGCGGCCCAGGGGGACTCCCCCGTGAAGACCTGCTGCATGTCGATGACGACGAGCCAGGCGTCGTCGGGGACGCTCGTGCTCCCCGACGTGCTCACCGCTCCGCTCACCGCTGTGCTTCCTGGAGCCGGACGGAGCCCCGGGCGAACAACAGGGTGCCGAGGAACCCGACGACGAGCGCGACCAGCACGCCGAGGTTCGCGTAGGCCCAGGCGCCGTCGCGTCCGCCGAGGCCGAACGGCCCGAGCAGGTAGCCCTGCCACGACAGCCACGCCGGCGACGCCAGCGTGACGAGCCCCCACCCGAGCGCCGTGCCGACCGCGACCAGGGCGATCGCGCCCCACCGGACGTCGCCGTAGCGGCCGCGACGGTCGTCGAGCTCGCCTTCGGCGTAGGCAGTGCGCCGGAGCAGGACGTCGGCGACGAAGATGCCGGCCCACGCGGCGATCGGCACGCCGAGGGTGATCAGGAAGGCCTGGAACGGGCCGACGAAGTCCGTTGCGAAGAAGGCGATGTAGATCGCACCCGCCACCATGAACACGCCGTCGACCCCGGCGGCGACCGGCCGCGGGATCTTCACGCCGACGCTCAGCAGCGCCAGGCCCGACGAGTAGATGTCGAGGACAGCACCGCCCACCAGCCCGAGGATCGCCACGAGGGCGAACGGGATGAGGAACCACACCGGCAGGATCGACGTGAGGGCCCCGATCGGGTCGGCACCGATCGCGGCGTTCAGGTCCGGCGACGAACCGGCGAGCAGGACACCGAAGACCACGAGGACAGCCGGTGCGAGCGCCCCGCCGAAGGTCGTCCACCCGACGACTCCCCCGGTGGACGACGACCGCGGCAGGTAGCGCGAGTAGTCGGCAGCGGCGTTCACCCAGCCGAGGCCGAACCCGGTCATCACCAGGACGAGTGCACCGATGAACTGCTGGCTGCTGCCCGTCGGCAGCGCGGCGATCGCGCCGAAGTCGATGGACGGCACCGCGAGCACCACGTAGACGACCGTCAGGACCGCGGTGATCACCGTGATCCAGGTCTGCAGGCGCATGATCACGTCGAAGCCCGCGACGCCGGCACCGACCACGAGCGCGGCGACCACGACGAGGGCGACGACCTTCGTCAGAACCCCGCCGTCCCAGCCGAGCTCGGTGAAGACCGTCGAGGTCGCGAGGACCGCCAGCGCGGCGAGGGCGGTCTCCCACCCGACGGTGAGGATCCAGCTGAGGAACGAGGGCACCCGGTTGCCGCGGACCCCGAAGGCCGCGCGGCTCAGCACCATCGTCGGCGCCGACCCCCGCTTGCCGGCGATCGCGACGATGCCGCACAGCAGGAACGAGAACACCACCCCGACGACCGAGACGACGGTCGCCTGCCAGAAGGAGATCCCGAACCCGACGACGAACGATCCGTAGGCGATGCCGAGGACGGAGACGTTCGCCGCGAACCACGGCCAGAACAGTCCCCGCGGGGTGCCCTTGCGGTCGGACTCGGCGATGACGTCGAGGCCCTGCCGTTCGACGGTGCGGACCTCGGGCGCGGCGGTGGTGGGCCCGGAGTTCGTGGGCGCTGTGCTCATCCGCTGAGCGTAGCGCCGCAGCGACTACCCGAACAGGTTCACGGGCCGCACGATGTCGGCGTAGATCAGCAGCGCGCTCATCCCCGCCAGCAGCACCACGACGACCATCGTGAGCGGCATCGTCTTCGCCAGGTCGATGGGGCCCGGGTCCGCCTTGCCGACGAGCGTGAAGGACCGTCGCTTGATCGCCTCCCAGAGGGCGCCGGCGATGTGCCCGCCGTCGAGCGGCAGCAGCGGCACCATGTTCAGCACGAACAGGCCGATGTTCAACGAGGCCAGCAGCCCGAGGATCGTGTACGCCTTGTCGACCACCGGCACGCCGCTCATCGACGAGACCTCACCGATCGCTCGGCCGACACCGACGACCGACACGGGGCTGTCCTGCGACCGCTCCTGCGCGCCGAACGCCGCGTTCCAGACGGCGACCAGTCGCTGCGGCAGGTCGATGATGAGGTGCGCCGACGCGGCGATCTGCGCACCCGTCGCGGGCAGCACCTCGGCCGGCGACTGCCGCACGAGCGACTGCCCGATGCTGACGCCGACCACACCGACCCGCTGGGTCTTCGTCGTGCCGTCGTCGTTCGTGACGACCTTGCCCTCGGCGTCGTAGACGTCGCGGGTGGCGGTCGTCGGGGTGATCTCGAGCGTCTTCCGGGCACCGTCACGCTCGACGACGACGGTCACCTGCTCGCCGGCCGACTCCTGGAAGACCTCGGAGACACGGGCGATGGTCGGGTCCTGCTCACCGTTGACCGAGAGCACGACGTCGCCGGACGCGATGCCGGCCTGCTTCGCCGGCGACTCCGCATCGCCCGAGGTGCACTCGGTCGTCTGGCTGGTCGGCAGGACGCAGTCGACGCTCGACGTGAACGTCGTGGTGGGCGACCCGAAGCCGCACAGCAGCACGCCGAACAGCACGATCCCGATCACCAGGTTCATCGCGGGGCCAGCGACCATCACGATGATGCGCTTCCACGGGGTCAGTCGGTAGAAGGCGCGGGAGTCGTCGCCGCCGGAGTCCGCGATCTGCTCGGCGCTGGCCTGGCGGGCGTCCTGCACGAACGCGCCGTACATGCCGGTGTTCGTGATCGCACTCGGGCGGCCGGAAACGCGCGGCTTGAGCATGCCGACCATCGAGATGTAGCCGCCGAGCAGGATCGGTCGGATGCCGTACTCGGTCTCACCCCGCTTGAACGACCACATGGCCTTGCCGAACCCGAGCGAGTACTGCGTCACCTTGACGTTGAACAGCTTCGCGAAGGACAGGTGCCCCAGCTCGTGGAGTCCGATCGAGACCAGCAGGCCGATGATGAAGACGACCACGCCGAGGACGAAGAGCAGGACGGATTCGACGGTCACCGGGAAAGGGTACGGGACGCTCGCCATGACGGAGCCGAGCGCCGTCTGAGAGGTGGGACGGGCCTCTCCCCACCGGCACGGCCGTCCCGCCGCTGGCGCGTCGCGCCGGAACCGGCGGTGTGGGCCCAGTCCGTCACGTGGTGACCACGCGACCGACGGGAGGCGCGGATCGCGTCAGCGGGTCAGCGCGCGGTCCGCCGCGGCGCGGGCCCAGTGCTCCGCCGCCAGCACGCCGTCGAGTGACCGCTCCCCCGCCACGTGCTCGTCGACGACGCGCTCGACCGTGTCGACGATGTCCAGGAACCCGATGGCGCCCGCGTGGAACGCGGCAACGGCCTGCTCGTTCGCCGCGTTGAAGACGGCCGGGTAGGTCCCGCCGAGTTCGCCGACGCGCTTCGCGAGCGCGACGGCACCGAACGCGTCGGCGTCGAGCGGCTCGAAGGTCCAGGTGCTCGCCGTGGTCCAGTCGAGCGGCACGCCGACGCCGGGCACCCGGTCCGGCCAGGCCAGGCCGAGCGCGATCGGCAGGCGCATGTCCGGCGGCGAGGCCTGCGCGATGGTGGAGCCGTCGACGAACTCGACCATCGAGTGCACGATCGACTGCGCGTGCACCGTGACGTCGATGCGGTCGTACGGCACTCCGAAGAGCAGGTGCGCCTCGATGACCTCGAGCCCCTTGTTGACGAGCGTGGCGGAGTTCGTCGTGACGACGAGTCCCATGTCCCACGTGGGGTGCGCCAGCGCCTGCGCCGGGGTGACGTCGCGGAGCTGCTCGCGGGTGCGGCCGCGGAACGGACCGCCGCTCGCCGTCAGGACGAGCCGCTGCACCTCGGTGTCGGCACCGGAGCGGAGCGCCTGCGCGATCGCCGAGTGCTCGCTGTCCACCGGGACGATCTGGCCCGGCGCCGCAGCCTGCTGCACCAGGGAGCCGCCCACGATGAGGCTCTCCTTGTTGGCGAGCGCGAGGGTGGCGCCGGTCTCGAGCACCGCGAGCGTCGGCCCGAGGCCGACCGACCCCGTGATGCCGTTCAGGACGACGTCGGCCTCGACGCTGCGGACGAGCCGCTCGGAGTCTTGCGCCCCGAACGCCGTGTCGCGCACGCCGAACCGGGCGGCCTGTTCGGCGACGAGGTCACGGTTGCTGCCGGCGGTCAGACCGACGACCTCGAACCGGTCCGGGTTGCGGGCGACGACGTCGAGCGCCTGCGTGCCGATCGAGCCGGTGCTGCCGAGGACGACGATGCGACGCCGGGCCACGGTCAGCCCTTCGCGAGGATGTCGACCACGAAGACGAGCGTGGCGTTCTTCGGGATGCCCGAGCCCTCCTGCGGGTTCGCGCCGTAGGCGTCCTCCGGCGTGGCGACGATCAGCACCTGCGAGCCGACCTTCTGGCCGACGAGCCCGGTGACGAAGCCCTTGATGAGTGCGCTCTCGGAGACCGTGAAGGTCGTCGGGGCGCCCTTCGACCACGAGGAGTCGAACTCCTTGCCGGTGCTGTAGACGACGCCCTTGTACTGCACGAGGGCGGTGTCGCCGTCGGCGATCGCGGCGCCGTTGCCCTGCTTGAGGACCTCGACCGTCGTCTTCGTCGGGGCCTTCACGCCGTCGGGGATCGTGATCTCCGGCTCGCCGCTCGACTTGTCCGTGACCGTCGGGAGCGCCGGGTCCTGGTCCTTCGGGGTGCCGTTGGCCTTGGTGGGGGTCTGTGCGACGACGTCGGCGACGACGACGATCTCGCCGCCGGTGTTGAAACCGAGAGCCGACGACTGGCCCACGGCGGCCACACGGTCGCCGACCTTCGAGCAGGCGAGCAGGGCTCCGAAGCCCGAGCCGCCGACGGACAGCACCTGCGGGTTGCCCTCGTCGAAGCCGACGGTGCCGAGCTTCTTGGCGTCCTTGGCCTCGTAGACCGTGTAGGACACCTGGGCGTAGTCGCCCTCGTCGAGCGACGCGCCCTTGCCCGAGACGAGCTTCGTGGCCTGCGGCGTCTTCGCCGACAGACCGGCCTCGAACTTGACCGTCGGGGCCTTCGTGCCGCCGAACGAGCCGGTCGCGCGGATCGTGTCGGAGGACTTGCCGGGGTCCGGGCAGGACGTGATCGCCGAGGCGGTCGCGCTGGCGGTCGGGGTCGGCGAGGCCGTGGACCCGTCCGAGCCGGAACCGGAGCATGCGGCGAGTCCCAGCACGACGGCGGGGACGAGGGCGATCGGGAGCAGGCGCAGACGCTTCACGGGAACCTAGTCTGCCCCACCCGCTGAAGAGTCCCCTGCCAATGTCGCAGCACGGACGACGGTCTCGGCCTCGTGGCGCACCGGGAACGACACCGACCGGGCGATGAAGCAGAGCTGGTTGGCCGTGGCGTGGGCGGCCTCGGCGTCGGCGACCCGGTCCGCCTCGAGGATCGTCACGACCGGGTGCAGCGTCGCCCCGGTGAGCTCGCCCGAGCCGTCGCGGTTCAGGTTCAGCGACGCCGTGGCCGTGTCGCGGTAGTCGACGACGGTGAAGCCCTGGGTCACCGCGACGTGCAGGTAGCTGAGCATGTGGCACTGGGCCAGCGCGGCGACGACGAGTTCCTCCGGGTTCCAGCGGTCGCGGTCACCGCGGAACGTGGGGTCGGCCGAGCCGGCCACGTCGGGCTTGCCGACCGCCGAGACCACGTGCTCGCGCCCGTAGTCGCGGTAGCCGGAGGTACCGGTGCCGCGGTCTCCCGTCCAGCTGACGGAGACCTCGTAGGTGTGGTCCTGCACGGGTGCTGCCCCTTCGTCGGCGTCACTGGCGGTCGTCCGCCCTGGCTAGCATGGCGGCATGACGGTGAGCCACGAAGTCCGCACTGATCGCCATCCTCTCACCGCCGACGGGTCGGTCGAACTCGCGGTCCTCGACCGGTCGGGGTTCGACGAGAGCCGGCACGTCGGCGCCGGGGTCGTGGTCGACTCCGCGGGTGCCGTGGTCGACTCGGTCGGCGACGTCGCCGCCAGCATCTACCCGCGCTCGACGATGAAGCCGTTCCAGGCCCTGGCCGTCCGCCGAGCCGGTGCACTGTTCTCCGACGAGGAACTCGTCCTCACCACCGCGAGCCACGCCGGTACCGCCGCGCACCAGGCACTCGCGCTGCACATGCTCGAGTCGTTCGACCACGTCGAAGCCGACCTCGGGTGCCCGCCGGACATGCCCTTCGACCGCGCGACCGGACGGACGATGGACGGCCCCCGGCGCCTGGCGATGAACTGCTCGGGCAAGCACGCCGGCATGCTCGCCGCCTGCCGCGTCAACGGGTGGGACGAAGCGACGTACCTGGACATCGAGCACCCGATGCAGCAGCGCGTCCGCTCGGTGGTCGAGGAGTACACGAACGAGACGGTCGACCTGGTCGGCACCGACGGCTGCGGTGCCCCCGTGTTCCCGCTCACGCTGTCCGGACTGGCACGCGGGTTCGCCGGCGTCGTCGCTCGGGCGGACGACGACGCCGCGGCGCTGACCGACGCAGTCCTGGCGCACCCGTGGGCGATCGACGGAGTCGGGCGGGCCAACACCGTCACGATCGAGCGGCTGCAGGTCCTGGCGAAGCTCGGTGCCGAGGGCGTCATGGTGATGGGGCTGCCCGGTGGGGCCGCGGTCGCGGTGAAGGTGCTGGACGGGTCGCAGCGTGCAGGCACCCTCGCAGCGCTCACCCTGCTGCAGCGGAACGGGCTGGTGGGTGCCGACGGCGTGGCCGATGTCCTGACGGCGACGGGTGAGCAGGTGCTCGGCGGTGGCGTGCCGGTCGGCGTGGTCCGGGTCGGCTCCGGCTTGCGCTGAGTCCGTCACCCGACGAGTTCAGGGAGCACCGGGAGCACCGGTCTGACCGTGACACCGCGTCGGTCGGGTGGGCGACGCACGGTGCAGCCGTAGCGGGTGACCTCGACCGCTGCGTCCCACAGCCGTGGCATCGTGCCGAGACCCGGGACGAGCACGACCGTGCCCTTCGGACGTCCGGAGCGGTCGAGGCGAGCGAGCACCGCCGTGCCGTCGGGCAGCGCTGGACCGTCGCCAGCGAGGGTTCCGATCCTGCCGGCTGGGCGGAGGTCGTCCCACGGGTCGGCGGTGGCGCGGAGCTGTTCGGCGATCGCCCGGAACACCGCGGCGGCGAGTGCCCCGGTGCCGACGACCACGACGTGACCGGCCACGTCGGTCTCCCACGGGACACCGTCCGGGCCGTGGCCGAGCAGGAGCCGTCCGGGTGCGCTCGGACCGAGGGGCTCGATCGGCGCTGCGGCGTCGTCACCGGACAGCGACTCCGGTTCGCGGGGCCCGCCTGCGCCGGACCGGTGCAGCAGGACGTCGAGCACCGCGCAGCACCCGGCGGCTGCGAACACCACCGCACGGGAGGCGCCGTCGAGGGGCGCGAACACCCCGGCGAGGACGAGCACGACGGCCGTCCCGACCAGGACGCACCGAGCTGCGAACAGGGTCATGCCTCCATCGCAACAGGACGGCGGCGCCGCCGGGGCGCCGACGACCGATCTGTGGAGAAGTCCGGCAGCGCTACTGCACGAGGAAGAACTGCTCGCCGATGTCCACCCGGGCACCGCGCTCCACGCGGTACCGACGGCCAGGCTCGCAGCGACGGATCGAACCGTCGATGTGCCGGACGACGGTGCCGTTGCCGGAGAACCGGTCGGACACCCACAGGTCGTCACCGTCGCGGCCGAGCTCGAGGTGGGTCTTCGACACCGACTTGCCCGGGTCGTGGACGGTCAGCAGGTCGTCGTAGCGCTCCCCCGGCTGCGGACGGGGCAGACGACCGAGCAGTCCGGTGCCGTGGACGCCGAACCGCTCGCCGGTGCTGAAGTGCAGCAGGAACGGCGCGCGCGTCGGGGTCTTCGAGACGATGCGGGTCTCGTCGACGTCCTCGTCGAGCTCGTCGGCGTCCGCACTGGCCCGAGCACGGTCCGACGGCGGGAGCGGGAGCTCAGGTGCCGTCGCGCCGGGGACCGGTGGCAGCGGCGCGGCGAGCGGGGCCTGTGGGGCTTGCGCCGGCGGAGCCCAGGACGGTTCGGGATCCTGCGGTGCTCCGTGCGGTGCCGCGTACTCGGGCCCGGACGACTCGAACGGCTCGGTCACCGGCGCTGCGTGGGCGCCGCGAGGACGCCCACCCGGGCGCGAGGCCTCGCTGTCCGGCAGGGCCGACTCGTCGTCGGCGGCGGTCTCGTCGGCCACGGCCTCGACGGACCCGCTCTCATCGGACCCGGTCTGGTCGGAACCAGTCTGGTCGGAACCGGTCTCGTCGCTCGTGATCTGGTCGTCCGCGGTCGCCTCGACCGGGATCTCGTCGTCCGGCACGTCGGTCGACGACGACCCGCCGGCTCCGGCCGACTCCACGTCGGAGTGCTCGGTCGCCCAGTCCGGACGCGCCATCGGCAGCGGCACGACCGGTCCGGTGAACGCGGCGGTCACGGCGGGACGGACTGCTCCGCACTCGCCGCAGAAGATGTCGTCGGGCTCGAGGCGGTTGCCGCAGACGTGGCAGATGGTCGTGGCGTGCATGCCCGGCGTGACGAGCGGCGCGGGCCGAGGCGGTCGGCGGTCGATCAGGGGCTCGACGACGGCGGTGTCCCCCGGCTGCGGCGGCGACACGACGAGCGCGGCGGCGGTCGGTTGGTCGAGCGCACCCTCCTGGACGGGCTCGCCGGAGCGGGTGGACGACGTGTCGTGGGCGCCGTCGGTCTCGACGTGCACGGGCGCGTCGTCCGTCGCGCGCAGGGACGCCTCGGAGTCGTCGAGCGTGTCGTGGGGCGTGTCTTCAGCGGCGGCCGGTGCACTCGGGACCGGCGGGACGACGGGAGCGGACTCGGCTCCGGACGCGGGCTGCGCAGCCTCGGTGGTGGCACCGCGGCCGACCCACCAGGACGGGCCGGCCGGCGCTGCGGGCGGGGCCGGAGCGACCGGTGGCGCCCACACGGGTGCCGGCGCCTCGTCAACAGGCGGCGGGGTCGCGGAACGGTCGTCGACGGGGGCCAACCGGGTCCGCTCGGGGTCGTCGGCGAGGACGTCTGCGGGCTCGGAGCGGTAGGCGTCCGGGTCCAGTGGCGGTTCATCCTGGGCTGGTGCTGCGCCGGGCTGCGCGGCCGCGTTCGGCCAGTCCCCGAGGCCGGAGCCCGCACCGTGCACGTGCGACGGAGCCTCGCGCGGGGCGAGGTCGTCGGGGCGTTGGACGGGCACCGCGGCCGGTGGCTCGGTGCTGCGGCGGTCGGCACCGGTCAGCCACGCACGGGTGGCTGGGTCGAGGGTCGACTCGGGCAACCATGCATCGGCCGCGGGATCGGAGCGACGGCCGTGGGAATCGGGCTGCTGCAGGGGCGGCGGCGGCGCCTGCTCGACGGGGGTCGCAGCGACCGGCCGACGGCTCGCTCCGGCGGTCACCGCACGTCCGCACTCACCGCAGAAGATCGCCCCCTCCGGGAGCATCGATCCACAGTGTTCGCATCTGATCACGGTCTGCCTCTGTCCTCACTCGGCCGTCCACGACGCTCGTCAGGCCTCCGGCCATCGTAGTCACCGCGTCTCGCCGAGCCCTGACCGGTGGTCGTGCGCAGCCGATCGGTTCCGCGCAGGGACCTGAGCGACACGGCGGTGCGGAAGCGTTCACGGCGCGTCCGACCGGTGCGCAGCGTGCCCACCGCATCGTCCGTCGCCGACCACATCCGGTCGGCGGCGGCTTGGTCGACGTCGCTCGGGCCGAACACCGCCCGGTCGGCGAGGGCAGCCAGTCCGGTCCCGCCCTCACCCGGAGCACCGGCCACCGTCTCGCGTCGTGTGGCCGATCCGGCCACGTCGTGGCCACGGTCGAGGAGCGCATCGCGGTACTCGTCCCAGGCCCCGACGATGCGACCGCGCGGCGTCGGAGCACGCCGGCGCCGTCGGCGGCGGACCCGCTTCAGCAGGACGATCACCCCGAACGGCAGGAGCACGAGGGCGATCAGCCCCAGTGCACCGAGCACCCAGGGCAGCACTGCGAGCAGGATCTGCAACCACAGCGGCTGCACGGGCGGCGTGTTCCGGTCGCTCTGCGGCGGCGCCTGCTGGTCCTGGTCCTGCTGGTCGACGGGAGGCGGCGGCACGACGGTCTCCGGACGGGTCACCGGCTGCGGCGTCTGCTGCTGCTCGTTCGGGATCTCACGGACACTCGGGTTCGGGTTGAGCATCACCCACCCCCACTGCGCGGTGTCGACCTCGATGCGCGCGGTGACGTCCGAGCCGCGGAACGTCGTCGTGCCCCCGCTCGCCGACGCCCCGCCGGACCCCGAGTCGCCGCCGGCTGTGAAGCCCATGACCACCCGTGCCGGGAACCCGAGCTCGTCGGCCATCAGCGCAGCGGCGGCGGCGTACTGCTCCTGGTCGCCGATCATCAGCGGCGACGTCAGGAGCTCCTGGATGCGGTCGGCGCCGTGCCCCGAACGGCTCATCCGGTCGTCACCGACGCCGTGGCTGACGTACCCGTTGCGCTTGAGTGCCTGGATCACCGCGACGAGCTTCGCACCCGACGTCGCATCGGTGTCGGTCGTCGCCTCGACCGTCTCGCGGACGGCGTCCGGCACGTCGCGCGCCGTCGGGACCGCGGCGCTGCCCGGGCGGGCCGCTGCGAGCTGCTCGTCCGTCGGCTGGTCGGGGACCACGGCGGTCAGGTCGTAGGAAGTGCCTTCGCGGACACCGCCGACCACGGCCCCCGTCTGCGTCGAGCCGTTGAAGAAGAAGGACCCGCGCTCGTCGTCGGCGTCGGTCCCGGTGAAGTCGACGCGCTCCAGGTCCCCGACCGTCGGCAGCCAGACGCCGCTGTAGCCGTCGACGGTCACGCCGACGCGCACCCTGGTGCCGTCCACGCCACGGACGTCGACCGACGTCGGCACCCGCTCGAACGTCCCCGACGACGAGGAGCCGTCCGACCCGCCGACGCGGTAGACCACACCGTCGTAGCTGTCGAGCGTCGCGATGCGCACGAACCCGTTCTCCGGTAGTCCGGTGATCCGGAGCTGTGCAGTGTCCGCCGCGCTCTGCTCTTCGTACGCCCGGAAGCCGCTCAGCGGGCTGACGTAGTCGCGGGGGTCGAACGGCTTCACGACGTCCGTGCGGGCCACGGTGCGCTCGTTGGTCGGCGGCGCGACGAGCCCGAGCCCCGTCGCGACGACGGCCGCCGCGACGATCGTCCCCGTGCCGACGAGCGCCGGGCGCACGACGGACCGTGCGATCGGCACCGACGAACCGATCGTGGTCGCCACGGCGACCGCGCGACGTGCGTGCCGCACTGTCAGCGCCCAGACGAGCGCGATGGCGACGAGCACGACTGCCGTCACGATCGACGTGTCCAGCCGGCTCGGCCCGACGACCACCCCGATCGCGAACAGCACCAGTGCCGGGATGCTCGCGAGTTCCTGCCTGGAGGCCCGGGTCGCCACGCTCACGGCCGTCACCGTGGCGACGAGGAGCGTCACGAAGTACGGCACGAGGAGCGCCTCGTACGAACCGACCGGCAGGCTGATGGTCACCAGCTGCTTCCACCCGAGCGCGACACCGGCGAACAGCGCGAGCAGGCCCTGGCCCGTGGGCAGGACCCCGTTGGCCTGACCGGGCACGGCTGCGGGCACACCGGCGAGCGTGAACGCCGCCACCGTCGCGATCGCCACGACGACCAGCGGCAGTCGCAGGACCGCGCCGACGAGGGCGACGAGGGTGCCGAACACGATCGCGGCCACCGCCGCGACGATCATCGAGTCGTCACGGTAGACCGGCCACCACGACACGCTCGCGACCGCGAGCAGCAGCCACACGACGAGGGTCCCGCCGGCCAGACGGAACGGCACGAGCCGCCGGGCGTCGCGGCGATCGGAACGCCGGGTCGACCGACGGGCACGCTCCGCAGGCGGCGTCGGGGTGCTCACCGGAGCGGCGCTCACGCGGCGGCCGATCGGTGCAGGGCGTGCCGGAGGTCGTCCAGGTAGCCGATGGTCATCACGGTCAGCCCCGCGACCCGCAGGAACCGTGGCTGCGCTTCGGGCTCGCAGATCACCGCGACGACCTCGACCCCCACGGGGAAGCGCGTCGCCGCGAGCCGGAGCGCCGGCAGCCCGATCGTCGAACCGACGACCAGGAACGCCACCGAGATGCCCTCGGTGTCGCTTCCGACGATCCGGGAGACCTCGGCGATGGGCAGGCACGCATCGGCGAGTCCGACCGAGGCGAAGTCGTCGAGCAGTCGCGTCGGGGTGACCGTCGGCAGGGTCCGCACCGCGTAGACGGCACGCTTTGCGAACTCCGGGGTGCGTTCCGACACCACGACCGAGACCTCCCGGCCGTCGCGGATCGCACGGGCACCGAGCGACGCCGCAGCGCTCACCGCGAGCTCGAACTCCTCGTCGTCCCCGAACTCGGACCGGGCGATGCCGAGCGCCACGACGAGGTGCGAGCGGCGCGTGTCCTCGAACTGGCGCACCATCAGCGCGCCCGACTTCGCCGTCGACTTCCAGTGGATGGTGCGGGGGTCGTCACCGGGCATGTACTCGCGGATGGCGTGGAACGCGATGTCGGCCGGCGACAGGTCGGTGGTCGCCTGCCCCTCGAGGTCGCGCACCAGCCCGGTGCTCGTCGACGGGATCGCGATCGTGCGCGGGTGCACGATGACCTGTTCGCGAGCGGTCCAGACGACTTCGCGACGGACGAGCCCGACCGGGTCGGCGCGCACACCGGTGACCGGACCCACGTCGAGCACGCCGCGGCGCACGGTCGGCACCGGCACCAGCTGCTCGAACGTGCCGTGCGCGCCGATCGCCGGGATCGCGACGTCGACGAGGCCCGGGCCGACCGGCACCTCGACCGTCGTCGGCACCGAGGGCAGACGCGTCGGGTTCTCCGCCGTGACGACCACGCCGGCCTCGTCGCCGACCGCCACTCGGTGTTGCGGCAGGCGCATCCGGATCACCAGCCGCGTGCGGCCGATGAGCGCGATGGCCGCGACGACGACGAGCACCGCTCCTGCGAACCCGACGACGACGATCTCCCGCAGGCCGAACCGGTAGCCGGCAACGAACGCGACGAGCGTGAGGGCCGCGACCGTCCACCCGAGCCCGGTGACGACGGACGAGACCTCGCCCCAGGAACGCTTGACGAGCCTCCAGGCCGTTGCCCAGACCCGGACGATCCCGACGACCGCATCCGCGGCGACGCCTTCGCGGTCACCGACGATCCGTGAGCGGACGTTGGTCAGGCCGGCGACCGTCCCCGTGCGCTCGTACGCCGTCGTCCCGCGACGCGACCGCGTCGAGGACGGACGGCGTGAGCGCGTGGAGACGGGCCGGCGGTCCGTCACGTCGTGACTCGGTCGGCCGGCGGCGGCGTCTCCACCAGCAGCTGTGCGATGACGCTCGGCGCGCTGACACCGTCGAACTCCGCCTCGGCGTCGAGCACCAGGCGGTGCGCGAGCACCGGGACGGCGAGGGCCTTGACGTCGTCCGGCGTGACGTAGTGGCGGCCGCTCAGCGCGGCGAGCACGCGTGCCGAACGGATGAGGCCCATCGCGCCGCGGACACTGACGCCCAGGCGGACTTCACTGGCCGAACGCGTCGCGTCGACCAACCGTGCGACGTAGTCGGCGATGACGGCGTCGACGTGCACCGTGCGGGCCAGCGCCGCCATCTCGGTGATCGTCGCCGCGGGCACGACGCTCGCGAGCGGGACCGATGCCGACGGAGCCGACGAGGTCTCGAGGATCTTGACGGTGGCGGCGTGGTCGGGGTAGCCGATCGAGGTCTTCATGAGGAACCGGTCGAGCTGCGCCTCGGGCAGACGGTACGTGCCGGCCTGCTCGATGGGGTTCTGCGTCGCGATGACCATGAAGGGGGCCGCCAGGCGGTGGTTCACGCCGTCGACCGTGATCGCCGACTCCTCCATCGCCTCGAGCAGGGCCGACTGCGTCTTCGGGCTCGCACGGTTGATCTCGTCGGCGAGGACGATGTTCGCGAAGACCGGGCCGCGGTGGAAGTCGAACTCCTGCGTGCGCTGGTCGTAGACGCTGATGCCGGTGATGTCACCGGGCAGCAGGTCGGGGGTGAACTGGATGCGGTTCGTCGTCCCCTGCACGCTCTGCGCCATCGCCCGCGCGAGGCTCGTCTTGCCCGTGCCGGGGACGTCCTCGAGGAGCAGGTGGCCCTCGCTGAGCATCGCGGTCACCGCGAGGCGGATCACGAACGTCTTCCCGAGGAGCACCTGCTCGACGTTGGTCACGATGCGGCCTGCGACGTCGGCGAACCAGGTGGCCTGCTCCGGGGTCATGCTCATGCGGGGGTGGTCCTCGTCGTCTCGGGGGATGGCGGTGGGTGCAGCGTACGGCGGAAGGGCGGCGGGGCGGGGTCAGCCGGTCGGCGCGGTCGACGTCTCGGGGGCCGGGTCTGCGTCGTAGTCCCACGTGTCCGCATGTCCGTCGACCGTCACGGTGATGGTGATCTTCGTGGGGATGCCCGGCAGGAGTGCCCTGTCCGGGACGACCGACGTCGTCGTGTAGGCGGCGCCGTCGGCGTCGGTCGTGCTCCCGTTGAACCGGACCTCGTAGGTGGGGGTCAGCGTCCCGTTCGCCGGTGCGCGCACGCTGAGCGCTTGCCCTTCCGTCTTTGTCAGCACGGTCGGCTCGGTCAGCACAGGCGTCGCCGGGTCGGCGGCGGTGGAGGCAGGACCGCAGTAGCTGTTGCCGGGTCCACGACATCCTTGGACCTGGACAGCCGTCCCCACGCCGTAGCCGAGCGCGGCCGTCGGTCCCGAGGGCAGGTCGCGCCAGCCGTCGCCCGCGTCGTACCGCACCAGGTAGTGGTCCGCGCGGCCCTTCTGCACCCCTCGAGGAGTCACGGACAGCTGGTACACGCCCTTGGCGGTCTCAGTCACCTGCACGGAGGGCGTGTTGGCCTGTCCGGGCTGCTCGTAGCTCGTCACCGATGACGTCGGCCGGCTGACACTGCAGAAGCCGAAGCTGTTGGACGCCACGACCACGTAACTGGTCGTGCTGCCGTCTTCCGCGTTGCCGTCGCGGAGGGTGCCGCCACCGGAGCCGGTGCTGTCGACCTGTTGGCCGCCGCTGATCGGGCCGCACGAGACCTGGCCGCTGACACGCACGAGCGCGTACGACTGGATCGGCGCACCTTGGCCGTCGGACTTCGAGTAGTCGACGCTCACGACGGTGCGGCCAGAGGATCCGTCGACGTTCGGGGTCCCCACCGAAACGGCCGTCGGTACGCCGACCGCGCTGCCGCTCGCCGACGCCGAGTTCCACTGCACCACCGTGCCGTTGCGATCTGCTCCGTTCCGCGCCGAGATCTTCACGGTGTACGGACTGCCGCTCTGGGCTCCGGAGAACGAGGTGTTCGTCGCGGTGCCGGTGTTACGGGTGTCGGACAGCCCCGGGCCCTCGATCGTCACGACGTAGTTGTCGACCGCGCTGCCCCGGTTCGGAGCGGCGACGGCGCTCCACTTGACGTCGAGCTGGTTGGGCGTCGACGCGTTCGGCGTGACGGTGATGCCCTTCGGCGGCGCCGGCACGAAGTCCGCACTGATCGGAGCGGAGCTGCCCGACGGCTTCGAGTCGCCGATCGCGTTGGTGGCGACAACCTGGAAACGGTAGGACGCCTTCGGGTCGAGCCCGGTCAGCGTGCAGACGGTCGCGGTGCCGCAGTTCTTCGAGACGCCGTTCGTGCCCGTCACGCGGTACCCGGTGATCGGCGAGTTGTTCCCCTGCGGCGTCGACCACGTGAGCGTGGCCTGGCCGCCGTCGTACGAGCCGGTGCGGGTCGGTGTGCCCGGTGCGTCGGGGACGTCCTGCACGGAGACTGTGACGTCGCCCCACACGTACCGGTCCGGGTCGTTCGTGGCGTCCGCGACCTGGTACTGCAGGTGGGCGTCGACGGGCTTCGCGTTGTCGGAGACCCGGACCTGCAGGCGGGAGCGGTCGGCGCTCGGCGTCACCGAGACACCGCTCGGCAGCCCGCCGGAGAGCCCGCGGATGTTCACGACGCGCAGCCGCTCACCGGGGAACGGGTTGGTCGGCTGGTCGTTCGTCAGGACGTCGATGGTCGTGGTCGCACCACGCTTGGTGATCGACCTGTCGGCGCCGGGTTGCACGAGCGGCCGGGTGGACGCCACCACGCCGACGGTCACGGTGCCGGCACGTCCGGCGTTGGCGTCGTCCTGTACGCCGATGCCGATCGACGCCGTCGTGTTCTTCTTCGCGGTGTCCGGCACGGCGATGGTCAGCTGCTGGCCGGAGATCGTCGCGGTGGCACCGCTGGTCGGCCTGCTCACCACGGAGTAGCGCAGCTCCGGCAGGTCCTTCGGGTACGGGTAGTCGGTGAGCTTGGTCAGGTCGACGGTCCGGGTCTCGCCCGGCTGCATCTCGACCGCCGACCCGGTGAACGCCGGCGGCTGGTTCGACCGCGGTGTCACGGTGACCGGCAGCACGAGGGTCGCGACGCGGCCCTTGCCCCCGTTCGCCGCGGAGCCGTCGGTGACCTCGAACGAGATGGACGCGTTGCCGTAGTAGAGCTTCGACGAGGTGAACTGCAGCGTCGACGAGTCCACGACCAGGCTCTGACCGTTCGCGTGCGTCGCCTTCACCGTGCCGCGGTCAGTGATCTTCGCCGTCTGGCCGTTCGCGGTCACGACGTAGTCCTCGAGCGGGATGCGGACCGTGGCCTCGCTCTTCACGGTGACGGCACCGGCCGAGCGGTTGATCTGCGGCAGGGCGTCGTCGAACCCGGGGACGTTGATGAAGCCGTAGGACACGATGTCGGGGTGGTCGACCCGTGCGACCGAGAACGGGATGACCTGGGACTCGTCGGTGAGCCGGACCGTGATCCGTCCGTCGTCGGTGAGCCGCGCGGTGTCGCCGTAGCCGTCCACGATCCCGACGCGCAGGTCGGCAGCGGTGCCCTCGGCGAAGAAGACGTTCTCGAGCACGTCGACGGTCACGCTCTCGCGCCGCAGGATGTCCTGGAGGTCCAGGGTGGTGTCGTCGACCTCGGGGCGGAGGGGCTGCGCGTCCGGGTCGACGGTGACGGTGAGGAACGCGGTGCTCGATCCCCCGCTCGCGTTCGCGACGGTGTAGAGCACGGCGTAGTCGCCCGACTTCGCGGTCTTCGGGGGTGTGACCCGGATCTGCCGCTTCCGCAGGATCTTCGCCGACACGTCGTCGGCGGTGGGCTCGGCCGCCGACACGGTGAGCTGGCCGCCCTCGGGGTCGGAGTCGTTCTGCAGCACCCGGACGGTCACCGACCCGCCGGGGCGGATGGTCACGTGGTCGGCCTCGGCGACGGGGTTCGACGCCTGTTCGGCCCGGGGCGCGATGCCCACGCGGACCGTGCCGGTGGCACGCGCGCCCAGGGCGTCGACCACGGTGTAGGTGAACTCGTCGGTGCCGGCCGAGTAGTCGCCCGCCTCGTAGGTCAGGGCGTCGGACGCGACGTCGGTGACGGAGCCCTTGTCCGGGTTCGACCCGACGCCGACGAGTTGCACGGAGTCGCCATCCGGGTCGACGCCGTTCAGCGGCACCGAGATCCGCACCGACGAACCGGCCACGACCCGGGCGGTCACGGTCTGCGGGACCGGCGGGTTGTTCGTCGCGGCGTCCCGCTCGCGCACCGAGATCGAGACGGCGGCGTCGGCGTACTGGCCGTCCGGACCCGCGACCCGGTAGACGGCGGTGTAGTTGCCGGGGGTCTTCGGCGCGAGGTAGCGCAGGTGGTCACCCGAGGCGAACAGCAGACCGCCGTCGCCGGGCACGTTCTGCACGAGCTCGGGCTCAAGAGTGAGGGGTTCACCCTCGGGCTGGGTGTCGTTGTCGAGCACGTCGATGTTCGCGACGTCGCCGACCCGGACGGTCGCACTGTCGGGCTGGGCGACGGGCGGCTGGATCCGGTCCGGCTTGGGGATCTCGACGACGGTGATCGTGCCGGTGGACGACGCGAGGCCGTTCGTCTCGGTGTAGCCGAACGACACCGGCCCGTCGAGCGGTGCGGTCAGCGTGACGCGCACGGTGTGTTGGTCGAGGATGCTCGCCTGGACGCCGCTGCCCCGCTCGGGTCCGTCGAGGGCGGTGACGAGCAGCACCCCGCCCGCGGGGTCGATGTCGGTCGCGGTGACGTCGGTGTCCTTGCTCGAGAGCGTGTTGACGAAGACCGTCTTCGGGGTCGTGATGGGCGCGGTCGAGGCGTCCGGCGGGGCGAGGATCGTGACGCGCACGATGCCGCTCGACGTCTTCACACCGTCGGTGACGGTGTACTCGAGCTGGTGGTCGCCGGCACTCGCACCCTGCACCCGGAAGGTACCGGCGTCGTAGCTCGGGGTGACCGTCAGCCCGGCCGACGACGACACGCTCGTGAGGGTCACGGTGCCGTTGCCGCCCCGGACGTGGTCGAGCGGCTCGACCGTGAGGGCCTTGCCTGCGTAGCCCTGCACTGGGAACGGGTCGGCACGCAGCGGCACACTCCCCTGCTTCGCCACGCGCACGGTCACCGAGCCGCGGCCGTCGGCGCGTCCGTCGCTCACGACGAGCTGCACGGCACGGTCGCCCGTCCGGCCGCTGTCCGCGCGGAAGTCGAGCAGGCCGTCCGGGGTGGTCGACACCCGGTCGCCGTCCGAGGCGGTCGCGGACTTCAGGTACACCGGGTCGCCGTCCGGGTCGACCCAGTCGCCGAGCACGCTGCTGACGACGTGGCCGTTCTGCACCACGTCCGCGGACGTGTCGCGCACCTGCCGCGGGGCCTCGTTCTGCGATTCCGGCCGCACCGTGACACGGACGGTCCCGGTGTCCGACCCGCCGTTGCCGTCGGTGATCGTGTACGGGAAGGTCACGGTGCCGGTCGCGCGCGACGACAGCGTCACCTGCAGCCGTTGGCCGTCGGCGACGATGGCGACCCGGCCGGCGGACTCAGAGATGGACCCGACCTCGCTCACGATGATCGGGTCACCGTTCGGGTCGTAGTCGTTGAGCAGGACCGGGAGGCTCGTGGTGCGTCCCGGACGAGCGCCCAGGTCGTCGTCCACCGCCACCGGAGGCTTCTGGTCCTTGTCCACCTCGGGGTCGTCGTCGGAGACCTGCTCCTGCTGCTGCTCGTCGTCCTGCTTGATGAGGTCGGCCCAGTTGTCGATGAGCTGGCCACTGCGGTCGATCGCCCACGAACGACCGCTCGAGGGGTCGTTGGCGACGACGGTCTGCCCGTTGTGCAGGATCTGCATCGTGCTCGTCCCACCGGTGCTCGCGAGCCGCTGGAGCGCGGTGCCGTCGCAGGTGTCGATCGCCTGACCACCGGCCCAGGCCGCGTAGGTGCAGGACCCGTCGACGTAGGGGCGCGCCGCGCGCCCGGAGACCTGGAGCGCGGTGGCGTCGACGGATCCCGAGGCACTGACCCGGACGAGTCCGGCGGTGCCCGCGACGGTGACGTCGGACGAGGTGTCCGACGATCGCTGGAGCGCGGGTGACGCGCCGACCCGGTCCCCCAGCTCCACGGTGCGGCCGTCGATCGACAGCGCGCCGCTGGTGCGGTCGAGCACGGCCAGGTGGCCGTCGAAGGTCGCGACCTGGAAGTCGTCGGTGCGGTCCATGTCGACCTTCCACCGTTGGTCGACGGACAGCGTCGACCCGACGTCGACGAGCGATGCCGTGCCGGTCTTCGCCGAGTACACCGCGACGTGTCCGTCCGACGCGTCGAAGACGGTGTCCGCCCCGAGCGTCAGGTCGGCCTTGGTCGAGGCGTCGAACTCGGCGAGGTCGGCCGCGGGCGTCGCCCACAGCTCGCCGGTGTCCTGGTTGCCGATCACCGCGGTGTCCCCCGCGAAGAAGACCTGCGGTGTCCCCGCGGGCAAGGTCACGGCATCGCCGACGGTGGCGTCGGCGACGTCGACCTTGGCCACGGTCCCCTTGGTCTGGTCGACGCTGTAGACCATGGACCCGCGCTGCAGCACGGACAGGTCGTCGCTCGCGGTCTCGACGGCGGTGTTCAGCTGGAGGACCCCGGTGTTGGCCCGTCCGACCGCTCCGTACTCGGCGGAAGGCACCCACACGGTGCCGTCCCCGAGGTCGACGCGCTGCGTGTGGTACCCGGTCGAGACGATCGCGGTCGTCGCGACGACCGCGGCGACCAGGACGGAGACCCCGGTCGTGACGGCGGCGGATCGGTGCTTCGCGACGAGCGCGCGGATCACCCGGTGCTCCCGACGGTCGCGCACTTCTGCGCGCTCGCTGCACCGGTCTTGCCGTCGCGGTTGACCGCGACGGAGATGCACTCCTCGTCGCCGCGCTGCCCGGAGACGACGAACGTGGTGCCGGTCTGCTGGCTGGACGCGCCGTTCGACGAGATGACGTAGGTGTCACCGCTCTGCAGACCCGGGTCCGCCCACGAGAACGACACCGCCTGCGCTGAGGGCTGTGCGCGGACGTCCACCACCACGGGGATCGCCCCGGCGCCGAGCCGCCCGACGACGACCACGGTCGCGATCGCGAGGGCGGCGACCACGACGACGGCGAGGGACGTCGCCCAGACGAGCGTCGACCGGGTGCGTCGTCGCGCACGGGTGACCGATCCGGTGCGGTGGACGGTGCCGACGCTCTGCGAACCACCGGCGACGACGCCGCCCTGGACCGCGCGACGGGTGCGGCGGCGGGCGCCGACCCGCGACGGCGGCTGGAGCTCACGGATCATGGTCCGGTCGCCCTCCGGGGTCGGGGTCGCGATGGCCCACGCCTCGACCGCGACGTCGGCCGCGGTCTGCGGGATCCCGAGCTCGGCCTCGACCTGCTGGAACCCGCGCACGAGTTCGAGCACGGTCGTCGGGCGCGACGGCACCTTGCGGGACAGCGCGGTGGCGAGCAGGCGCTCGAGCGACGGTGGGACGTCGGTCCGACCGGTGGGTTTGACGCCGCCCTTGTCGATCCGGCTCATCAGGTCGCTCGCACCGTTCTTGCCGCCCCGGACCTCGAACGGGCTGCGGCCGGCGAGCAGGGAGTACACGGTGGCGGCGAGGGAGTACACCTCGGACTGGATCGTGCCCCGGGACTCGTCGATCAGGACCTCGGGCGCCGACCACGGGATCGACATGCCGATGGGCTCGTCCGGGTCCGTCCCGCCGATGGTCGCAGCGATGCCGAAGTCGGACAGCACGGGGTTGCCGTAGGCCGTGAGCAGGATGTTCGACGGCTTGATGTCACGGTGGAGCACGCCTTCGCGGTGCGCGGTCTCGAGGGCGGACCCGATCCGGACACCGATCGAGAGCACCTCGGACACCGGGATCGGCTCACGCCGGTACCGCTCGCTGAGCGACGAGGAGCACAGCTCCATCACGAGGTACGGACGGCCGTCGGCCGCGACGCTCGCCTGGAACACCGTCAGGATCGACGGGTGGGTGCTGAGCCGGGCCATCAGGTTGGCCTCGGCCTGGAACATCTGGCGGACGCGGTCGTCGACGACCTCGTCGAGCAGGACCTTCACCGCGACCTGACGCCGCGGCATGTCCTGTTCGTAGAGGAAGACGTCAGCGAAGCCACCGGAACCGAGGACGTGCACGGGGCTGAACCCGCCGATCACGGGCGGGTTGGACGGCAGGCGACGCGCCATCGCCATCTCCTCCCCGGCCGAGCGGCCAACTCTCTCGTCGTGGCACAGTCATTGTACGAAGCGCCGGTGACCGTCGATCCGCACACCGACCGCCTGTGGACGGGCGCACTCCCCCAGTTCGGGGGGTCGTGCGCCGGCGGTCAGTGCCGCGGCAGGGTGTCCTCGAGGTCGCCGTCGTCCGGGGCGGCGTCGACCTGGAGCACCACGACGGTGACGTTGTCGCGTCCCCCGGCGACGACCGCGTCGCCGACGAGGCGTTCGGCGAGCCCCTGCGCACCGGCTTCCCGCGCCGCGATGCGCGCGATGCCGGCGTCGCCGAGCTCCTTCGTCAGGCCGTCGGAGCAGACGATGTACCGGTCGCCCGCGCGGAGCGGCAGGGTCCACCAGTCGGGCGCCGGCGGTTCGCCGAAGCCGACCGCGCGGGTGATGACGTTGCTGTCCGGGTGCTGTTCGGCGTCCTCGGCCCGCAGCAACCCGGCGTCGACCATCTCCTGCACCACGGAGTGGTCCACGGTGACGCGGCGCAGCACGCCGTCCTCGATCCGGTAGGTCCGGGAGTCGCCGACGTTGAAGACGAGCGCCGCCGGCTGTCCGAGCGACGCGACCAGGGCGATGCCGGTGACGGTCGTGCCCGCTCCGATCGCGTTGCCGCCGGCTGCACGCTCGATGTCGGCCGTGGCGAGCAGCAGCGCGCGCTGGATGCCCTGCCGCGTGGTGAAGGGCTCCTGCGTCACCTGCTCGAGTCGACGCACGACGGCGTCGCTCGCGCGGTCGCCGGCGAGGTGTCCGCCCATGCCGTCGGCGACGACGAAGAACGGCGCCCCGACGATGTAGCTGTCCTCGTTGTGGTCACGGCGACGACCGACGTCGGTCGCGGCTCCCCACGAGAGCGTCAGGGTGGCGCCGTCGGCACCGGGGACGTCGATGGCGTGCGCAGTGGCTGCTCGGCCGAGTTCGGTCACGTTTCAGGATCGCTCTCTGGGGGTTCGGGGCGTGCCGTGTGCTGTCTGGTCGGTGGGCCACGGGGGAACCGGTGGGAACCCGTCCGCCGTCGGTGCGACCCGGAGGTACGGCGAGAGGACCTCGATGGCGTTGCCGTCACCGACCTCGACTACCGTACCCGTCAGCGCGACGATCGACGCACCCGATGCCATGCGGTACACCGGCGCGCCGGCCGGTCGGACGACGGTGCCGTTCGTGGACCGCAGGTCCTGCACCACCACGGCTTCGCCCTCGGCGTGGATGCGGACGTGCGAGGACGACACCTGCCCGTTGGCGGACCGCACCGTCACGAGTTCCGGTTCGGGGCCGCTGGTGATCCGCGGCAGCGACGGACGCCGTCCGATGACGACCGGGTGGTCCAGACGGAAGGTGCGGTCGCCGATGCGGATCGACGGCACGCGCGCCGCGGGCGCGGCAGGGACGGACGGGAGGCCCGTGGCGGTGCCGGCGGGCACGCTCGGTCCGACGGCGCTCCGGACACGGGCGCGGACGACCGTGTCCTCCGGGTCGGCTCCGTCGTCGGCAGGCTCGTCGGCACGGTCGCCGACCGGTTCGGACTGCACTGTGGGCGGTCGGATGACGGTGTCGCCGAGCACGTCGTCGAAGCGATCGCCGCCACCGGCACCGCGGGGTCGCCGGATGACGGTGTTCTCGATGTCGTCGTCGCGCAACCGGAGCCCTTCGGATGTGGTGTCCTCCACCGTAGACGATCCGGTCGACCCGCCACACCGCGCCGACGGCCGTCCGCATCGGTCACGATCGGTGCCGGGCACGACGGGGACCGGCCCACGTCGGCGCGCTGCCGGCCAGGACCGAGCGCAGGACCAACCCGGCGAGCGGGTCGTCGGCACGGGTCTCGAGGGCGTAGCGCGCCCGAGTCTCGGCGCGGGCCGACGACCCGAGCGCCCACGCGCACCAGGCTCCGAGTGCGAGCGCACCGGCGGCTCCGGCCGTACTGTCCACCTGACGACCCTCGGCGCACCAGACCCGCCAGGCCTCGGCACAACGGTCGCCGGCCGTGCGCAGGCGAGCGCGGTCCGGTCCCGGTCCGCTGCCGTGCAACGCCGGCGGCGTCGGGTCGTCGAACGGGTCGAACCCCCGGATGGCCCGCGGATCCGGCTGGTCTCGGCTGGCGAGGAACGGGATGAGCGCCATGCGGGTGGACAGCGCACCGCAGGCGGTGACGATCGCGATCGCGCCGACGCGGGAGTCCGCGCCGACGCCGGACGTGACCAGCGCTGCGGCCGCTGCCGGGAGGGTGACCGCCGCCGCGATCTCGCGAGGGAACCGGACTGCGGTGTGGTCGGGGGTGTGTGCCGTCAAGGGGATCATGCACGCCATCGAAGCCTGATCCGGGCCTCCAGTCAGGCACGAACCGACCACCTGTGGACAGCAGCGCCCCGGCCCATCCTGTGGAGGACGGACCGGGGCGATGGTCAGGCGGTGGCGGGTTCCAGGCTCTCGGCGACCAGGTCCCAGCCGGAGTCGCTGCGTTCGACCACGACGCCGTGCGCGGCGGCCCAGTCGACCAGGTCGTCCATGGTCGCGACGACCGCTCCGGTGCGCGCGAGCAGCGCGACCAGTCGGCCCTTGGCGGTCTTGTTCCAGTGGTTCAACGCCCGCCGCCGACCGGAGCCGTCGATGCTCACGACGCGCGGGGCGACCGCGTCCGGGACGGGACCGAGCTGCCGGTAGCCCTCGGACCGGAGATCGAGCACCAGGCCGTCCGCCCGTGCGACCAGGACCCGGGACGAGGCTGCGGGCCAGTGCGACGCCAGCCGGACCGTCCCGAGCCGGGAGTCGTGCGACAGGCGGTACGCCGGGATCAGGTCACCAGCACCGATCGGTCCGAACATGGCCGACTGCACGACCACGTGGTCGTGCCACCACGCCCGCGTCGACGCGTCAGCGGTCTGCGCGCCGAGGGGGTCGTAGAGCACCCCTGTGTACCGCTCGATCGCCGGCATCGTGCCCGACGTGTCGAGCTCGAGGTTGCGGAACCGTTCGGCGATCGACTTCGGGCCGAGCTTCAGAGCCGTCCTGGCCGAGGACTCCTCGGAACTGACAGAGCGGGCCGCGGTGATCACCGCGGCCCGCTCTTCGGCCAGTTCCGGGAACGAGAGTGCACGCAGATCGAGCGTGCGGCTCGTGTCCCCACCCTCCCGCTTCGTCTCCGAAGGCGGGAGGAGGACGGTCAGTCCGGTCAGGACGCCAGCGCGGCCTGCCGCGCGACGATCGTCACCGTGTCGTGCTCCACCGACAGGAAGCCGTCTTCGGCGTCGACCGCGACGGTCGACCCATCGGCCCGCGTGATGCGGACCTGACCCTGCGCGAGGATCGCGAGCATCGGCTCGTGTCCTGCGAGGATGCCGATCTGGCCCTCTGTCGTGCGTGCGACGACCATGGTGGTGTCGCCCGACCAGACCTCACGGTCGGCCGAGACGACGCTCACGCTGAGACCCGCCATGTCAGCGGTTCTCCTTCTGGATCTGTGCCCACTTCTCTTCCACGTCGTTGATGCCACCGACGTTGAAGAACGCCTGCGTCGCAACGTGGTCGAACTCGCCGTCGGCGATGGCGCGGAAGGACTCGATGGTGTCCTTGAGCGGCACCGTGGAGCCCTCGACGCCCGTGAACTTCTTCGCCATGTACGTGTTCTGCGAGAGGAACTGCTGGATACGACGAGCACGCTCGACCGTGATCTTGTCCTCTTCGGAGAGCTCGTCGACACCGAGGATGGCGATGATCTCCTGCAGCTCCTTGTTCTTCTGGAGGATCTGCTTGACGCGCGTGGCCGTCTCGTAGTGGTCGGCACCCAGGTACCGCGGGTCCATGATCCGCGACGTCGAGGTCAGCGGGTCGATCGCGGGGTACAGACCCTGCGACGCGATCTCACGCGAGAGCTCGGTGGTCGCGTCGAGGTGCGCGAACGTGGTGGCCGGAGCCGGGTCGGTGTAGTCGTCAGCCGGCACGTAGATCGCCTGCAGCGAGGTGATCGAGTGACCACGCGTCGAGGTGATGCGCTCCTGGAGCACACCCATCTCGTCGGCGAGGTTGGGCTGGTAGCCCACGGCGGACGGCATGCGACCGAGCAGCGTCGAGACCTCGGAGCCGGCCTGCGTGAAGCGGAAGATGTTGTCGATGAAGAGGAGCACGTCCTGCTTCTGGACATCGCGGAAGTACTCCGCCATCGTCAGCGCCGACAGGGCCACGCGGAGACGCGTTCCCGGCGGCTCGTCCATCTGGCCGAACACGAGGGCCGTCTTGTCGAAGACCCCCGCCTCTTCCATCTCACCGATGAGGTCGTTGCCCTCACGGGTACGCTCACCGACACCGGCGAACACCGACACACCGCCGTGGTCCTGCGCAACGCGCTGGATCATCTCCTGGATGAGGACCGTCTTGCCGACGCCCGCACCACCGAAGAGGCCGATCTTGCCACCCTGCACGTACGGGGTGAGGAGGTCGATGGACTTGATGCCGGTCTCGAACATCGAGGTCTTCGACTCGAGCTGGTCGAAGGCCGGGGCCTTGCGGTGGATCGGCCAGCGCTCGGTGATCTCGAGCTTCTCGTCCGTGTTGAGCACGTTCCCGAGGACGTCGAAGACCTTGCCCTTGGTGACGTCGCCGACGGGGACCGAGATCGGAGCGCCCGAGTCACGGACCTCCTGGCCACGGACCAGGCCGTCGGTCGGCTTCAGGGAGATGGCACGGACCAGGTCGTCGCCCAGGTGCTGGGCGACCTCGAGGCCGATCTCCTGCGACGAGTCACCGATGGTGATGGTCGTGAACAGGAGGTTGTACATCTCCGGGATTGCGTCGTGGGGGAACTCGATGTCGACGACGGGACCCGTGACACGGGCGATCCGGCCGACACCGGGCGCCGACGACGTCTCGACCGCGGTGGTTGCGGTGTCGGTCATGGCTGGTGCCTTCCTGAGGGTGGGTATCTGTCCGCGAACGACGCGGACTACTTCTTCTTCGACGAGAGGGCGTCGGCGCCGCCGACGATCTCGGAGATCTGCTGCGTGATCTCCGCCTGACGCGCGTTGTTCGCGAGTCGGGTGAAGTCACGGATCAGCGAGTCCGCGTTGTCGCTGGCCGCCTTCATCGCCTTCTGACGGGCGGCGTGCTCGGAAGCAGCCGACTGCAGCATGGCGTTGAAGATGCGGCTCTCGATGTAGACCGGGAGCAGCGAGTCGAGCACCGCATCGGCGTCCGGCTCGAACTCGTAGAGCGGCAGGGGCTCGTTGCCCTCGGGCTCCTCGACCCCTTCGACGACCTCGAGGGGCAGCAGGCGAACGACCTGCGGCTCCTGCGTCGCCAGGCTGAGGAACCGGTTGAACACGATGTGGATCTCGTCCACGCCGCCCTCCGCGGTGTCCTGGAGGAACTTCGCCACGACGGCGTCGCCGATCTCCTTGGCCGTCGAGAACTCGGGCTGGTCGGTGTTGCCGACCCACTGCTGCTCCGACGCGCGCTCACGGAACGCGAAGTACCCGACGGACTTGCGGCCGACCAGGTAGTAGACGACGTCCTTGCCCTCGCTGCGGAGCAGGGAGGCGAGCTCCTCGCCCTGCTTGAGGACGTTCGTGCTGAACGCGCCGTTCAGGCCGCGGTCCGAGGTGAAGAGCACCACGGCCGCACGGGTCGAGGACTCCGGCTCGGTGGTCAGCACGTGGTCGACGTTCGAGAACGTCGCCACGGCCGACACCGCACGCGTCACGGCTCGCGAGTACGGGCCGGACGCAGCCATGCGGGCCTGCGCCTTCTGGATCCGCGACGCCGAGATCAGTTCCATCGCGCGAGTGACCTTCTTCGTGGTCTTCGCGGACTTGATTCGCTGTCGGTAGACCCGGACCTGCGCTGCCATCTAGCGACGACCCTTGACGATCTGCTCCTGGTCGACGTCCTCGGCGTCTGCCGCGTCGAACTGCTCGGAGCCGAGGGTCTTGCCGTCGCTCGTCTGGAAGCTCTTCGAGAACTCGTCGATCTGCTTTGACATCTCGGCGACGGTCTCGTCGCTGAGCTGGTTCGTCTCCCGCAGGGTCGTGAGGACCTCGGAGTTGCGACGCAGGTGGTCGAGCAGTTCGGACTCGAAGCGCAGCACGTCCGGCACCGGGACGGTGTCGAGCTTGCCGTTCGTGCCGGCCCAGATCGAGACGACCTGCTCCTCGACCGGGTACGGCGAGTACTGCGGCTGCTTGAGGAGCTCGGTCAAACGGGCACCACGGTCCAGCTGACGACGCGACGCCTGGTCGAGGTCGGACGCGAACATCGCGAACGCCTCGAGGGAGCGGTACTGCGCCAGCTCGAGCTTCAGCGTGCCGGAGACCTTCTTGATCGACTTGACCTGGGCGTCACCACCGACGCGGGACACCGAGATGCCCACGTCGACAGCCGGACGCTGGTTCGCGTTGAAGAGGTCCGACTGCAGGAAGATCTGGCCGTCGGTGATGGAGATGACGTTGGTCGGGATGTACGCCGAGACGTCGTTCGCCTTGGTCTCGATGATCGGGAGACCCGTCATCGAACCGGCGCCGAGCTCGTCGGACAGCTTCGCGCAACGCTCCAGCAGACGGGAGTGCAGGTAGAAGACGTCACCCGGGTACGCCTCGCGCCCCGGCGGACGACGCAGGAGGAGCGACACGGCGCGGTAGGCCTCAGCCTGCTTCGACAGGTCGTCGAAGATGATGAGGACGTGCTTGCCGGAGTACATCCAGTGCTGGCCGATGGCCGAACCGGTGTACGGGGCGAGGTACTTGAAGCCGGCCGGGTCGGACGCGGGGGCGGCGACGATGGTGGTGTACTCCATCGCACCGGCGTCCTCGAGTGCGCCCTTGACGGAGGCGATCGTGGAGCCCTTCTGACCGATCGCGACGTAGATGCAGCGGACCTGCTTGTCCTCGTCGCCGGACTCCCAGTTGGCCTTCTGGTTGATGATCGTGTCGATCGCGATGGCCGTCTTGCCGGTCTGGCGGTCGCCGATGATCAGCTGACGCTGACCGCGGCCGACGGGGATCATCGCGTCGATGGCCTTGATGCCGGTCTGCAGCGGCTCGTGCACCGACTTGCGGGACATGACGCCGGGAGCCTGGAGCTCGAGGGCACGACGCCCTTCGGCTGCGATCTCGCCGAGGCCGTCGATCGGGGCGCCGAGCGGGTCGACGACGCGACCGAGGAAGCCGTCACCGACGGGGGCCGAGAGGACCTCACCGGTACGCGTGACTTCCATGCCTTCTTCGATGCCGGCGAACTCGCCGAGCACGATCGCGCCGATCTCGTCTTCGTCGAGGTTCTGCGCGAGGCCGAGCGTGCCGTCCGCGAAGCGGATGAGCTCGTTGGCCATGACGCCGGGGAGGCCCTCGACGTGCGCGATGCCGTCACCGGCGTCGGTGACGTGCCCGACCTCGGCCGTGGAGGCCTTCGTCGGCTCGTAGTTCGAGACGAAGTCCTTCAGGGCATCACGGATCTCATCGGGGCTGATGGTGATGTCTGCCATGGGATTTTCCTTGTGGTTTTCCGGGGCCCTTCGGCTCCGAGAGGGTGACGCTGCCGGACTCGGCAGTTCCCGTTGTGGACTTGGGAGGAGCGGCTTCGACCGTACGCCTAGCCGGCGAGCTGGAGCCGGAGCTCCGAGAGCCGCGTGGACACGGTGCCGTCGATGACGTCGCCGCCGATCTGCACCCGGACCCCGCCGACGACCGTGGGGTCGACGACCTGGTTGATGCTGATGTCCTTGCCGTAGCGCTCGGCCAGACCGCGTGCAACGCGTGCCGACTGGGCGGTCGTGAGTGCCGTGGCGGTGACCACGGTCGCGACGAGCTTGCCGTCCTGCTCGGCCACGATGCGCGAGGCATCACGGACGAGTTCACCGATGCGGCGGCCGCGAGGCTGCTGCACGAGCGCGGAGACGATCGTCACGGTCTGCTGCGACGCCTTGGCACCGAGGAGCCGCTCGACGAGCGCGCCCTTCTGCGCCGGGCTGCCGAGCTTCGTGCCGAGCGCCAGCTCGAGGCCGGCGTCCGAACGGACGGCGGTCTCGAAGGCGAACAGCTCGGACTCGATCGGTGAGCCCGGACCCGCGGTGGCGGCGACGGCGCGGATGCCCGCGTCCTCGATGCCGGCGAGCAGGTCCTGCTGCGAGGACCAGCGTGAGCCGGCCACTGCCGTCAGGACCGCACGAGTCGCGTGCGACTGGCCGGCGAAGACGCGGTCGATGAGGACCTTCTTGCCGGCCGGGTCGGCCGTCGGGTCGGACAGCAGCCCGAGCAGCTGCGGCGCACCGGCGATCGCACGCCCGGAGGCGAGGATCTCGGCACCCGCGGCCAGGTCGGCGCTCGAACCGAGGTCCGAGAGCACCGCCCTGGTGGACGCGAGTGCTTCTCTGGTAGCGCTGCGCATGCTCAGTGCTCCCCCGTCTTCGTGGCCTGCGAGGCCTCGAGGTCGGCGAGGAAGCGGTCGACGACTGCCGACGACTTGGCGTCGTCCTTGAGCGATTCGCCGATCACACCGGACGCGAGGTCGAGGGCAAGGGTGCCCACCTCGGACCGGAGCGACTGGACGGCGCTCTGACGCTCGGCTTCGATCTGCGCCTGGGCGTTGGCCGTGATGCGTGCTGCATCGGCCGCTGCCTGCTCGCGGACCTCGTTGCCGATCGCCGTGGCGTCGGCGCGGGCCTGCTCACGGATGCGGGACGCCTCGGAGCGGGCGTCGGCGAGCTGCTTGTTGTACTCGTCGAGCGCAGCAGCGGCCTGCTCCTGAGCAGCCTCTGCCTTCTTGATGCCACCCTCGATGGCCTCAGTGCGCTCATCGAGCATCTTCGTGATGCGCGGCGTGACGACACGCCACATCACCACGAGGATGATGAGGAAGGCCACCGCGGACCACACGATGTCGTACAGCGGCGGAATGAGGGGGTTGTGCGTCTCCTCCGCCGCGATGATGAGTGCGTTGTGCATCGAGGAACCTTAGTTCGTGAAGATGAAGTACGTGGCGATGCCGATGAAGGCCAGGGCCTCGGTGAAGGCGATACCGATGTACATGAGGGTCGTCAGGCGGCCCTGGAGCTCGGGCTGGCGGGCGACGGACTCGATCGTCTTGCCGACGACGATGCCGACACCGATGGCCGGGCCGATCGCAGCGAGGCCGTAGCCAACCGTCGCGATGTTGCCGTTGATCTCCGCGAGAACGGTCGTTGCGTCCACGTGTTTTCCTTTCGAGGTGCGGGTCCGACGGTTGCCGGTCCCGTAGGGGGTCAGTGAGGAATCAGTGCTCGTCAGCCAGCGCCAGCTGGATGTAGACGGCGGTGAGGAGCATGAAGACGTAGGCCTGCAGCAGCGCGACGAGGATCTCGAAGAAGCTGAACGCGATGCCGAACGCGAGGGTCCCGACGCCGAAGGCCTTGAAGCCGAGCGAAGCGTCGAAGAAGAAGAACTGCGTGGCCGAGAAGAACAGGACGAGCAGCAGGTGCCCGACGACCATGTTCATCAGGAGTCGCAGGGTGAGCGTCACCGGACGGAGCACGAAGGTCGAGACGAGCTCGATCGGCGTCACGATGATGTAGAGGAACCACGGCACCCCGGGCGGGAAGAGCGAGTTCCGGAGGAACGTGCCCGGGTGCTTGCGCAGGCCGGCGTAGATGAACGCGACGTAAGCGACGATCGCGAGGATCATCGGCATCGCGATGCGACTGGTGCCGGCGAGGTTCATGCCCGGGATCAGACCGGTCAGGTTCATGAACAGCACGCCGAAGAAGATCGTCGCCAGGAGCGGCAGGAATCGCTTGCCGTCCTTCTCTCCGAGGTTGTCGAAGGTGTTGCGACGAACGACGTCGAACGCGTACTCGATGAACGCCTGACCGCGGTTCGGGACGAGCTTCAGCGCGCGGGTTCCCACGAAGGCGAACACCAGGAGCACGGCGACGGCGAAGAAGCGGATGAGGACGACCCGATCGATCTCGAACGGCGTCCCGGCGAAGAAGATCGCATCCGGGAAGAACTCGTTGATCGACGGACCATGGAACTCGGCGGCCTTGCTGCTCCCCGCCGCAACGGTGTCAACCGCAGCAGAGAGGGACAGGGGAAGAGCGTGGGATAGCAGCGCTGTCTCCTGTGTCGGCGCGCGCACATCATGGCACGCGATGGTGGACGTTGTGGAGGCTTGCCCGCTCCGAGCGAAAGGCTCCGGTGGCGGACTCCGAGAAGCCTATCAGGTGCGAGAGGCTTCCCGGCTTCTCAGTTGCGGGGGGTCGGGTTCTCAGCGTGCGCGGAGCCACCGGACCCGTCGCCGGGCAGCTGCACGCCGATCGGGATGCGGGCCTTCGCCACCGCGACGACGTCGATGACCAGGGACCCGACGACCCCCGCGATGATCACGATCGCGAGCACCGGGAAGTCCACCCAGGTGCGGTCCTTCAGGGCCACGAGCAGCACGATGAACACGATGAACTTGAGCAGCCAGGTGCCCATCACGATGCCGAAGAAGGCGCCGGAGATCATCTGGCCCTTGGACACCCGCAGCGCGACGAGGACACTGACCGCGGTGAGGCCGAGGAACACCACGCTGAGCACGGCTCCGAGCAGGCCGCCGATGAGCCCGGGAGTGTCGGCGACGAGCAGTCCCACGACTCCCCCGACGATCGCCAGAGCGACCGCGAGCACGGCGCCCCACGTGATGATGCGGCGGAACACCGGCCGGACGTGGTCGAGCGCGTTCGGTGCGGTCACGTGATGTCTCCTGGGATCGTGCGGTCGTTGGCGGCCCGGTCGAGCGGGTCGAGGCTGGCGTCCACCACGGCGGCGGAGCGGTTGGCGGTCTGGGCGGCGATCTCGGTGCGCTTCCGGCCGAGCGGCGCGAACGTGGCGACGGCGCACACGGTGAAGCCGACCGCGACGAAGGCGACCACCCAGTACCAGTCCACGAACAGGAACAGCAGGCACCCGACCGCGACGGTGGCGGTCCACGCGTAGAAGATCAGCACGGCGTGGAAGTGCGAGTGCCCCATGTCGAGCAGGCGGTGGTGCAGGTGCTTGCGGTCGGCCGAGAACGGCGACTTGCCCGCGCTGAGCCGTCGGGTGACCGCGAGACCGAAGTCCAGGATCGGCACGATCAAGATCGCGAAGGGCAGCAGGATCGGGATGAACGCCGGCAGCAGCGCCTGGCGTGTCTGCACCGCGGCGGGGTCGATGTTGCCCGTGACCGACACCGCACTCGTGGCCATCAGGAAGCCGACGAGCAGCGCTCCCGCGTCGCCCATGAACAGCTTGGCCGGGTGCCAGTTCAGGATGAGGAACCCGAAGCAGGACCCGACGAGCACCGCCGTCAGCAGTGACGGCAGGTTGAAGAAGAACTCGGTCTGCACGACCACGCGGTTGATGAAGAACGTGTAGAGGAAGAACACCCCGCCGGCGATGATCGCGACCCCGGCGACCAGGCCGTCGAGTCCGTCGATGAAGTTCACCGCGTTCATCACGAGCACCACCGCCAGCACCGTGAAGATCAGGCTCATGTAGGACGAGCCGACGCCCAGCGTGTTGCCGATCGGCAGCGACACGATCGCGACGCCCTGCCAGGCGAGGATGCCCGCGGCGATGATCTGCCCCGCGAGCTTCGTCATCCAGTCGAGGTCCCAGATGTCGTCCGCGACGCCGAGGACCACGATGATCGTCGCTCCCCCGAGCACCGCCAGCACGCGCCCGGGTTCGGAGAACACGAGCCGGAAGTAGTCGGTCCCCGCGATCGACGGGAACAGGAACCACGCCGCCAACAGCGACACGATGACGCCGATGTACATCGCGATCCCGCCGAGGCGTGGCGTGGGCGTGCGGTGCACGTCGCGTTCGCGGACCTGGGGGTACCACTTGTACTTGAGCCCGAGCTTCCACACCAGCACGCTGACCAGGAAGCTCACGACCGCGGCGATCGCCCCCGCCAGCAGGTAGTACTTCATCCGACGAGGTCGGCTCCGACGACCCGGATGATCTCGTCGTCGGAGATCACCCCGTGCCGGACGATGCGGAGCTTCCCGCCGTCCGACAGCCCCGTCGCGTCGACGATCGTCGACCCGGTGGAGGCCTCGAAGCCGTCGTGCTCGCCGATCGCCCCGCCGTCCAGGTACACGGCGACGCTGTCCCCGAGCATCCGCTCGGCGGCGTCGACGTCCATCGCGGCCGGGTCACCGGTCGAGTTCGCGGACGAGACCGCGAGCGGACCGACCTCTTGCAGGAGCTCGAGCGCGATCCGCGAGTCCGGCATCCGCAGGGCGACCGTGCCCCGCGTCTCGCCGAGGTCCCAGTCGAGCGACGGCTGCGCGCGCAGGATCACGGTCAGGCCGCCGGGCCAGAACTCGGCGACGAGGTCGCGCACCTGCTGCGGCACGTCGCTCGCGAGCGCGTCGAGCGTCGGCGGGCCGGGGATCAGCACCGGCGGCGGCGACTGCCGCGTCCGGCCCTTCGCGTCGAGCAGCCGCTGGACGGCGGCCGCGTTGAAGGCGTCCGCGGCGAGGCCGTAGACGGTGTCGGTGGGGACGACGACGAGGTCTCCGCGCCCGAGGGCGGCACGTGCGAGCCGCATCCCGGTCAGGAGCCCGTCGGAGTCGGTGCAGTCGTATCGGGATGCCATGACTCGACGATGATAGTGCGACACAATGGAGGACATCGTGAACGAGTCCCCTGCGCCCCGCCTCCTGTTCCTCTTCGACATGGACGACGTCCTGGTCCGGTACGACTGGCAGGTGCGGATGGCCGCACTCTCCGAGTTCACCGGACACGAGTTCGAGGAGCTCCGTCGCCGCTGGTGGGACTGCGGCCACGAGATGCGTGCCGAGGCCGGCGACTTCGCCGACGGCGACGAGTACCTCGCCGCGTTCGAGCGGGCCATGGAGTGCGACGTCCCCGAGGCCGAGTGGGCGCGCATCCGCGGATCCGCGATGACCGAGCTGCCGGAACGCATCGAGGCCGTCCGGATCGCGAGCGAGCACGGGCGTGTCGGCCTGCTCACCAACAACGGGCCGCTCGCGGGGCGGTGGATCCACCAGTGGGCGCCGTCACTGCCGGGGCTGTTCGGCGAGCACCTGGACACGTCGAGCAACTTCGGCGCCCGCAAGCCCGAGCCCGAGGTCTTCCGCCGCGCGATGGAGCACCACGGCGTGCCCGCCGAGCGCACGTTCTTCGCCGACGACATGCCGGAGAACATCGCGGGTGCCCGGAGCGTCGGCATCCACGCGGTCCTCGTCGAGCGCGACACCGACCTGCGCGAGCACGTCCGCGCCTTCGTCGCGCAGCAGCGCGAGGCCTCCCCCGTCGCCTGATCCTTCCCATCACGTTCGCGATGGGAACCAGAAACGGGCGTACCTGGTCGTTCCGAACGACCAGGTACGCCCGTTTCCGCTGAGCACGACACACCGACCGGGAGGCCCGGGGGCGTCCGACTACCGGGTCGCGGTGGTCGTGCGGTCGCGACCCGTCAGGTCGACGTGCGTCTCCGAGGTCCGGAACCCCCGGCGCGCGAGGACCTCGCGCACGCCGGCGCCCTGCGGCTCGGCGTGCTCGATGACGAGCACCCCGCCGGGCACGAGCAGCCGCCACGCCGTCTCGGCCAGGGCGCGCACGGCGTCGAGGCCGTCCGGTCCGCCGTACAGCGCCATCGCGGGGTCGTGGTCGCGGACCTCGGGGTCGATCGGGATCGCGTCGTCCGGTACGTAGGGCGGGTTCGACACGACGACCGAGACGGTGCCGTCGAGTTCGGGCAGCGCATCGGCGAGGTCGCCCTCGACGAGGCGCACCGTGCCGCCGTGGGCGTCGATGTTCCGGCGGGTCCAGGGCAGGGCCTCGGGCGACCGCTCGACGGCGTACACGACGGCGTTCGGCACCTCGGTGTCCATGGCGATCGCGATCGCACCGCTGCCGGACCCGAGGTCGACTCCGATCGGCGCCGGCACCGCGACTGCCCGGAGCGCGTCGATGCCGAACTGCACGACGCCCTCGGTCTCGGGGCGGGGCACGAAGACCCCGGGGCCGACCGCCAGGGTCAGTGCACGGAAGTACGCCTGCCCGGTGATGTGCTGCAGCGGCTCGCGGGTGCTCCGCCGGGCGATCGCGTGCCGGAAGCGCTCGACGTGCTCCGGAGCGATCGCGCCCCCGGTCATCGCACGGGCCTGGACGGCACCGCGCGAGGTGTCGGTCGCCCACGCGAGCAGCAGCTCGGCGTCGACCTGGGGCGTCGGGACGCCGGATGCGACGAGCGCCGCGGCCGCCTGCTCGAGCAGGCGATCCGCGGCGAACGTGCGGGGCGTGTCGGAGGTGATCCGTGCCTCCAGGGTTACGCGTCCTGGTCGCCGATGGCGGCCAGACGTGCCTCTTCGTCCGCCTGGATGGCGGACTGGACGACGGGCTCGAGTGCACCGTTCATGACGCGGTCCAGGTCGTACGCCTTGTAGCCGGTGCGGTGGTCCGCGATCCGGTTCTCCGGGAAGTTGTACGTCCGGATGCGCTCCGAGCGGTCCATCCCGCGGATCTGCGACTTGCGCGCATCCGAGGCGATCGCGTCGAGCTCCTCCTGCTGCCGCGCGAGGATGCGTGCGCGGAGCACGCGCATGCCGGCCTCACGGTTCTGCAGCTGCGACTTCTCGTTCTGCATCGCCACCGTGATGCCCGTG
The DNA here is from genome assembly GCF_044909335.1 of Curtobacterium sp. AB7. Lineage (NCBI taxonomy): Bacteria > Bacillati > Actinomycetota > Actinomycetes > Micrococcales > Microbacteriaceae > Curtobacterium > Curtobacterium sp. AB7. Next base: position 203,764 of record NZ_JBIYED010000004.1, on the reverse strand, counting down.
GGCAGGTGGGTGATGCGGACCGCGGAGTCCGTCGTGTTGACGGACTGCCCGCCGGGGCCGGACGACCGGTACACATCGATCTTCAGGTCGTTCTGGTTGATCGCGACCTCTTCGGGCTCGTCGACCTCGGGGAACACCAGCACGCCGGTCGTCGAGGTGTGGATGCGCCCCTGCGACTCGGTCTGCGGCACGCGCTGCACACGGTGCACGCCGCCCTCGTACTTCAGGTGCGCCCAGACGCCCTGCGACGGGTCGGTCGTGTTCGACTTGATCGCGACCTGGACGTCCTTGTAGCCACCCAGGTCGGACTCGGTGCGCTCGAGGAGCTCGACCTTCCAGCCCTTGGTCTCGGCGTAGTGCGAGTACATGCGCAGGAGGTCGGCCGCGAACAGCGCCGATTCCTCGCCGCCCTCGCCGCCCTTGATCTCCATGATCACGTCGCGTCCGTCGTCGGGGTCGCGCGGGATGAGCAGCCGGCGGAGACGCTCCTGGCGCTCCGCCAACTGCTCCTCGAGCCCGGGGACCTCGTCCGCGAACGCCGAGTCCTCACGCGCGAGCTCCTGGGCGGCGGCGAGGTCGTCCCCCGCCGCCTGCCAGGACTCGTACGCGGACTTGATCTGGTTGAGCTCGGCGTAGCGCCGGTTCACCTTCTTCGCCCGGGCCGCATCGGCGTGGAGCGCGGGGTCCGACAGCTGCTGCGTCAGGTCCTCGTGTTCCGCCAGCAGCCCTGCCACCGACTCGAACACGCGTTACTCCTGGTGACCGTTGTGGTGAGCGCCGCCGGTCGTCGGGACCGACTTCTGCACCTGCACCAGGAACTCGACGTTCGACTGCGTCTCCTTGAGGTTCCGCAGCACGATCTCGAGGGCCTGCTGCGGGTCGAGCCCGGCGAGGGCTCGGCGCAGACGCCAGGTGATCTTGACCTCGTCGGCGGAGAGCAGCTGCTCCTCGCGACGGGTACCGGAGGCGTTGACGTCGACGGCCGGGAAGATCCGCTTGTCCGCCAGGTGACGGTTCAGGCGGAGCTCCATGTTGCCGGTGCCCTTGAACTCCTCGAAGATGACCTCGTCCATCTTGGAACCGGTCTCGACGAGCGCGGTGGCGAGGATGGTCAGCGAGCCGCCGTCCTCGATGTTGCGCGCCGCACCGAAGAAGCGCTTCGGCGGGTAGAGCGCCGCCGAGTCGACGCCACCGGAGAGCACGCGGCCCGACGCCGGGGTCGACAGGTTGTAGGCACGGCCCAGACGGGTGATCGAGTCGAGCAGGAGCACGACGTCGTGGCCCAGTTCCACCAGGCGCTTCGCACGCTCGATGGCGAGCTCGGCGACCGTGGTGTGGTCCTCGGCTGGACGGTCGAAGGTCGAGGCGATGACCTCGCCCTTCACCGTGCGCTGCATGTCGGTGACCTCTTCGGGCCGCTCGTCGACGAGGACGACCATGAGGTGCGCCTCGGGGTTGTTCTTCGCGACGGCGCCCGCGATGGCCTGCAGCACGACGGTCTTACCGGCCTTGGGCGGCGAGACGATGAGGCCGCGCTGGCCCTTGCCGATCGGCGACACGAGGTCGATGATGCGGGTGCTCAGCTTGCCCGGCTCCGTCTCGAGGCGCAGGCGCTCGTTCGGGTACAGCGGGGTGAGGTCCGAGAACTCGACGCGAGCCGCTGCTTCTTCGGCGGTCTGGCCGTTGACCGAGTCGACGGTCACGAGCGCGTTGTACTTCTGACGGCTCTGCTGCTCGTTGTCACGGGGCTGCTTGATCGAACCGACGACGGCGTCGCCCTTGCGCAGGTGGTACTTCTTCACCTGGCCGAGGGAGACGTAGACGTCGTTCGGTCCGGGCAGGTAGCCCGTGGTGCGGACGAACGCGTAGTTGTCGAGGACGTCGAGGATGCCCGCGATCGGGATCAGCACGTCGTCCTCGGTGACCTCGGGCTCGAAGTCGTCGTTCTGGCCGCCACGGCCGCGCTTGCGGTCACGCTGGCGACGGCTACGGCCACCCTCGGTGTCGTCGGCGTTCTGCTGGGCCTGCTGGCCCTGCTTCTGCTGACCGTTCTGCTTCTGCTGGTTCGCCGCCTGCTGCTTCTGCTCGGCGCGGTCGTCCTGCTTCGCGTCGCGCTGCTTGGCGTCGCCCTGCTTCGGGTCGCCCTGCTTGGCGTCGCCCTGCTTCTGCTGGTCGCCGCCGTTCTGCTTCTGCTGGCCGCCCTGCTGGTGCTGCTGGCCGTCCTGCTGCTCGCCGTTCTGCTCGCCGTTCTCGGCGTTCTGCCCACGGCCACGACCGCGACCACGGCTGCGACGGCCGCGACGCGGACCGCCTTCACCGTTCTGGTCGCCGGAGTCGGCGGCACCGGACTGGTCCTGCGACTCGCCCTCGGTGCTCTGCTGCTCGGTGCGCGCCGGCTGCTCGGTGCGGGCCGGCTGCTCGGTCTGGGCAGGTGCCGAGGTCGGCGTCTGCTGCTCGGCCGACTCGTTCGGCTGCTGGGCCTGCTGGTCGGCACCGCGCTGGCCGCGGCCGCGACGCTGCCCACCGGTCTGTGACTGGGCGGCTTCCTGGGCGTCCTTCTCGGCACGCACCTGGTCGAGGCCCGCGAGCAGGTCCTCGGTGCCGGTGTGGCCGGCGTTGGTGTGCTCGGCGGCCGAGGTCGGGCCGGCGTTCACGGTGCCACCGGAGGACGCACGGCGCGAACGGCGGACACGCGACGGCGCGGCCGGCTCGTTCTCGACGGCGGGGGCCTCGGGGTCGGCGACCGGAGCGGTCGGTGCCTCGGCTGCGGGCTCCGGCAGCGTCGGCTGCTCGGTCACCGGCGCCGTGGCGGGGGTCGTGGCGGGCGCTGCCGCGGCGGGGACGTCGTCCGTGACGGGGCGCTTGTCCTCGATCGAGGCGATGAGGTCGCCCTTGCGGAGCTTCGAGAGCCCGGTGATGCCGAGCGAGGAGGCGATGCGCTGGAGTTCCGGCAGGCGGAGGGCGCGCAGGTCGCTGGGGATCTCCACCGGGGTGGAGTTGTTGTCGGTCAAGGTCGGTGTTTCCTTTCGAACCGCAGAACGCGGAGAGTTTCCACCGTCCCGGATGCACGGGTATGCATCGACCGCCGTTCAGACGACGGACCGGGATTCGGTGATCAGAAAGAGAGTGCCCCCGCGCACCGGACCCTGCGCTGCGTCGGAGCTGGCCACGGGATGGGACCCATGGCACGAGCAGTCCGGGCGACTACGCGGGTTCGGCTTCGAGCGCCGAGTGCGCCACCACTGTAGCACCACCGAGATCGACGGCCAGCATGAGCGCGCGCCAGTCGGATTCCCCGTGTCGGGCGACGAGATCCGCGGCCGTGAGCCGTTGTGCCGGGTCACTGCCGAGCACGAGCAGGCTCGGTCCGGCCCCCGACACGACGGCCGCGAGGCCGTGCTGCCGGAGCAGTCCGATCAGTGCGTCGGTCTCGGGCATCGCGCTGGCCCGGTACGCCTGGTGCAGGCGGTCCTCGGTCGCGGCGAGCAGGAGCTCGGGGCTCTGGATGAGCGCGGCGACGAGCAGCGCGGAGCGGGAGACGTTGAACGCGGCGTCGGCGTGCGGGACGTTCTCGGGCTGCAGGGAGCGGGCGAGCTTCGTCGACAGCGTGGACGTCGGCACGAACACGACCGGTGCGACGCCGCGGTGCACCAGCAGCCGCTTGTACGCGGGTCCCTCGGCCGTCATCCACGCGATGGTGAGCCCACCGAACAGTGCCGGGGCGACGTTGTCCGGGTGCCCCTCCATCTCGGTGGCCAGGCTCAGCAGGGTCGAGGCGTCCAGGTCGACGATGCCCTCGAGCAGCCCGCGGGCCGCCATCAGGCCGGCGACGATGGCCGCCGCCGAGGAACCGAGCCCGCGGCCGTGCGGGATCGCGTTCGTGGCGTGCAGCTCGAGGCCGGGCTGGTCGACGCCGGCGTGCTCGAGGCCGCGGCGGACGGCACGCACGACCAGGTTCGTGTCGTCGGTGGCGACCTCGCCGGCACCGACGCCCCGCACCGTGACGGTGGCACCGGGTTCCGGGCGGACCCGGACGACGACCTCGTCGTACAGCGAGAGCGCGAGACCGAGCGAGTCGAACCCCGGCCCGAGGTTGGCGGACGTCGCCGGCACGCGGACGCGCACGGCCCGTCCGGCGGGCACAGCGTGGACCGCCCGTCCGGCCGGTACAGCACTGTGGGCGGTGACGCCCTCCCCCGGTCCGGACGAGCGGTCGAGGCTCACTGCGCCGCGACCAGTCCGAGCACGTCGGCGATCGACTTGGTGTCGACCGGCACGCTCGTCGGGGTGACCTCGCTGCCGTCCTCGGTGCGCAGGGCCCACTGCGGGTCCTTCAGGCCGTGGCCGGTGACGGTGATGACGACCTTCGCGCCCTTCGGCACGACGCCGGCATCGGCACGCTCGAGCAGCCCGGCGACACCGATGGCCGACGCGGGCTCGACGAAGACGCCGACCTCGGCCGACAGGATGTGGTGCGCGGCGAGGATCGCCTCGTCCGAGATCGCGCCGAAGTAGCCGTCGGTCTCGTCACGGGCCTCGAGGGCGAACTGCCACGAGGCCGGGTTGCCGATGCGGATCGCGGAGGCGATGGTGTCGGGGTTCTTGACGACCTCGCCACGGACGATCGGTGCGGAACCGGCGGCCTGGAACCCGAACATCCGCGGGAGCTTCGTCGTGCGACCGGCGGCCACGTCCTCGCGGTAGCCGCGGGAGTACGCGGTGTAGTTGCCCGCGTTGCCGACCGGCAGGAAGTGGAAGTCCGGGGCGTCGCCGAGGACGTCGACGACCTCGAACGCGGCGGTCTTCTGACCCTCGATGCGGTCGTTGTTGACCGAGTTGACGAGGTGCACCGGGTAGTTCGCCGCCAGGTCTCGGGCGATGTCGAGGCAGTCGTCGAAGTTGCCCTGGACCTGCAGCAGCTGGGCGTCGTGGGCGACGGCCTGGCTGAGCTTGCCCATGGCGATCTTGCCCTCGGGCACGAGCACCGCGGCGGTGATGCCGGCGTGCGTGGCGTACGCGGCGGCCGAGGCGCTGGTGTTGCCGGTCGAGGCGCAGATGACGGCCTTCGCGCCGTGCTCGACGGCCTTCGAGATCGCCATCGTCATGCCGCGGTCCTTGAAGGACCCGGTCGGGTTCATGCCCTCGAACTTGACGTAGACCTCGGCGCCGGTGCGCTCGGAGAGCCGACGAGCCGGGATGAGGGGCGTGCCGCCCTCACCGAGCGTGACGATCGGCGTCGCCTCGGTCACGTCGAGTCGGTCGGCGTACTCGCGCAGGACTCCCTGCCACTGGTGGGCCATCAGGCTTCTCTCTCTGTCCGGTGGGTCGGTCTGGTTTCGGTTCTGGGTCGGCCTGGAGGCCCGTGGTGCGTCAGGCGCCGACGAAGCGCAGGACGCTGGTCACGTCCAGGACCACGTCTTCGCCGCGGAGCGCGCGGACGGTGTCCGCCAGGTCGGCTTCGCGCGCCAGGTGCGTGCCGATGACGAGCGCTGCCGTCCCCTCGGAGGCACCCGTGGTGGTCTGTTCGACGGTCTCGACGCTCACGCCGTGCTTCGCGAGCACGCCGGCGACCGTCGACAGCACGCCGGGGGCGTCCGTGACGTGCAGGGTGATCTGGTAGCGCGTGCGGACGGTGCCGATCGGGAAGACGGGCAGGTCCGACTGGGTCGACTCCGCGACACCCGGGCCGCCGATGACGTGCCGACGTGCGGCGGAAACCAGGTCGCCGAGGACGGCAGAGGCGGTCTCGACACCACCGGCACCGGCGCCGTAGAACATGAGGTCGCCGGCGGCCTCGGCCTCGACGAACACGGCGTTCTTCGCGCCGTGCACGCTCGCCAGGGGGTGCGACTCCGGCACGAGGGCCGGGTACACGCGGGCGCTGACGCCCTCGCGGCCGTCCTCGTCGGTGAGCCGCTCGGCGGTCGCCAGGATCTTCACGACGTAGCCGGCCTTGCGCGCGGCGCGGACCTGCTCGATGGTGACCGAGGTGATGCCCTCGCGGTGCACGGCGGCGAGCGGCACCGAGGTGTGGAACGCGAGCGAGGCCAGGATCGCGGCCTTCTGCGCGGCGTCGTAGCCCTCGATGTCGGCGGTCGGGTCGGCCTCGGCGTACCCGAGCTCGGTCGCGGTCGCCAGGGCGTCCTCGAACGTGGCGCCCTCGCGGTCCATCAGGTCGAGGATGAAGTTCGTGGTGCCGTTGACGATGCCCATGATCCGCTCGATGCGGTCACCCGCGAGCGAGTCGTGCAGTGGGCGGATGATCGGGATGGCACCGGCGACGGCGGCCTCGTAGTACAGCTGCGCGCCGACCTGTTCGGCCACCGCGAAGAGCTCCGGACCGTGGGTCGCGAGGAGCGCCTTGTTGCCGGTCACGACGTCCGCGCCGGACTGCAGCGCCTGCAGCACGAGCGTGCGCGCCGGCTCGATGCCGCCGATCAGCTCGACGACGATGTCGGCACCGAGGATGAGCGACTCGGCGTCGGTCGTGTAGAGGTCCTTCGGCAGGTCGACGTCACGCGCGGCGTCGACGTCGCGCACGGCGATCCCGACGAGTTCGAGGCCGGCACCGGCGCGCGAGGCGAGTTCGTCGGCGTGCTCGAGCAGGAGCCGCGCGACCTGGGACCCGACCGAGCCGGCCCCGAGCAGCGCGACGCGGACGTTGCGGTATTCGATCATCTGGAGTTGGTTCCTGTTCGTCGGGTCAGCGGCCGGTGCCGGCGTGGGGCACGGGGCGGACGCCGGTGTCGCGGGCGAGGAGGTCGTCGATCGACTCGCCCCGCACGAGGATACGGGCTGCGCCGTCCGCCACGGCGACGACCGGCGGGCGGCCCACGTGGTTGTAGTTGCTCGACAGCGCCCAGCAGTACGCGCCGGTGGCCGCGACGGCGAGCAGGTCACCGCGCTCGACGTCACCCGGCAGGTACTCGTCGTTCACCACGATGTCCCCGCTCTCGCAGTGCTTCCCGACGACGCGGGTGAGCACGGCGGGCGCCTCGGACGCCCGGGCGAGGCGAGCGGTGTAGTCGGCGCCGTACAGGGCAGGCCGGGCGTTGTCGCTCATCCCGCCGTCGACGGAGACGTAGGTGCGGGTGGCGTGGCCGGTGTCCGGGTCGCCGGTCTCGAGCGCGACGGGCTTGATCGTGCCGACGCGGTAGAGCGTGATGCCCGCCGGCCCGACGATGTAGCGACCGGGCTCGACCGCGACCTCGGGCACCGGGATGTCCCGCTCGGCGCAGGCCTCGGCGATGATCGCGGCGAGGGCGTCCGCGACGTCCTCGGGCGCGAAGGCAGAGTCGGCCTCGGTGTAGTCGATGCCCCAGCCGCCGCCGAGGTTCAGCTCGGGCACCGGACCGGTCTCGACGAGGGTGGCGTGCACGTCCATCAGGCGTCGAGCGGCCTCGCGGAACCCGGACTCGTCGAAGATCTGCGAACCGATGTGCGAGTGCAGCCCGACGAACACGAGCGACGACTCGGCGCGCACGGCCTCGGCGGCGGTGACGGCCTCGGTGAGCGGGATGCCGAACTTCTGGTCCTCGCGCGCGGTCGCCAGGTACTCGTGGGTGGACGCGTGGACGCCGCTGTTGATGCGGATCCGGACGCGCTGCACCACCCCGGCGTCGGCAGCGGCACGGGCGACGCGCTGGACCTCTTCGTGGCTGTCGAGCACGATCGTGCCGACGCCGACCTCGACCGCGCGGGCGATCTCGGCGTCGGACTTGTCGTTGCCGTGGAAGCCGAGCATCGCCGGGTCGATGCCGGCGGCCAGGGCGACCGCGAGCTCCCCGCCGGTGCAGACGTCCACGCGCAGGTCGGCCTCGGCCATCCACGCCACGACCTGCGTCGTCAGGAACGCCTTGCCGGCGTAGTAGACGTGCGCACGGGTGCCGATGCCCTCGAACGCCTCGGTGAACGCGTTCCGCACCCGGACCGCGCGGGACTGCACGTCCCGCTCGTCGACGACGTACAGCGGGGTGCCGTACTGCCGGACGAGGTCCGTGGCGCTGACACCGCCGACCGCCAGGTCGCCGTCGTCGGTCCGCGTCGCGGACGCGGGCCAGATCCGGTCCACCAGCTCGGAGGCATCCGTCGGGAACCGCAGTCGCGGCGGTGCAAGGGGGTTCTCGCTCACGGGACCCGATCCTACCGACGCGAGCCGCGCCTCCCGGCCGCGTTACGCACCACGGGGTCAGCCGCAGCTGCCGACCGTCTGCAGGCCCTGCTCGTTGAGCGGCAGCGCGTCCGCGGTGATGCGCACCGTCGCGTCGGCCTTCGAGACGTCGAGCGAGCGCACGCGGAGCGCCTCGGGCAGGAACTGCGCCGTGCAGACCTGCACCGGCACGTTCGTCACGCCGGGGATCGAGTCGACCTTGAGACCGAGGTCGGAATTGGTGATCCGCACGCTCTTCGGGGTGATCGTGATGCCGCGGCCGTCGTCCTGCGCGACCACGTCGCCCTTCGCCGCGTAGGTGATGTCGTAGCCGAGCACCGCCGTGGACCCGGACAGCTCGACGCCGCCGTCCACCAGGGTGAGCCGGTCGAACAGCGGGCTGTACTTGGACAGGTCCTCCACGCTCGACGACGCCAGGGTGACCGTGCCGTCGACGTCGTGCACGTCGCCCTTGCCGTCCACCGGGACGTCCTTCGCGGTGACGTCGGCAGCGAGCGGGATGCCGTCGACGGTGAGCTTCTCGGACGTGATCTCGACCTGGTCGAGGGTGCCGCTGATCAGCTGCGGGATGACGATGCCGTCGGCGTGCGCCTCGACCTGGCCCGTGGTGCCGTCGGGCAGCGACTGCTCGACCTGCTGGGCGATGATGCGGTCGACGACCCCGCGGAGCACGAACTCGGCGATCACGACGAGGGCGGCGAGCACGACGACGACCACGATCAGGACGACGGGCCAGCGGCGGCGGGTGGTGGCGGTGGACATGCCTCCCAGCCTTCCACGTGGTCCCGTCAGCCTGCCTGGAGGCGCGGTGCGCGGGGCGGGGCGCGGTGCGTCGGGAGGCCCGCTCGATCGCGCCCCGCCACGGTCATCGCGCCCCCGCACACCGGGGTGCGATGACCGTCAGGGGGCGCGTCACGACAACGGCTCGGCCGTCTGCTCGTGACGCCGCTGCCGCTACATGCGGGACGGAGCGCTCACGCCGAGCAGGCCGAGGCCGTTGCGGACGACCTGGCCGGTGGCGTCGTTCAGCCACAGGCGCGTGCGGTGCAGGTCGGTGACCGGTTCGTCGCCGAGCGGGGTCACGCGGCAGGCGTCGTACCAGCGGTGGTACAGGCCCGCGAGCTGCTCGATGTACCGGGCGATGCGGTGCGGCTCGCGGAGCTCCGCGGCGTGGCGCACCACGCGCGGGTACTCGGCGAGGGCGCCGAGCAGCGCACCCTCGGAGTCGTGCGTCAACAGCGAGGCGTCGAACACGGAGCGATCGACCCCGGCGGCCTCGGCGTTGCGGGCCACCGACTGGGTGCGTGCGTGGGCGTACTGCACGTAGAACACCGGGTTGTCGTTGGTGCGCTTGACGAGCAGGTCGAGGTCGATGTCGATCGCGGTGTCGCTGGCGAACCGGACGAGCGAGTAGCGGCCGGCGTCGACGCCCACGGCGTCGACGAGGTCCTCCATCGTGACGATGGTGCCGTTGCGCTTCGACATGCGCATCGGCTCGCCGTCCTTGAGCAGGTTGACCATCTGCCCGATCAGGATCTCGAGGTTCGTGCCCGGCTCGTCGCCGAACGCGGCGCACATCGCCATCATCCGACCGACGTAGCCGTGGTGGTCCGCGCCGAGCATGATCAGGTTGCGCTCGAAGCCGCGCTCGCGCTTGTCGAGGTAGTACGCCAGGTCGCCGGCGATGTACGCGGGCTCGCCGTCGGACTTGATGACCACGCGGTCGCGGTCGTCGCCGAAGTCGGTCGTGCGGAGCCACTCGGCGCCCTCGGCCTCGTACATCACACCCGACGACCGCAGCCGTGCGATGGCACGCTCGACGGCCTTCGACTCGTGCAGGGCGTTCTCGTGGAAGTAGACGTCGAAGTCGACGCCGAAGTCGTGCAGCGACGACTTGATGTCGGCGAACATGAAGTCGACGCCCTCGCGCCGGAAGAGTTCCTGCGCCTCGTCGCGCGGCAGGTCCCTCACGTCGACCGAGGGGTCGAGCGTCGCGATGACGCGCGCTGCGATCTCGGCGATGTACGCGCCGCCGTAGCCGTCCTCCGGCGTGGGCTCACCGAGCGCCGACGCCACGAGCGAGCGGGCGAAGCGGTCGATCTGCGCGCCGTGGTCGTTGAAGTAGTACTCGCGGGTGACGAGGCCGCCCTGCGCCTGGAACACGCGGGCCAGACTGTCGCCGACCGCCGCCCAGCGCACGCCGCCCATGTGGATCGGGCCGGTCGGGTTCGCCGACACGAACTCCAGGTTGATCCGGACGCCGTCGTACAGGTCGCCGTGTCCGAAGGCGTCGCCGCCCTCGACGATGGTGCGGGCGATCTCACCGGCCGCTGCGGCCTCGAGCGTGATGTTGATGAACCCCGGGCCGGCGACGTCGACCGAGGCCACGCCGTCGAGCTCGGTCAGCTCGCCGGCGATCTCCGTCGCGAGCTCGCGCGGGTTCGTGCCGATGCGCTTCGCGAGCTGCATCGCGGCGTTCGATGCCCAGTCGCCGTGCGCGCGGTTCTTCGGACGCTCGAGCACCACGTGGGAGTCCTCGATCGTCACGGTCTCGGACGCGCCTCGTCGCTCGACGATCCCGGTCAGGATCGACAGGTACGCGGCGGAGAGTTCGGCAGGAGTCACGGCGGACGAGTCTACCGGGACACCCAGGTGCACGCCGGACGATGGGCCATCATGTCGGGATGACCACCCGAAGCCGTGCCCGGGCGTGCTCCGTCGCCGTCGTCACCGTCGCAGCAGCACTCGCCCTGTCGGCCTGTTCGGGCGGCGGGGACAGCGACCCGACGCCCAGCGCGGCCCCGGTGGGCAAGACGGTGTCGCAGACCTGCGCCGAGCTCCTGCCGACCGAGGCCCTGTCCGTGTACGGGACGACCTTCGCGCTCGACGACTCCTTCACCCCGGCGAAGGGCTCCCCCGCCGCGACGATCGCGAAGCAGCGGGGTCGCGTCTGCCAGTTCGTCGCCACCGACGACGACACCGAGACGATCACCCTGGCGGTCGCCGACCTGCCTGAGAAGTCGCTCACGAACCTGAAGGACGCGCTGTACGACCGGGGCGGATCGGTCCCCACCTACCGCGTCGAGGGCTACTTCGCGTTGAACGACGCCGTCGGCCGCGCGGACGCCTTCGCCGACCCGTACTGGATCACCACGCAGTCGACGCTGTTCACCGAGCCCGGCGGCGCACAGCCGGTCGTCGACGCGGTGCGCGCAGCGCTGCAGCCGTCAGGGTCGGCGACGGCGACGGCGACGGCGACGCCCGCGGGCTGACGCGCCCGCGCCGGCACGGTGCCGGGTCCGCCGCCCGGTGCGAGGGTGCACGCCTGGTGCGCGCTTGCAGCGCCGCACGGAGCGCGCAACCCCGCACGGGCCCGCGACGCGCGCACGGTGGGGACGGGAGGCCCGTGGCGGGCCCGCACCGCGCCTCCCGTCCGCCCTGCAGCCGCGTCTCGTGCGCGACACGCGCTGTCCGGGAGGGCGCGCCGGACCTGCTACGGTTGTTGCACCCCTTGGCCCCCATAGCTCAGGGGATAGAGCACTGCCCTCCGGAGGCAGGGGCGGAGGTTCGAATCCTCCTGGGGGCACTGGAAATCGCCGGCCGAGGTGCCGTCTCCGCTTCGTGGAGTCGGCACCGGCCGATGCCGCCTGCGGCGGCCTTTCCCCGTCGAGGCTTCTCCGGGAGGGGTCGCGCATCTCGTGGCCGATGTCGGCGTTCGCGCGGATGATGAGGCGGATGCTGAGCAGGAATGGTCGGGTCGGGGAACGCGACTCGACAGTTTCTGCTCACGAAGAGCCCGCGCGCACCGCGCTACCCCGTGTTTCCGAGCGCGACACCTCGGTCCCCTAGGATCACGGGCCGGTCGTCCTGCACGCGACCGGGAAGAGGGAACCGATGACCACCGGCACCGGGAACGCGCAGCTCGAACTCGCCCGCGGCGGGCACGCCCCCGCACCACGGACCCTGTTCGACGTCCTCGCGGCCACCGCGGCCACCCACCCGACCGCCACCGCGCTCGAAGACCCCGCCGGCACCGTCGACTACGCCGCCCTGCTCGACCTCGTGCGCGCGCAGGCCGACGACCTCGCCCGTCGCGGTGTTCGCCGGGGTGACCGGGTCGGGGTGCGGATCCCCTCCGGCGGGCGTGACCTGTACCTGTCGATCCTCGCGGTCCTCGCCGCCGGAGCCGCCTACGTTCCCGTCGACGCCGACGACCCCGAGGAACGCGCGACCCTGGTGTTCGGCGAGGCCGGCGTCGTCGGCGTCATCGGGGCCGGCGGCGTCCTGCGCGACCGCGACGGCGGCGAGCTGCCCGTGACGGACCCCGCGGCGAGCGCCGAGCTCCCCGGCCTGGACGACGACGCGTGGATCATCTTCACGTCGGGGTCGACCGGGGTGCCGAAGGGCGTGGCGGTCACCCACCGCAGTGCTGCGGCGTTCGTCGACGCCGAGGCGCGGATGTTCCTGCAGGCGGCGCCGATCGGTCCCGGTGACCGGGTGCTTGCGGGGCTGAGTGTCGCGTTCGATGCGTCGTGCGAGGAGATGTGGCTGGCGTGGGGGCACGGTGCCGCGTTGGTGCCGGCGCCGCGGTCGTTGGTGCGGACGGGGGTGGACGTCGGACCGTGGTTGATCGCGCACACGATCACGGTGGTGTCGACCGTGCCGACGCTCGCGGCGCTGTGGCCGGACGATGCGTTGGAGCAGGTGCGGCTGGTCATCTTCGGCGGTGAGGCGTGCCCGCCGGAGCTGGCGGCGCGGATCGCCAGTCGCGATCGTGAGGTGTGGAACACGTACGGTCCGACGGAGGCGACGGTGGTGGCGTGCGGGTCACTGCTCGACGGCGGGCAGCCGATCCGGATCGGGCTGCCGTTGGACGGGTGGGACCTGGCGGTCGTGGACGGTGTCGGGCAGCGGGTGGATCCGGGCGGGGTCGGTGAGCTCGTGATCGGTGGTGTCGGGTTGGGGCGGTACCTGGACCCGGCGAAGGACGCGGAGAAGTACGCGCCGTTCCCGGAGCTCGGGTGGGACCGGGCGTACCGGAGCGGTGACCTGGTGCGGTACGACCCCGAGGGGCTCGTGTTCCAGGGGCGCGCGGACGACCAGGTGAAGCTCGGCGGTCGGCGCATCGAGCTCGGTGAGATCGACGCGGCCCTGCAGGCGCTCGACGACGTGGCCGGTGGTGCGGCCGTGGTGCAGCGCACCCCGGCGGGCAACCAGGTGCTGGTGGGGTACGTGGCGCCGGTGGCGGGTGCCACGGTGGACGTCGCGGCTGCGAACGCCCGGTTGCGCCAGGAGCTGCCCGCTGCGCTCGTCCCGCTCGTCGCGGTGGTGGACTCGTTGCCGACGCGGACGTCGGGCAAGGTCGACCGTGCCGCCCTGCCGTGGCCGTTGCCCGGGGCGACCGACGCCGCGATGCTGCCGGACACGGTGGCGTGGATCGCGGAGCGCTGGGCGGCGATCCTGGGGGTGCCGGTGTCGGGCGTCGACGACGACTTCTTCGCGCACGGTGGCGGGTCGCTGACGGCGGCGCAGCTGGTGTCGGCGATCCGCGAGCGGTTCCCGTCGACGACCGTCGCCGACGTCTACGACCACCCGCGCATCGGCGCGCTGGCGGCCGCGTTGGACGAGTCCGGTCCGGTGGCGGCCGCATCGCGCGACGTGACGCCGGTCCCGCCGACGACGGGGCTCGCGATGACGTTGCTCGGCTTGCCGGTGCAGGTGCTGCGCGGGTTGCGGGTCCTGACGTGGACGGCCCTGGTCGCGGCGGTGCTGCACGCGACGACGCTGCCGTTCCTGCCGGTGCTCCCCTGGCCGGCGCTCGTCGTCGCGCTGCTGGTGTTCGTGACGCCGATCGGCAAGATGGCGCTCACGGTCGTGCTGGCCCGGCTGCTGCTGGTCGGGGTCCGGCCGGGGTCGTACCCCCGGGGTGGCTCGGTTCACCTGCGGGTCTGGCTGGCGGAGCGGATCGCCGAGGCGGTCGACGGTCCCTCGACCGCCGGGGCCCCGTGGATCAGCTACTACGCCCGTGCGCTCGGGGCGCGGATCGGCACGGACGTCGACCTGCACACGCTGCCGCCGGTCACCGGGATGCTCACGATCGGCAAGCGTGCGTCGATCGAGCCCGAGGTGGACCTCGCGGGGCACTGGGTGGACGGTGACGTGTTCCGCGTCGGCAGGGTCCGCGTGGACGACGACGCCGTCGTGCACAGCCGCACCACGCTGCTGCCCGGGGCGCACGTGGGCGTGGGCGCCGAGGTCGAGGCCGGCTCGGCCGTCGCCGGGCGGGTGCCCGCCGGTGAGCGCTGGGCGGGTTCGCCTGCCGAACGCGTCGGGTCGGCCAGGTACGGCCGGGAGGCCCGTCCCCCGCTTGGTCGACGCTGGCTGCTGGCGTACGGGGCCGGCTCCGTGGCCGTGGCTGGGTTGCCGGTGATCGGTGTCGCGGTCGGGCTGCTGGTCGCCGTCGCCCTGGTCGGGCGCGCGTCGACGCTCGGCGACGCGGTGCTGCGCGCGCTCGCGACCGTGCCGCTCGCGACCGTCGTCGCCGGGGCCGTGTACGCCGTGCTCGTGGTGGGGTCGGTGCGGTTGCTCGGCATCGGGCTGCACGAGGGTCGCCACCCTGTGCGTTCACGGATCGGCTGGCAGGCGTGGTCGACGGAGCGGGTGCTGGACGCGGCGCGGACGCTGCTGTTCCCGCTGTACGCCTCGCTCGTGACGCCTGTGTGGTTGCGGCTGCTCGGGGCGAAGGTCGGCCGGAACACGGAGATCTCCACGGTTCTGCTCATCCCCGCGCTGACGCAGATCGCGTCCGGTGCCTTCCTGGCCGACGACACCATGGTCGCCACGTACGAGCTCGGTGGCGGCCGGGTGCGGATCGGCCGGTCGAAGGTGGGGCGCCGGGCGTTCCTCGGCAACAGCGGGATGACGGGCGCCGGACGCTCCGTCCCGCGCGAGGCGCTGGTGGCGGTGCTGTCCGCCGTGCCGAAGAAGGCCAAGCGCGGGTCGTCGTGGCTCGGCTCGCCCCCGGTCCGGCTGCGACGTGCGGCGACGCAGTTCGACGAGGAGCGCACCTTCCGCCCGCCCGTGCGGCTCAAGGTCGCGCGCGGTTGTTGGGAGCTGCTGCGGCTCGTGGCCCCGATGGTGTCCGCTGCGATCGCCCTCGGGGTGGCGGGCACCCTGCTCGCCCTGTGGTCGGCGGTGGGCGTCGGCTGGACGGTGCTGCTCGCCGGACCGGTGCTCATCGTCGCCGGGGCCGTCGCCGCCGTGGTGTCGACGATCGCGAAGTGGGCGTTCGTCGGCCGGATCACCGCCCGGGAGCACCCGCTGTGGTCGTCGTTCGTGTGGCGCAACGAGGTACAGGACACCTTCGTCGAGACGGTCGCCCGGCCCTGGTTCGCCGAGCAGGCCACCGGCACCCCGGCCCTGGCGGCGTGGCTGCGGAGCCTCGGCGCGACGATCGGCCGCGGCACCTGGCTCGAGACCTACTGGCTGCCCGAGGCCGACCTCGTCACGATCGGCGCCGGCGCTTCGGTGGCGCGCGGGACCGTCGTGCAGACCCACCTGTTCCACGACCGGGTGATGCAGCTCGACACCGTGCGGCTCGACGCCGGTGCGACCCTCGGGCCGCACAGCGTCGTCCTGCCCGCAGCCGGCATCGGCACGGGCGCCACGGTCGGGCCCGCCTCGCTCGTGATGCGCGGTGAGCAGGTGCCCACCGGGTCCCGCTGGTCCGGCAACCCCATCGCTCCGTGGACAGCCGAACCGGCCACCGTGGCGGACTGACCGGCGCCATGGGGTTGACTGGGACCGTGCCGAACACCCCCGCTGCCGACCCGTACACCCCGCACAGCGGCGACCGACGCTGGAGCGCCGAGCACTACGACCTCCGTCTCGACTACCGCGTCGCCACGAACCGCCTCGACGGCACGGCGACGATCACCGCTCGTGCCCACGAACCCCTCGACCGGATCGTCATCGACCTGCACGGCCTGAGCGTCGAGCGTGCCGACGTCGACGGCACCCGCGCGAAGAAGGTGTCGAAGGCGGTGCACAAGGTCACCGTGACCCCGGCGTCGCCGATCGCGGCCGACACCACGTTCACCGTTCACCTGCGGTACCGCGGCAACCCGCGCCCCGTCCGCAGCGCTTGGGGCCAGGTCGGGTGGGAGGAGCTCACCGACGGCGTCATCGTCGCGGCCCAGCCGACGGGGGCACCCTCGTGGTTCCCGTGCAACGACCGGCCGGACGACAAGGCGACCTACCGGTTCGAGATCGCCGCCGAGGCCGCGTACGACGTCCTGGCGAACGGAGAACTGCTCGGCAAGGAACGGGACCGCATCGGCACCCGCTGGACCTACGCCACCACCGAGCCGATGGCGACGTACCTGGCGACGGTGCAGATCGGGCGGTACCGCACGACGAGGCTCCGCGGCGCCGTCGTGCCCGTGACCCTGCACCACCCCGCCGACCTGGCGGCCGCCGCGAAGACCGACTTCGGGCAGGTGCCGGAGATGCTCGCGCTGTTCTCGGATCGCTTCGGCCCGTACCCGTTCGCGGCGTACGGCGTCGTGGTCACCGACGACGAGCTCGAGATCCCGCTCGAGGCCCACGGGCTGGCGGTGTTCGGCCGGAACCACGTCGACGGCGAGCACGGCACCGACCGGCTCATCGCGCACGAGCTCGCGCACCAGTGGTTCGGCAACTCGGTGACGGTGACCCGCTGGCAGGACATCTGGCTGCACGAGGGGTTCGCCTGCTACGCCGAGTGGCTGTGGTCCGAGCACCACGGCGGCGACACCGCCGACGTGCTCGCGGCGCAGTACCGGCAGGAGGTCCTCGGCCAGCCCGAGGACCTCGTCGTCGGCGACCCCGGCGCGAAGGACATGTTCGACGACCGGGTCTACAAGCGCGGCGCCCTCGCCCTGCACGCCGTCCGCCGCACGTTCGGCGACGACGCGTTCTGCGCCGGGCTGCGCAACATCACCGAACGGCACCGGCACGGTTCGGTGACGGTGCCCGACGTGCTCGAGGCCTTCGCGGACGCCGCCGGCCGTGACGTCGAGGCCGTCAGGGCGGTCACCGGCCCGTGGATCGACGAGGCGTCGGTGCCGGCACTGCCCGCGCCGCTCGTCGACTAGCCAGCCAGTTCGCCGTCGTCCGCTGGGTCGCAGCTGATCTCGGACCAGACCGCGTCGAGCGACAGTCCGACCACGCCGGCGACGGAGGCGATGGTCGAGAACGCCGGCGTCGCGATCCGCCCGGTCTCGATCTTCCGGAGGGTCTCGGGCGAGATCCCGGCGGCGAGGGCGGTGTCGACGATCGACCGTGGGCCACGTGCGCGGCGGAGCAGGGCACCGAGACGGCGGCCGCGCGCGACCTCGTCGGGGCGGAGCGGGAGACGGACCATCCCCACATAGTAATACCGGTATGATCATCCGCGTGATCGAGATCCTGACGCCCGCCGAGGTCGACAAGGCCCGTGCCACCGGTGCCCTCGTCGGCACCATCCTGCAGACCCTGCGCGACCGGACCCGCGTGGGCACGAACCTGCTCGAGATCGACCGGTGGGCGAAGCGGATGATCGAGGACGCCGGCGCGGACTCCTGCTACGTCGACTACGCACCGTCGTTCGGCCGCGGTCCGTTCGGCCACCACATCTGCACCGCCGTGAACGACGCCGTGCTGCACGGGCTGCCGCACGACCGGGCCCTGTCGGACGGCGACCTGCTCACCCTCGACCTCGCGGTGTCGCTGGACGGCATCGCCGCCGACGCCGCCGTGAGCTTCGTCGTCGGCACCCCGCGCGACGAGGACCTCGCCCTCGTCGACGCGACCGAGCGCGCGCTGGCCGCCGGGATCGCCGCCGCCGGACCCGGGGCCCGGATCGGCGACCTGTCGCACGCCATCGGGACCGTGCTCGAGGGTGCGGGCTACCCCGTCAACGTCGAGTTCGGCGGCCACGGCATCGGCTCGACCATGCACCAGGACCCGCACGTGTCGAACACGGGCCGCGCGGGCCGCGGCTACACGCTCCGGCCCGGCCTCCTGCTCGCGCTCGAGCCGTGGGTGATGGCGGACACCGACGTGCTCGTCACCGATGCCGACGGCTGGACGCTCCGCAGTGCCACGGGAGCCCGGACGGCCCACACCGAGCACACCATCGCGATCACCGAGGACGGCGCCGAGGTGCTCACACTCCCCCGCTGAGCGGCCCCTCGACCACGACGGGCAGCCCGCCGGCCGCGACGACGAGCACCAGGTCGGGGTCCGGCCGGTGGACCGACACCGGGTGGTCTCGCCCCTCGAACCGCGCAGTGCCGGCTGCGGCGTCGACGTCCACGTCCACGGTCAGCGGGTCGACGCGCAGGCCCCGACCATCGCGCTTCAGCACGGCCTCCTTCGCCGCCCAGCAGGCCGCGAGCAAGCCGGCATCGCCGGCCGAGCGCTCGCGCTCGCCGGGCGTGAAGGCGTCGAGGGGCGCTGCGCCGACGCGGGACACCCGCTCGAGGTCGACGCCGACCGGGCCGGGCGCGACCGCGACCGCGAGCACACCGGTCGTGCGCGACAGGCTGACGCCGAAGGCGGTGCCGTGCACCGTGGCCCAGGGGCGACCGTGGTCGGTCCTCGCGCAGTGCGGGCAGACGCGCCCCGCGCGCACGGCGGCCGTCTCGACCGCCGCAGCCGAGGCGACGGCGGCGACCAGGGCCTCCCGGTCGGCAGCGCGGTCCGCACCCGTCGCGCACAGCGTCACGACGACGGCCTGGAGGCCCGACTCACCCACGCACGCAGCCTACGGGTGTGCGGGTGGCCGGCCCAGGGCCGTGGTCGCTACGCGTGGGTCAGTGCGATCAGTGCGACGTTCATCGTGCTGTAGAGACCCTCGGACCGGGTCGCCTGGCGGACGCGTCCGCGCAGCACTTCGTAGCGGCCGTCGTGCTCGCGCACGAAGCCGATCACGCCGGTCGCCGGCGTCGAGACGCGGTGGTAGCCGTCCTCGAGCGGGACGACCTCGGTACTCGTGGTTCGCTCCATTGCTGTTCCCTTCCGTTCGTCGTCGAACAGTGCCGCCAGCCTACCCCGCTCCGGGGGACAAGACACCCATGGATCGGCTTGTCCACAGTGTTCGCCGAGAGTCCGTCCGACGCCCCCACGCCGTGGATAGACTCCGGGCGACGGCGCTCTCAGGCGCGGTTCGGGACGGCGTCGACGGCGCCGACCGGTGACGGACGGAGGACGGATGCGAACGGTCCAGCGCGGATCGGGCACAGGCGGGTCGAGGACGGAACGGGGGACAGCGCGACTCTGGGGTCGCGTCACGGCAGCGGTCGTGGCGATGCTGATCGTCCTGGCTCCGGCGGCGACCGCGCAGGCCACGGCACCGGTCGACCTGGGCGGGGCGTACGTCCTCGACGAAGCCGACGCCCTCAGCTCCTCGCAGCAGGCGCAGGTCGAACAGGCGGTGCAGGACCTGTACGCCGAGACCCAGACGCAGCTGTACGTCGTGTTCGTGCCGACGTTCACCGATCCGACGGACCACACCGCGTGGGGATCCGCGGTCATGGAGCAGAACCAGATCGACACCGACGGCATCCTGCTGTCGGTCGCGGTCGACGACCGCAACTACGACGTGCAGCAGACGAACGAGACCGCCATCTCCGAGTCCGACGTGCAGAGCGCCGTGAACGACTCCCTGCTCCCCGCGCTGAAGCAGGACGACTGGTCCGGTGCAGCCGTGGCGTTCGCGAACGGCCTGACGGACACCCAGGCACCGCCGAACCTGACCTGGCTCTGGATCCTGTTGCTCGTCATCGTCGTCGGCCTGGTCGTCGTCGTGCTCGTCATCCGCACCCGGAACAAGCGGAAGACCGCCGCGGCCACGAAGGCGCAGCAGGAGTCCCTCGCCGACCTCGAGCGCACCGCCGGCGGCGCGCTCGTGACGATCGACGACGAGCTCCGCACCGCCGAGCAAGAGGTCGGGTTCGCCACGGCCCAGTTCGGTCCCGACGCCGCGAAGCCCTTCGCCGACGCCGTCGCCGCCGCGCAGCAGGCCGTGCGCAAGGCCTTCACGTTCCGGCAGCAGCTCGACGACGAGATCCCGGACTCCCCGCAGCAGCGTGCCGACTGGGCGAACCAGATCATCGCGATCTGCCAGCAGGCGCACGCCTCGATCGAGGAACAGACCGAGTCGTTCGACAAGCTCCGGTCGCTCGAGGACGGCGTCGAGGAAGCAGCCGCCGCGCTGGCCCAGGCGGTCGCGGAGGCCCCGGCGTCGGTCGGCGCAGCAGCGGCCTCGCTCGACCGCGTCCGAGCGAACTACACCGGACGCACCCTCGCGACCGTGGCCGACAACGTCGACCAGGCCCACCAGGTCCTCGCCTACGCCACCGAACGCTCGAACGCGGCCACCGCGGCGATCGCGGCCGGCGACAAGGGGGAAGCGGTGATCGCCGTGCGAGACGCCCAGCACGCCCTGGCGCAGGTGCAGCAGCTCACGAACAGCGCGATCGCGGCCGAGGGCACCTTCACCGAGGCCACCGCGCGCGCCGAGGCCATGCGCATCGACATCGAGGGCGACGTCGCCGCGGCCCGGACCCTCACCGTGGGCGGTCCCGACCTCGCCGCGGCCGTGACCCGGGCACAGACCGTCCTGCGGCAGGGGTTCGACCCGAAGGACCCGATCACCGCGGTCGACGCCCTCACGAAGGCGAACACCGAGATCGACCAGGCCATCGCGGCCGCCCGGGGCGCCGAAGAGCAGCAGCGCCGGGCGTCCCGCGCCCTCGACGACGCCCTGCGCGACGCCCGCAACCGGATCAGCCAGGCGCGCGAGTACATCTCGCTGCACCGTGGCGGCATCGGACCGACTGCCCGCACCCGCCTGTCCGAGGCCGAACGCGCCCTCGACGACGCCGTGCAGCTCGCCACCACCGACCCCGGACAGGCACTGCAGGCAGCACGCGCGGCCGAGCAGTACGCCGCCGCGGCGATGGACTCGGCGAACGACGACATGGGCGGCTGGGGCGGCGGGGGCGGCGGCTTCGGTGGGGGCGGCGGCAACGGCGCACAACTCGGCGGCCTCGTCACCGGCATCGTGCTCGGCGGCCTGCTCGGCGGTCGCGGTGGCAGCTTCGGCGGCGGCTCCTTCGGTGGCGGGGGCGGCGGCTTCGGTGGCGGGGGCGGTTTCGGCGGCGGCGGCGGCGGGGGCGGCGGCGGGGGCGGCGGCGGGTTCTCCGGCGGCGGCCGCTTCTGAGCCCGTTCCACCCCACGGCCGGACCACGAACCCCACAGACCAGAACCCGACAGACCAGACACACCACGTCAGACCTTCCAGGAAAGGGAACAGCAATGGCAAAGCAGACGATCTTCGGCCGCATCTCCACCCTCGTGCGAGCGAACATCAACCAGCTCATCGACAACGCCGAGGACCCGCAGAAGATGCTGGACCAGCTCGTGCGCGACTACACGAACAACATCGCCGACGCGAAGACGGCGATCGCGCAGACGATCGGCAACGTGCGCCTGCTCGAGCAGGACCACGAAGAGGACAAGCGCGCCTCGTCGGAGTGGGGCCAGAAGGCCGCCAACGCCTCCACCGCCGCGGACAAGTACCGCGCCGAGGGCAAGACGGCCGAGGCGGACAAGTTCGACAACCTCGCGAAGATCGCGATCGGCAAGCAGATCGCCGCCGAGCAGGAGGTCAAGGACGCCGAGCCGAACCTCGCCTCGCAGAACGAAGCGGTCGAGAAGCTCAAGACCGGCCTGGCCGGCATGGAGCAGAAGCTCGAGGAGCTCCGTGCGAAGCGCGACAACCTCGTCGCGCGCTCGAAGACGGCCGAGGCGCAGTCCAAGGTCAACGACGCCCTCGGCAACATCGACGTGCTCGACCCGACGAGCGACCTCGGTCGCTTCGAGGAGAAGGTCCGTCGCGAAGAGGCCAAGGTCCTCGGGCAGCAGGAACTGCAGTCGTCGAGCCTCGACGCGCAGTTCGAGAGCCTCGAGGACGTCGGCAAGGACGCCGAGGTCGAAGCGCGACTCGCCGCGCTGAAGTCCGGCGGCTCGTCGAGCCTCTGACCTTCCCGGACGACGCCGGACCCCAACTGACAGACTGAGACGATGCAGTTCCTCGTGGTCGGTCAGTGGCAGGGTTCGGCGTCGTCGCGCGCGATGCGCCTCGGGGACGGAGCGACCGCGATCGCGGCCGACCTCCCCCGTGCGTCCACCACCGTGGTCGACGTCCCCGCCGGCGCGGGCGACCGGCTCGAGACGGCCGTCGCGCGCTACACCTCCGTGCTCGCCGTCGCCGATCGCGTGGCCGAGGAGACCGGCGTCGCGAGCGAACCCGTCCTCGTCGTCGGCGGCGACGGTGCGAGCGTCCTCGGCGCGACCGTCGGCCTCGGCCCGGACACCGCGTTCGTGCGCATCGCCGGGTCCAGCGGGTACCGCGCACTCAACCGCGCCCAGCCCGTCGCCGCCGAGACCGCGGCCCTCCGGATCCTGGTCGACCGCTCCGACGAGCTGTTCCCCACGCTGCCGGTGCTCGCCGCCTCTTCGGTGGTGGTCGCGGGCGTCCGCGGGCTCGACGACGCCGAGGACGCCGCCCTCGACCGTGCCGGGATCACCCGGCTCGACGTCGACGCCGCCACCCCGGACGCCCTCGCCACCGCGGTCGACGCCACCGGTGCCACGTCGGTGTTCGTGCACGTGGACCTCGACGTCCTCGACCCGTCCGAGGTCGACGGCCTGCTCGAGCCGGTGCCGTTCGGACTCGACGGAGCGGGACTGGTCGAGCGGATCCAGGCCGCGACCCGCGGCCGCCGCCTGGCCGGCGCCGCGCTCACCGGCTTCGCTCCCGTCGACCCAGACCGTGCAGTGGACGACCTCGGCGTGATCCTGCGCGTCGTCGGGGCGTTGACCAGCGCCTCCCGGGTGGCCTGAGAACCGACCCGGCGCGCCGGGCGCACCCCATGCCGGTCCGCGTACGCTCGGCCTCATGACGGACTACGACCTCATCGTGATCGGCGCCGGCGCAGTCGGCGAGAACGTGGCGGACTACGCCCACAAGCGCGGCCTGGCGGTCGCCATCGTGGAGTCCGAACTGGTCGGCGGCGAGTGCTCCTACTGGGCGTGCATGCCGTCGAAGGCGCTGCTACGCAGCGGCCATGCCCTGGCAGCGGCGAAGCGGCTCGACGGTGCGAAGCAGGCCGTCACCGGCGACCTCGACGCCGCCCACGTGCTCGCCCGCCGCAACTCGTTCACCTCGGACTGGAAGGACGACGGTCAGGTCTCCTGGCTCGAGTCCGCCGACATCGCCCTGATCCGCGGCCACGCCCGCATCACCGGCGAGAAGACCATCGAGGTCGGCGGTGAGACGCACACCGCCCGTGCCGCCGTCGCCGTCGTGACCGGGTCGCTGCACGCGCTGCCGAACGTGCCGGGTCTCGCCGAGGCGAAGCCGTGGGGCACCCGCGAGGGCACCAGCGCCCAGCAGGTGCCGGAGAGCCTGCTCGTGATCGGCGGCGGTGTCGCGGGCTCCGAGCTCGCCACCGCCTGGGCATCGCTCGGCGCGAAGGTCACCCTCGTCGCCCGGCACGGGCTGCTCGGCGGCATGGAACCGTTCGCCGGCGAACTCGTCACCGATGCCCTCCGCGAGCTCGGTGTCGACGTCCGCACCGGCGTGAGCCCCGTGCGGGTCGACCGCGACGAGCACGGACTCGTCACCACGACGCTC
Organism: Curtobacterium sp. AB7; assembly: GCF_044909335.1. Classification (NCBI taxonomy): domain Bacteria; kingdom Bacillati; phylum Actinomycetota; class Actinomycetes; order Micrococcales; family Microbacteriaceae; genus Curtobacterium; species Curtobacterium sp. AB7. The sequence continues at coordinate 179,870 of NZ_JBIYED010000004.1, read as the reverse complement.
GACGACGACACGACCGTCATCACGAGCGAGGTGCTCGCCGCCACCGGCCGCACCCCGCACACCGCCGACCTCGGGCTCGAGTCCGTCGGGCTCACCGCCGGCGACTGGCTCGAGGTCGACGACACGATGCTCGTGCACGGCACCGACTGGCTGTACGCCGTCGGCGACGCCAACCACCGCGCCCTCCTCACCCACCAGGGCAAGTACCAGGCCCGCGCGGCCGGTGAGGCGATCGCCGCCCGGCACCAGGGCACGCCGCTGCACACCGAACCGTGGGGCGCGCACGTCGCGACCGCCGACCACGCCGCGGTCCCCCAGGTCACGTTCACCGACCCCGAGGTCGCGAGCGTCGGCCTGACCGAGAAGGCCGCCCGTGAGCAGGGGCTGAACGTCCGTGCCGTGGAGTACGACCTCGGCGGCGTCGCGGGTTCCGCGCTGCAGGCCGACGGCTACACCGGCCGCGCCAAGATGGTCGTCGACGAGGACCGCGGGGTCGTCGTGGGCGTCACCTTCGTCGGCCAGGACGTCGCCGAGATGCTGCACGCGGCGACGATCGCCGTCGTCGGCGAGGTGCCGGTGGACCGCCTCTGGCACGCGGTGCCGGCCTATCCGACGATGAACGAGATCTGGCTCCGTCTGCTCGAGACCTACGGCCGCCCGGCCTGAGCATGCGCGGACTGGCACGCCGGGCGCTGCTCGACTCCCCCGTGTCGCGGGTGGGCTGGCTGTTCGCCACGGCGGTGGGCCTGGCGATCGGTGTGCCGCTGTCGACCGGTCGCGTCCGCGTGGTCGACGGGCTCGTCGTCTGCTCGGGGTTGCCACGGTGGGTGTTCCGTCGTGGCGGCACCTGCGTGGGGTCGGTGTACCTGACCCGGGACAACGACGGGGCCCGGGTGCTGCGGCACGAGCGGGTGCACGTCGAGCAGTGGCGGCGGTACGGCATGCTCATGCCGGTGCTGTACGCCGTCGCCGGCCGAGACCCGCTCCGCAACCGCTTCGAGGTCGAGGCGGGGCTGGAGGACGGCGGCTACCGCTGACGGGTAGCCGTGCGCGGCGCCCACTCCTGTACCCCCCCCCCTTGCCGTGTGCCGATCGGTCATGACACCCCGTCGGGCCGGCGCCGAGTGGTCGCAGACCGTCGGCGACTCCGGCCGCTTTCGACGGTCCGTGACCACTCGGCGCAGCACACGCGGTGCGCCGTGACCTCCGGTGAGGGCCGGCCAGGCGACGAGACGTGACCGAACGGCGGACGGGAGGCACGGATCACGGCCGCCACGGGCTTCCCGTCCGCCGTGGGTCCGGCCTCCTGACCGGCTGAGGAACGGTGGTCGGTCGCGACACCCCGTCGGGGCGGCGTCGAGCGGTCGGTCAGACGCCCTCCACCCCTGCCGCCGAGGTTCCACGACATGCCGCGTGCGTCGCGCCGAGGTTCCACGGACGGCCCGGATGCGGCGCGAGATGCCGAGATCTCGGAACCTCGGGGTGCGGGCGGGCGGGGTGCGGGGTGCGGGCGGGCGGGGTGTGGGCCCGGGCGGGCCCGGAGCGCGCGGCCGCGGATCAGGCGGCGGGACGACGGGGGACGATGAGGGGCGTGCCGGTCTCGGGGTCGGGGACGACCACGCACGGCAGGCCGAAGACGTCCTCGACGAGGTCGGCCGTCAGCACCGCGGCCGGGGGTCCGGCGGCGACGATCGACCCCTGGCGCATCGCGATGACGTGGGTGGCGTAGCGCGCCGCCTGGTTCAGGTCGTGCAGCACCGCGACGACCGTCCGACCCGCGGCGTGCAGTGCCGAGGCCAACTCGAGCACGTCGTACTGGTGGGCGATGTCGAGGAACGTCGTCGGCTCGTCGAGCAGCACGATGTCGGTCTCCTGCGCCAGGACCATCGCGATCCACACCCGCTGCCGCTGCCCGCCGGAGAGCTCGTCGACGCTCCGGTCCGCCAGCTCCACCGTCGACGTCTGCTCGAGGGCGGCCTGCACGGCACGCCGGTCGGACCCGGACGACGGGTGCAGCAGGTCCTGGTGCGGGAACCGCCCGCGGGACACCAGGTCGCGCACGGTGATGCCGTCCGGGGCGATCGGCGTCTGGGGCAGCATGCCGACCCGCCGGGCCACGGCCTTCGGACGGTAGGAGTCGATCGGCGCTCCGTCGAGGTACACGGTGCCGGTTCGGGGCTTGAGGGTGCGTGCGAGCGACTTCAGCAGCGTCGACTTGCCGCACGCGTTCGGGCCGACGATGACGGTCAGTTCACCGTCGGGGACGTCCACGTCGAGCGCGTCCACCACGATGCGGTCGTCGTACGCGAGCGTCAGCCCACGCACGCCGAGCGCGGTCGTCGGGACTCCGGCCTCGCTGGTCGGCAGTCCGGCTGCGGCGTTCAGTTCTCGGCCTTGCCGTGCCGCCAGTACCCCATGAACGCGACCTGCTTCCGGTCGATGCCGACGCCGCGCACCAGGTGCCGTCGGAGCTCCTTGACGCAGCCGGCCTCGCCCGCGATCCAGGCGTACACGGGGCGTGACTCCTCGGTGGCCGGCACGTCCCAGAGCACCTGCTCGTCGACGTCGACGTCCGCCAGCTCGACGGCGTCCCCACAAGCGGGCCCGGCGGCGACCGACGGAGGACCAGCGACGGACGCAGCACCGGCGACGACCGACGACGCCCAGGCGTGCACCTGGTCGGTCATGCGCACGCCGTGGGTCGCACCGTTCCGGGCGATCCAGCGGACCTCGACCCCGGCGGGGGCGGTCACGGGCAACCGGTCGGCGTCGGTCGGCACCTCGATGAAGACGTGGCCGACGGTCGAGACGTCGAGCGCCTCGAGGATGGCGCAGATGGCCGGGGCGGCGGTCTCGTCCCCGGCGAGCAGGATGCGGTTCGCGTGCCCGGGTGCGAACTCGGCGGCACCGGTCGGCAGGTCCTCGGGCGACTCCGGCACGCGGGGTCCGACGATCCGGAGCTCGTCGCCGACCCGGCAGGACGACACCCACCGCGATGCGGGTCCGGCGTCACCGTGCGCGACGAAGTCGATGTCGAGCTCGCGGGCGTCGGGCCGGAACGAGCGGACGGTGTAGGTGCGCAGCGGGTTCCGTTCCGCGTCCGGCAGGGCACGCCAGGCGGCGTACCAGTCCTCGTCCTCGGGCAGTTCGGAGAAGCCCACGCCGTCGAGCGGCAGGACGACCTTGATCCGCTGGTCGAGCCCGACCGAGGAGAAGTCCGCCAGGGCGTCGCCCGTCAGCGTCACCCGGACGAAGTGCGGGGTGAGCGACGTGACCGCTGCCACACGGACGGGGAAGACGCGGTACCGGGTTGCCACGGATCCGAGTATGGCATGCCTTACCTAACGCCTCCAGACCCCGCGGACGGTGCGAAGATCGCTTCGTGTCCGATGCCCCCGACGAAGAATTCGCAGACCTGGCCGCGCTCGCCCGCGCGAGCGGCGTGACGAAGCCGCTCCGCGCCTCCAGGCAGGTGGTCCGCACCGATGACGGGCAGGAGACGTCCGCCATCCGGTGGGGCGACCGGGAGGCCCGGATCACCTACCTGCACGGGCTCGGCATCGACGCCCACAGCTTCGACCAGACCGCGCTCGCCGTCGGCGAGCCGGCGGTCGCCCTCGACCTGCCCGGCCACGGCCGGTCGTCGTGGCGGGACGACGCGGACTACGGGGCGTCCGTGACGGCGCCGACCGTGCTCGCGGCGCTCGACGCCCTGGGGGTGCCGCCGGGGGTCGTCGTCGGGCACTCCCTCGGCGCGATCCTGTCGGCACGGCTCGCGGCCACGGCACCGGAGCGGGTCACCGGCCTCGTGCTCGTCGACATGTCGCCGGACTTCGCGCAGCGGGCAGTCGACCGGATCGCCCGGGCGCTCGAGGCCGAGGAACCGTTCGCCACCCTGGACCAGGTCGTCGACCGGGCGATCGAAGCACGTGTCGGTGACGATCGGCACGTGCTGCTGCGTGAGGCGCGACACACCACGCGGCTCGGCGACGACGGCGCGCTCGTGCGGCGTCACCACTTCCCGCACCTGCCCGCCGGCCGCACGTCGTCGGTGGGGCGCTTCGCCGACGCGTGGCCCGACCTCGAGGCCCTGCGCGTGCCGATCCTGCTCGTCCGCGGCGACCGCGGGTACGTCTCGCCGAAGCTGCACGCCGCGTTCGCCGAGCGGCTGCCGGACGCCGAGATCGTGACGGTCACCGCCCGGCACGCGGTGCAGAACCAGGCGCCGCTCGAACTCGCTGCGGCGATCCGGGCATGGGCGGAACGTCACGGTTTGTTGCACCGGATCGAAGAACCGACCGCGGACGACACCGGCCGCCGGTAACCTCGTGCGAGCGCGAGCACTGATCATCGCCCTCGCGCCCGGAAGGAACCCACACCCCATGAGTCCACTCCTGCCCCGCCGTACCGCTCGGGCTGCGCGCACCACGCGCATCGGACGCGCTGCCCTCGCCGCCACCGCGGTCGCCGTCGTCTCCGCCCTCGCGCTGACCGGCTGCTCCGGCTCGTCGAACGAGGACGGCGGCACCGACGCCACCGTGCGCGTCGGCCTGGTGCTCGAACCGACCAGCCTCGACATCCGCACGCAGTCCGGTGCAGCGCTCGACCAGGTGCTCATCGACAACGTGTACCAGGGGCTCGTCGGCCGGACCGCCGACGGCGACGTCCGCGACGTGCTGGCCTCCGAACACGAGGTCTCCGACGACGGCCTGACCTACACGTTCACGCTGCGCGACGGCATCACCTTCCAGGACGGCAAGGACGTCACCGCGGCAGACGTGGTCTGGTCGCTCGAGCAGGTCAAGTCGAACGAGACCTACGTCGACTCCGCCAAGCTCGCCGGCGTCACCTCGATCACGTCCCCGTCGACCGGCGTGGTCGAGCTCAAGCTGGCGAAGCCCGACTCGGACCTGCTGTGGAACCTGACCGGCCGCGCCGGCCTGGTGCTCGAGAAGGCCGCGACGAACGACCTGTCGGACAGCGCGAACGGCACCGGACCGTACGAGGTCGCGAGCTGGAAGCAGGGTGACTCGCTCACCTTCGACCGCAACGACGACTACTGGGGCACGAAGGCGAAGGTCGCGAAGATCGTCTTCCGGTACATCACCGACCCGTCGACGGCCGTCAACGCCATGGCGAACGGCGACCTCGACGTCCTCAACCCGGTCGACGGAACACTCAAGAGCCAGCTCGACGGCAACTCGGACATCGCGCTGCACTCCGGCAAGACGACCGACAAGTACACGCTCGCGTTCAACGACCGGAAGGCGCCGTTCACCGACAAGCGCGTGCGCCAGGCGATCCGGCAGGCGATCGACCCGAAGGCCCTCATCAAGGCCATCGGTGGCACGGGTGTCGAGCAGGGCGGGCCGATCCCCGAACTCGACCCCGGGTACGAGGACCTCACGGACATCGACGCGTACGACCCCGACAACGCCAAGCAGCTCCTCGCCGCCGCCGGTCAAGAGAACCTGCAGCTCACGCTGACGTACGCGAACATCTACCCGGCGACCATCGGCGACGTGCTCAAGTCGCAGCTCGCCGACGTCGGGATCACCCTGACCGTCAAGCGGGTCGACTTCGCCACCTGGCTGTCGTCGGTGTTCCAGGCGCCGAAGTCGGGTGAGCGCGACTTCGACCTGTCGATGGTGGACCACGTCGAGGCCCGCGACTTCGGCAACTGGGCGAACCCCGACTACTACTTCGGCTACGACAACGCCGAGGTGCAGTCGCTGTACGCCCAGTCGATCGCGGCCACCGACGAGGACGCCAAGGTCGACGCCCTGCGGAAGGCCGCGAAGATCGTGAGCGAGGACGCCGCGGGCGAGTGGCTCTACACGGCCACCGAGATCACCGCGGTGCGCGCCGGCGTCACGGGCTTCCCCGTGGACGGCGGCAACTCGCGACTCGACCTGTCGAAGCTCGCCGTCAAGTGAGACGACCCGCGCCCGGAGCTCCGAGCACGTGACCCGGTTCCTGGTCGGCAGGCTGCTGCTGTTCGTCGTCGGGCTGCTCGTCGCGAGCGTCATCATCTTCGCGACCCTCCGGGTGCTGCCCGGCGACGTCGCACAGGTCGTCGCCGGCACCCAGTCGACCCCGGCGCAGGTCGAGCAGCTCCAGCAGCAGCTCGGCCTCGACCGACCCGTCGTGGTGCAGTACCTCGACTGGATCGGCGGGGTGTTCCGCGGCGACCTCGGCCGGTCCCTGGTGACCAACGGGCAGGTCGCGCCGGAGATCGCGCAGAAGCTGGCGATCACGCTGCCCCTCGCGGGCATGTCGCTCGTCACCGCGCTCGTGATCGGCGTCCCCCTCGGAGTCGTCGCCGCGGTGCTCCGCCGTCGACCGGGTGGCTCCGTCATCGGGTTCGTGGCGCAGGCCGTCGCCGCGATCCCGGTCGTCTGGGCCGGCATGCTGCTCGTCGCGCTGTTCGCCGTCACGCTGCACTGGCTGCCGACGCAGGGTTTCCCGCTCGACGGCTGGTCCGAGCCGGGGCGGGCGTTCGCGTCACTCGTGCTGCCTGCCCTGACCATCGGCGCTGTCGAGGGTGCCGTCATCCTGCGCTTCACCCGGTCCGCGACGCTGTCGGTGCTCGACGCCGACCACGTCCGCACCGCGGCCGCGATCGGGCTGACGCGCACGCAGGCCTTGCTCCGGCACGGGTTGCCGTCGGTGGCCCTCACCGTTCTCGCCGTGCTCGGGGTGCAGATCGCCGGGCTGCTGGTCGGGGCCGTCGTCGTCGAGCAGCTGTTCACGCTGCCCGGGGTCGGACGCATGCTCGTGACCGACGTCGGGCGCCGCGACGTCACCAAGGTGCAGTCCGAGCTGCTCGTGCTCACCGGGCTCGTGCTGCTGGTCGGCTTCGCCGTCGACGTCGTGCACCGCGCCCTCGACCCACGCCAACGCGAGGTGTCCGGATGATCCGTCGCCTGCTCTCCCGCCCCACCGGGGTCTTCGCCGTCGTCGTGCTCGGCCTGCTCGTGGTGCTCGCCGCCGTGTCGCTCGTGTGGACGCCGCAGGACCCGTTCCGCGCCGATCCGTTCCACCAGTGGGAGGGCCCGAGCGCCGCGCACTGGTTCGGCACCGACGCCGCCGGCCGCGACATCGCGAGCTACCTGCTCGCCGGCACCCGCACCACGGTGCTCGTCGCCGTCGGTGCCGGGGTGATCGCGAGCGTCGTCGGCATCGTCCTGACCGCGATCGGGTCGCTCACCGCCCGCTGGGTGCGCGAGGGCACGGCCGTCCTGCTCGACATCCTGGTGGCGTTCCCAACCCTGCTGACCGCGATGCTCCTGACCGCGGTGTTCGGCGGCTCGCTCGGGGTCGTCATCGTGAGCGTCGGACTGTCCTTCGGCGTCACGATCGCCCGGGTCGCCCGCGGCGAGATCCGCCGGATCGCCCGCAGCGACTACGTCACCGCCGCGCGGGCCTCTGGCGTCGGTGGTGGCGGGGTGCTGTTCCGCCACCTGGTGCCGAACGCCGCGCCGCTGTTCACCGTGCAGCTCTCGCTCGCGATGGCCACCGCGGTCCTCGCCGAGGCCGGTCTGTCGTACCTGGGCTACGGCGCCGGGTCGGACACCGCGTCGTGGGGCAACCTGCTCTCCGACCTGCAGACCTACATCGGCGTGCACCCGTGGAGCGCCACCTGGCCGGGGGCCGCGATCGCGCTCGTCGTCGCCGCGCTCTCCCTGCTCGGTGACGCGATCCGCGACGCCACCGACCCACGGCTGACGACGAACGACCGCGCAGCGGGCGGCGACCGCCGCAGCGACCCGGCCACGACCACCCCGGGGGTGACCGCATGACCGACCGCAGCCACGGCCGCAGCGACACCGCAGCCGGCGGACTCGAGGTGGTGGGGCTCTCCGTCCGCATCGCGGGGCGGACGATCCTGGACCACGTGACGTTCACCGTGCCTCCCGGCGAACGCGTGGGCGTGATCGGCGCATCCGGATCCGGCAAGTCCATGACCTCGCTCGCCCTGATGGGTCTGGAGCCCGCCGGCGCGACCGTCACCGGCAGCATCCGCCTGGACGGCACGGAACTCGTCGGCCTGCCCGACCGAGAGCGAGCGAAGCACCGTGGATCGGGCATCGGCATGGTCTTCCAGGAGCCCGGCACCGCCCTCGACCCGCTGCGCCGCGTCGGCGCGCAGGTCGCGGAGCCGCTGCGGCTGCACCGCGGACTCGACCGGCGGGCGGCACGTGCCGCGGCGACCGCCCTGGCGGCGGACGTCGGACTGCCGGACCCCGATTCGCTGCTGCGGCAGTACCCGCACCAGCTGTCCGGCGGGCAGCGACAGCGGATCTGCATCGCGATGGCGATGGCCGGGCAGCCCGCGTACCTCGTCGCCGACGAGCCGACCACGGCGCTCGACGTCACGACCGAGGCGCGGATCCTCGACCTCTTCGAAGGGCTGCCGGCCGGCATGGTCTTCGTCACGCACGACCTCGCCGTGCTCGCGCGGATCGCCGACACCGCCGTCGTGCTCGACGGCGGACGGGTCGTCGAGCAGGGCTCGGTGGCGTCGCTGCTCGCCGCGCCGCAGCACCCCGCGACCGTCGCGCTCGTCGACGCCGCGCGCGCCACCGCCCGTCGTGCCCGTCCGTCCGGGGGCCCCGCATGACCGCCATCCTCGACGGGGTCGGGCTGCACCGCACCTACCGGCTCCCCCGCCGCGGGCCCTTCGAACCGGGCCCCGTCCGCACCGCCGTCGACGGCGTCGACCTGGCGGTCGCCCCCGGCCAGCGGCTCGGGATCGTCGGCGAATCGGGATCCGGCAAGTCCACCCTGGTGCGGCTGCTCGCCGGCCTGGAGGCACCTTCCGCGGGTTCCGTGACCGCCTCCGGTCGTCGGGTGGTGGCGTCCGGATCCGCGGCCGCGATGCGCTGGTTCCGTCGCGAGACCGGGGTGGTGTTCCAGGACCCGTACGCGTCGCTCGACCCCCGGATGCGTGTCGGCGCGATCGTCGGCGAACCGCTGCGGGCACTGCGGATCGACGGGGATCACCGGGCGCTGGTGCGCGACGTGCTGGAGCGGGTCGACCTGCCGGCGGACGTCGTCGACCGGTACCCGCACGAGTTCTCCGGCGGGCAGCGGCAGCGCATCGCGATCGCGCGGGCCGTGGTGCACGGGCCGCGGATCCTGTTCGGCGACGAGCCGATGAGCGCCCTCGACGTGGTGGTGCGGGCACGGGTCATCGAGCTGTTCCGCTCGCTCGCCGACGACCTCGGGCTGACCCTGGTGCTGGTGTCGCACGACATCGGTGTGGTCCAGCGGCTGTGCGACACCGTGGCCGTGATGTCGGCCGGGCGCATCGTGGAGCACGGGCCGGTGTCGTTGCTCGATGCGCCGGTGCACCCGGTGACGCGAGCGCTGGTGGAGGCTGCGCCGACGCTGCGGTAGGGGCGGCGCGGCGGCGGGGCGGGCGGGCGGCACGCGATTCGCGACATCCCACGAGTCGATCGACGCGTGGCCTGTCGGACCATGCGCATGCACCGGATGCACGTGCATGGTGCGACGATCCACGAGGTGATCGACGCGTGCTTTGTCGGAACATGCGCACGCACCGACCCGAGGTCAGGCGGTCCAGGCCGCCGGGTGCCGCCGCTGCCACCGCAGCCGCCGCTCGAGCTGGGCCCCGATCGCGAGCAGCACGCGCTCGCCCCCTGGACGCCCGATCAACTGGACGCCCATCGGCAGACCGCCGCCGTCCGGGTGGTCGTCGGCGGTGACCCCGACGGGCAGGGTGATCGCCGGCAGCCCGGCCACGTTCGCCATCGAGGTCCACGGCGAGTACGCGCACTGGCGGCGGAAGTCCTCGTCCGGGTCGTCGCCGTACCAGCCGAGCGGCCGCGGGGTCAGCGCGAGCGTCGGGGACAGCACGGCGTCGAACCGGTCGAACGCACCGATCAGCGTCGCCGAGAACGTGTCGAGCGCCGTCATCGCGTCGAGCACCTGCGTGCCGGTGAGCCGCCGTCCCCGCTCCACGAGCCACGCCACCAGCGGCGTGAGCGCCGTCAGGTCGATGCCGGGGACCATCGGCAGCCGCGCCGCGGAGCTCTCCCACGCCACCCGGAACGCGTCGGCGTACGGCGCCCGCGGCATCTGCACGTCCTCGACGCCGTGCCCCAGTTCGCCGAGCACCCGCACTGCGGTCGAGGCTGCGGCACGCGCCGCGGGGTCGACCACGACCTCGACGGTGTCGTCCCACGGTGAGCCGTCGAGCAGCCCGACGACGAAGCGTCCCTCACCGCGGACGGCCGCAGCGGTGAACGGGCCGTCATCGCGCGACGGCGTGACCAGGGCGTACGGCGACGGTTCCGGCAGCCCGGTCGGCGCGACGAGCGCGTCGAGCAGCATCCCCGCGTCCGCGACGGAACGGGTCAGTGGCCCGGCGACGGAGAGGCCGCCGACACCGGAGCGGCCGGGCATCGACGGCACCCGCCCGCGGCTCGGCTTCAGGCCGACGAGTCCGGTCGCGGCGGCCGGGATCCGGACCGATCCCCCGCCGTCGGACCCGACGGCCGCGGGCAGCAGCCCGGCCGCCACGGCGACCGCCGCCCCGCTCGACGACCCACCGGGCGCGCGGGTCGTGTCGTGGGGATTCCGCGTCACGCCGAACCGGGTCTCCGACGACGAGGACATGCCGAACTCCGGTGACGCCGTCTTGCCGAGGCTCACCGTGCCGGCGGCGTCGAGCGCCGCGACGAGCGGGTGGTCGGCTCCGGCAGGGCGCTCCGGCAGACTCGCGGTGCCGCTGCGCGTGGGGACCCCGGCGCGGTCGTACAGGTCCTTGTCGGCGGACGGGAGGCCCCACAACGGTCTCGACGTCGGCACCAGGTCCCCGAGACGGTCGGCTCTCGTGCGCGCGGCGTCCGCCGTGACCGTCACGAACGCGCCGAGGGCCGGGTCGATGCGCTCGATGCGGGCGAGGTAGTGCTCCGTCACCTCGAGCGCGGTCGCCTCCCCCCGGCGGATCCAGTCCCAGAGTTCCTGCGCGGCGAGGTGGTGGAGTTCGAACACGGTTCCCGAGCCTAGGCGGCGACGGTGCTGGTCGTCCGACGGTGCTGGTCGTCCGACGGTGCTGGTCGTCCGTCAGTGCTGGTCGTACGCGTAGAAGCCGCGGCCGGTCTTCACGCCCAGGTACCCCGCGTCGACGTACTGCCGGAGCAGCTGCCGCGGACCTTCGGGCAGGTGCGGGTCCTCGGCCGCGTAGTGCTCCTCGATGTCCAGGACGACGTCGAGTCCGACCTGGTCCATCATGCGGAACGGTCCCGCGGGCGAACCGGTGTTCACCGCGAACATGGCGTCGACGTCCTCGGGCGTGGAGACCCCGTCGGCGACGACGGCCAGGGACTCGCGCTTGATGGCCGCCCAGATGCGGTTGAAGATGAACCCGGTCGACTCCTTGCGCGCGACGAACGGGCGGACGCCGTAGGTCGGCAGGACCTCGAGCAGCAGGTCGATGACCGCGGGGTCGGTCTCGCCGTCGCTCATGAGGTCGACGGCGTTCTGCGCCGGCGGCATGTAGAAGTGCATGTTCAGCACGCGCTCGGGGTGCTCGACCTCGTCGATCACGAGTCGGCTCGCGTACGACGAGGAGTTGCTCGCCAGGATCGTGTCCGCCCCGACGGCGCGGTCGAGCTGGCCGAACACCGTCGTCTTGAGGTCGAGGCGCTCCGGGATCGCCTCGACGACGAGCCACGCACCCGCGACGGCCTCGTCCAGGTCGTCGAACGCGCGGACGGTGCCGACCGCGCCCCCGTCCCGCGCCGCGGCGAGCGCCGGGAGCTCGCGCTCGACGTACTCGACGGCGGCCGTGCGGACCGGCTCGGCGAGGTCGTACACGCGGGACTCGCCGCCGGCGCTGGCGAACACCAGGGCGATGCGACGACCGAGGGTCCCACCGCCGATCACGGCGACGGGTCGGTTGCGGATGTCGGTCGGCAGGGAGAAGCCCATGGTGTCCTTCGTTCTCGGGTGTAGGTTCGATACACAACGTACTCAATACGGAACGTATCGCAACTCGACAAGGAGTTCCCATGCAGGCTTCGGACGTCCTCCGCCACGCCACCACGCCCCTCACCGCGCCGGTCTACCCGCTGCGCCCGACGCGCTTCACCGACCGCGAGTACTTCAACGTCGTGTACCGGACCGACCCTGACGCCCTCCGCGCCGTCGTGCCGGAGCCGCTGCAGGTCGACGCGCCGCTGGTCCGGTTCGAGGTCATGAAGATGGGCGACGTCGACGGCTACGGCCCCTACGTCGAGTCCGGTCAGGCGATCCAGGTCACCCACGACGGCGAGGTCGGCGAGTACCTGCACGCCATGTACCTCGACAACTCCGCGGCGACGCTCGCCGGTCGCGAACTGAGCGCCTACCCGAAGGTGCTCGGCACCCCGGGGTTGCGCGTCGACCAGGGCGCCCTCGTCGGCACGCTGGACCGCGGGGCCGAGCGGGTGGCGACGGCGACCATGGCGTACCAGTGGGAGCCGATGGACCCGGTGGAGGCCGCGGCGCAGATCACGGTGCCGACCTGGATGGTGAAGCTCGTCCCCGACGTGACGACGCTGGGGCTGCGGGCCGCCGACCTCGTGCGGACCGAGATCACCGACATCGTCGTGAAGGCGGCCTGGACCGGGCCCGCCCGCCTGCAGCTGTTCGAGCACGCCCTCGCGCCGATGGCCGACCTGCCGGTGTTCGAGGTCATCAGCGCCTCACACGTCCTGACCGACCTGACGCTCGCGCCGGTGCGGTCCGTGCACGACTACCTGGCCGACCCGCTCCAGTCGGACGACGCCTCCTAGGATGAGCCGATGTCCCCACGAGTGAGCGACGACACCGCCGCACCCGCCCGACCCACCCGGCGGCGCAGCAGCACCCGCGCGGAACTCGTCCGCGCGGCCGAGGCGCTGTTCGACGAGACCGGCTCGGCCTCGGCCAGCGTCGAGGCGATCGTCGCGCGTGCGGGGTTCACGCGCGGGGCCTTCTACTCGAACTTCGCGACGACCGACGAGCTCTTCTTCGCGGTGTACGAAGCGCAGGAGGCCGTGGTCGTCGAGCGGCTCGAGGACGGCTTCCGGGCCGCACTCGGCACGACCGACCCGCAGTCCGTCGACGCGATCGTCTCCGGGGTCCTCGGCGGCCTTCCCCCCGAGGGCAAGTGGTACGCGATCCGCTCGGTCCTGCTGTCCCGGGCGCGACACGAACCCGAGCTCCGGGCACTGCTCCGAGCGCACACCGACGCCTTCCACGCGGCACTCGAACCGCTGCTCGTCGAGTCGGTCACGGCGCAGGGCCGACGCCTCACCGTCGCACCGGACGTCTTCACCCGCGCGGTCGTCGCCGCGCACGTCGGCGCGGTCGGCCAGACGGTGCTGTACGACGACGCCGCGACGATCCGCGTCGCCGCGGTGCGGGGTGCACTCCTCGGGCTCAGCGAACCGGTGCACGACACCGACGACACCGACGATCGAGGAGGCACACCGTGATCGTCCCCGAAGCAGCGGTCCCGCTGTTCCTGCGGGCCACGCACGCGAACGCTCCGTTCGTCACCGAGGCGGGAGCGCACCGGGCCGTCCGCCGACAGGCCCTCCGCCCCGAGCCGTTCGGACCGCCGAAGCGCCTCCGGCCCGACGTACGCGTCGACGTCCACCGTCAGGACGGTTCCCCCGTGTACACGGTGACCCCGAGCCGCCAGCCACCGCTCCGCGACCTCGTGTACGTGCACGGCGGCGGGTGGGTCCACGAGATCGCCCCGCAGCACTGGGCGCTCATCGCCCAGCTCGCCGCCGAGGCGCGCGCCACCGTGACCGTCCCGATCTACCGACTCCTGCCGGACGGCAACGCCCGGCAGGCGCACGACCTGGTCCTCGACGTCGCACGCCGCATCATCGACCAGCGCGGGCGGGTGCAGCTCGCCGGCGACTCCGCCGGTGGACAGATCGCGCTCTCCGTCGCCCAGACCCTGCGCGACCAGGGCGTCCGGTCGCTCCGGACCGTCCTGGTGTCACCGGCGCTCGACCTCGGCTTCTCGAACCCGCGCATCCCCCAGGTGCAACCGAGCGACCCGTGGCTCGGTCGCGACGGGGGTCGTGTCCTCGGGCACCTGTGGGCCGACGGCCTGTCGATCGACGACCCGGTCGTCAGTCCCCTGTCGGGCGCGTTCCACGGCCTCGGCCCGATGCTCGTCCACACCGGGACCCACGACGTGCTCAACCCCGACGCGCACCTGCTCGTCGAGGCCGCCCGGTCCGCGGGCGTGGACGTCACGCTGCACGAGCGACCCGGCGCCCTGCACGTGTTCCCCCTGCTGCCGACGCGCAGCGGACGAGCGGCACGGCAGGAGATCGTCAGGGCCGTCCGCGGCGCCTGACCGTCAGCGCAGGACCCGGCCGGCGCGTGCCCGTGACGGCCACGGCGGCGGACCGCCGGCCGTCCTGCGTGACGCGGGGCGGGCCTCCCGGTCGGACCGTCAGACGCCCAGGTGGGCGGCGAGCACGTCGCGGACGCTCGTCCACCCGTGCGGGCCGGAGCGCTCGTCGTCGACGTGGTGGAGCTCCGCCTCGCCGCTGAACATGCTCACGAAGTACTGCATGCCCTGCCAGGCCGGGAACGGTTCGGCGTCGTCCTTCGACAGCCGTCGGCCGATCCGTGCCATCGCCGACAGCGTGCCGGTGGTGCCCGCCCACTGCAGTCGGAACGGGGTGCCGGTCAGTCGGGACAGCGTGTCGGCGATCGACCGTGCCGTGACGCGGTCACCGGCGACCTCGACCACTCGGGGGGCGTCCGCGTCGAGTGCGACGAGCGCCGTCACGCGCGCGACGTCGTCCTTCGTGGTGAAGTCGAGCACCTGGTCCGCCGACGACCAGTAGAGCACCCGCTGGCGGTCGAACAGGATCAGCGGCGCCTGACCGGTGAGCATGTCCGTGAACGCCCCGTTCAGCACCGAGGTCGCACGGATCGGCGCAGCGTCGAGGGTGGCGGCGAACTCGCGGCGCAGCTCGAAGTTGCGGTTCGAGCCGGGCGTGATCGAGCGGTAGTCGGCGGCGTAGTCCGAGGGGATGAACCGCGGGACGCCGGCCTGGACCGCGGCGTCGAGCAGTGCCCGCTGGGCGTCCACGATCACGGCGCGGGTGCCGCTCACCGCGGAGACGACGACGTCGACCCCGGCGAGCGCCGCGACCAGAGCCGGTGCGTCCGTGTAGTCCGCGGTGACGACGTCGATGCGGTCGTCGTCGGCGAACTGCCGCTGCGCGCCGGTGCTGGACGGGCGGGTGAGGACGCGGACGCGGGTGTCGTGCTGCAGGAGCTGGCGGACGATGCGTCCGCCGAGGTCTCCGGTGGCGCCGGCGACGAGGACGGTGGCGGTCATGGCGGCCACGCTACGGGTGCGCGGGTGCGGCGGGCACAGGTGCGCTGGCCCTATCCTGCGGAGGTGGACACGACTCTCCCCTCCGGCACGACGAAGCGCCGGATCGAGCTCCGGCTCGCTCGCCCCCTGCTCACCTGGTTCGCCCGCCCGACCGTCACGATCGACGGGGTCGGCCACCCGGCGCAGTGGGGCACCGGTACGTGGGCGGTCGCGGACGACGGCCGGACCGTGATCGGGGTGTACCTGTTCAACCGGGCATGGCGCTTCGGCACGGCGACGGCGACCGTCGGCGATGCCGAGGTGCTCGAGTACCGCGCGGGCGTGCTGCCCGTCGGCGCCGGCCGGTTGGCGCCGGTGCCGGTGCGTGGTCTGCCGGGTCTGCCAGGCCGAGACTCGCGCTGAGCGACACTCCACGCGGCGCGGGGCCCGAGGAGTGTCGCTCAGCCCGAGACCCGGGCCCGGGCCCGGCGCCCGGCCAGGCCCGGCACCCGGCCCCGGCCGACGGTGCTACTCGTGCTCGATGTCGGAGAACAAGCCGGTGAACGTGGCGCCGGTCCCGCCGAGCTGCTGGAAGAACGCGCCGGCCTCGGCGGTCGCCACCGCGTCGGAGGCGTCCCCGTACGAGGCGAAGTACAGGTCGAGGGTGCGGTGCGCCGGTGTGGGCGTGCCGTCCTCCTTCGGCCAGACCTTCGCCGCCTCGAGCCGCTGCAGGCCGGGCAGCTCCGCGGCGAGCGCCTCGAGCTCCACGTAGGACTGCTCGAACGCCGACGGGTCGGCCGGGTTGTCGATGATCAGGGTGATCTTCGTGGTCATGGTGTGCTCCTGCGGGTGTCGGCGGGACGGGTGACGGTGCAGCGCCCACTCCACTCCGTTCCGCGCACCGCTGCCCGGGTGTGCTCCCGGAGCTACTCGAACATCTCGGCGAGGAGTGCGTGCGGGTCACCGTCGACGACGTGTGCCGAGGGCGGCTCCGGCCAGTGCGTCGTGCCGTCGTCCGGCCAGCACGGCACGACGTGGAAGTGCAGGTGCCGCACGCTCTGCCCGGCATCGGCGCCGGAGGCCTGCAGCACGACGGTGCCGGTGGCGCCGAGCGCGCCCCGCATCGCTCGTGCGACCCGTTGCGCGAGCGCGACGGTCGCGGCCAGCGCCACCGGGGCGGCGCCGAGCAGGTCGTCGGCGTGCTCGACCGGTACGACGAGGGTGTGCCCGGGTGCGAGCGCGGACCCGGGCAGCGGCGCGAACGCCACGGCGTGGTCCTCGCGCTCGACCCAGACGGCCGGTTCGTCGCCGGCGATGATCGCGCAGAAGACGCAGGATGCCATCCGTCCAGTGTGCTGCACCCGGAGCCCCGGGCGCTCCGACGGCGGTGCCGTGCGCGCGCCGCCGCGTGGGACGATTGGCGCATGACCGCCACGCTCGTCGCCAAGGGCCTGTCCGGCGGGTACGCCGCTCGCACGCTGTTCGACTCCCTCGACCTCACGGTCGCGCCGGGCGACGTGATCGGCGTCGTCGGGGTGAACGGCGCCGGCAAGTCCACGCTGCTCCGGCTGCTGGCGGGTGTCGACGAGCCCCTGGCGGGAACGGTGTCGCTCGCACCGACCGACGCGTTCGTCGGCTGGCTCCCCCAGGAGCACGAGCGGATCGCGGGCGAGACCGTCGCCGCGTACATCGCCCGACGGACCGGCTCGGCCGAGGCGACCGAAGCCATGGACGCCGCGGCCGCCGCGCTCGGCGACCCGGACGCCGGCGACGCCGCCGCGGACCGCTACTCGACGGCGCTCGACCGCTGGCTCGCCGCGGGCGCCGCCGACCTCGACGACCGCATCCCCGCCGTCCTGGCCGACCTCGGCCTGGAGACCGGAGCCGATGACGACGGCGTGGGACCGGAGTCGCTCATGACCGCTCTGTCCGGTGGGCAGGCCGCTCGGGTCGGGCTGGCGGCGCTGCTGCTGTCGCGGTTCGACATCGTCCTGCTCGACGAGCCCACCAACGACCTCGACCTCGACGGGCTGGACCGGCTCGAGGGGTTCGTCCGGGGCCTGCGCGGCGGGGTCGTGCTCGTCAGCCACGACCGGGAGTTCCTGGCGCGGTCGGTGACGAGCGTGCTCGAGCTCGACCTGGCGCAGTCGTCCAACCGGCTGTTCGGCGGCGGGTACGACTCGTTCCTCGAGGAGCGCGAGATCGCCCGGCAGCACAAGCGCGACGCGTACGAGGACTACGCCGCCACCAAGGCCGACCTGGTCTCCCGCGCCCGCACACAGCGCGAGTGGTCGAGCCAGGGCGTGCGCAACGCCATGAAGAAGGCTCCGGACAACGACAAGATCCGGCGCAAGGCCGCCTCGGAGTCGAGCGAGAAGCAGGCGCAGAAGGTCCGCCAGATGGAGTCCCGCATCGCGCGGCTCGACGAGGTCGAGGAGCCCCGCAAGGAGTGGCAGCTCGAGTTCACGATCGGCAGCGCTCCCCGGTCCTCGGCCGTTGTGGCCACCCTGTCCGACGCCACCTTCACGCAGGGCGACTTCACGCTCGGCCCGGTGTCGCTGCAGGTCGACGGCGGGGACCGCATCGGCATCACCGGACCGAACGGTGCCGGCAAGTCCACGCTGCTCCGGGCCCTGCTCGGCAAGCAGGCACCGACGACCGGCACCGCCTCCCTCGGGTCGAGCGTCGCCGTCGGCGAGGTCGACCAGGCCCGTGCGGCCTTCACCGGCGACCAGTCCCTCGCCGCGGCGTTCGAGGCGATCGTGCCCGAGTACACCACCGCCGACGTCCGGACGCTGCTCGCGAAGTTCGGGCTGAAGGCCGACCACGTCGGGCGGCCCGCGTCGGCGCTCTCCCCCGGCGAACGGACCCGCGCCGGACTCGCGCTGCTGCAGGCCCGCGGGGTGAACGTGCTCGTGCTCGACGAGCCGACGAACCACCTCGACCTGGTGGCCATCGAGCAGCTCGAGCAGGCACTGGAGTCGTACGACGGCACCCTGCTGCTCGTCACGCACGACCGGCGCATGCTGGAGACCGTCCGCCTCGACCGGCAGTGGCACGTCGACGCCGGCCGGGTCACCGAACGCTGACCGACACCAGGAGCACAGGGGGGCCGATGCGACGCAGGGGCTTGATCGCCGTGGTCGGGGGTGCGGCTGCGCTCGCCGTCGCGGCCGCCGTCGTCGTGGGAGTGACCGCCGACCGTCCGGGCGCCGACCCGACCCGCGCCGCACGGGCAACACCGACCGCGACGCCGACACCGACACCGACGCTCGCGGCCGTCCCCCGAGCGCCGTCGGCCGCCACCCTCGCCGCCCTGCCGCTGGCGTTCCACGACGGCGTCGTCCCCGAACTCCTCGACGGCGGGGACGTCCGCCCCGCGGACACCTGGCAGATCGCCACCCCACGGCACGACCTCGTCGCCCTGTACGCCAGCCCGTCGAGCCGCGCCCGCCCCGTGGCCACGCTGTCGCACCTGGTGTCGACGATCGACCTGCCCGCCGCCACTGCTGTGTGGGGCCGGTCGCCCGGAGTCGACGGCGGCATGCTCCTCGTCTCGACCCCGGCCCGGAACCGCACCCCGGGTGACGGCGGACACCCGGACGCGCCGAGCGCCACGTTCGCCTGGGCACGGGCCGCCGACTTCACGGTCACCGACACCGACCGGATGATCCGCGTCGACGTCGCCCGGAGCACGGTGTCCGTCGTCACCCGGAGCGGCCAGGTCACCGCGACCGAGGTGGCCCGGCTCGGTACCCCCGAGGACCCCACGCCGTCCGACACCGCCACCTACGTCGAGGCGGCGTACGTGGACACCCGCGTGACGTACACGCAGGGCAACCCGATCATCCTGACCGGGGCGCACTCGTCGCGGATCCCGTCGTACGGCGGCAACGCGGCACTGACGGCGCTGCACTACTACCCCGACCCGACCGGCAGTTCGCACGGGTGCGTGCGGATCTCGGCGGAGATGACCCGCACCCTCGCCGCCCTGCCGGTCGGCACCCCGATCCGGTTCAGCTGAGGAGCGACGACGTGCCCGCGCTCGTGCGCCGGCACGATCGCGCGACGAGCGGGGTGCACGCACCCCGACATCGGACGGGAGGCCCGTGGCGGCGCTGCCACGACCCTCCCGTCCGATGGGAGGCGCGGCAGACCGCCCATGGTGAGCAGAGGGGGTCGGGTCCTGTCACAGGACCCCACCACTTCTGCTCACGATGCGAACGCGGCGAACGATGCGAACGCGGCGCCAGCAGCTAGCGGCCGCCGCCGAGCCCGAGCCGCTCGACGACCTCGGCGCTCTCCTCGTCCGGGGTCCGGTCAGCCGCGATCGTCAGGTGCGCCTCGTCGTCCTGCGGCGGCTCGAGCGTCGCGAGCTGGGACTGCAGGAGCGACGTCGGCATGAAGTGCCCAGACCGCTGCGACATGCGCTGTTCGATCAGCGCGCCGTCACCGGCCACGTGGACGAACACCACGCCCGGAGCCCGCAGCACGTCGCGGTACGACCGCTTCAGGGCGGAGCAGGTCACGACGCCGTGCGTGCCGGCGTCGAGGTGCCCGCGGATCCAGCCGGCGACGACGTCGAGCCACGGCCAGCGGTCCTCGTCGGTGAGCGGTGTACCGGCGTGCATCTTGTCGACGTTGGCCTGCGGGTGCATGGCGTCGCCCTCGGCGAAGTCCCACCCGAGCCGCTCGGCGACCATCGCGGCGACGGTCGACTTGCCGGAACCGGAGACCCCCATGACCACCAGGACACGCGCATCCAGAGCGGAGTCGCCGCTCATCGGATGAACACCCCGGCCAGCAGCACCCCGAGCAGACCGAGCACCGAGATGAGGCACTCGAGCACCGTCCACGTCTTGAAGGTCTGCCCCACGGTGGTGTTGAGGTAGCCCTTGACGAGCCAGAACCCGGCGTCGTTGACGTGCGACAGGAACACCGAGCCCGCGCCGATCGCCAGCACGAGCAGCGAGGTCATCGGCGAGGACAGGTCAGCGGCGATCGGGGCCATGATGCCCGCGGCGGTGACGGTGGCGACCGTGGCCGACCCCGTCGCGACGCGCACCAGTGCCGACACGACCCAGGCCACGAGCAGCACCGAGATGCCGGAGTCCTTCACGGCGTCGGCGATCACCCCGCCGATGCCCGTGTCGATGAGCACCTGCTTGAAGCCACCGCCGGCGCCGACGATGAGCAGCACCCCGGCGACCGGGGGCAGCGCGCTCTCGAGCGACTTCGCCACGGCGGACCGGTCCATGCCGCCGCCGATCGCGAAGAAGACCATCGCGTAGATCGCGGCGATGCCGATCGCGATCATCGGGGACCCGAGGAAGTCGAGCAGGCTCACCCACGAGCCGGCGGCGTCGGGCATCGTGGCCTCGCGGACGGCCTGGGCGAGCATGAGGACGACGGGCAGCAGGATGCCGATGAGCGCGACGGTGAACGACGGGCTGCGCGGCTCACTGATGACGCGCGTGAAGTCGCTCTTGCCGTTCGGCAGGGATGCGGTGTCCTGCGTGGCGGGGCCGCGCCGGGCCTCCCGTCCGCCCGAGGCGGGGTCCTGCGGACCGGACGCCGAACCGGAGTCCGACCCACGCGACCCGAACAGGTCGGGCGCGGGGATGTCGACCCAGCGGGCCGCGAACTGGGCGAACACCGGTCCGGCCAGGATGATGACCGGGATCGCCAGCACGATGCCGAAGGCGAGCGTGGTGCCGAGGTTCGCGCCGACGGTCGAGATCGCGACGAGCGGGCCGGGGTGCGGCGGGACGAACGCGTGCATCGTCGACAGGCCGACCAGGGCGGGCACGGCGATCTTCATGATCGGCACGGAGCTGCGCTTCGCGACGAGCACGATGATCGGGATGAGGAGCACGAGGCCGACCTCGAAGAACATCGGCAGGCCGATCAGCGCACCGATCAGGGCCATCGTCCAGGGCAGTGCGGCCTTCGACGACTTGCGCACCAGGGTGTCGACCACGCGGTCGGCGGCGCCGGAGTCGACGAGCATCTTGCCGAACATCGACCCGAGGCCGACCAGGATGCCGACGCTCGTCATCGTCGCACCGAAGCCGTTGCCGAAGCTCACGACTGCCTTGTCCGGCGCGAGCCCCGCCCCGATTCCGACGCCCAGGGCACCGATCACGAGCGCGATGAACGGGTGGACCTTGAGCCAGGTGATGAGCGCGATGATCACGACGATGCCGACGAGGGCGGCGATGATCAGCTGTGGGATCGGCCCGGACGGGTCGACCGTCTCGGTACCGCCGCCCTCGGCGGCCAGGACCGTGCCGACGGGGTGGGCGAGCGTGCCGACGGGGTGGGCGAGCGCGTCGAGTGGAGCGTGAGGCATCGGTGCCCCTTTCTGGAGCCGCTGCCGCGCGGCTCCGTCGCCTTCGTGTCGAGAGTGGCTGGCGCTGCAGATGCCGACCCTCAATAATCTGATTAATCAGACTATACGACGATCCGCCGCGCGCCATCCGCCCTCGGACGCAGTCTGCCGTTTCGATGGGACCGACGTCACGTCGACCGCGCCACCCGTACTGCATGGAGGAACGATGCCCCCGGCCCGAGGACTCCACGCCCACGTGCTCGACGCCCTCGGGCAGCGGATTGTCGACGGCGCGCTCGAGCCCGGCACGGTCGTGCGGCCCGAACTGGTCGCGGACGAGTTCGGCGTGTCCCGGTCGGTCGTGCGCGAGGCGCTCCGCGTCCTGCAGTCGCTCGGGCTCGTCGAACCCCGACAGCGCGTCGGCACGCAGGTGCTCGGCATCGGGTCGTGGGAACTGCTCGCTCCGACGGTCATCCGGTGGCGGGGCGCCTCGCCCGCCTACTTCGTGCAGCAGCGGGAACTGCTCGAACTGCGGCTCGGCGTGGAACCCGTCGCGGCGTCGCTCACCGCCGGCGGCTCCGGGGCGTCCGTCGTCCTCGACGCCGCGCTGGACATGCTCGCCGCCTGCGCGCGCGAGGACAGCCGCGCGTACCTCGAGGCCGACGTCCGCTTCCATCGCGCCCTGCTCACCGGCTCCGGCAACGCCGTCTTCGCGCACTTCGCCGGCACCGTCGAGGCGCTGCTGCGCACCCGCACGTCGGAGTCGCGCGACACCATCACGCGCTGGACGCGCGAGGCAGCACTCCGCCACGAGGCCGTCGGGCACGCGCTCGTCGCGGGTGACGGGGCCGCCGCGGCGGCCGCGACGACGGCGCTCGTCGGCGTCACGCGCGACGAGTTCATCGCCGAGGCCCCGCGCGGTTGACCGCGGCTGGCCGCGGTGCGGGTCGGGGTCCCGGTGCCGAAGGTCGCCGGGGTCCCGGTCCTGTCGATCGCCCGGGTTCCACGACATGCCGCGCGCTGATCGCCGAGGTTCCGCAAGACGCGCGATCGCGCGCCGAGATGCGCGGATTTCGGAACCCCGCGCGCCCGAGACGCGCCCGAAGGGCGGACGGGAGGCCCATGGCGACGCAACCACGGGCCTCCCGTCCGACAGCCGCCCGGGTTCCACGACATGCCGCGCGCTGATCGCCGAGGTTCCGCAAGACGCGCGATCGCGCGCCGAGATGCGCGGATTTCGGAACCTCGGCGCAGGCCGACGGGCGCGCCGGGCGCGCCGGGCGCGCGGACGCGCCGGGCGCGCCGGACGCGCCGGGCGCGCCGCCCGGCGCTACCTGCGCGCGAAGAGGCGGGGACCGCGCAACCGCAGGCGCATCGTCACCGTGCCGAGCCACCGGTCGTACTTGTAGCCGACCTTGCCCATCCGGCCGACCTCCTCGAAGCCGAGCCGCTCGTGCAGGCGGATCGAGGCCTCGGCCTGCCGGTCGGCGATCACGGCGACGACCTCGCGGACCCCGGCGGACCGGCACTCGTCGAGCAGGGCCTCCATGAGCGCACGGCCCAGCCCCTTGCCACCCGAGGCCGCTCCGAGGTAGATCGAGTCCTCGACCACCCGGTTCGACCGGTCGCGCGGGTTCCAGGCGTCCACCAGCGCGTAGCCGAGGATCTGCCCGGCCGGGTTCTCGGCCACCAGGAACGGCAGCTTGCGCTTCCGGATGTCGTCGTAGCGCTGCTTCCACCGGGCGAAGGTGAACGCCGACGGGTCGAAGGTCACCGACGAGTTGCGGACGTAGTGCGTGTGGATCTCGCGCACGTCGGGCAGGTCGCTCGCCTCGGCAGCACGGATCCGGTACTCGAAGGCGGTCTCGCTCGCCGGCCGGGCACGCAGGTGCCGCGGCAGGACCCGCCGTCGCTGGTATTCCTCCTCGAGCACGTGCCGAGCCTACTGAGCGGGCAGCGACCAGTCGACCGGTGCCGCGCCCTGTTCCTGCAGCAGCTCGTTGACCTGCGAGAACGGCCGGCTGCCGAAGAAGCCCCGCGAGGCGCTCAACGGGCTCGGGTGCGCCGACGCCACCACCGGGGTGTCGCCGAGCAGCGGCCGGACGGACGCGGCCTGCGCGCCCCACAGCACGGCGACGAGCGGGGTCCCCCGGGCGACGAGTGCGCGGACCGCCTGGTCGGTGACGGCTTCCCAGCCCTTGCCGCGGTGACTGCCGGCGTCGCCCGCACGGACCGTGAGCACACGGTTGAGCAGCAGGACGCCCTGGTCCGACCACGCACGCAGGTCACCGTGCGCCGGCGGGGTCACGCCGACGTCGGCGCTGAGCTCCTTGTAGATGTTCGCCAGGCTGCGCGGCACCGGACGGACCGCTGGGTCGACGGCGAACGACAGCCCGATCGGGTTGCCCGGCGTCGGGTAGGGGTCCTGCCCCACCACGAGCACCTTCACGGCGTCGAAGGGCATGGTGAAGGCCCGGAGGACATCGGCGCCGGCCGGCAGGTAGGTGCGGCCAGCCGCTGTCTCGTCACGGAGCCAGGCACCCATGCGGTGCACGTCGGCCTCCACCGGAGCGAGCGCCGACGCCCAGCCCGGGTCGACCAGGTCGGCGAGCGGTCGTGGTTCCACCACGGCTACGCGCCCATCGTGGCGACGGCCACCGACTCCTCGCCGGCCATGACCCGCCAGACGCTGCCGGTACCCCGGACCTCGAGCGCGCCCTCGCCGACGACGAGTGCGGTGTCCTCGTCGATCGCCAGGCCGGCGGTGACGAACTCGGCCTCGGCGCTCGCGATCAGGCGGGCGAGGGTGCCGGCCTGAACCGCGTGGACGTCGATGGTCAGGTCGACCAGGCCGAGGCCTTCGCGAAGCTCGACCTCGTCAAGTCCTTCAGAGGCTGCTTCGGGGCAGATCTCGACGCCGCCGATGCGCCAGCCGCCCACGAGTGCGCGGTCGGCGGCGATCATCGCGCCGGCCGAGTAGCCCAGGTACGGCAGGCCGTCGGCGACGAGCAACCGGAGCTGGTCGACGAGCGGGGCGATCGCTCCCAGGTAGTCCGGAGTGACACCGCCACCGACGACGAGCGCGTCGACGTCGCTCAGGACGGTCGTGTCGAACACCTGGCCGGCCGCAACCTCGGTGACGACGACCTCGGCCGCGCGGGCACCACCGAGCACCTCGGCGATGTCGGCGGTCGACGACGGACTGCCGCCGTCCGGACCGGCGACGGAGAGCAGGGCGATGCGCGGGACCGTCCGGCCGACGGCTGCCGACCGTGCGGTGGCCTCGGCGAGGAAGGGCGCTGCGGCG
Organism: Curtobacterium sp. AB7; assembly: GCF_044909335.1. Classification (NCBI taxonomy): domain Bacteria; kingdom Bacillati; phylum Actinomycetota; class Actinomycetes; order Micrococcales; family Microbacteriaceae; genus Curtobacterium; species Curtobacterium sp. AB7. The sequence goes on along the minus strand of NZ_JBIYED010000004.1, from coordinate 154,880 downwards.
TCCGAGGCGGCGAAGAGTCCGCCGCCGACGAGGTGGATGCTCACGACTCGGCCGTCACCGGTGCGAGGGCGCTCCACGGGAACGTGATCCAGCCGTCGACCCGGCGCCACACGTGGTCGGGCTCGAGGACGGTGCCGGGCTTCGAGTACAGGCAGGCGCTGCGGACGTCGGCACCGGCGTTCCGGATGATGTCGACCACCAGGCGCAGGGTCCGGCCGGAGTCCGACACGTCGTCGACGACGAGCACGCGCTTGCCTGCCAGGCTCGGGGCGTCGAGCGCGGGTGCGAGCACGACGGGCTCGTCCAGGCGCTGCTCGACGTCGGTGTAGAACTCGACGTTGATCGAGCCGCACTCCTTGGTGCCGAGCGCGTAGGCCACGGCACCGGCGATGATCAGCCCGCCGCGGGCGACGGCGACGACGACCTCGGGCTCGAAGCCGGAGGACAGCACGTCCTTCGCGAGCAGGCGTGCGGCGTCACCGAACTCCAGCCATCCGAGCACCTCGGGCCCGCTCGTCACGGTCACGGTCGACTGAGCCGGGGCCGTGGGCTCGGGTTCGCTGCTGATCGGCATCCGACCACGGTACCGGCAGGGACCCCGCGGCCGCGACCCGTCGTCACCGCCCGGGCGCTGCGCAGACGGTCAGCGCGGCGTGAGCGTCCCGCGCGCGAGCTTGTGCTGCGCCGACTGCGCGACCGGCCGGATCGTGACCAGGTCGAGGTTCACGTGCGGCGGCAGTTCCACCGCGTGCACGATCGCCTCGGCGACGTCGTCGGCCACGAGCGGGTCCGGCACGTCGTCGTAGACCGCCGCGGCCTTCTGCTCGTCACCGCGGAAGCGGGTGAGCGCGAACTCGTCGGTCTTCACCAGACCGGGGGCGATCTCGACGACGCGGAGCGGTTCGCCGTTCAGCTCGAGCCGGAGCGCGCCGACCAGGGCGTGCTCGGCGAACTTCGCGGCGTTGTAGCCGCCGCCGTTCTCGTACGCCACGAAGCCGGCCGTGCTCGTCACCGTGACGATGTCCGCTCCCCCGGTGTCGCGCGCACGGTCCCGCAGGTGCGGCAGCAGCGCTGCGACGACGCGCTTCGTGCCGATCACGTTCACCTCGAACATGGCCCGCCAGTCGTCGACGTCGGACTCCTCGACGCTGGCCGAGCCGAACGCGCCGCCGGCGTTGTTCACGAGGACGTCGGCGCCGCCGAGCTCGGCGACGCGGGCGGCGAGCGCCTCGACGTCGGCAGCACTCGTGATGTCCGCCACCAGGACGTCGGCCCCGGTCTCCGCGGCGAGCGCCTCGAGCTTCGACTCCCGGCGTGCGACGGCGAGCACGTCCCAGCCCCGCGAGCGGAAGAGCCGGACGGTGGCCGCCCCGATGCCCGAGCTCGCTCCGGTGACGACTGCGCGCCGTGCTGCCATGTGATCTGCCTCCTGCGTCGGTGACCAGGACGTGTGGTGGCCTGGTCCGACCACCGTACCGAGCGGGACCGTTCCCGCACCGCGCCGGGCCGTCCAGGTCACGATCCGGTAACGTGACCGACGATGACGACGGATGCCGCCCCTCCCGCACCCTCGGCCCCGGCGACGCAGCTCGAACCCGGCCGGGCGCCGCGCCGTATCCCGATGTGGGACACCGCGCGGTTCGTCGCGGTGACCCTCGTGGTGATCGGCCACGCGATCCAGCGCCAGACGACTGCGAGCGACCACGCCCTGGCGCTCTACACGTTCATCTACGCGTTCCACATGCCCGCGTTCGGTGTGATCAGCGGCTACTTCTCGTCGGCCGACACCCCGACGGCGAAGCGCATGCGCCGGACGATCACCGACATCGTCGTGCCGTACATCATCATGCAGACGATCTGGACGGTGGTGCAGGGCATCGTCGAGGGCGGCAAGGACTTCAACCCGACGCAGCCGACTTGGACCCTGTGGTTCCTGCTGGCCCTCGGCATCTTCAAGCTGATCCTGCCGTACCTGGCGCAGCTGCGGTGGCCGCTGTTCTGGGCCGTCGTGTTCAGCATCGGCGTCGGCTACTTCGACAACGTGGACTCGACGCTGTCCCTCTCGCGGGCGATCAGCCTGCTGCCGTTCTTCCTGCTCGGGTGGCAGGTCAAGCAGTGGGGGCTCTTCGACCGCTGGTACGAGGCCTCGCGTCGCACCGTCGTCCGGGTGCGTGTCGCCGCCGGTGTCGTGTTCGCCGCGTGGGCCGTGTCGTGCGCGGTGTGGATCCCGCAGTTCAAGGAGTTCGACCTGCACCACTGGTTCTTCTACGACGACTCGTACTCGGGTCTCGGCGAGGACGCCTGGTGGGCCGGTGCCGTCCGGTTCGGCCTGATGCTGCTCGCGACGCTGCTGACCGCGTCGTTCCTGGTGCTCATCCCCCGCCGGAACATCTGGCTCACGCAGTTCGGTGCGGCGACGATGTACGTGTACCTGCTGCACACGTTCGTGCTCTACCCGATCCGCGAGTCCGGCGTGCTCGCCGGTCCGCACTCCGCGTGGCCGTTCGTGCTCCTGATGGTCGCGATCGCCTGCGCGGTCAGCCTCTTCCTGGCGCAGCCCTTCGTGCGCCGCGGGATGCGCTGGCTGCTGGAACCGAACGTCCGCTGGCTGTTCCGCCGCGACGCGGCGTAGCGGTGCCACCTCGCACCGTGCGCGTTCCTCCGGCCGGTGCGAGCTTGCCCGTTCGGTGCGGCGCGGCAGCGCCGCACCGAACCACCGACCTCGCACCGTCCGACGGTGACAGCGCGGTGCGGACGGACGGACGGGAGGCCCGTGGCGCGTCGGGCGTGCGCGTTACGTCCGAAGGCGGGTGCGGTGGTGCGGGCCCGGCCACCTGCGTACCGTGACACCCGACGCAACGCAGCATCCCCACCGGGCACGGCCGACCAGCCGCTGGCGCGTCTGCTCGGGACCGGCCGGCGTGGCCCCCTCGAGCTCACCCGAACCCATCACCCAGCCGCACCGGACAGGAGCACCAAGATGACCGAGCACGACGCCGCGCAGTGGCGGTTCGAGACCACGCAGGTCCACGCCGGGGCACAGCCGGACCCGACCACGGGTGCCCGCGCCACCCCGATCTACAAGACGACCTCGTACGTCTTCGCGAACTCGGACGAGGCCCGCGACCTGTTCGCCCTCGCCAAGCCAGGCAACATCTACTCGCGCATCATGAACCCGACGAACGACGTCGTGGAGCAGCGCATCGCGGCACTCGAGGGCGGCAGCGGCGCACTCCTCGTGGCGTCCGGTCAGGCGGCGGAGACGTACGCCGTGCTGAACATCGCCGGCGCGGGCGACCACATCGTGTCGTCGTCGTCGATCTACGGCGGCACGTACAACCTGTTCAAGTACACGCTGGCGAAGCTCGGCATCGAGACCACGTTCGTCGAGGACCAGGACGACCTCGAGGAGTGGCGCCGCGCCGTCCGCCCGAACACGAAGCTCTTCTTCGCCGAGACCATCGGCAACCCGAAGATCAACGTCCTCGACATCACCGGCGTCAGCGACGTCGCGCACGAGTCCGGCGTCCCGCTGATCGTCGACAACACGATCGCGACGCCCTACCTCATCCGTCCGTTCGAGCACGGGGCCGACATCGTCGTGCACTCGGCGACGAAGTTCCTCGGCGGCCACGGCACCGTCATCGGCGGCATCATCGTCGACGGCGGGAAGTTCGCCTGGTCGCAGCACCCGGACAAGTTCCCGGAGTTCAACACGCCCGACCCGTCGTACCACGGCGCGGTCTTCGCCGAGGCCGTCGGCAACGAACTCGCCTACATCGTGAAGGCCCGTGTGCAGCTGCTCCGCGACCTCGGGGCGTCGAACTCGGCGGACACCGCGTTCGCGCTGCTGCAGGGCATCGAGACCCTGTCGCTCCGCATCGAGCGCCACGTGTCGAACGCCCAGGAGATCGCCGAGTGGCTCGACCGGCACCCGGACGTCGCGACCGTCGCCTACGCCGGACTGCCGACGTCGCCGTGGTACGCCGCGGCGAACCGGTACGCGCCGAAGGGCGTCGGCGCCGTGCTGTCGTTCGAGCTCAAGGGCGGCGTGCCCGCGGGCAAGGCGTTCGTCGACAACCTGCAGCTGTTCTCGCACCTGGCGAACATCGGCGACGTGCGCTCGCTCGTGATCCACCCGGCGTCGACCACGCACTCGCAGCTCACGCCCGAGCAGCAGCTCACCACCGGGGTCACGCCGGGCCTGGTGCGCCTGTCCGTCGGCATCGAGAACATCGAGGACCTGAAGGCCGACCTCGAGGCCGGGCTCGCCGCGGCCCGAGCGGTCTCGCAGGAGGGCCAGCGCGCCTAGCGTTCGCTCGAGCAGCGAGGCACGACGCGCTCGATGCCTGTGCATGTTGCGACGTCCCACGAGTCGATCGACTCGTGGGACGTCGCTCGTTGCGCACGCATCCGGTGCGTGCGCATGGTGCGACGATCCACGAGTCGAACAACGCGCACGATGTCGGAACATGCGCACGCACGCAAACGGCGAGCACGGCCCGACGACCCGGCCACTGGGCGGACGTGACGTAACACGGCGGCGGCGACCCGCGCCTCCCGGCAGACTGGACGCACCATGGACTGGCAGACAACCCCCGAGGACTCCGTGCCGTCCACCCTGGTGCCCGGTGCCGAACTCGGCACCCTCGGCAAACCGCCGGTCACCGGCGCCTGGCGCCCCGGCGACCACCCGGGTGCGCGCCACTTCGCATCCCTCGGCGAGCAGTGGGTGCGCGGCGGGCGGCTCCCGGCCGTGCGGGTGGCGTACGAGTCGTGGGGCACGCTCAACGCGGCGCGTGACAACGCCGTCCTGCTGTTCCACGCGCTGACCGGCGACTCGCACGTCGCGGGCGCACCCGGTCCGGGCCACCGCACCGCCGGCTGGTGGGGCGACGTCGTCGGACCCGGCCTCGCGATCGACACCGACCACTGGTTCGTGATCGCGCCCAACATGCTCGGCGGCTGCCAGGGCACCACCGGGCCGTCGTCGGTGGCACCCACCGGGGTCGAGTGGGGCTCGCGGTTCCCGTTCGTCACCGTGCGCGACCAGGTCGAAGTGCAGCGCCAGCTCGCCGACCGGCTCGGCATCGACGTGTTCGCGGCCGTCGTCGGCGGGTCGATGGGCGGGATGCACGCGCTCGAGTTCGCGGTGTCGCACCCCGCACGCGTGCAGCGGCTGGCGGTGCTGGCCTCGACGGCGCAGACGACGGCGGACCAGATCGCGGCGAACTCCCTGCAGCGCTCGGCGATCCAGATGGACCCGGCGTTCGCGGGCGGCGACTACTACGAGGCCGACGCCGGCGAGGGCCCGCACCGCGGGCTGGCGCTCGCGCGGCGGATGGCGTTGATGACCTACCGGGCGTCGGACGAGCTGAACGGCCGGTTCGCCCGGTCGTGGCAGAGCGACGTGTCCCCGCTCGGCGACGACGGGCGGTTCTCGGTCGAGAGCTACCTCGACTTCCACGGCAACAAGTTCACCCGGCGCTTCGACGCGTCGTCGTACATCACCCTCACGCACGCGATGGACTCCCACGACGTCGGGGCCGGTCGGGGCGGTGTCGGGGCTGCACTCGAACTCGTGACGGCCCGCACGCTCGTGGTGGGGATCTCGAGCGACCGACTGTTCCCGATCGAGGACCAGCACCGGATCGCCGCAGGGGTGCCGGACACGCTCGACGGCGACACGGCCGCGGTGATCGAGAGCGAGTTCGGGCACGACGGGTTCCTCATCGAGCACGAGCAGGTCGGCGCGCACCTGCGGCGGTTGCTCGACGACTGAGCGCGACACGGCGTGCACGGCGCGGCGCGCGCGGCACAGCGCGCGTGACACGGCGCGCACGGCACCCGCGGCGGGACGTCGGCGCGCACCTGCGGCGGTTGCTCGACGACTGAGCGCGACACGGCGTGCACGGCGCGGCGCGCGCGGCACAGCGCGCGTGACACGGCGCGCACGGCACCCGCGGCGGGACGGCGGCGCGCGCGGCACCCGCGACACCCGCGGCAGGACGGCGGCACGCGCGGCGTGCACGGCACGGCGCGCCGAACACCCCCCAACGGGTGTCGCCCGTGGTTGGATGGCTGCGAGCCCGGACTGAACGAGGCTCGGTTTCCCCGCACGACCCGCACGACCCGTCACACCAGCTCGTCACCAACCAGGACATCGATGGAATTCATCGCACAGGAACGCGACCGCTTGCTGCGGGCGACGACCCGTGTCGTGGGCATCGTCTGCGCGCTCATCAGCGTCGTCGGCGTGGTCTCCGCCGCCGCCGTCCCTGCCCTGCCGCTCGTGGGCGCCCTGCTGTGCATCGCCGCGATGGTGGCGGCGTTCGTGTTCTTCGGCCGCAGCGGCACCGTGTGGTGGACCGCCGCCATCCTCGTCACGGGGCTCGCCTCGCTCGCGCTCCTGTTCTCCGGCGTGGACGAGTCGGTCCGCCCGCTCGTCGCCAGCGCCGTCATGACGCTCGCGGGCGGTTCCCTCTCCGCACCGTTGATGGCGCAGCGCGGGCACCCCGTTGGCCTCGGACTCACCATCGCCGCGGGTGGCGTCGTCGTGGTCGTGATGGTCTGGGCAACCGGCACGGTCCTGTCGACGCCCGTCAGCGGCGCCCTGCTCGGCTGGGTGCTCATCGCGGTCGTGGCCGTCTGGATCTCGCGCAGCATCCCCCGCGTCGCCCGACGGATCTACAGCATCGGCACCGCGCACCGCGCCGAACGCCAGGCCAGCGAGACCGAGGCACAGCGGCGGCAGGGTGCGCGGCTGCTGCACGACACGGTCCTCGCGACGCTCACGCTCCTCGCACACTCCGGTGTCGGGGTCTCCGAGCAGGCCATGCGCGAGCAGGCCGCCGAGGACGCCCGGCTCCTGCGCCACCTGCGACTCGGCGCGACCCCGCAGCCGTCGCAGTCGGGCGACTACTCACTCACCCGCGAAGAGGAGTCGCCGCTCGGCCAGACCCTCGAGTCGGTGAAGCAGCGCTTCGGGCGGATGGGCCTCGAGGTCAGCTGGCACGGCACCGGTCAGGTGCTGCTGCCGTCGCACGTGCTCGACGCGTTCCTGCTGGCGCTCGGCGAGTGCCTCGAGAACGTCCGCCGGCACGCCGGTGTCGGCGAGGCGCACGTCACGATCGTCCACGACAACGACATGGTGCGCGCCATGGTCACGGACTCCGGCGTCGGGTTCGACCTGACCACCGTCAGCGCCGAACGACTCGGCTTCAAGGAGAGCGTCGTGAGCCGCCTGCGCGAGGTCGGCGGCGACGCCAAGCTCTTCTCCGCGCCGGGTTCCGGCACCACCGTCGTCCTGGAGGCACCGCGATGACCCGGGTCCCCGAGGACACCATCAGCCGGGGCCTGCCGGGCGAGTCGACCGGCCAGCAACCGCCCCGCACCCGCCGCGAGGCGCGCGAGCGCTACCGCACCAGCGAGCGTCGGCAGGCCCGCGGGCTCCCCTCGACCTCGACCGGCGCACGGTCGCTCCGCCAGGCCGCCAAGCCCGGCGCCTCGCTCGGAGCCGGGTACCTCGGCCTCGGCGCCGCGGTGCTCACCGCGATCGAGGCCGTCTCCGGCATCGTGTACTTCCTGGTCCGCTGGTCCGACTTCTCCGACCCGTGGTTGCCCGCAGCCGCCTGGATGCTCTACATCGTCGCCGCGGTCGGTGTCGGCCTGAGCGTGCTGACCTACGGCGAGCGGCTGACCGGGCTGGCCTTCGTGCTGATCTGCGTGGTGCTCGCGTGTGTCGTGACCCTCGACTTCATCGGGATCTGGCCCGAGCACGACATCGCCCACACCGCGTCGGCGTCGATCGCCGCGGGCTTCGCACTGTTGCCGATCGCGACGCTCCGGCCGGCCCGCGAGGTCGCCGCCGCCATCGCGGTGCTCGGTCTGGCGTTCATCGGCATGAGCGTCGCCTCGACCCCGATCACCAACGACACGCTGCCGGGCATCGTGTCCCTGCTGGCCTTGGTCGTCGTGCCGCCGTCGATCGCCCTGTACGTCGTGCAGCGGTTCCGGCAGCTCGTGCAGCGGGAACTCGACCGGGTGCTCGTGCAGAGCAACGTGCAGGCGCCGCAGTTCGCCGTCGGCATGCTCGCCTCGGACGAGCTCGCCCGACTCGACCTGGCCGCCGAGAAGCTGCTCGACGCCGTCGCGAACGGCACCGATCCCCTGCCGCTGTCAGACGCCTCGAGTTCCGTCGCCGCCTCGCTCGCGACCGAGCTCCGCCTGCACCTCATCGAGGGCCGACGCGAGACCTGGCTGTACCACGCGATCACGGAGTCCGACCACCTCGGGCGTTCGGTGAGCGTCGCCGATCCGGGTGCCCTCGCCGGACACCTCACCCCCGCCCAGCGCGACGGACTGCTGCAGGCCCTGTGGCAGATGGTCGGCGACGGCCGCACCGCCACCCCCGGTCTGCCGGTCGTCTCGGTCACGCTCGGCCCGGTCGGGTCCGACGGCCACCCCGTCACCGACGAGCGGATGGACGTGCCGGTCGTGATCGAGTCCCGCGGCGTCCAGCGCCGACGCCTCGGCCCCACCGCCTGGAGTGCCCTGCAGCGCATCGGTCCGTACACCGAGACCGTCCGCGACGGCGCGCTCCACATCGTCGCCCACTGCGTCGTGGACCGACATCCGTCGATGTAGCTGCCGGACACCCGGACAGCCTGCCCGTGCCACGTGCCCCTCCCTCCTAGGATCGGGCACGAACTGCCCCCGAGAAAGGACGCCCGCATGGCGACTCCAGAGGAACCCATCCGACTCGCACTCGTCGACGACCACAGGATGCTCCTCGGCGCGCTCACGGAGTGGATCCGGAGCGCCGCCGACGACATCACGCTCGTGGCCGCCGTCACGACCTGGCCCGAGCTCCTGACGAGCCCGGCGTTCCCGGTGGACGTGGTGCTGCTCGACCTGGACCTCAAGGACTCCATCCCGGTGTCGCTGAAGATCTCGACGCTCAAGACCGCCGGCGTGAAGACCGTCGTGATGAGCACCTACTCGGAGCCGAACGTGGTGCGCGAGGCCCTGGCGGCCGGTGCCCTCGGCTACCTGGTGAAGAGCGAGGACGCGGACATGATCGTCGAGGCGATCCGTTCCGCCCAGCGCGGTGAGCAGTACGTCTCCGCCGAGCTCGACCTGGCCATCAACAGCGGCGACGTCGGTGGCGTCCCGAAGCTCAGCGCCCAGGAGCGTCGCGTCATGGCCCTGTACGGCGGTGGCGAGCCCGTGAAGAGCGTCGCGTACCAGCTCGGCATCTCCGAGGAGACGGCGAAGAGCTACCTCAAGCGCATCCGCGAGAAGTACCGCGTCGCGGGCTTCGACGTGGGCACGAAGGTGGCGCTCCGGAAGCGGGCGATCACCGACGGCATCATCGTGCAGGACGGCGGCCCGCTGGGCCTGTAGCGCGTGGCGCACGTGCGGCGCTTGCCCGCTTCGTGAGCACAAATGGTCGGGTCCCATCACGGAACCCGACCATTGCTGCTCACCATGGGCGGTCTGCCGCACACCACATCGGACGGGAGGCCCGTGGCGGCGTCGCCACGGGCCTCCCGTCCGATGGGTGGGCACGCCCACCGCGCGGGGTCAGGCGATCGGGACCGGCCTGCGGTCTGTGCCGCCGATGCCTGCGGTCCCTTCCGCCGAAGCGACAGTCTGCCGCGAACAGTTCGCGGCGGACTGTCGCTTTCGCGAACCGCGCTGGCGGCGCCCGCGCGCGATCAGTGGATGGGGACGGGCGCGGTGATCGGGCCGCTACTCGGCGACGGGGAGCGCAGCGCGGCACGGCGCGTGGTGCGACGCTCGACCGAGTAGCTGACCATCGTGACGAGGACGCCGAGCAGCGCGAGGACGATGCCGAGCCAACCCGGCGCGACGAACCCGAAGCCGGCCGCGATGACCGCACCGCCGAGGGCCGCGCCGAGCGAGTTGCCGATGTTGAACGCCGAGTGGTTGAGCGCCGCGGCGATCGTCCGGGCATCGCCGGCGACGTCCATCAGCCGGGACTGCACCGCCGGCGGGATCGCCGACGACGTCGCCCCGAGCAGGAACGCACCGAGGAGCATGCCCCAGAGCCACTGCGCGGTCAGCACCGTGAGCAGCAGGGCTCCGATGAGCGAGAACATGCCGAAGTAGATCGTGCGCTTCACGCTGTGGTCGGCGAGGTGTCCGCCCAGGATGCCGCCGACGACCATGCCGATGCCGACGACCACCAGGACGATCGGCACGAACGACTCCGGCATGCCGGTGACGTGCTGCACGAGCGGTGAGATGTACGAGTACACGGCGAAGAACCCACCGAACCCGACGGCGCCGAGGCCCATCACGATCCAGACCTGCGGCACGCGGAAGGCGCGGAGCTCCCGGCCGATCGTCGCGTGCTCGTCACGGGCGCTCTTCGGCACGAAGGCCGCGACGGCGAGGAACGTGAGCGCGAACAGTGCGGCGACGACGCCGTAGGCGATCCGCCAGCCGGCGAGCTGGCCGACCCAGGTGATCGCGGGGACGCCGACGACGTTCGCGACGGACAGGCCGAGCAGCACCATCGCGATGCCCTTGCCGCGCTTGCCCGGGCCCATCATGTCGCCGGCGACGATCGAGGCGATGCCGAAGTAGGCGCCGTGCGGCAGACCCGCCACGAACCGGGCGACGAGCACCAGGCCGAACGACGGCAGCAGCGCGCTCGCGATCGTCGCGAGGACGAACCCGACGAGCAGCACGAGGATCAGGCCCTTGCGCGGGAACTTCGCCGACATCGCCGCGATGGTGGGAGCACCGACGACGACCCCGAGGGCGTAGGCACTGACGAGCCAGCCCGCGTGCGCGATGCCGGCGTCCGGGTCGAGGCCGTACTGCTGCGGCAGCAGCGCCTGCGCGATGTTCGGCAGCAGGCCCATCGCGACGAACTCGGTCGACCCGATGGCGAAGCCGCCGAGGGCGAGCGAGATGAGCGCGGCGGTGCGACGCGCAGGCGTGAGCTGTGACATGGGGCCTGTTCTCGGACGACGTCCTGCACGGGCGGCGTCGGATCGGGGTGTCCGGCTGGACGGTGTCGCCTGGGCGACGGTGGTGACGGAGGCGTCCCGCGATCGTCGCGGTCCACGAGCCGATCGGCAGCGCGGCCACGCCCGAACGGGGTGCCGGTCCGGGTTCAGCAGCGAACGGGACGGTCCGGGTGGCGACGACCATCCGGTCCGAGCAGTGTAGACCGCTCCAAAGGCCGAACGGAAGTCGCCGTGCGCGGCCAGCACGGGTCGCACCGAGCTGGGTCGGCCGTACCCGAGGTGAACCGGGTCAGGCCGCCTGACGCTCCGTGTGGGCGGGACGCGTCGATGCGGGCGCGAGTTCGGGGAGCTCGTCACGGTGCGTCCAGCCGACGCCGCACTCGGCGCACGTGGCCCAGGCGTTCTCGCCCTGTTCGTCCGTGTCGATGACGACCGTTCGCAGGTCGCAGTCAGGGCACCAGCCGTCGTGGGTCATCACGCGCTCCTCGTCGTCTCGGGGCCACCGGATGTGGCTCGATACGGGCCATGAGACACCCGACCACCGACATCCGCGGGAGGGCGTCGGCGTGTCGCGCGGGCCTCGATGTTCAATGAGCACGTGACGCTCACCGCCACCGTGCTCGCTTCGTGCCGCGCCGGTGCGCCCGCGAACTGCGAGGACGCCACCGACCCGATGGGCATGGTCATCGTGCTCATCGCCGTGCTCGCCGGCATCGCGCTGCTCACCGTGTTCGTGGTGCTCGGACCGGACCCCCGCCGTCGAACCCGGGCACGGCGGCGCGACAAGCGCGGAGCGCTGCACCCGCAGCGCGCGCCAGCGGGTTCGCTACTCGCCGAGCGCCGCTTCGAGCCGCTCGAGCTTGCCGTCGATCTCGCCGGTGTGCCCCGGTCGGATGTCGGCCTTGAGCACGAGCGACACCCGCGTGCCGTAGGCACCGACGGCCTCGGTGGCGCGCTTGACGACCTCCATGACCTCGTCCCACTCCCCCTCGAGCTCGGTGAACATCGACGACGTCCGGTTCGGCAGGCCGCTCTCGCGGACCACCCGCACGGCCGCGGCGACGGCATCGTGCACGGAGCCGTCCGCCTGTTCGGAGGGACCACCGGACGGAGCAACGGAGAAGGCGACGATCATGCGTCCATCCTGCCCGCGCCCCGGCCCATCCGCACCAGCTCGACCACGGTCCACGCAAGGACCGCCACCTCGAGCACGTTCCGCAGCGTCAGCACCACGAGCATCCACGGCTGCAGCGTGAGCACCTGGTCGTAGTACGCCGGGTAGATCAGTTGTGTCAGCACAGCGGTGGGCAGTGCGGCGATCGCGATCGGCACGAACCGGCGCACACTCGGCGTCCCGGCGGCCAGCCCCCACACGATCGGCACGGCGAGCCACCCGATGTACTGCGGGGACCCGACCTTGTTGGTGGCGATGAGCGCGGCGACGAACAGCAGCGCGAGCACGGGCGCGAGCTCGGCCCGACGAGCGCCACGGCGGGCTGCCCACAGCGCGAGCACGACACCGGCGACGACCACGAGGGCCATCAGCGGCGTCGAGACCGCGGCGGCGGCGTGCGTGCCGGCTCCGGAGACCTCGAACGTCAGGATCTGCTGGTTGTAGAACACGGCAGCACCAGGAGCCCCGAACGCCGCCGCCCACATGAACGGCGTCGCGAGCGGCGACTCGATCTGCAACGCGCGCCCGGTCTGCTCCCCGATGAACGACAGCAGGTACGGTGCACCACCCCAGAGCACGTCGACGAGCACGATGAGCGCACTGAGCACGAGCGCTCCCGACAGCACGCCGCGGCGGTGCCCCCTGCGCAGGAGCAGCAGCACGGCGACGAGGGCGGCCGGCCAGACCTTCGTCCACGCGCCGGCGGTGAACAGCGCCGAGGCGACAGCCGGCCGCGAGGCGACGAAGGCCACCCCGACCAGGGCGAACACCGTGGCGACGGTGTCGATGCGACCGAGCGCGATCGGCCCGAGTGCGAGCAGGAAGGCGAGCCACCACCACACGACCCGCACGCCACGCGACGACGAGCCGTCCGCTCGCGAGCCGGACGCGCCACGCGCCCGGAACCGCCACAGGAACGCGCACGCCACGGCATCGAGCAGGACCATCAGCAGCAGCCACCCGGAGCCGATCGACGCGATCCCACCGAGGGCTGCGGCGGCCATCGGCACGATCGCCAGGATCGGGTAGACCCACTCGCCGTCGATCCCGACCCAGAAGTCCGCGCTCCGCCCGGTCTCGATCCACCGGCTGTACGTGATCGTCACGTCGCCGAGCGGCAGGTTCGCCGAGACCACGGTCAGCCACCACAGCGCCGCGTGCACGGCGGCGAACGCCAGGACGAACCCGACGCGTTCGATCCACGGGTTCCCGGTCCTCAGCACCGGACGAGCGTACCGGCAGCGGGCGTACCGGCAGCGAGCACACCGCAGCGAGCACACCCGGACCGGCTGAGAATCCCAGGCTCCCCCAACCATGACGTGTCACCGTCTTGCTCGTGACCACCGAACCCCCGCGCAAGCGCCGCAAGGCCGTCATCTGGACCTCCGTCATCGCCGCCGTCGTCGTGCTCGGCGTCATCGGGGCGTTCGTCGCGACGAACGTCTACACGAGCAACGAGAACGCGAAGGCGTCCGCGGCACCGTCCGTGGCCGCCAGCCGCGAGGCCTCCACCCTCGACGACTCCGACCTGTCCGGCGAGTGGACGGTCGGCGGCGACTCCGAGGCCGGCTACCGCCTGCACGAGGTCCTCAACGGCTCCGACGTGACCGTCACGGGCCGCACCGACAGCGTCTCCGGCAGCGCGACCGTCGACGGCACGAGCATCACGAAGGCGACGATCACGGTGCAGGTCGCCGACATCGCCACCGACTCGGACCAGCGCGACTCGTACTTCCGCGACTCCGCGATGGACACCTCCGCCTTCCCCGAGGCCACGTTCGAACTCACCGAGCCGATCACCGACGCGGTCCCGAGCGGCTCGGACACGACGAAGGTCACCGCTGCCGGCAAGCTCACGCTGCACGGGGTCACGAAGGACGTCACCGCCGACCTGCAGGTCGGCCTGAACGGCGACGGCGTCGACATCTCCGGCTCGATCCCGGTCACGTTCTCGGACTACGGCGTGCAGGCGCCGAGCCTCGGCTTCGTGAAGGTCGACGACTCCGGCACGGTCGAGTTCCTGGTGCACGCGACCCCCGCGAGCTGAAGTCCGCGACGCGCGTCACGCCCGCGACGTGCGCGACAGGCGGACGGGAGGCCCGGTGACAGCTGGCACCGGGCCTCCCGTCCGTCCCCGCTCGCGTACCAGGCCGCGCCCCCTCGCACATGCGTGCGCATGTTGCGACCTTCCACCCGTCGATCCGGTGGTGTCCCGTCGGAACATGCGCACGAACCCGTTGCGTGCGCATCTTCCGACAGAACACGCGTCGATCACCTCGTGGATCGTCGGAAGGTGCATGCGCTCCGACCGCTACCCGCGCGCGTCGCCGTCCACGACCAGGTCCCGCACGACCCCGGGCAGCTCGGCGATGAGCGCGGCCATCGGAAACGGACCGCCGCCGGACGCCCGCCGCGCCGCGAGCCCGTGCACCACCGCGGCCGACGCGGCCACGTGCGCGAGGTCCGACGGCGTCAGCGACGCCCCCGCAGCCTCGACGGAACCCTGCCGCGACGCCACGAGCGCGCCGAGCACCCCGCCGAGCACGTCCCCGGCACCGGCCGCCGCGAGCCACGGCGTCGCCGACGACGCCACCAACCGGACCGATCCGTCGGGCGTGACCACGTGCGTGCGCTCGCCCTTGAGCAGCACGACGCTGCCGGTCTGCTCGGCCGCGCGGAGCGCCGCGGCGGCGGGATCCTGCTCGATCGACTCGCGGGCGACGCCGAGCAGTGACGCGAGCTCCCCCGCGTGCGGGGTCAGGACGGCGAGCGGCCCGAGGTCGACGAGCGGGATCGCACCGGCGTCGACCACGACCGGGACGCCGTCGTCCGAAGCGTGTGTGAAGGCCGAGGCGGTCGTGTCGTCCAGGTCGCCGAGCGATGACGCCGAGATGCCCGAGCCGACGAGCCAGGCCTGCACCCGACCGGCGCCGGCGACGGACTCGGGGCGACGCGCCAGGACGTGGTCCGACGCCCGCGACGGCCCGACGTACCGGACCATGCCGACACCGGTGTGGACCGCGGCGTCGACCCCGAGCACCGCGGCACCCGGGTACTGGTCGGAGCCGGTCGCGATGCCGAGCACTCCACGGCGGTACTTGGTGGACTCCCCTGTCGGCGCGGTCACCCACGCGGCGGCATCGGACGGCTGGACGGGCACGAAGTCGTTCACCGGCCCCACGTTACGGTGGAGCGCATGAGCCTGTTCCTGCCTGGTCGCGTGGTGGTCTTCGACTACGGCGAGGTGATCAGCCGGACGCCGCACGCGTCGCGCGATGCCCTCGTCGAGCTGACCGGGGTGCCCGCCGACGAACTGTTCCCCGTCTACCAGGAGCTCCGCCACGACCTCGACCGCGGCGACCTGTCCGTCGTGGCGTACTGGCGGGCGATCGGCGAGCGCGTCGGGCGGAGCTGGAGCATCACGGACATCCACCGGTTCTGGGCCGTCGACTTCACCGGGTGGTTCGAGGTCGAACCGGAGACCCTGGCGATCGTCGAGGAGCTGCACGACGCGGGGACCCGGGTGGCGCTGCTGTCGAACGCCGGCTTCGACTTCGGTGACCCGTACCGACGCTCCCCGATGGGCTCGCTGTTCGAGACGGTGGTGGTGAGCGCCGAGGAGCACGTCCTGAAGCCCGACGCATCCATCTACCGCGACACGTGCGCGCGTCTGGGAATCGAGCCGCAGCAGATGGTGTTCGTGGACAACAGGGCCGAGAACGCCACCGGCGCGGAAGCGATCGGGGCGGTCGGCCACCACTACACGTCGTCGGCGTCACTGCGGTCGTTCCTGACGGAACTCGCGGCCGAGCCGGCGCCCGTCCCCTGAGGAGTCCCGCGTGACGCACGCCCTGTTCGAGCCGATCACCATCCGCGACCTGACGGTCCGCAACCGCATCTGGGTCTCCCCGATGTGCCAGTACTCGGCCGAGGAGCAGGACGGCCTGCCGACCGCGTGGCACCTCGTCCACCTGGGCGGCTTCGCCAAGGGCGGTGCGGGTGCGGTCGTCGTCGAGGCCACCGGCGTGGTGCCGGAGGGCCGGATCA
This sequence comes from Curtobacterium sp. AB7, assembly GCF_044909335.1. Classification (NCBI taxonomy): domain Bacteria; kingdom Bacillati; phylum Actinomycetota; class Actinomycetes; order Micrococcales; family Microbacteriaceae; genus Curtobacterium; species Curtobacterium sp. AB7. Next base: position 138,656 of record NZ_JBIYED010000004.1, on the reverse strand, counting down.
GCCCCCAGGACCTCGGGCTCTGGAACGACCAGCAGCGCGACGCCTTCAAGCCGATCGTCGACTTCCTGCACGCGCAGGGCGCTGCCGCCGGTGTCCAGCTCGCCCACGCCGGCCGCAAGGCGTCGACGTTCCGCCCGTGGGAGTCCGAGCACGGCTCGGTCCCCGCCGACCAGGGCGGCTGGTCCACCGTCGCCCCGTCCGCCGTGGCCTTCGACGGCTACGCGGTCCCGCGCGAGCTGGAGACCGAGGACATCCGGGTCGTCGCACTGGCGTTCGCGCAGTCCGCTCGCCGCGCCGTCGAGGCCGGGTTCGACCTGGTCGAGATCCACGCCGCCCACGGGTACCTGCTGCACCAGTTCCTCTCGCCGCTGAGCAACCACCGCACCGACCAGTACGGCGGGTCGCTCGAGAACCGCGCCCGGGCACTGCTCGAGGTCCTCGACGCCGTCCGTGCCGAGGTCGGCGAGGGCTTCCCGATCGTCGTGCGGTTCTCGGCGACCGACTGGGTGGACGGCGGGGTCACGCTCGACGAGACCACGCAGGTCGCCCGGTGGGCTGCGGTGCGCGGCGCGGACCTGGCCGACGTCTCGACCGGCGGCAACGTCGCCAGCGCGCCGATCCCGGTCGGCCCCGGCTACCAGGTGCCGCACGCCGCGGCGATCAAGCGCGACGCCGGCATCGGCACCATCGCGGTCGGCATGATCTCCGAGGGCTTCCAGGCCGAGCAGATCGTCGCGACCGGGCAGGCCGACGTCGTTATGGTCGGCCGCGAGTTCCTGCGCGACCCGGGCTTCCCGCTGCGCGTGGCCGTCGAGCTCGGCGTGACCGTCGACTACGAGCCGCAGCAGTACCACCGCGCGCGGGTCACGGCGTAGACGCGCAGCCTTCCTGAACGGATTCTCGGTCGGCCCCGCGGGCAGGCAGTACGATTGGCAGCACTGTGGACGATCCCCCGAATAGTTCTTCGCCTCACTCATCCGCCGCTCACTCGGTGAGCTGCACGTCATCCCCGCGCGCGGACGGGGGTGAATCATGAGTCCGATCGACATCGTCATGCTCGTCGGCGGCATCCTGCTGACTCTCGGCACCGGCGTCTTCGTCGCGTCCGAGTTCGCGCTGGTCAACCTCGACCGCGCCGACGTCGAAGCGCGTCGCGACCGCGGTGAGCCGGGCCTGGCACCCGTCATCGGGGCGTTGAAGGTCACCTCGACGCACCTGTCCAGTGCGCAGCTCGGCATCACGCTGACCACGCTGCTCACCGGCTACCTGCTCGAGCCGTCCATCGCGAAGTTGCTCGAGGCGCCGTTCCTGGCGATGAACCTGCCCGAGGGCATCGTCGAGACCGTCGGATCGATCATTGCGCTCGTCATCGCGACCCTGCTGTCGATGATCCTCGGCGAGCTCGTGCCGAAGAACTTCGCGCTCGCGCTCCCACTGCAGACCGCGAAGCTCGTCGTGCCGTTGCAGATCGCCTTCACGACCGTGTTCAAGCCGGCGGTCGCAGTGCTCAACGGCACCGCGAACGCCGTGCTGCGGTCGATCGGCATCGAGCCGCAAGAGGAACTGTCCGGTGCTCGCAGCGCCGAGGAGCTCACCTCGCTGCTCCGCCGTTCGGCGTCCGAGGGGTCGCTCGAGCAGGACACCGCGACGCTCCTCCAGCGGACGATCTCGTTCTCGGAGCTCAGCGCCAGCGACGTCATGACGCCACGCCCGCGGCTCTCCACCATCCGGGTGTCCGAGTCCGCGCAGGACGTCATCGCCCTCGCCCGCAAGACCGGCTTCAGCCGCTTCCCCGTCATCGAGGAGGACGCGGACGACGTCGTCGGCATCGTGCACGTCAAGCAGGCCGTCGCCGTCCCCCGCGAGAAGCGCCCGGAGGTCCCCGTCGGTGCACTCATGACCGATGCCGAACGCGTGCCTGAGACGATGCCGGGCGACACCCTGCTCGCCGAGGTCCGTGGCCGTGGCTACCAGATGGTCATCGTGGTCGACGAGTACGGCGGCACCGCCGGGGTCGTCACGCTCGAGGACCTCATCGAGGAGATCGTCGGCGAGGTCTCCGACGAGCACGACCGCGCGCGCATCGACGTGGTCCGCTCCCGCGACTGGCTGACCTTCCCGGGTCTCCTGCGCCCCGACGAGCTCGAGGACCGCGCCGGCGTGAAGGTGCCGGAGGACGGCCCGTACGAGACCGTCGGCGGCTTCCTCATGTCGACGCTCGGCCGTCTGCCCGTCGTCGGCGACGAGGTCCCGCTCGACGGCGGCGTCTTCCGGGTCGAGCGCCTGGACGGCCGTCGGATCGACCGCATCCGCTGGACCCCGACGCCCCCGCCGACGGACACCGCGGCGACCGCCATCATCATCCCCGCCACGAAGGGCAGTACCCGATGAGCTCCGACTGGTGGGGTATCTTCTGGCTCTTCGTGCTGCTGCTCGGCAACGCGTACTTCGTCGCCGCCGAGTTCGCCGTCATCTCCGCCCGCCGCTCCCAGATCGAACCGCGCGCAGAAGAAGGCTCGAAGGCCGCGCAGATGACCCTGTGGGCGATGGAGCACGCCACCCGCATGCTCGCGACCACGCAGCTCGGCATCACGGTCTGCTCGCTGCTCATCCTGAACGTCTCCGAGCCGGCGATCCACCACCTGCTCGAGGTCCCGCTGCACCTGACGGGCTGGAGCGTCGAGGTCATCGGCACCGTGGCGTTCGTGATCACGCTGCTGCTCGTCTCGTTCCTGCACGTGGTGTTCGGCGAGATGGTCCCGAAGAACATCTCGTTCTCGATGCCGGACCGCGCAGCGCTGCTGCTCGTGCCGACGCTCTGGTACATCGGCCACGGCCTGCACTGGGTCATCGTCGGCCTGAACGAGGTCGCGAACGCCGTGCTGCGCCTGTTCCGCGTCGAACCCAAGGACGAAGCCGTCAGCGCCTTCACGGTGGAAGAGGTGCAGACCATCGTGGAGCAGTCCCGCCGCGAGGGCACCCTCACCGACGACGGCAAGCTCGCCCTGGCGTTCGAGTTCACCGAGAAGAAGGTCCGCGACGTCGCCGTGCCGATGGCCGAGCTCGTCACCCTGCCCGAGGACGCCACCCCGGCGGACGTCGAGCGTGCGGTGGCGCAGCGCGGGTTCTCGCGGTACGTGCTCGTCGGCGAGGACGGCTCCCCTACGGGCTACGTGCACGTGAAGGACGTCATCGACCTGCGGCCGGACGAGTTCGACGACCCGGTGCCGCCGAAGCGCATCCGTCAGCTCATCTCGCTCTACACGGAGATGGACCTGGAGGACGCCCTGGCCACCATGCGGGCTGCGGGCCGCCACGTCGCGCGGGCGTTCGACGCCGACGGCCGGACCCTCGGCGTGCTCTTCCTCGAGGACATCCTCGAGGAGCTCGTCGGCGAGGTCGAGGACGCGACCCGGCGCCGGTAGACGCGGGAACAGACGGACGGGAGGCACGGTGCCAGCTGGCACCGTGCCTCCCGTCCGTTCGTGGTCGCGACCAGGGCCGCGCCCGCCTGCGCGCGCTACCAGCTGACGGGAAGCGGCTTGCCCTCTTCGTAGCCGGCGGCGGACTGGATGCCGACCAGGGCACGCTCGGAGAACTCGGCCAGCGACGCGGCGCCCGCGTAGGTGGCCGAGCTCCGGACGCCCGTGGTGATCATGTCGAGCAGGTCCTCGACGCTCGGGCGCTCCGGGTCGAGGTAGATCGTCGACGACGAGATCCCCTCGGCGAAGAGCTCCTTGCGGGCCCGCTCGTACGGGTCGAGCCGCTCGAAGCGCTCGCGGACGGCCTTGGCGGACGCCATGCCCCAGCTCTCCTTGTAGGCCTTGCCGGCGGCGTCGCGACGGAGCACACCCGGCGCTTCGAGGGTGCCGGCGAACCACGAGCCGATCATCACGGCCGAGGCGCCGGCCGCCAGTGCCAGGGCGACGTCGCGCGGGTAGCGGACCCCGCCGTCGGCCCAGACGTGCGCGCCGAGCGACCGGGCGGCGGCTGCGGTCTCGAGCACGGCGGAGAACTGCGGCCGACCGACGGCGGTCATCATGCGCGTGGTGCACATGGCGCCGGGTCCGACACCGACCTTGATGATGTCCGCGCCCGCGTCGACGAGGTGGGCGACGGCGTCGGCGGTGACGACGTTGCCGGCGACGAGCGGGATGCCGAGCCGGAGCCCCGCGACGGTGCGGAGCGCGCGGAGCATGCCCTCCTGGTGTCCGTGCGCCGTGTCGAGCACGAGCACGTCGACCCCGGCGGCGGCGAGGGCCTGCGCCTTGGACGCGACGTCGCCGTTGATGCCGATCGCGGCCGCGACGCGCAGACGACCCGACGCGTCGACGGCCGGCGTGTAGATGTCCGAGCGGATGGCACTGGTCCGGCTCGTGGTGCCGACGACCTTGCCGTGCCGCACGACGGGCGCGAAGTCGACCTCGGCGCCGCTCAGCACGTCGTAGACGTGGCGGGGTGTGCCGGCGTCCTCGGCGTCGATCGCGGTCGAGGCGCCGTGCAGCAGGTCGCCGAGCGTCGCGTCGGGACCGGCGTCGCCGAGCCGGCTGGCGGGGACGCACCCGAGGTACTCCCCGGCGGCGTCGCGGACCACCACGCCCCGACCGGCGACGGGCAGCAGTTGCTCGAGCGCCTCGGCGACGGTGGTGGACGAGCCCATGTCGTAGGCGGTGTCGTAGTCGACCGGCTGGTCCTTCACCCAGCGGATCGCGGCGTCGAGGTCCTGCAGGTGCATGTCCTGCGGCAGGACGCCGAGGCCCCCGCGCCGGGCCAGGGTCGCGGCGAGACGCGGACCCGTGACCGAGTTCATGTTGGCGCTCACGATCGGGATCGTGGCACCGCTGCCGTCGTTCGACGCGAGGTCGACGTCGAAGCGGCTCGTCACGCCGGAACGGCTCGGGACGAGGAAGACGTCGGAGTAGGTCAGGTCGTGTGTCGGCCGCGTCTCGTAGAACCTCATGCGCCCCACTGTACGGCTCCGCCCGGAGGCCGGACCGGGCCCCGACTCGCGCCGCGGCTGACACCGAACGGACATGTGCGAGCGGCTAGGCTTGGCACCTGTGCGGGGCAGGGTTGCACCGCACGACACACACGAGCATCTATCGACGGAGAGTGGGCGATCGGCTGTGTCGAGCCATCTGACCGGAACGGACGAGACCGCGGGCGAATTCGGGGCGAACGAGTGGCTCGTCGACGAGCTCTACGAGCAGTTCGTCGCGGACAAGGAATCGGTCGACAAGTCCTGGTGGCCGGTCCTCGAGAGCTACCACCGCACGCAGGTCGGTGGCGCTCCGGCAGCCGACACCACCGCCGCTGACACCGCCGCTGCTGCGCCCGCTGCCGCGCCGGGAACGCCCGCTCCGGCCGAGGGCGCGTCCGCTCCGGCCGGCGGTCCGATCCAGGCGAAGACCACGTCGCGTCAGCCGTCGCCGCAGCCGATCCCGGCCGAGGCCAACGACGCCGCCGACGACCACGAGGAGACCCACGAGGACGTGGCGACCCCGCTCCGGGGCATGGCGAAGACCCTGGCGTCGAACATGGACGCCTCGCTGACCGTCCCGACGGCCACGAGCGTCCGGACGATCCCGGCGAAGCTGATGATCGACAACCGCATCGTCATCAACAACCACCTGCGCCGTGCCCGCGGCGGCAAGATCTCCTTCACGCACCTCATCGGGTGGGCGATGGTGCAGGCGCTCAAGGACTTCCCGAGCCAGAACGTGTTCTACGAGGAGCGCGACGGCAAGCCGTTCGTCGTCGCCCCGGCGCACGTGAACCTCGGCATCGCGATCGACGTCCCGAAGAAGGACGGCACCCGGTCGCTCCTCGTGCCGAGCATCAAGCGTGCGGAGACCCTGACCTTCGGCCAGTTCCTGTCGGCCTACGAAGACCTGGTCAAGCGGGCCCGCGACAACAAGCTGACGCCGGCCGACTTCCAGGGCACCACGATCTCGCTCACGAACCCGGGCGGCATCGGCACCGTGCACTCGGTCCCCCGCCTGACGAAGGGGCAGGGCTCCATCATCGGCGCAGGCGCCCTCGAGTACCCGGCGCAGTTCCAGGGCTCGGCGTCGAAGACCCTCGTCGAGCTCGGCATCGGCAAGACCATCACGCTGACCAGCACCTACGACCACCGCGTCATCCAGGGCGCCGGTTCGGGCGAGTACCTCAAGCACGTGCACGAGCGCCTCATCGGCGAGCACGGCTTCTACGACGGCATCTTCGCGGCGCTCCGGATCCCGTACAAGCCGATCCAGTGGGCGAACGACATCAACGTCGACCTGGCGCACCGGGTCAACAAGACCGCTCGCGTGCAGGAGCTCATCAACAGCTACCGCGTCCGCGGGCACCTGATGGCCGACATCGACCCGCTCGAGTACCGCCAGCGCACGCACCCCGACCTCGAGATCGAGAGCCACGGGCTGACGTTCTGGGACCTCGACCGCGAGTTCGTCACCGGCGGGCTGGCCGGCACGACGAGTGCTCCGCTGCGCGACGTCCTCGGGATCCTGCGCGACGCCTACTGCCGCACCGTCGGCATCGAGTACATGCACATCCAGGACCCGGAGCAGCGCCGCTGGGTGCAGGAACGCATCGAGGTCCCGTACTCGAAGCCGTCGAAGGAGGAACAGCTGCGCGTCCTCGGCAAGCTCAACGAGGCCGAGGCGTTCGAGACCTTCCTGCAGACCAAGTACGTCGGACAGAAGCGCTTCTCGCTCGAGGGCGGCGAGTCCACCATCGCCTTCCTCGACACGCTCATCCAGCACGCCGCCGGTGTCGGCCTGGCCGAGGTCGCGATCGGCATGGCCCACCGCGGTCGCCTGAACGTCCTGACGAACATCGCCGGCAAGACGTACGGCCAGATCTTCCGTGAGTTCGAGGGCTCGTCCCTGCCGGGCTCGGTGTCCGGTCAGGGATCCGGCGACGTGAAGTACCACGTCGGCACCGAGGGGCTGTTCCGCACCTCGGACGGCTCGAGCATCCCCGTGACGATCGCGGCGAACCCGTCCCACCTCGAGGCCGTCGACGGCGTGCTCGAGGGCATCGTCCGCGCCAAGCAGGACAAGCAGGGCCCCGGTTCGACCAACGTCCTGCCGGTGCTCGTGCACGGCGACGCGGCGATGGCCGGTCAGGGCGTGGTCGTCGAGACGCTGCAGATGTCGCAGCTCCGTGGCTACCGCACGGGCGGCACCGTGCACCTGGTCATCAACAACCAGGTCGGGTTCACCACCCCGCCCGAGTCGGCGCGCAGCTCGGTGTACTCCACCGACGTCGCGAAGACGATCCAGGCGCCGATCTTCCACGTGAACGGCGACGACCCCGAGGCCGTCGCACGCGTCGCCGACCTGGCGTTCGCGTACCGCGAGGCGTTCCACCGTGACGTCGTCATCGACCTCATCTGCTACCGCCGCCGCGGGCACAACGAGGGCGACGACCCCTCGATGACCCAGCCGCTCATGTACAACCTGATCGAGGCGAAGCGCTCCGTCCGCACGCTCTACACCGAGGCCCTCGTCGGCCGCGGGGACATCACGCAGGAAGAGTACGACGAGGCACACCGCGACTTCCAGGACCGCCTGGAGCGGGCCTTCGCCGAGACGCACGAGGCGCAGACCGGCACCATCCCGGTGATCCAGGTCGACGACGACGGCGCCGTGCAGGGGCTCGAACGCCCGGCGGCGCAGCAAGACGACTCCGAGGTCGAGGTCCGCGAGACCGCAGTGTCCGAAAAGCTCGTCCGCTCCATCGGGGACGCACACAGCAACCCGCCCGCCGGCTTCTCGATCCACCCGAAGCTGCAGCAGCTGCTGTCGAAGCGCACCGACATGACGCGCAACGGCGGCGTGGACTGGGCGATGGCCGAGCTCATGGCGATCGGTTCGCTGCTGGTCGAGGGCAAGCCGGTCCGGTTCGCCGGCCAGGATGCCCGCCGCGGCACCTTCGTCCAGCGCCAGGCGGTGTTCCACGACCGGTCGAACGGCCAGGAGTGGCTGCCGCTGTCGAACCTCACCGAGGACCAGGCCCGCTTCACCATCTACGACTCGCTGCTCAGCGAGTACGCGGCGATGGCGTTCGAGTACGGCTACTCGGTCGAGCGGCCCGAGGCACTCGTGCTGTGGGAGGCGCAGTTCGGCGACTTCGCGAACGGCGCCCAGACCGTCATCGACGAGTTCATCTCGTCCGCCGAGCAGAAGTGGGGGCAGCGCTCCGGCCTCGTCCTGCTGCTGCCGCACGGCTACGAGGGCCAGGGACCGGACCACTCGTCCGCCCGCATCGAGCGCTACCTGCAGCTGTGCGCCGAGGACAACATGGTCGTCGCCCGCCCGTCGACCCCGGCGTCGTACTTCCACCTGCTGCGTCGTCAGGCGTGGGAGCGTCCGCAGAAGCCGCTGATCGTGTTCTCCCCGAAGGCCATGCTTCGCCTGCGCCAGGCGACGAGCGCGGTCGAGGCCTTCACGAACGGCACGTTCGAGGAAGTGATCGACGACGACCGGGTGGCCGACAAGGCGACGGTCCGCCGCGTGGTGCTGCACTCCGGCAAGGTGCACCACGACCTGCGCGCCGAGGTGGACAAGCGCGGGGTCACCGACGTCGCGCTCGTCCGACTCGAGCAGCTCGCGCCGCTCCCCCTCGAGCGCATCCTCGAGGTCCTCGCTGGCTACCCGGACGCCGACGTCGTGTGGGCGCAGGAAGAGCCGGAGAACCAGGGCGCCTGGCCGTTCGTCTGCATGAACCTGTCGACGCACCTCGACGGTCGGCCGCTGTCGGTCGCCGCCCGTGCCGCGAGTGCCGCGCCGGCCACCGGGTCGTCGAAGCGGTCCGCACAAGAGGCCACCGAGGTCATCGAGAAGGCATTGAGCGCGTCGGCCTGAGCGTCAGGAAGCGCCCCGTGCGGGAGTCCGAGGGACTCCTGCACGGGGCGCTTCGACGTTCGCGAGGAACGTGACGGCTACGCGATCTTCGTGTAGCGCACACCCGCGTCGTGGTACCCGCGCTTCTGGTAGAACCGGTGCGCGCTGTCCGTCGCGGCCGCACTGACGGCACTGAGCCGACGCGCGCCCTGCTCGACGGCCCATGCTTCGAAGGTGCCGATGAGCGCGGAACCGGTGCCGAGCCTCCTGGCGGTGTCGTCGACCACCAACAGCAGGAGCTGCGCCGTCGGCTCGTCGCTCGCGTACGCCCAGGTGACCTGCGCGCCGGCGACGGCGACCGCGCGACCATCGTCGCCACGTACCACCCAGGTGCGGTGTCCCGCCTCGGGCGTGAGCCGTTCGAGGCGTGCACGCATCGCCGCGTCGTCGACCTCGTGGCCGAGCAGGCGGACGAGGGCAGCGACGTCGGAGACGTCCGTGTCGGACCAGGTGGTGATCGACTCGACGAGGAGGGTCATGCTGGCGACCCTACCCGGGCGCTGCGACGTGTTGCGACGGGGTTTTCGAGCAACTGATATTCATATATGCTTCTGTCATATCACCCGCCGGGTGATCCCGACCGAAGGACAGCCATGCACATCACCTCTCGCCACGGCCGCACCGCCGCCTGGATCGCGTTCCCCCTCGCCGTCGTCGCGAGCGGCGCACTCATCGCCACCGCTTCGTACGCGGCCTTCTCCGACACCACCGACAACGCCGGCAACGCCTGGCGCACGGGCGCCGTGAAGCTCACCGACGACGACCAGAGCGAGGCCCTGTTCGACACCGACGCCCTCGTCCCCGGCGAGGGCGGTTCGAACTGCATCACCGTCACCGCCGAGACGACGAACCCGACGACCGTCAAGCTCTACACGGACGAGCAGTCCGACGTCGACGCGCTCGCGCAGCACCTCGACATGAAGGTGGAACGCGGCGCACTCGGAACGGCCGGTGACTGCAGCACGTTCACCGCAGCCTCTACCGTGCACGACGGCACCCTCGCCGGGCTGATGGCGCTCGACTCCTTCGGCACGGGCGTCGACGACTGGAAGCCAGCGGTCGGCACGGCGAGCACCACGTACCGGTTCACCTACGACCTCGACACGGAGACCCCGAACACCGCGCAGCAGTCCGAAGCCGGCACCACGTTCGTCTGGGAAGCCCAGACCGACTGACGCGCTTCCGTCCGAGACCGACCAACGCGGCCGAACCCGGCCGCACACGACCCGAGGAGCAGCCGTTGCCGAACCGCGCCGAGACCCGACCCTGCGTCGGAGACGCCCCGCGGCTGCTCCTCGCGGTCGCCGCGCGGACCGTGCTCTGGTCCGTGCTGTTCGTCGCCGTCTGGGCTGCCCTGCCCGCGGCCTTCGGGTGGCACGTCACCACCGTCGTGTCCGACTCGATGGCACCCGGTGTCCGGGCCGGCGACATCGTGGCGGCGATGCCCGTCGATGCCGAGGCCGTCACGCCCGGACGGGTCCTGCTCGTCGACGACCCCGACCACGACGACCGACTCCGGCTGCACCGCCTCGAACGCATCGAGCAGGACGGGGCGCTCCGGCTCCGCGGCGATGCGAACGCGCTGGCGGACCGGAGCACGGTGGCCCCGACGGCCGTCCACGGCGTCGGGGTGCTCCGCTTCCCCGGCATCGGACTGCTCACCGTGTGGATCCGATCGGGAGCCTGGACGTCGGTCGCCCTCACGGTCGCCGTCGCCGCCGTCCTCGCTGCACTGGCACGGGCCGACCGGGACATCGTGGCCGGTCAGCCGTGCCGACGGTGCGGGACGCCACGGAGGGAACTGCACGCACCAGCGTTGACACCGGCCGGTGTGGTGCGTCCGACGCAGACCGCGTTGCCGATCGTCGCCGCGCTGGCTGCCACGACGATCGTCCTCGGCACCATGGCGTCGGCGGGGTTCAGCGGCACCACGAACTCCGCCTCGTCGCTCCGGAGCCAGACGTTCGGGTGCTTCCACGACCCCGCTCCCGGCGCAGTGCTCGCGTGGGACTTCGCCGACAAGGACGACCGGCTCGTCACCGACTCGAGTGGGACCGGTGCCGGCGGGCAGTTCATCGGCGACGGGACCCGGACGATCGGCGGCTGCGCGGACAACCCCCACGCGACCTTCGGGACCACGGGCAGTGCCGAGACCTGGGCCGTCACCGACTCCGCCGTGAGCGCCCCGAACGCCTTCACGATCGAGGTGTGGTTCCGGACCACCGACACCGGCGGCGGTCGCCTGTTCGGATTCGGATCCGACCGGAACGCCGCGTCGACGCACCGTGACCGGCACCTCTACATCGACAGCAGCGGTCGCCTCCGCTTCGGCGTCGAGGGGTCGGGCACCCAGTTTAAGTTCACCGTGGGATCGTCCGCGGCCGTCACCGACGGGGACTGGCACCACGCGGTCGCGACCTTCCAGCCGCGGTCGATGACCCTCTGGCTCGACGCCGTACAGCAGGGCACCCGGGCCGATGCCGCGTCGCTCCGACAGTACGACGGGCACTGGCGAGCAGGGCGGCAGACCCTTGCCGGCTGGCCCGATGCGGGCGACTACGCGTACACCGGCGACGTCGACACGGTCCGTGTCCACGCCGCCGTGCTGGACGCAGCGACGATCGCAGCGCACCACGCCGCAGGACGGTGAGACGCGGCCGGTCGCGGACCGCCACGACGACGCCGATCGATCAGTGCGTCGACTGCTCCAGCCGGATGCGCGCGAGGATCTCGCCACGCAGTTCTTCCGGAGCGGTCTCCTTGCACGCGCGGCGCACGGTCTCGATCAGGACGACGCCGACGCGGTGTTCGGTCGTGCAGTCCTCGCAGTCGTCCATGTGCTCACGGATGTCCGCCGCGTCCTCGCGGCAGAGCTCCCCGTGCAGGAACTCCTCGAGCTCGGCCTTCGCCTTGGAGCAGTCGCAGCCGCTCATCGTGCTTCCTTCCCATCGACGCGACCCTGGGTCGCGGCAGTCTTCCGGCCTCGTCCGCGCATCGTCGCCGTCGACGCTGCGTCCGGGACGATGCCGGTCTCACGGGCGTGGTCCGCCAGGAGCCCTCGGAGGAGCCGGCGGCCACGGTGCAGACGGCTCATGACCGTCCCCACGGGAGTCTTCATGATGTCGGCGATCTCCTGGTACGAGAAGCCCTCGACGTCGGCGAAGTACACGGCCATCCGGAAGTCCTCGGGGATGGCCTGCAGGGCGTCCTTGACCGCGGACGACGGCAGGTGGTCGATCGCGTCGGCCTCGGCCGAGCGTGCGGAGATCGACTGGGTGACGCTCTCGGCGCCGCCGAGCTGCCAGTCCTCGAGCTCGTCGATGGTGCCCTGGTACGGGTTCCGCTGGTTCTTGCGGTACGTGTTGATGAACGTGTTCGTCAGGATCCGGTACAGCCAGGCCTTCAGGTTCGTGCCCTGCTTGAACTGACGGAACGCGGCGAACGCCTTGACGAAGGTCTCCTGCACGAGGTCCGAGGCGTCGGCCGGGTTGCGGGTCATCCGCATCGCCGCGCCGTACAGCTGGTCCATGAAGGGCAGCGCCTGGGTCTCGAAGAGGGCGCGGAGCTCGTCGGCCGGCACGGTCTTCGCGTCGACGAACGACGCCTCTTCTTCCGCCTCGACCGCGTCGAGCTGCTCCTCGGTCTCCTCGACCAGGTCGTGCGGTGCTGCCTGCGGCTCGTCGGTCGTCATCGCGGGCCAGTCTAGAGCGAGCGACGTGGACACGCCGGGCAGGCGCGGCCGCGAGGGTGCGAGTGCTGTCGCCAAGGGTCCTCCCGATCGTTTCACTAGTCTTGTGAACCGATGGCAGACACGACGCATTCCCAGAGCGGCGCACCGGCCGCCGCGGACCCGGCCCCCTGGATCGCCCCGCTCGCGCGCGGTCCCCTGCGCGGCGACGTCGCGCTGCCCGGCTCGAAGTCGCTGACGAACCGCGAGCTCGTGCTCGCCGCCCTCGCGGACGGCCCCTCCGTCATCCGCCTGCCGCTGCACTCGCGCGACTCGGCGCTCATGATCACGGCGCTCCGGCAGCTCGGCGTCGGGATCGACGAGGTCGAGCCGGCACCTGGTGCGCAGCCGAACCCCTACGGCCCGGACCTCCGGATCACCCCGGCACCGATGCACGGCGACGTCCGCGTCGACTGCGGCCTCGCCGGCACCGTGATGCGGTTCCTGCCGCCGCTGGCCGCCCTGGCGGTCGGCCCGGTCGTCATCGACGGCGACCCCTACGCCCGCAAGCGTCCGATGCACGCGATCATCGGGGCGCTCGTCGACCTGGGTGTCGACGTCACCGACGACGGCGACGGCTCGATGCCGTTTGCCTTCACCGGCACCGGTTCGGTGCGCGGCGGCAACCTGTCGATCGATGCGTCGGCCTCGTCGCAGTTCGTGTCGGGCCTGCTGCTCTCCGCGCCGCGCTTCGACGAGGGCCTGCACCTCACCCACGTCGGGGAGCGCCTGCCGAGCCTGCCGCACATCGAGATGACCGTCGCTGCGCTCCGTGCCCGAGGCGTGACCGTCGACGAACCCGCGGTCGGCGAGTGGGTCGTCCACCCCGGTTCGATCGCCGCGCGCGACGTCACGATCGAGCCCGACCTGTCGAACGCCGCGCCGTTCGCGGTCGCCGCGCTCGTCGCGGGTGGCACCGTCCGCATCCGTACCTGGCCGCGCGAGACCACGCAGGTCGGCGCCGACCTCGAGACGCTCCTGCCCCTGTGGGGCGCGACCGTGGCCCGTGACGGCGACGACCTGCTCGTCGACGGCGGCGTCGGGATCCGGGGTGGGGCCTCCTTGCCGGGTCTCGACCTGGACCTCAGCCGCGGCGGCGAACTCGCACCGGCGCTCGTCGCGCTGGCCGCGCTGGCCGGCGGGCCGACCGAGATCACCGGGATCGGCCACCTGCGTGGGCACGAGACGGATCGTCTCGCCGCGCTCGCGGCGGACGTGAACCGGTCGGGAGGCTCAGTGCGCGAACTCGACGACGGCCTGCGCATCGAGCCTGCCACGCTCCACGGCGGCGACTGGGCCGCGTACGACGACCACCGGATGGCGACCGCCGGCGCCGTCGTGGGCCTCGTCGTCGACGGTGTCGCCGTCGACGACATCGGGTGCACGGCGAAGACGCTGCCGCAGTTCCCCGAGCTGTGGGCCGACCTGGTCGCGACCGCCTCCGGCACACCGGATATGGAGCGCTGATCCGATGAGCTGGTGGGACGACGTCGACGGTGACGACTCCGACGCGGACGAGCCGTACGGACAGTACGACGAGTCGAGCGTGCGGGTGCGTCCGAACCCGAAGGGCAACCGGCCCCGCACGAAGACCCGGCCGACGTACGACGACGCGCCCGTGGGGTGGGTCACGAACGTCGACCGTGGGCGGTTCGGCGTGCTGGTGGCGACGGGGTCCGACTCCGATTCCGGATCCGAGCACGTCATCACGGCGACGAAGGCCCGCGAGCTCGGCAAGAAGTCGGTCGTCACCGGCGACCGCGTGTCGCTCGTCGGCGACGTCTCCGGCGACCCCGGGTCGCTGGCGCGCATCGTGAAGGTCGCCGAGCGCACCACGCTGCTCCGCCGCAGCGCCGACGACTCCGACGAGGTCGAGCGCGTCATCGTGGCGAACGCCGACCAGATGCTCATCGTCGTGGCGGCCGCCGACCCCGAGCCCCGCACCCGGCTCATCGACCGCTACCTGGTCGCCGCGTTCGACGCCGGGCTCGACCCGATCCTCTGCATCACGAAGACGGACCTCGCCGACCCGGCGCCGTTCCTGGCCCACTTCGCGTGCCTCGACCTGCGGATCGTGACGAGCCGGTCCGACGACGTCCCGTTCGAGGCCCTGCACGACCTGCTCGACGACAAGGTGACCGTGACCGTCGGGCACTCCGGTGTCGGCAAGTCGACGCTCGTGAACGCCCTGACCGGGTCCACCCGGGCGATCGGCGTCGTGAACTCGGTGACCGGGCGCGGGCGGCACACCTCGTCGTCGTCGATCGCGCTGCGGGTCCGTGACGGCGGCTGGATCATCGACACCCCCGGCGTGCGGTCGTTCGGCCTCGGCCACGTCGACCCCGCGAACGTCTTCCGCGCGTTCGCCGCGCACGCGATCCCGGTGCGGCCCGCGCGGGACGACATCCCGTTGGCGCAGGCGCACGACTGGGAGATCGTCGACCGGGTGCAGGACGGCGAGCTCGGCGCCACCGGTGTCGAACGGCTCGACTCGTTCCGCGCGCTCCTGACGGGCATGGGCGCCTCCGACCCCGGCCTCGAGTAGCCCGGCGCCGAGCTGCGCCCGCGCCCCGCGCCGCCGTCGAGGTTCCGAAATCTGCACATCTCGGCGGCAGATCGGGCCGTTCGTGGAACCTCGGGGAACCGCATGCGGCATGTCGTGGAACCCCGGCGGAGGGCGCTCGGGCATGGCGCTTCGCCCCACTGCGCTCGGGCCTCGACCCACCGGCCAGCACGCGTCGACAAGTGTGCAGCGGTGTTATACAGTGAACCCTCGTGTCTGAAGTTGCAAAGTACAACTTTGCGCCGACCCCCGCCGTCGACGCCCCGTCCTCGAGCACGACAACGACGTCGCACGCGCACCACTCCCCCACCCACAAGTCCTCGCGAGCACCGCGACCGCAGCGCACCGACAGCGTCCTGCGCCCGGACGGCCTCGGACGGGTGCTCCTGACCTTCGCCACGCACATCCTCGTGCCGCTGTTCCTCGCCGCCGGGATGGGCCTCGCCTACCTCGGCGCCTTCCACGCCCCCGCACCGAAGGAGCTACCGGTCGGCATCGTCGGGCAGGCCGCCGCCACCCAGGTGTTCGCGCAGACCGTCACCGACGAGTCCGACGGCGCCCTCGTCGCCCACGTCGTCGCGTCGACCAAGGACGCCGAGCGGCAGATCCGCGACCGCGACCTGGCCGCCGTGTACGCCCCGACCGCCACGGGCGCGACGCTCTACGTCTCGACGGCAGCGTCGGAGACGACCGCGAGCGCCGCACAGAAGGTCTTCCTGCCGATCGCGTACGAGCAGCACGTGCCGTTCCGGGTCGTCGACGTCGTCCCCACGGGTGAGCAGGACAGCACCGGACAGGGGCTGTTCTTCCTGCTCGTCGCGCTGAGCGTCGGCGGCTACGCATCGGCCATCGCCGTGGCGTCCGTCGCGACGAAGCTCCGCGCGGTGTGGACCGCGGTCGTCGGCCTCGCCACCGCCGGGGTCGTCGCCGGCATCGGGGTCATCGTCGCCGGACCGATCTACGGCGTCATCACGACCCACCACTGGCAGGTGTTCCTGTTCGCCTGGCTGTACGACGCGATCATCGTCGCGATCGGCGTCGGCCTGCACCCGGTCCTCGGGCGGTGGACCACGCCCGTGCTCACGATGCTGTTCGTGATGCTCAACTTCACGTCGTCGGGCGGCATCTTCCAGGCGTCGTTCGTGCCCGGGTTCTTCGCCGCGCTCCACTCCTTCTGGAGCGGCGCAGCCTGGCTGCAGGCGGCCCAGGACCTGCAGTACTTCCCCGACGCCTCGCTCGGCCGGTCATCCCTGGTGCTCGCGCTGTGGCTCGCCGCCGCCGTCCTGCTCTGCGTGGTCGTGCACGGCCTCGTGGCCCGCCGCACCCGCATCGCCCGCGAGCGTGAGGTCACCCGGCTCGAAGAGGAAGAGGTCGTCGCCGCGTAGCCCCGCTACGCTCGACCCGTGGACCTCAGCGCCGACCTGGACTTCGCCCGCTCGCTCGCCGACATCGCCGACACGATCAGCCTCGAGCGGTTCCGTGCCGCCGACCTGCACGTGTCGAAGAAGGCCGACAGCACGCACGTGACCGACGCCGACCAGGCCGTCGAACACGCCCTGCGCGAGCGGATCGCGACGGAACGACCCGACGACGCGTTCCTCGGCGAGGAGACCACGGCAGACACCGGTGCCGAGGCGACCAGCGAGGGGCACCGTCAGTGGGTCGTCGACCCGATCGACGGCACCGCGAACTACCTGCGCGGCGTGCCGGTGTGGGCGACGCTCATCGCCCTGGCGGTCGACGGACGCCCGGTGCTCGGCGTCGTGAGCGCCCCCGCGCTCGGCAAGCGCTGGTGGGCGGCCGAGGGGCTCGGCGCGCACTCGTTCGACGGCGAGCTGCGCGTCTCCGGCGTCGCGGACCTGTCCGACGCGAGCCTGAGCTACAACAGCATCCAGCAGTGGGACGACGACGACCGGCTCGAGTCCCTCGTCGACCTGTCCCGCAAGGTCTGGCGGACGCGCGCCTACGGCGACATGTGGTCGTACATGCTGGTCGCCGAGGGGGTCATCGACATCGCGGGCGAACCCGACCTGAAGCCGTGGGACATCGCGGCCCTCGTGCCCATCGTGGAAGAGGCCGGCGGGCGCTTCAGTTCGCTCGACGGCGACCCCGGGGCCTGGCACGGCAGTGCACTCGCGACGAACGGCCTGGTGCACGACGCCGTCGTCGAGGTCATCCGCCGCTAGCACGACCCCGAACGACACTCTCGACGTCGGACGACGTGGCGGGTGTCGTTCCGAGTCGTTCAGGCAGCCGCAGCCGCCGCCTCACGCCGGGCAGCGCGCCGCCGCACCACCAGGTCCCCGACCGCCAGCACGAGCGCGAGCGCCATCAGCGACACCGTGAACGTCGTGCCGCTCCGGAACGCGTCGTGGTACGCGTCGAGCCGACTCCCGCCGGCGAAGCCGCCGGAACCGCCGGAACCGTCCGAACCGGCGGCGGCACCCCGCACGATCCCGTAGAAGATGCTCGTCGCCACCGCGGTTCCGATCGCGGTCCCGACGCGCTGCCCGAGCTGCTGCATGGACCCGGCGACCCCGGACTGCTCCACGGGGATCTCGGCCAGGGTGAGCGTCTGGTTCGGCGACACCACGAACCCGCCGCCGAGCCCGCCGACCAGGAACGCCCCGGCCATCGCCCACGGCGTGACCTCCGGCGGGGTCAGCACCGCGGCGAGCATGAGGAGCACGAAGCCGACGACGACCATGAACAGCCCGAAGACCACCAGGGCCCGTCCGACCCGGTCGACGATCCGTCCGCCGATGTACGACCCGACGGCGCTCGTGGCCGCGAACGGGATGCTCACCATGCCGGCGAACAGCGGTGACAGCCCGAGCCCCTCCTGCAGGAACAGCGTCACCATCAGGAAGGACGCCGGGATCGCCGCGAAGTAGACGGCCACGATCGACAGCCCGTTGCGGTACGACGACAACCGGAACAGCTCGAAGTGCACCACCGGCGACTTGCCCTGCTGCTTGTACTGGACCTCCCAGAACACGAACAGGCCGAGGAACACGACGAAGGCGACCAGCCAGAGCCACCGGGCACCGGAGTCGCCGGCACCCGTGGTGAGCACGAACGGCAGCATCAACGTGACGATGGCGGCGCCGAGCAGCAGGATGCCGACGATGTCCAGCTCGCGGTCCTTCGCCTGCACCTGTGCACCGTTGGGCAGCAGCCGCATCGCGAAGAACAGCGCGACGAGTCCGAGCGGCACGTTCATCCAGAACAGCAGCCGCCAGCCGTTCTCCTCGCCGCCGATCGCGATGAGGCCCCCGCCGATCGTCGGGCCGAGTGCCGTCGAGATGCCGATCATGGCGCCGAACAGCCCGAAGGCCCGTCCGCGCTCCGGGCCTCGGAACAGCTGCTGCACGAGCCCGATCACCTGCGGCATCTGGGTGCCGGCGGCGAAGCCCTGCAGGATCCGCGTGACCATGAGCACCTCGATGGTCGGCGCCACGGCACAGAGCAGGCTCGACACGGTGAACGCCACGAGTCCGATGATGAACAGGGCACGGCGGCTCTTCAGGTCGCCGAGCCGACCGGCGGGCACGAGGGCGAGGCCGAAGGCCAGCGCGTACCCCGCCACGATGAGCTGCAGGGATGAACTGGTGGCGTCGAGGGACTTCTCGATCGACGGCAGCCCGACGTTGACCTTCGACAGGTCGAGGATCGTCAGGGCGGCCACCGCGACGCACACGGCGAAGGCCCTCCAACGCGTACGGTCGTCGAGGCGGGCGTCGGTCGGGTCAGGGCTGGACATCACCATCGTTCGTACACCGACCGTCCCCCACCGGGTGACACCCCTCGTCGTGGCCCCCCGGACTGGGGGCACCGTTGCCGGATACGCGGTGCGCGGGGCGGCTCAGATGGCCAGGACCTGAGTTATCGTGCTCCTACGGAAGGTCACGCAAGCACCTGGATTCCCTAGATCCGAGTGCACGTGCGCAGCCGACCGTGTTCGTCCGAAGACCCTAACCCGAGGGGTGATACAGACGATGACATCATCGTTCCCGAGCGGAACCGAGTGCACCCTCACTCGTCGACCGCATTCAATCCACGACAGCTCCGGCGCGCGCGCAGTCGCCGCCATCCGTCCGCACTCCGACACGGCCACCCACCGTGCAGCAGTCCGGTCCGCCTCACGGCGCCCCGTCGCAGCGTTCACCGCGCTCGCCGACGACCTCTCCGCAGGATCCACTTCCGGGCCCGGAGGCCGGTGAGTCATGGCACTCACCGGTCGACGTCTCGAGGTCGACCGGATCGCGACCCTCGCTGTACTCCCTCGGGAGTCCGCGATGGTCGTGGTCGGCGACCCTGGTTCCGGACGCAGCAGCGTCCTCGACGCGGTCTCGAACCGCGTTTCCCTCCCCGTCGTGCGGGTCGGTGTCAACGGGAGCGAATCCCGTTGGCCGCTGGCCGGCGTGACCTCCTTGTTCACCGCGCTCGACGACCCCCGTGCGACGGCGCACATCGCCCATCTCCTGCAGACGGGTGAGACGGCGGTCCCCGTGACCGCCGGACTGGCGGCGGCGCACGACTTCCTCGACGCCGTGCACGCCCTCACCCTGCCGCCGACGCTCGTGCTGATCGACGACCTCGACCGCATGGACGTCGAGAGCCAGGAGCTCATCGCGTTCCTCGCCGGCCGACTCGCAGGCACCGCCCTGCGCGTCGTGGCGACGGTCCGTTCGGTGCCGTCGGACGGTCCGCTCGCGGCCCTGCCGACGCTCCGCATCGAGCCGCTGCCGTCCGACGAGGCACTGATCCTCGCCCGGACCATGGCACCGGAAGAAGCGAACGACGGCGTCCTCGCCGTCCTCGCCGCGGAGACCGGCGGCAACCCCGGCGCACTCCGCGAACAGCTCGCGGTGCTCAGCCGCGAGCAGCTCACCGGCGCGGAGCCGATCGTGCTCCCGCTCCGACCCACTCCGACGACCGAGGCCCTCGCAGCCCTCGCACTCGGGTCCGCCGCGGGACGAGATCTGGACGTCCTCGCGAAACTCGCCCTGGTGCCGGTCGCGAAGACCACGGCCTGGGACCGCGACGAGTTGGACGACCTGGTCGGAGCAGGCCTCGCCACCGTGCGGGGCCAGAGCGTGACGGTCCGTGACCCCCTCGTCCGATCCGCGCTGTACTGGCGGATGCCCGCCCGTGACCGCCGCGCGGCGCACGCCGCGCTGGCCACGGCGAGCACCGAGTCCGACCCGCGGGCAGCCGCGTGGCACCGGAGCTTCGTCGACGACGTCCCCGACGTGGTCGCGTTGCTCGGCGCCGCACGGTCCTACGTGG
This sequence comes from Curtobacterium sp. AB7, assembly GCF_044909335.1. Lineage (NCBI taxonomy): Bacteria > Bacillati > Actinomycetota > Actinomycetes > Micrococcales > Microbacteriaceae > Curtobacterium > Curtobacterium sp. AB7. The sequence goes on along the minus strand of NZ_JBIYED010000004.1, from coordinate 118,162 downwards.
TGGACGGCAACGTGCACGCCGCGATCGCCCTCACCGAGCGTGCCCTGCACGTCGGTGGCGGCACCGAGGACGAGCTCGTCGCGCTGCTCGGGGTCGCCGAGGCCCTGCTCGGCAACCGGCTGCTCGGCTTCGCCGCGCGCTACCTCGCCGCGCTCCGTCCGTTCCGGACGACGGCGCACGAGGTCCGCCGGCTGCGCCTGCAGTACTCGGCGCAGTACCTCAGCGGCGACGCCGTGCACGCGGACGAACTCCTCGTGTCGGTGGACGCGACCGAACCGGCCGACGTGGACGCGGTCGCCGGGCTGATGGCCATGGTGGCGTGCTTCCGTGCCGAGGCGTGGGAGCTCGACCAGGCGCGGGACCTGCTGCACCGCGTCGAGCCCCTCGAGGCGTCGGTATCTCCGCACACGTTGGAGATCACGGCGACCGCGCGGGAGCTCATCGCGGCGATCGACGGCACCCTGCCGTCGGACACCGACCTGCACGACGGACTCGCGACGTCGGTGCTGCTGGCGATGTCCGACCCGGCCCTGCTGCTCCTCGCCCACGCGCTGAGCATCGCCGAGCGGTACCGGAGCGCGCGTCGGGTGTTCGCACTCGTCCTCGCCCGTGGCCCGCAGACGGCGCCGGTGTGGACCGAGGCAGCCCGCTACCTGACCGCCGAGAACGAGGTGCGCTCCGGGAACTTCCGGCAGGCGCTCCGCGCGATCGACGTCTGGGAGGCCGGTTCCTCGGTGGTCGAGCGGCTCCGTGAGCCGTCGCGGGCCATCGCGATCGCCTGGCGGCACTTCGCCGAGGGGCGCTCGGCCGAGGCCCTCGCCGTCGTCGACCGGTGCCTCGAGCAGCGTTCGACGAGCCGCTTGTGGGGCGCGACGGCGAAGCTGCACGCGCTCCGCGGTCGGGTCCTGCTGCTCGATGGCCGACTGGAGGAGGCAGCCGCCGCACTCGAAGCGGCGGACGCCATCGGCCGGTCCCTGCGGAACCCCGCGGTGCTCCGGCACCTCGGCGACCTGGTCGAGGCGTACGCGCGCCTCGGACGGATCGACGACGCCCGCACCATCACCGCGCGGCTCGCTGCGGACCACCACGCCCGTCCGGGTCGCTGGGGTGCGCTCGTGCTGGCGAGGAGCCTCGCGCTCGTCGCCGACGACACCACCCGCGACACCGCCCGTCGCCGCGCGTTGGAGCTGTTCCAGCCGCACGACTCGCAGTTCGAGCGGGCACGGACGTTCGCGGCCCTCGCGACGGTCGGTAACCCCGCCGAGCGTCCGCGCCTCGGTGCGGCAGCAGCGGCGGCGTACGAGGCGGCCGGCATGCGCCGTCCCCTCGTCACCCCCGCACCGGCAGCGGCCATGCCGCCGTTCGGCACGGGGCCGTCGCTCCGGTCCGCACCGGTGCTGTCCGCGTCGATGCCGGGCACGCCTCGGAGCGCCCCGGACGCCTCCGCGGTGCTCACCTCGCTCACGGCCGAGGAGCGCGCCGTGGTGCAGAAGGTGACGGAGGGCTACCGCAACCGCGAGATCGCGTCGTCGCTGTTCATGTCGCAGCGCACGGTGGAGCTGCGACTCACGCAGATCTACCGCAAGGTGGGCGCGCGGTCGCGCTCCCACCTGGTCGCGCTGCTCACGTAGTCGAAGAGCGCACAGGTCGACGCGACCACAGGACGGACGGGAGGCCCGGTACCAGCTGGTACCGGGCCTCCCGTCCGTCTTTTCGCGGTCTTCATGCAACCGACCTCGCAGGCTCGGTCGGCGCTGGCGCCGCGCGCCGCTGGCGCGTCGCTTCATGCGGAGCGCGCGCGTTGCGGGAGTCCGCACGCGACCGCACCGCGGCGTCCCCCGCACGCGGGGAACCGCAAGAGCAGTCGACGACTGTTGCCGTGGCGGCGTCGCCGGGTGAGGCTTCTCATGCACCGACCGCCGTGCCCCTCCCCAGGGGCCAGACCGCGGTACCCCGTCCGGTACCCGAACCTCGTGGCCCACCCACTCCGTCGTCCGTCCTCGCCTGATCCGAGGACGGGCGCCGGTCAGGACCGCGAGGACCCGGACGCGCGGCAGACCCGACGGCGGTCGGTGCCGAACCCCCGCTCCACTCCCCCACCCCGTTCCCCCGAAGGGACAGCCGATGTGCGGCATCATCGCGGCCCGCGTGTCTGACGACGCGACGCCCTACCTGCTCGACGGACTCGAACGACTCGAGTACCGCGGCTACGACTCCGCCGGCATCGCCGTCCGGACCGCCGCCGGACGCACCGAGACGATCCGATCGGTCTCCCGCGTCGGGGACCTGCGCACGCTCGTCGCCGCCCGGTCCGGCGACGCCCTGACGGGCGTCGGTATCGGCCACACCCGCTGGGCCACGCACGGTGCCGTGCGCGAGGCGAACGCCCACCCGCACGCCGACTGCTCGCGCCGGATCAGCATCGTGCACAACGGCATCATCGAGAACGCCGAGCGCCTGCGCGACATGCTCACGGCGCAGGGCCACCGGTTCCGCTCCGAGGTCGACTCCGAGGTCATCGCGCACCTCGTCGAGCGTGCCCTGGCCGTCGACCCGGACCTGATGCTCGCCGTGCAGATCGCGACCGCGCAGCTCGAGGGGTCGTGGGCGATCGTCGTCCTCGACGCCCGCGACGGCCGGATGGTCGTGGCCGCGGACCGTTCCCCGCTCGTCGTCGCCCGGTCCGCCCGCGGCGACTTCGTGGCGAGCGACATCGGTGCGATCGCCGAGTGGTGCGAGACCTTCGTGGCGCTCCGCGACGGTGACGTCGTCGAGCTCGGCGAGGCCTGGACCTGGTCGTCGAACGGGATCACCGTGCCCGTGCCGTTCCCCACCCCGTCGCCGTTCGCCGCCACCGCGCTGGACCTCGGCGACCACCCCGACCACATGGCGAAGGAGATCGGCGAGCAGGCCGACGTCGTCAGCACCATCCTGGACCGCATCGCCCGCCGCACCGCGGACGGCAGCATGTGGGTCGGCCTCGGGCTGCCCGCATTCCAGCGCCTGGCGATCGTCGCGTGCGGCACCTCGCTCAACGCCGGCCAGGTCATCGCCACCGCGCTGCGCGGCATCGGCGGCGTCCCGACCGACATCGTCGTCGCCAGCGAGGCCGACCAGGCCGTGCTCGGCCCCGACACCCTGGTCGTCGCGATCAGCCAGTCCGGCGAGACCGCCGACGTGCTCCGCGCGCTCGACCGCTTCGAGGACCGCCACCCAGTGCTCGCGCTGACGAACAACATGCACTCCTCGCTGGCCCGTCGCGCCGACGCCGTGCTGGACTGCCACGCGGGTCCGGAGATCGGCGTCGCCGCGACGAAGACGTTCACCGCGCAGGTCGTCGTCGGCGTCGCCGCGGTGATCTCCGCGCTCGTGGCGTCCGGCCGCATCGAGGTCGCACGTGCCCACGCGCTCGTCGACGAACTGCTCGACCTGCCGTCGCGCATCGAGCACGCCACGCAGGTGTCCGCCGACCGGATGCCGCTCCTGGTGTCGAGCGTGAAGGAGGCCACCGGCTTCCTGTTCCTCGGCCGCGGTGCCGGCCTGCCGTACGCCGCCGAGGGCGCACTCAAGCTCAAGGAGCTCAGCTACCTCTGGGCCGAGGCGTACCCCGCAGGCGAGCTGAAGCACGGTCCGCTCGCACTCGTCGACGAGGGCACCCCCGTCGTCGTGATCGACCACGGCGAGCCGAAGATCCAGTCGGCGATCGCCGAGGTCCGGGCCCGCGGCGGGTTCGTCATCACCATCGGCGGCGACGGGTCGGACATCCCGGCGCTCGGCAGCCGCGGCACCGGCGGACTCGCCTGGGGCGCCATGGCGGCGCCGTGGGGTCCGCTCGAGGCCGTCGTGCCGCTGCAGATGCTCGCCCGCGAACTCGCGCTGCAGCTCGGCTGCGACGTCGACAAGCCGCGCAACCTGGCGAAGTCGGTGACGGTCGAGTGATGCGCGGTCGGATGAACCACCTGACGACGTTCCTGGTCGTGCTCACGGCGTTCGCGATCGCCATGACGACGGTGCTCGTCGTCGTGGTGGCCGGGCCGACCGTCCTGGGCTGACCCCGGCGCGCGCGGGCCGGGCGCCGACGGCCGGAGCGGAACGACTCGGAACGACGTCCTCGATGTCGTACGACGTCGAGGATGTCGTTCCACATCGTCCTCGACGCCGGGTCTCGGGCAGTTCGCGGGACACGGCTGCGATGCTGGTCCCTTGACCACCGCAGCCCCGCCCCTCGTGTTCGTCGCACTCCTCGTCGGCGCGCTCCTGCCCTTCCTGCCGCTCGTCGGACGCGTCGCCCGGATCGCCGCGACCATCGCCCACGAGGTCGGGCACTGCGTCGTCGTCGTCCCGTTCGGCGGCCGCATCCAGCGCATCGACCTGCACCCGGACGGCTCCGGTGAAGCCTGGGTCCAGCTCGGGCGGGTCCCCGGCGGCACCCGCTGGCTCGTCCGGATCCTCAACCTCTACGCCGGGTACAGCGCGCCGCTCTGGGCCGGGGTGCTCCTGGTGACCGGGGTCCTGCACGGCTCGCGGTGGCTGCCCGTCGCGGTCCTCGGTGTGATCGGGCTCGTGGCGCTGGTGTTCGTGCGGAACTGGTTCGGGCTGCTCGTCGTGCTCGGGTTCGACGTCCTGGCGCTGTGGGTGGCACTGCGTCCGTCCGAGACCACGGTGCTCGTGGTCGCCGCCGTCGGCGCGTTCTTCGTCGTCGACGGACTGCGGTCCGTCGCGCAGGTCGCACGGTGGCTGCTCACCGGTGCCCGCGTGCAGACGGACTTCCACATCGCCGCAGCCGAGATGCGGGTGCCGGCCGGCGTCTGGTTCGTGCTGTTCGTGCTGGTGAACGGCCTGGCGGTGTGGCTCGCACGGGTCCCGCTGCTCGAGGTCTGGGACACCGTGGCGGCGGGCGTGCGCGCACTCTTCTGACGGGGGCGCCGGTCGACCCGGAACGACGTCCTCGATGTCGGACGACGTCGACCTCGTCGTTCCGCATCGGGACCGGCACTGCGTCCCCGTCCCGCGTAACGGAACGCCGCAATCGCCTGTCCGCACGGCGAAGGCTGCGAGGCTACCGCCAGACGACTCCCGGAGGTGTCCCATGGCGAACGACGATCACGGTTTCTCGACCGAACAGGTGCACGGCGGCTTCGTGCCCGACGCAGGGCACGGCGCACGGATCCCAGCCATCCACATGTCCTCCGGCTTCCTCTTCGACGACTTCGACCAGGCGCGCGGCCGCTTCGCCGGCACCGAGGACGGCTACACGTACACCCGCCTCGGCAACCCGACGAACGCCGACGTCGAGCGCCGCGTCGCCCTGCTCGAGCGTGGTGTCGAGGCGATCCTGGTCGGCAGCGGCCAGGCGGCGGCCACCATCGCGTTCCTCGGCCTCCTGCAGGCGGGCGACCACGTCGTCGCCGCGCGCAGCATCTACGAGGGCACCAAGGGGCTGCTCGTGCAGAACCTCGGCCGTCTCGGCATCGAAGTCGACTTCGTCGCCGACCAGCGCGACCTCGACGAGTGGGCACGGCTCGTCCGCCCGAACACGAAGGCGTTCTTCGCCGAGACGATCCCGAATCCGAAGAACGACGTCCTCGACATCACCGGCGTCGCCGACACCGCGCACCGCGCCGGCGTCCCCCTGATCGTGGACAACACGCTGGCGACGCCGTACCTGGTCCGCCCGGTCGAGCACGGCGCCGACATCGTCATCCACTCGGCATCGAAGTTCCTGTCCGGCCACGGCGCGGGCCTCGGCGGTGTGGTCGTCGACGGCGGCACGTTCGACTGGTCCGCCTCCCCCGAGCGCTGGCAGCACCTCACCAACCCGGAGCGGTCGCTCGGCGGCGACAGCTACGTCGAGCGCTACGGCAACCGGGCGTTCGTCGTCTTCGCCCGTGACGTCGTCGCCTCGCGCATCGGCCCCACCCCGTCGCCGTTCAACGCGTTCCTGATCCGCCAGGGCATCGAGACGCTGAGCCTGCGCGTCGAACGCCACAGCGCGAACGCGCTGGCGGTGGCGCAGTGGTTGGAAGCACAGCCGGAGGTGACGAGCGTCGACCACGCGGGTCTGGCCTCCAGTCCGTTCCACGACCTCGCCCAGCGCTACCTGCCGCGCGGAGCCGGCTCCGTCTTCGCGTTCACGCTGGCGGGCGGCGAAGCCGCCGCGCACACCTTCATCGACAGCGTCCAGCTGTTCAGCCGGATGACCCACCTGGGTGACGTCCGCTCGCTGATCCTGCACCCCGCGACGACGACCCACGCCGGCAAGACCGCCGCGGAGCGCGCCGACCAGGGCATCGACGACGGCCTCATCCGACTGTCGGTCGGCATCGAGGACGTCGCGGACCTGCTCCGCGACCTGGAGCGCGGGTTCGCCGCGTTGCGTTCCGGGATCGACGGGGAGAGCCTGGAGGCCCGTGGCACGTCCGACGCGGAGCGCGCGTCCCTGGAACACTCGGTCCCAGGCACGCACGTGATCTCGGAGGAGCTCTAGACGATGGCACGACCGCAACACTTCGGGTACTTCTTCTCGCGCGGGTTCGGCCCGCAGGCGTGGGGGCGCTCGGACTGGGACTGGGGCCACGACTGGACCAAGCCCGACCTGTACCAGCAGTCGGTCCGCACGCTCGAGCAGGCCGGCATGGACCTGGTCATCGCCGAGGACGCCATCTCGCTCGGCAACCCGTCGACGCTCGACCTGCGCATCCGCCAGGCGTACGGCGGCCCGAAGCACGACCCGCTGCTGCTCGCGCCGTACCTGTTCGCGGCGACCTCGCACATCGGCATCGCGCCGACCGTGAACGCCGGCTTCACGCCGCCGTACCTGGCTGCACGACAGTTCGCCACGCTGGCGCACCTGTCGTCGGAGCGCCTCGGCATCAACGTCGTGACCGACGTCGGCAGTGCCCGGCACGCCGGTCTGCCACCGCTGCCGCACGACCAGGCGTACGACCGTGCCGAGGAGTGGATCACGCTGCTCCGCCGGCTCTGGGGTTCCTGGGGATCCGGGTTCATCGGGAACCGATCGGACTGGAGTTTCGCTGACGGCGACGCGCTCGACGCCTTCCACCACGAGGGCGAGTACTTCACCGCGGACGGGCCGCTCAACGCACTGCCGCTCGACTCGGACCCGGTGGTCGTCTCCCCCGGTGGTTCCGGTCGGGGCCTCGCGTTCGCCGGGACCCACTCGGACGTGCAACTCGCGCTCGCGCCGCTGTCGGCCGCCGCGGTGGCGGACTACCGCGGTCGCGTGATCGCCGCAGCGCAGAGCGCCGGACGCACGGCCGCCGACCTGCGCATCCTGTTCGTCCTCAAGCCCGAGATCGTCTCGTCGTCCGACGAGGCCGACCGCATCGTCGAGGCGTCCCGGCACCCGTCCGACGACGACCTGCGGACCGCGGCGATCGCGTGGTCGAGCGACTCCGAGACGGACCTGCTCGCGCTCGACCTCGATGCTCCCGTGCCGGACGGCACCTTCGGCGACCACGTCTCCGCCGGCACGATCCGCGGGCTGCTCGGCGACACCCCGGACGCCCCGCTGCGCACGCTCCTGGAACGCAAGGCCCGCAAGGGGCGGGTGTCCTCGCACGAGGGCTTCGTCGGGACCGCCGACGAGTTCGCCGACTTCATCGAGGAACTCGGGTCGGACGCCGACAACGACGGCATCATCTTCTCGGGCGACCTGCACCCGGCGCAGATCCACCGGATGTTCGGCGACCTGGTGCCGGTGCTCCGGCGCCATGGGCTCCTGCGGCGGGAGTACGGCGCCGGGGGCATCCGGGCGAACCTGTTCGACTTCTAGTGGTGGACCGGCTCGACCACGCCTGATTCCTCGACGTCACGCACGTCGTCGGCCGTTCGGAGGATCTCCGCACGGTCCGACGCGGAGTTGATCGCCCAGTAGTAGACCACCAGCGAGAACACCGCGACGACGACGATGTCGATCCACAGCGGGAACACCGGGTGCGTCAGCGGACCGAAGTCGCTGAGGAACACGATGAGCCCCATGCCGATCAGGTACGGCAGCAGCCACTGTGCCGCCTTCCAGTCCCATCGCGGCCGGACGCTGGACCGGCCACGGAACACGTTGTTCAGGACGATCACCACGGCACCGATGAGGATCGCGACGCCGAGCTTCCAGTCGGTGTCCCACCCGGTCCACAGGATGATGAGGTTCGCGACGATGAACGCGATCGGCGACAGGACCGCAGCGGCGGGCATCCGGTAGGGGCGCTCGATCTCCGGGATCCGCTTCCGGAACGCACCGAGCGCCAACGGGGCACCGGCGTACATCAGGACCGACGCGCTCGTGATGAGGCTCACCAGCCCCTGCCACGACGGGAACGGAGCGAAGCACGCGCAACCGACGACGAACGCCGTGACGAGCCCGACCCACGGCACGCCCTGCTTCGTCGTCCACTCGAACGCCTTCGGGAAGTACCCGTTGCGACTGAGCCCGTAGGAGATGCGGCTCGTCGCCGTCACGTAGATCAACCCGGTCCCCGCGGGCGAGATGATCGCGTCGATGAAGATGACCACCGCCAGCCAGGTGATGCCGGCGGCCATCGCGATGTCGGCGAACGGCCCCGTGTACTTCGTGAAGTCGGCGGTGGCCCAGGACCCCTGGATCGCATCCGACCGGAGCACCCCGAGGAACACGACCTGCAGCAGCAGGTAGATCACCAGCCCGATGAGCACCGAGCCGATGACGGCACGCGGGATGTCCCGTCGCGGGTTCTTCGCCTCACCCGCGAGCTGGTCGGCCTGCTCGAAGCCGAGGAAGGCGAAGATGATGCCGGAGGTCGACACGGCCGCCAGGACCCCCTTGGCACCCTCGGGCATGAAGCCGTCGGCCGCCGTGAAGTTCGAGCCGTGGAACCCGCTGAACGCCAGCACGACGATGACCAGCAGCGGGATGGCGACCTTCCACCACGTCGCCGCCGAGTTCGTGTTCGCGAGGATCCGGACGCTGAACAGGTTGATCACCGTGACCACCGCCATGAGCAGGACGGCGACCGCGATGCCCGCGCCGGTGAGCAGCTGCTGCGTCTCCCCGTCCACCGTCGTGGTGTGCAGCCACGGGTGCGCGAACTGCCAGTGCTGCGCGTACTTGATCATCGCCTCGACCTCGATCGGGGCGACGGTCACGGACTGCAACCAGGAGAACCAGCCGAACGACGCACCGGCGACGCCCCCGAACGCGATGTGCGGGAACCGCGCCGTCCCGCCCGCGATCGGGAACATGCCGCCGAGTTCGGCGTGGACGAGGGCGAGGACGAGGATCGCCACACCACCGATGAGCCACGAGATGATCGCGGCCGGGCCGGCGGTCTTCAGGGCCTCCTGCGACCCGAAGAGCCAACCGGAGCCGATGATCGACCCCGTCGAGGCCCAGATGAGCCCGATGAAGCCCACGTTCCGCTTGAGGCCTGAGTCCGGCAACGCCGGCGTCGTCGTTGTAGCCACTGCTGCTCCCGTCGAGTGAGCGGGCCCCACGAACGGGGGTCGCGCTCATCGACTCTGGCACCGTGGCCGCGGCTTGGTCGGATTTTGTAACACGCCGGAAACAATTGTGCTGTATAAGCACTCAGGCTGCTACTTCTTGGACTTCTTCTTCTTGCCGTCGTTCTTCTTGTCCGACTTCTTCTTGCCGTCGTTCTTCTTGTCGGACTTCTTCTTGTCGGACTTCTTCTCGTCCGACTTCTTCTTGTCGGACTTCTTCTTGGACGGCTTCTTCTCCGACTTCTCCTGCTTCGCCTCCCCCGAGGGCAGCGGCAGAAGCGGGGCCTGCTCCGGCGACTCGACCCCGTCGATCGGCTCGACGACCACGGCGGAACCCGTGTCCAGCGCGACATCGACCGCGTGCTCCTCGAGTACGGGCGCGAGCGCATCGGTGACCCGCTCGACGGTGAGCACCGCGTCGTCTTCGGCGAGACGCAACAGCGCCTGCGCGGTCCGCACGCGGGTCGTGGTCTTGCGTGCCAGGACGTCGGCGCGCGCACCCTCGAGGAACGTGCGGAGCGTCCGCTCGACGACCGACCGCCCACGCGGCGCAGCGCGGTCCAGGCGGTCCAGCTCACCGGCGACCCCGGCCACGTCGTCGGCGACGTGCTCGTGCCGCACCGACGAGATCAGCGCCGCGATCGCTGCAGCACCCCGCTCGACGGCAGCCGAGCGCTGGTCGAGCACGACGAGCATCTCGACGACCGAACCGTAGGTGACGGTCTCGAGGCGCACGGGCTCGGCACCCCGGCCGCGGACGACCAGGCGAGCGTCGGGCGTGGGCAGCCAGGCGGCGAGGGCTGCGACCGTCGCGACGGACCCGACGATCCGCTCGTAGTCGGCGAGCACCACTCGCTCCTGCTCGCGCAGACGGACTCGGATCGCGATCTCCTGCACCACGTGGGGGCCTTCCGTTCGGGATCGACGCGGGCATTTCCCTGCGCCCCCTCCGGAGCGTAGTCCCCTGACGTGGCGAGACAGCGAACGCCCCGGCATCGTCCAGGGACGGTGACGGGGCGTTCGTGCAACACGTGGTGACAGCGGCTCGACGACCGGCGAATGGTGGAGATGGGGGGAATCGAACCCCCGTCCATCGCTGCAATTCGACGTCTTCTACGGGCGTATCCGGATGGTTCGTTCTGCTCGGCCCCGTCCTTTGCTACCGGCTTCTAGGACGACGGGCCCAGTCTCAGTGCAAGTCCCGCACGGCCCTGAGGCGCAACCGTGCAGCAAGTCCTCTGGATGACGCCGGGATCAGGTTAGGGGACGGTCACCTGGCCGACGGACTTCATGTGCTGGGCTGCTTACGCAGCGAGAGCGAAGTCAGTGCGCTTGGAATTGGCACTTGTTGTTTTCCACGGATCGTTCACGAGATAACCGTGGGTCCTCGGCCCGCTTCCCGTCGGCACACAGGCAATGTCGAAACCGATCATCCCCATGCGGGCCGGACGTGCGAGCCGCTGTCACGCTGTTGAGTTGTGTTGCCGCTGCTCCGATCGGAGCAGTCCCTCAGTCTAGCTGACCGAGGCGCGAGGGCGCTACTCGCCGACGCGGTTCTTCGTGCGCATGGCCCGCTCGGCCTCACGCTTGTCGGTCTTCTCCCGCAGGGCCTGCCGCTTGTCGAACTCGCGCTTGCCCTTGGCGACCGCGATCTCGATCTTGGCCCGACCGTCGTGGAAGTAGATCTGCAGCGGCACGAGGGTGTAGCCGCCCTGTGACGTCTTGTGCGAGATCTTCACGATCTGCTGCTTGTGGAGGAGCAGCTTCCGCTTGCGCCGCGGTGCGTGGTTGTTCCACGTTCCCTCGGTGTACTCGGGGATGTGCACCGCATCGATCCAGGCCTCACCCCGGTCGATGTAGGCGTACCCGTCGACCAGCGAGGCGCGTCCCATGCGCAGCGACTTCACCTCGGTGCCGGACAGGACCATGCCGGCCTCGTACGTGTCCTCGATGAGGTAGTCGTGTCGGGCGCGACGGTTCGTCGCGACGATCTTCTCACCGCGTTCCTTCGCCATGACGACTCCTCTCGTTCCGGGCGCTGCACTGCGCAGCCCTACAGACTACCCAACAGCAGGGACCCCACGCACCTTCCCGGCGCGGCGGATCAGACCTTGAGGTAGCGGCGGATGGCGATCGACGCCGACACCGCGGCGAGCAACACCCCGATGACGATCACCGACGGCACCACGATGGCCGCGTCGCCCATGCCGATGAACGCCGTGCCGGTGAAGCGCTCCGCCAGGAAGTTCCGGACGAAGAACCACACGACCGCGGTGATGGCACCACCCGCCAGGACGGCTCCGATGGCGGCGGCGATCACCCCCTCGAGCACGAACGGCGTCTGGATGAACCGGTTCGACGCACCGACCAGCCGCATGATGCCGAGCTCTCGCCGTCGACTGAACGCGGACAACCGGATCGTGGTCGCGATGAGGAGCACGGCGGCGACGAGCATGAGCGCCGCGATGCCGATCGCCGTGTACGACGACGCGTTCAGGAGGTTGAAGATCGGTTGCAGGTAGCCACGTTGGTCGACGACGCTCTGCACACCGGCGACCTTCGACAGGCTCTCGACGAGGACGTCGGCCTGCGACGGGTTCTTCAGGTTCACCCAGAAGGTCTCGTTGAGGTACTCGGGCTTGACGAACTCGGTCGCCGCGGAGTCCTTGAACTGCTCCTTGAAGCGGGTGAACGCCTGGTCCTGGTCCTCGTAGTACGTCTTCTCGATGTACGGCTTGAGGGTGGACGACTCGAGCTGGGCCTGGACCTGCTTCCGCTGGTCCTCGGTGGCCTTGGCACCCGTGCAGTTGCCGGTGGTGTCGGTGTCGGTGCACAGGTAGACGGCGACCTGCGCCCGGTCGTACCAGTACCCCTTCATCTGGTTGATCTGCATCTGGAGCAGGATCGCGGTCCCGACGAAGGTGAGCGAGATGAAGGTCACGAGGACGACGGAGACGACCATCGACGCGTTGCGCCGAAGGCCCGAGCCGACCTCGGACATGACGAGCCCGAGCCTCATCGGATGAGCCCCGGGATGGTCTGGATGCCGGTGGTGTTCGACACGGTGCCGCGCTGGATCGGGACCGCCTGGGTCTGGTAGCCGCCGGACTGCTCGTCACGGAGGACCGTGCCGTTCGACAGCTCGATGACCCGACGCTGCATCTGGTTCACGATGCTGGCGTCGTGGGTCGCCATGAGCACGGTGGTGCCTCCCTGGTTGATGCGTTCGAGGAGCGCCATGATGCCGGCGGACGTGGTGGGGTCCAGGTTGCCGGTGGGCTCGTCGGCCAGCAGGATCGCCGGTTTGTTGACGACGGCGCGGGCGATCGCCACGCGCTGCTGCTCACCACCGGAGAGCTCGTGCGGCATGCGGGTCGCCTTGCCCGCGAGACCGACGAGCTTCAGCACGTCGGTCACGGCCTCGCTGATGAAGCCCTTGCTCTTGCCGATCACCTGCAGCGAGAACGCGACGTTGTCGAAGACGTTCTTGTTCGGCAGGAGTCGGAAGTCCTGGAACACGACGCCGAGGTTGCGCCGGAAGTACGGGACCTTCCGCGACGCCAGGGAGCCGAGGCGTTGCCCGAGCACGTGGATCTGGCCGCGTGAGGGCTTCTCCTCCTTGAGCACGAGTCGCAGGAAGCTGGACTTGCCGGAACCCGAGGCGCCCACGAGGAACACGAACTCGCCCTTGAGGATCTCGAGGGTGAGGTTGTCGAGCGCCGGACTCGGGTTGCCCGAGTAGACCTTGGTGACCTGGTCGAATTTGATCATGACCGGATCAGGGTAGGTCGCCCCGCTCGGAAAGCAAGCGAGGCGCGCGGCTCACGAACCCCTACGCGTCGACGGATTGCTTGCGCCAGCGGATGCCGGCGTTGATGAAGCCGTCCAGGTCGCCGTCGAACACGGCTGAGGGGTTGTTCACCTCGTGCTCGCTCCGCAGGTCCTTGACCATCTGGTACGGCGCCAGCACGTAGGACCGGATCTGGTCGCCCCAGCTCGCCGTGATGTTGCCGGCGAGCTCCTTCTTCTTCGCGTTCTCCTCTTCCTTCTTCAGGAGGAGCAGGCGCGACTGCAGCACGCGCATGGCAGCTGCACGGTTCTGGATCTGCGACTTCTCGTTCTGCATCGAGACGACGGTGCCGGTCGGGATGTGCGTCAGGCGGACCGCGGAGTCCGTCGTGTTGACGGACTGCCCGCCGGGGCCCGACGAGCGGAAGACGTCGACGCGGATGTCGTTCTCGGGGATGTCGATGACCATCGTCTCCGGCATCAGCGGGATGACCTCGACCGCGGCGAACGAGGTCTGCCGCTTGCCCGCGGCGCCGAACGGCGACATGCGGACGAGGCGGTGGGTGCCGGCCTCGATCGACAGGGTGCCGAAGGCGTGGGGCGCGTCGACCTCGAACGTGGCGGACTTGATGCCCGCTTCCTCGGCGTAGGACGTCTCCATCACGGTGGTCTTGAAGCCGTGCTGCTCGGCGTACCGCAGGTACATGCGCATGAGCATCTCGGCGAAGTCCGCGGCGTCGACGCCACCGGCCCCGGCACGGATGGTGATCACGGCGGGGCGGTCGTCGTACTCGCCGTCGAGGAGCGTCTGCACCTCGAGGTCGCCCATGGTCTTCTGGATCGCCTTGAGCTCGGCGACGGCTTCGTCGGCCGAGTCCTGGTCGTCACCCTCGTTCGCCATCTCGACCAACACTTCGAGGTCGTCGATGCGTCGCTCGGTGTCGGTGATCTTCTTGAGCTCCGACTGCCGGTGCGAGAGCGCGCTCGTCACCTGCTGCGCGTGCTCGACGTCGTCCCAGAGGTCCTGGGCCCCGGCCTGCTCGCTGAGGTCGGCGATCTCGCGCTGCAGGCGGTCGACGTCGACCACCGAGCGGATGTTGCCGAAGGTCTCTCGGAGGGCGGAGAGCTGCTCGGTGAAGTCCAGTTCGACCATGGTCACCGATCCTACCGGCGCGAGCCCGCCACGTCAGACCGACCGGGAGGCCCGGTGCGGGTCCGCCAGGTCGGTCGCGACCGCCCGCGCGGACGACCGACGGTCAGGGGCGGAAGACGGCCCGGACGCACCCGTCGGTCTTGTCCTTGAACATGGCGTAGCCGGCGGGTCCGTCGTCGAGCGGCATGACGTGCGTCGCGAAGTGCTCGGTGACGATCTCGTCCCGCGCCATCCGCTCCAGGAGCATCGGGATGAACCGGTGCCCGTGCTGCTGAGCGGACCGGAGCGTGAGGCCCTTGTTCATCACCGCCCCCAGCGGGAACTTGTCGACGAAGCCTCCGAACACCCCCAGCACGAAGACGCTGCCGCCCTTGCGTGCGGCGAAGATCGCTTCACGGACGGCCGTGGGTCTGTCCGTCTGCAGCCGCAGCTGCTGCTTCAGCTGGTCGAAGGCGAAGTCCGGTCGCTCGCGGTGCGCCTCCATGCCGACCGCCTCGATGCACACGTCGGGGCCTCGTCCCCCGGTGCGTTCGCGGAGCTCGGCCGTCACCTCGCTGGTCTCGTAGTTCATGGTCTCCGCGCCGATGACCCGCTCCACCTGGGTCAGCCGCTCCTGGAAGCGGTCGATCACGACGACGCGCTCAGCACCGAGCAGCAGCGAGGCCCGCGCAGCCATCTGCCCGACGCCACCGGCGCCCCAGACCGCGACGGTGTCGCCTGGCTGGACGCCACCGAGTTCCGCGCCCATCCATCCGGTCGGGGCGGCATCGGAGGCGAAGAGCGCCCGCTCGTCGCTGACCCCCTCGGGAACGGCAAAGGCGCCCTGGTCGGCGTACGGCACACGGATGTACTCGGCGTGGCTCCCGACCCACCCGCCCAACGCGTGGGAGTAGCCGTAGCAGCCGCCGGGTGCCTGACCCCAGAGCATCTCGGGGATGCCAGCGTTCGGGTTGCCGTTGTCGCAGAGCGAGTAGAGCTCGTTCCGGCAGTACCAGCACTTCCCGCAGCTGATGAACGAGCAGACGACGACGCGATCTCCGACCTTGTGCTTGGTGACGGCCGATCCGACTTCGACGACCTCGCCGATGAACTCGTGACCGAGCACGTCGCCTGCCCGCATGGTCGGGACGTACCCGCCGAGGAGGTGGAGGTCGGACCCGCAGGTCGTGCTCAACGTCACCCTGACGATGGCGTCCTGAGCGTTGAGGATCTCCGGATCGTCGACGTTCTCCACAGAGAGTTCGTTCACTCCGGTCCAGCACAGCGCCTTCACAGCACACCCTCGCCCTTCGCATCGTCTTCTGCCGTGTCGACCGCAGCGCCCAGCAGGGTGCGCGGGCGTTTTCCGTGCGGTCTCGGTGTCGCTCGGAGGATCTCGCCGGTCTCGAAGACCTGCTTCGCATCGCGCAGCGCTGCACGCAACGCAGCGTTCGGGTCGCCGTCCACGTCCACCCCCTTGCGGACTCGGGCGTGGACCTCGAAGCCCTCGACTCCGGGAGCCGGGTCGATCCGGATCTCGAGCGATCCCGCCAGACGCTGCAACGGTTCGGGGTATCCATCGCGCGCGAAGTCAGAGGCGTCGCCGAGGACGGTGACCGCTTTCCACCCTTCGGGGTGTGCGCCGTCGCCGTCCGACTCGCGCTCCTTCTTGACGAGGGAGCGTGCGACGAGGCCCGCCGCGACACCTGCGACGCCGAGTCCGACTGCGGCAGCCGCTCTCCCAGCCATGATCAGCCCGCCTTCCCCGGCTTGAGGACGACCTTGGTCCACCCGTCGTCGCGGCTGTCGAAGTGCTCGTACGCCTCGGGTGCCTGGTCGAGTGGCAGCTCGTGGCTGACGATGAACGACGGCGTTGCCTTGCCCGCGGCGATGAGGTCCCGGAGCCGGCGGTTGTACTTCTTGACGGGTGCCTGCCCGGTCCCCATCGTCTGGCCCTTGAACCAGTGCAGTCCCATGTCGAACGCGATCCGCCCCTGTCTCGCCAGCTCGTCGGGACTGCCCGGGTCCTGCGGCACGAACACACCGACGGTGCCGATCCGCCCGGTGAACCGGACCGACTGCACCAGACGGTTGAGCGTGAGCTCCGGCTGCTCGTCCCCGCCCGGGTCGTGCGCCTGGTAGCCGACGCACTCGCAGCCGTTGTCAGCGCCGAGTCCCATCGTCTGCTCGAGCACAGCCTGCACCGGGTCGACCTTCGAGTCGTCGATCGCGATCGCACCGATCGATTCCGCCAGCCGGAGTCGATCCGGATGGCGGTCCACGACCATGACCTTGCCCGCGCCCTGGATGGTCGCCGACAGGGCGGCCATCAAGCCGACGGGGCCGGCACCGTAGATGACGGTCTGGTCCCCCGGCCGCACTCCGGCCATCTCGGTCGCGTGGTACCCGGTCGGGAAGACGTCGGCGAGCATCACGTAGTCGGCGGACTTCTCCTCAGCGTCCTCTCCCAGACGGAGGCAATTGAAATCGCCCCACGGCACCCGCAACAGCTCAGCCTGGCCGCCCGCCCACGGCCCCATGTCCGCGAACCCGTACGCCGCGCCGGCCCAATCCGGGACGGGCTGAGCGGTGAGGCAGTAGTTGGTCAGCCCTCGTTCGCAGTTCTTGCAGTGACCGCATGCCACGTTGAACGGGAGCACGACGTGATCGCCGACCGCGACCTTGTCGACGCCCTCTCCGACCTCGACCACCACGCCCATGTTCTCGTGGCCGAACCAGCGTCCCGTCTCGAAGCTGGTGCGCCCCTCGTACATGTGGAGGTCGGACCCGCAGATGTTGGTCGTCGTGACGCGCACCAGCACGTCGGTGGAGCGCTCGATGCGCGCGTCCGGAACGTCTCTCACCGCGACCTCGCGCGGCCCTTCGTACACGACAGCTTTCATGGTCGTCTCCTCACTGCGTGACGTGCCTTCGGACGCCGCGGGCCGATGCACCGGGCGACACACCAATGGCACGCCCCACGGGGACGGAGCACCATCGGCAGACATGCCCATCCGCGCTTCCCGCGAGCAGCCGCGCGGAGGTCGGCTGACCGTGGTAGACCGTGGAGCGACGGTTTCGGACAGTTCCTTTCACTCATGCTGGCGATGGTCCTGAGGTGGTCGAGTCCCGTGACACGCACTGGTGCGTTCCAGCTCGCTGAGATCGCGGCGCGCCCGGGTCCGGTCCACGAGCGGACCCAGGCGCTGTTGGACGAGCTCCACCCCCTCATCCCCTTCGACGGTGCGCGGATGGCGCTCGCCGAACGGGGTGGCACGGCGGACAGCTCGGTCGCGAACGGCCTCCCACCAGCCTGTCGGACCTGCCCTCCGCGTCGCGCGACCTCCGGACCTGGGCGGGGTGTCTGTTCCCCGCGGGATTCCGTGAGGTGCTGTCCGTCGCGCTCTTCGAGGACGGGGGTCGGCACGTGGGCTTCATGACCGTGCTGTCCCGGAACGCGGACCCGCCGCCGGAGTCGCTGCGCCGCCGATTGGCACGACTCGTACCGGAGCTCGCGTCGGGGATCGACCCCTTCCGGTCACTCGCCGCGTCCGCAGCCTTCGTCGGCGGAGCACGAGCAGGCGTGGTGCTCCTTCCCGACCGGGGAGTCGCTCGCCTCCCGGGCCTGTCCGACGACGACCTCCTCTCCACCGGTTCGGCTCTGGTCGACGCCGCGAGGGACGTCATCGGTGAGGGAGGGGTCTCCGCGTCGTTCCTGTGGCCGCGCGGACACCGGCAGTCGCGGGACGGGTACGTGCGGGTGACCGTGCTCACCTGCGAGAGCGATATCAGCGCGGTGGCCTACGGCGTCGTCGTGCTCTCACCGGCCGTGCGCCTGCGGGGTCTGACGCCTCGGGAACTCGAGGTGTTGGGACACGTGGTCGAAGGGTGCTCCAACGTCGAGATCGCCCGAGCGCTGACGATCGCTCCCCGCACGGTCGCCGCGCACATCGAGCACATCCTGATGAAGCTGGACGCCACGTCTCGCACGCTCGCCGCCGTGCGCGCCGAGCTTACCGGCCTCTACGTCCCCCTCACGCACGCCCGGCCCGGGTGGTCGCACACGCAGTGACATCGAGACGGATGCGCGCCCGGACGAGGGAGCCGCCGTGCAGGAAGGAAGCGTCATGTCCCACCTTTCAGTGAAGGCCGGCATCGCCGCGATCATCGGCGGAGCGGCTGCGTTGATCGCCGTGCTCCTCGGCGTCCCCGATCTGTCGCCGCTCCTCGGCTGGTCGATCGCCTCCGGGGTGTTCCTCGCCTGGGCGTGGTCGACGGCGTGGCCGGCCGACCCGGAACGGACCCGCTCCCTCGCCCGGCACGAGGACCGGTCACGGAAGGTGGTCGACCTGCTCATCATCGCCGCCACGTTCCTCAGCCTGGTCCTCGTGGTGTTCGCGCTCGTCCGCAGCCAGCAGAACGATCCGGTCGGATCCGCGGCCGCGATCCTCGCGGTGGTCGGCGTCGTGGCGGCGTGGGCGGTCATGAACACCGTCTACGCCTTCAAGTACGCGCGCATGTACTACATCGACGACAGCCATCGCTTCGACATGGACCTGGACGAGGATCCGTCGTACAGCGACTTCGCCTACACGGCGTTCTCCATCGGGATGGCCTACAGCGCGAGCAACATCACCCAGTCGTCCACCCCCTCACGCCGCATCGCGTTGGGCCATGCCCTGCTGTCCTACTTCTTCGGGACCTTCGTGGTCGCAGTCGCCATCAACCTGATCACCGGCCTCGCCCAGGGAGGGTGAGGACGACCACCGCCCACCGACCGGCTACCGCCCCAGCAACGGCTCCCGCGACGCCATCCCGGCAGCCCCGGCCCGGGCGACCGCGTCCGGCAGCGCCGCCAGGAAGGCGTCGACGTCGGCACCGGTCGAGGTGTGTCCGAGCGTGATCCGGAGCGCGCCGCGGGCGTCCTGCTCCGACAGTCCCATCGCGAGCAGCACGTGCGACGCCTCGGGAACGCCGGCCTGGCACGCCGAACCGGTCGACACGGCCACCCCGGCCGCGTCGAGCAGGAACAGCAGCGAGTCGCCCTCGCAGCCCGGGAACGTGAAGTGCGCATTGCCGGGCAGCCGGTCGTCGGGGTCGCCCATCAGCACGGCGGACGGCACGGCCGCGCGGACACCGGCGACGAGCCGGTCGCGCAGGGCCACGAGCGACGGATGCGGCATCGGCTCGGCGGCGATCGTCGCGGCCGCGACGCCGAACGACGCCGCAGCGGGGGCGTCCTGGGTGCCGCTCCGCACCTGCCGCTGCTGCCCGCCGCCGTGGATGAGGGGCTCGACGGTGGCCTTCCGCCCGAGCACCAGCGCACCGATGCCGACCGGCCCACCGACCTTGTGGGCGGAGACGCTCAGGGCGTCGAGGCCGGACGCGGCGAACGACACCGGCACCTGGCCGTAGGCGGCGACGGCGTCGCTGTGCACGGGCACGCCGGCGGCGTGCGCCAGCTCCACGATGCGTGACACGGGCTGGATGGTGCCCACCTCGTTGTTCGCCCACAGGAACGTGACCAGGGCGACGTCGTCGGCGGAGGCGAGTCGTGCCTCCAGTCCGACGAGGTCGACGCGACCCTGCGCGTCCAACGGGACCACGTCGATGACGGCACCCTCGTGCGTCTCCAACCAGGTCAGGGTGTCGACGGTGGCGTGGTGCTCGCCGCCGGGCACGACGATGCGGGGGCGGGCACGGTCGCGTTGACGCGCCCAGAACAGGCCCTTCACGGCGAGGTTGATGCTCTCGGTGCCGCCGGAGGTGAACACGACCTCGACGGTGTCGGCGTCGAGCGACCGGGCGACCGCGGCGCGGCCGTCCTCGAGCAGCATCTTCGCACGCTGCCCGGCGCTGTGGATCGACGACGGGTTGCCGACGGTTCCGAGCGCGTCGGTGAACGCGGCGAGCGCCTCCGGCAGGATCGGCGTCGTCGCGGCGTGGTCGAGGTAGACCGGCATCTGCACCCCCTGGAACGAGCGGTGTCCAGGATACGCGTCGGTCCTCGTACCCTTGTCGGGTGCACGAGACAGCGATCGACCACACCCCGGGGTTCGACCTCGGGGCCGACGTCCCGCGGTTCTCCCTGCGGTCCGCCACCGCCACGGCCGTCGTCGTGGTCGTCGAGCGAGCGGACGGGCAGCCGGTCCGGTACCCGCTCGAGCGGCTGCCGGCGACCGACCTGTGGACGGCCGAGACCCCCGGCATCGCCCCGGGTGACCGCTACCACCTGCTCGTCGACGGGCCCGTCGGACCGCGCAACGAGTTCGACCCGACGCGGCCCCTGCTCGACCCGTACGCGCGCGGCATCGTCCCGACCGGCGCCGACGAGGCCGGAGCCGACACCGGGACCGGAACCGACACCGGGACCCGCGCGCCCCGCTGGACGAGCGTCGTCGTGGACGACGCCTTCGACTGGGGCGGCGTCGTGAAGCCCACGATCCCGCTCGACCGCGCCGTGGTCTACGAGGCGAACGTCCGCACCCTGACCGCCGCGAACCCGCACCTGCCGGAGCACCTGCGCGGCACGTACGCCGGGGTGGCGCACGAGAGCACCATCGCGCACCTGTACCGGATCGGCGTCACGACGCTCGAGCTCCTGCCGGTGCACGCGTTCGACACCGAGAACTGGTTGCGGGACGCCGGCCGCGAGAACGCCTGGGGCTACAACACGCTCGGGTTCTTCGCGCCGCACGCCGCGCACGCCTCGGCACCCGCACGGGCGGAGGGCGCGTCCGCGGTCCTGCGCGAGTTCAAGGGCATGGTCCGACTGCTGCACGAGGCCGGCATCCAGGTGGTGCTCGACGTCGTCTACAACCACACGGCGGAAGAGGGCCTCGGCGGACCCACCACCAGCCTGCGCGGCATCGACGGCGCGGACCGGTACCGGTGGACCCAGGCGAACCCGCCGTTCCGGGACACCTACTACGACACCACCGGCTGCGGGAACACCCTGGACACCTCCGTGGAGTCCACGGCGGACCTGATCGTCGACAGCCTGGTCTACTGGGCGCGCGAGGTGCAGGTCGACGGCTTCCGCTTCGACCTGATGGCCGCCCTGGCCCGGAACGCCGACCACGTCTTCGACCCGTCGCACCCGCTGCTCGAGCGGATCCGGAACCACCCCGACCTGCAGGACACCCTGGTCATCGCCGAGCCGTGGGACGTCGGACCCGACGGTTGGAAGACCGGCTCGTTCGGGGCGGCCGGCGACCGCACCAGTGAGTGGAACGACGGCTTCCGCAACACGGTCCGCCAGTTCTGGCTCACCGACATCGCCGAGGAACGCCGCAACGGCATGCCCCACACCGGCATCGGTGCGCTGGCCGGCGCGTTGACCGGCTCCCGCCACCTGTTCGGCGCCGAGCGCGGCCCGCTCGCGAGCGTCAACTTCGTCACCGCCCACGACGGCTTCACGCTGCTCGACCTGGTGTCGTACGACGGCAAGCACAACGCGGCGAACGGCGAGGAGAACCGCGACGGCTCGAACGACAACCGCTCGTTCAACCACGGCGTCGAGGGCGACACCGCCGACCGCGGCGTCCGGGCAGCGCGCGGCCGGTCGATGCGGAACCTCGCGGCGACGCTGCTGCTCTCCGCCGGGGTGCCGATGCTCACCGCGGGCGACGAGCGGAGCCGCACGCAGCACGGCAACAACAACGCGTACGTCGTCTCCGACGACCTCACCCCGGTGGACTGGTCCGACGACGAGGACGCCGAGTCGATGACCGAGGCCGTCGCCGCGCTCGCCCGGTTCCGGCAGGCGCACCCCGCACTCCGGCCGACGCGCTTCGGCGTCGAGGGGCAGGAGACCCCGGGCGCCTCGCGGATGACCTGGTACGGACCGGACGGGCACCCGA
The DNA here is from genome assembly GCF_044909335.1 of Curtobacterium sp. AB7. Classification (NCBI taxonomy): domain Bacteria; kingdom Bacillati; phylum Actinomycetota; class Actinomycetes; order Micrococcales; family Microbacteriaceae; genus Curtobacterium; species Curtobacterium sp. AB7. The sequence goes on along the minus strand of NZ_JBIYED010000004.1, from coordinate 95,884 downwards.
TGACCATCGAGGGCTGGGACCAGCCGGTGCACCGCGTCCTGCAGTACTTCGCCGAGTCGACGCCGGAACACGAGCCGTACGACCGCGTGCTGGTCGTCGTGCACGGCAGCGGGCGCACACGGGACCTGACGCTGCCGGTGCGCGAGGACGTGCTCGGCTACCGCCTCGCGTGGTCGAGCGAGAAGCACCGTGACCACGAGCGGCTCCGCCCCGCCGGTCAGGTGTTCACCGCCTACGGCCCCGGCATCCACCTGTTCGAGCCGGCCTAGCGCCGGGCGTTCGGGCGCTCGCGCGCTCGCGCGCTGCGCCCCGTCAACGTCATCGCGCCCCGGAGAGTCGGGGCGCGATGACCACGGCGGGGCGCAACGTGGTCCCAATCGGCGGTCGGACGGGAGGCCCGTGGCGGCCCCGTCCCGCGCCTCCCGTCCGTCCCTCCACCGGCACGAGCGACCGACGAGCTGTCCACACGACACGCGTTCCGGGGAACGTCCGGGCGGCTTCCGGGTAGGTTCGGCACGTGGCCACCGCAGACCGACCCCGCCGACCGAAGATCGGGCGCATCCCGATCACCGAGCTCGCCCCGAGGACGCCGAACGGGTTCCCCGGCAAGGCGTTCGACGGCGAGGTGATCACGTTCGGTGCGACCGTCTTCCGAGAAGGACACGGCATCATCGGCGCCGACCTCGTCCTCGAACGCCCGGACGGGGGCACCAGGACCGTCCCCCTGGCCCTCGGCGCGCCCGGGACCGACCGGTACGAGGCGACCGTCCAGGTCGACCACGTCGGCGTCTGGACCTGGCACGTCGAGTCCTACTCCGACGACTGGGCCACGTGGCTGCACGCCGCACGGTTGAAGATCGCGGCCGGGGTGGACACCGAGGCGACGCTCCTCGACGGCGCCCTGCTGCTCGACCGCCTCGCCGACGAGACCGACTCCCCCGCCGCCACCCGTGCGGCAGCCAAGGTGCGTGACACCGACCTCGACCCGGCCGAGCGCCTGGCCGCCGTCGACGACCCGCGCATCGTGGCCGAGGTCGAGGAAGCCCCGCTCACCTCGCTCCGCACGCACTCTCCGACGCAGCTGCTCGACGTCGAGCGCACCCGCGCCGGCGTCGGCGCCTGGTACGAGTTCTTCCCGCGCAGCGAAGGCGCGAAGAAGAACGCGGACGGCTCGTGGAAGAGCGGCGACTTCCGCACCGCTGCCCGTCGTCTGCCCGCCGTCGCCCGGATGGGCTTCGACGTCGTCTACCTGCCGCCGATCCACCCGATCGGCACGACCGCACGCAAGGGCCCGAACAACACGCTCACCCCGGGGCCGCACGACCCCGGCAGCCCCTGGGCGATCGGCTCCCCCGAGGGCGGTCACGACGCGATCCACCCCGACCTCGGGTCGGAGGACGACTTCCGCGACTTCGTCGAGACCGCGAAGAACACCGGCATGGAAGTGGCGCTCGACTTCGCGTTGCAGTGCTCCCCCGACCACCCCTGGGTCACCGAGCACCCGAACTGGTTCACGCAACGCGCCGACGGCTCGATCGCCACGGCCGAGAACCCGCCGAAGCGCTACCAGGACATCTACCCGATCCAGTTCGACTCCGACCCCGAGGGCCTGGTCGCCGAGGTCCTCCGCGTCCTGCGGCACTGGATCGACTTCGGCATCCGGATCTTCCGGGTCGACAATCCGCACACCAAGCCGCTCTGGTTCTGGGAGCGCGTGATCCGCGAAGTCCGCGACGAGCACCCGGACACCGTGTTCCTGGCCGAGGCGTTCACCCGTCCGGCGATGATGCGCGCACTGGCAGAGGTCGGGTTCCAGCAGTCGTACTCGTACTTCACGTGGCGGAACACGAAGGAAGAGGTCGAGTCCTACTTCGAGGAGCTGTCGCACGAGACGAGCGACTACCTGCGCCCGAACCTGTTCGTGAACACGCCGGACATCCTCACCGAGTACCTGCAGTTCGGTGGTCGCGCCGGGTACAAGGTGCGTGCGGCGCTCGCCGCGACGGGCGCCCCGACGTGGGGCATGTACTCCGGGTACGAGCTGTTCGAGGACGTCGCCCGACCGGGCTCGGAAGAGAACATCGACAACGAGAAGTACGAGTACAAGCCGCGTGACTTCGCCCTGGCCGAGGCCGAGGGCGCATCGCTCGCCCCGTACGTGACGATGCTCAACCGACTCCGTGCCGCGCACCCTGCGCTCCGCCAGCTGCGGAACCTGCACGTGCACGCGGCGGACGACCCCGCGACCGTCGTGTACTCGAAGCACCTGTCCGGCGAGTTCATCCGCTCCGGGCACGCCGACACCGTGATCGTCGTGGCGAACGTCGACCCACACTCGGCGCGTGAGACCACCGTGCACCTGGACCTCGCTGCGCTCGGCCTGCCGGCCGACAGCCGGTTCGACGTCCGTGACGTCGTGACCGGGCAGCGCTGGGTCTGGGGCGCGTCGAACTACGTCCGCCTGGACGCGTTCCAGGAACCCGTGCACCTGCTCGTCGTGGAAGGACTGCACCGATGACGAACGACCCGACCGCACCCCAGCCGACCCCGCCGTCGCGCCGCGGCCCCGCCGTGCCGCCGGTACCGCCTCCGCCGCCGCCCGTGCCCGCGCGGACGCCGTCCGACGCCGCGCCGGAACCGCGCTACGAGCCGCGGGTCTCCGCCCCCGACGAGGACCTGCCCGGTGCTCCCGCTGCACCGCGCGAGGCGCCCGACCGCGGTGTCGCCGAGTCCGCCACGCTGGCGGGGCACCCCGCCGACGCGACGCACCCGCGGGGACCGTCCGTCGACGCCGTCGCGTCCTCGGGCACTCCGACCGGAGGCCCGTCCACCGTTGCGCCGTCGACCGCCCTCCCGACACTGCCGGATCCCGAGCCCGCCACCGCCGACAGCACGAGCCCGCGCCCGGCTCCGGTCGAGCAGTGGCTGCGCCAACAGGTCGCCGAGGGCCGCTGGTCCCAGCCCCACGACGTCCTCGGCCCGCACGCCGTCGACGGCGGCACGAGCGTCCGCGTGGTGCGTCACCTGGCGCAGGCGGTCCGGCTCGTCCGGCTCGACGGCGACGACGTCGAGTTGACCCACGAGGGCGACGGTCTCTGGGCCGGTGCCACCGCCGAGGAGCTCGGGCGCTACCGGGTCGAGGCCGACTACGACTTCGACGAGTCCTCGGAAGAGGACGACGCCACCTGGACGACGGACGACGCGTACCGGTTCGCCCCGACGCTCGGCGAACTCGACCTGCACCTGTTCGGTGAGGGCCGCGACGAGCAGCTCTGGCACCACCTCGGCGCGCACGTCCGCACGATCGACGGCGTCGACGGCGTCGCGTTCGCCGTGTGGGCACCCCGAGCCACCGCCGTCCGCGTGATCGGCGACTTCGAGGGCTGGGAGGGCCGCACCACGGCGATGCGCCGTCTGAGCGACCTCGGCGTCTGGGAGCTGTTCTGGCCCGGGGCCGTCGCGGGGCAGCGGTACAAGTTCCAGATCCTCACCGACTCCGGCTGGGTCGAGCGCGCGGACCCGTTCGCCCGCGAGGCCGAGATCGCCCCGGCCACCGCCTCGGTCATCACCGAGTCGAGCTACACGTGGTCCGACGGCGACCGCGCCTGGATGGAACGCCGCGCGGAGACGACCACGCACGACCAGCCGATGAGCGTCTACGAGGTCCACCTCGGCTCGTGGCGCCCCGGGCTGTCGTACCGCGAGGTCGCTGACCAGCTCATCGGGCACGTGCAGTACACGGGCTTCACGCACGTGGAGTTCCTGCCGCTCGCCGAGCACCCGTTCGGCGGTTCGTGGGGCTACCAGGTCACCGGGTACTACGCCCCGACCGCACGCTACGGCTCCCCCGACGACCTGCGGTACCTGATCGACCGCCTGCACTCCGCCGGCATCGGCGTGATCATGGACTGGGTCCCCGGACACTTCCCGAAGGACGAGTGGGCACTCGGACGCTTCGATGGCCACGCGCTGTTCGAGCACCCGGATCCCCGCCGCGGCGAGCAGCTCGACTGGGGCACGTACGTGTTCGACTTCGGGCAGCCGCAGGTCCGGAACTTCCTGGTCGCCAACGCCCTGTACTGGCTCGAGGAGTTCCACATCGACGGCCTGCGCGTCGACGCCGTCGCCTCGATCCTGTACCTCGACTACTCCCGCACCGACTGGCTGCCGAACATCCACGGCGGCCGCGAGAACCTCGACGCCGTCGCGTTCCTGCAGGAGACGAACGCCACCGCGTACAAGCGCTACCCGGGCATCGTGATGATCGCCGAGGAGAGCACCTCGTGGCCCGGCGTGACCCAGCCGACCAGCGCTGGTGGGCTCGGGTTCGGCCAGAAGTGGAACATGGGCTGGATGCACGACTCGCTCGAGTACGTGCAGCGCGACCCCGCATACCGCAGCTACCACCACGACGAGATCACGTTCTCGTTCGTCTACGCCTTCAGTGAGCAGTTCACCCTGCCGATCAGCCACGACGAGGTCGTGCACGGCAAGGGCTCGCTCTACGGCAAGATGCCCGGCGACGAGTGGCAGAAGCTCGCGAACGTCCGGGCCTACCTGGCGTTCATGTGGGCGCACCCCGGCAAGCAGCTGCTCTTCATGGGGCAGGAGTTCGCCCAGCCCGCAGAGTGGTCCGAGGCGAAGGGGCTCGACTGGTGGCTTCTCGACCAACCCGGGCACCGCGGCGTGCAGGACCTCGTCGCTGCCCTGAACCGGGTCTACAAGGACACGCCCGCCCTCTGGACGCACGACAGCACGGCCGACGGCGTCGAGTGGATCGAGGGCGGCGACGCACCCCACTCGACACTCGGGTTCCTGCGCAAGGCCGGCGACGACCGGCTGGCGGTGTTCGTGAACTTCTCGGGCGTGCCCGTCGAGCGGCGGTTCGGCCTGCCGAGCGCCGGTGAGTGGCACGAGGTGCTCAACACCGACGCCGCAGAGTACGGCGGCTCCGGTGTCGGCAACCTCGGGGTCGTCACGGCCGAGGACACCCCGTGGGCCGGCCGCCCGGCGTCGGCGCACCTCGTGGTGCCGCCGCTCGGCGCCGTCTGGCTCGAGCTCGCGCAGTAGGACGTTCCGCGCGTACGAAGCCGTTTCGCGCGTGGGAGGCCGGACATCCCGGCCTCCCACGCGCGATTCGTCATCTCATGGCCTGCGCAAGGGGTCGGAACGCCCGCACGAACGGACGGGAGGCCCGTGGCGGATCCGCCACGGGCCTCCCGTCCGTTCGTCGCGCGCGTCTAGTACAGGGCGCTCGCCAGGCGACGGCGGGCCGCGACCACGCGCGGGTCGTCGGTCCCGATGAGCTCGAAGTACTCGACGAGGCGGACGCGCAGGGCTTCACGGTCCTCGCCGAACACCGTCGGCACCAGGTCGAGCAGGCGCCCGAAGGCGTCCTCGACGTGGCCACCGGAGATGTCGAGGTCGGCGACCGCGAGCTGCGCCGGGACGTCCTTCGGACCCGCGCCGGCGGCGGCACGGATGTCGTCGGCGGTGTGGCCGTTCAGCCGGTCCAGCAGCGACACCTGCGCGAGCCCCGCGACGGCCATCTGGTCGTGCGGGTCCTGCAGGATCGCGGTCTTGTACTCGGTGATCGCCGTGGCGTAGTCGCCCTGCTCGATCGCGTCGTACGCGGCCTGGTGGTGCGGCGGCAGCGGCTCGGGCTCCGGCTCGCCCTGCTCGGCGGCGTCGTCGGTCGCGGCGGCACCGTCCACGGTGACGCGACCGGAGACGCCGTTCTGCTCGGCTGCCTGGAGGACCTGCTCGTAGACGTCGCGGACCTGCGCCTCGGGCAGCGCGCCGACGAAGAGCCCGAGCGGGCGTCCGCCGATCAGCGCGGCCACGGTCGGGATCGACTGCGCCTGGAACGCCTGGACGAGCTGCGGGTTCGTGTCGGCGTCAACCTTGGCGAGCAGCACGCGCCCGCCGTACTCGGCGGTCAGCTGCTCGAGGATCGGCGAGAGCTGCTTGCACGGCCCGCACCACTCGGCCCAGATGTCGACGATGACCGGCACCACGGACGACAGCTCCAGGACGTCCTGGAACGTGTCGTCGGTGACGTCGAGGACGAGCGACGGGACGGTCAGGTCGCCACCGGTCTCGGTGCCCGGCACCGCAGCTCCGGTCGGGCTTCCCGCCTGCGCCGGAGCACCGGCGGGCGGCTGGGGCGGCCGCTGTGCGCGGTCGACGAGGGACGACAGGTCCACGGCTCCGCGGAGCCCGGACGGGGTCGGGGGGATGTTGCTCATTGCACCTCACTCGCTGCGGTCAGGCCCTGCGTGAACCCGAGCAGGACCACTTTGTCATCCGAGGCGACCGGTGGCACGTAGAAGAGCAGCTGGACGCCGTACGTGGCGCTGATGCCCTTCTTGCTCGTGTCGACCCCGGACAGTGCCTTGACGGCACCCTCGGTGTTGACCTCGGCGCCGGAGGCGGTCGGGGTCACCTTCTCGATCTCGTTGAGGTCGGCGGAGACGAGCGCGCCGGCGTCGTCGGTCGCGATCGCGACGGAGGAGTCCTCCGGGGCCTCGGACGAGTACTCGATCTTCGCCGTGTCCGGCAGGGACTCCGCCTTCTTGTCCTTGTACGCCTTGCCGATGGTGGTGCGAAGGCCGTCACCCTCGGTGGCGAACAGGTCGGAGTACTCGCTCTTCGAGTCCTTGGACAGGATGTCGCCGTAGGCGGTCGCGACCTGGTCCGGGGCGATCGCGAGGAGCTTCGACTGCGGGGCCAGGAGCGCCGCGCCGATCGACGTCGGCGCGAGGCTCGGGATCTTCGCGTCGGCCTCGAGCGAGACGTCGTAGGCGACCTTGTACGGGTCGCGCGCGGTGTCCTGCACGAGCGTCAGGGCCTGCGGTGCCGACTTGGCGTCGCAGTCCTCGGCGACGATCACGAAGACCGTGCGCGGCCACGTGTCGGTCTGCTGCGGCAACGCGACGCACACCTGGCCGGCTGAGATCGCCGGCGGGGCCTTGACCTCGGAGTCCTTGCCGCGGATGGCGTAGTTCGCCGTCCGCAGGTCGAGCGCGGCACCGGTGAACCGGGTCGTCGCGAGGTCGGTGTCGCGGGCTCCGTCGGCCTTCTCGGCGACCGCTGCGATCCGCTCGACCACGCGGGTGATCTGCTGCTTGGTCGCCGCCGTGGGCTCGGTGGTCTCCGCCACGCCGGTCGCGCTGGCCGTGGGGGTCGGGGTCGCGAGCGAGGGATCCCCACCCTGCGGCCAGTAGTCGGACGAGCAGCCGGCCAGTGCGAGCGTGCCGACGAGCACCACGGGGACCGCGATGAACGCGCGCGAACCGCGGCGACCCCGGGTCGGGACCTGGGCACCGGCGGCGGCGGCGCGGCGCGACGCCCGCACGCGCGGCGGTCGGGTGCCACCGCTGCGACGACGCGGCCCACGACCGCGGCGCTGGTGCAGGAACGCCAGGACCAGCAGCACGATGCCGCCGAGTGCGAAGACGCCACCGGCGACCAGCAGTGGCCCGACGGACGGCGTCGCGGTGTCCTTCGGCCAGGTGACCGAGACGTCGCTCGGGGCGGCGGCGGTGCCGTCGCTGACGATGAGGACCGAGACGTCCTGTGGCAGACGGACCGTGAACTGCCCGGAGCCGTCGTACTCCTGGTACCAGAGGTCGCTGCCCTTCGGCGACGGGACGGACGCCTCGGAGCCGGTGGTCTTGCCCACCAGCTTCGCGCTCTCGGCGTCGAACCGGAGCGTGGTGTGCTCGGCGTCGCCGACCCACGCGTCGACGTCGGCCGTCTTGCCGTACGCCGCGAAGACCTTGCCGGAGCCGGACACGTTGATGCGCTGGTAGCCGGGGTTCGCGTTGAGCGTCGACCCGGGGATCACGGTGACCGGAGCGGAGCTGGTGGTCGAGCTGTCCGCGACGAGCGAGGACGGCGGAGCGAACACGGTCCGCTGTCCGACCGCCAACGCGACGAGCAGCAGGCCGATGACGAAACTGACGATCGCCAGGACGAATCGCACGAACACTCTCCCTACCGCGCCGGGGTGGGGATGTCGGCGCGCGAATCAGCGACTCAGGATAGCGAGCATGGCTGAGCAGCGCATCCATCCGGGCTGTCGCCGGACTCAGACGACCCCGTCGGGCCACCACTACAATCGACCGCGGGCCGGATCGGGCCCTCCGCCGAGCACCCAGGAGCGACACGTGGCGAACGACGAGGCAGAGTTCGGGACCGAGCTGCGCGGGTACCGCCGCGACGACGTCGACCGCTCACTGAACGACCTGCGCCGTGAGCTCATCAAGTCGAACACCGACCGTGCCGACGCCGCGAAGGAGATCCGTCTCCTGCAGTCCCGCGTCTCCGAGCTCCAGGGCGAGCTCGACGAAGCCGGCACCCCCACCTACAGCGGCCTGGGCACACGACTCGAGTCCACCCTGCGCGTGGCGGAGGAGCAGTCCACTCGTCTCATCAGTCAGGCGGACATCGACGCGCAGCGTCTGCGGGCGTCGAGCCGGGCCGAGGCCGACCGCACCGTGCGCGAGGCGCAGGAGGAAGCCCGCGACACCCTCGAGGACGCGCGCACCCGCTCGACCAACGAACTCACCCGTGCTCGGGCCGAGGCCGCCGACACCGTCGAGCGTGCCCGTGCCGAAGCCGGCCTCCTGACACAGGACGCCCGCAACGAGGCCGCCGCCATCAGAGGTGCCGCGGTGACCGAGGCCGCCGAGGTCCGCTCCGTCGCCATCCGTGAGACGAACGCCCTGCGCGCCCAGGTCGAGCACGAGGTCGCCGAGCTGCGCGAGATCGCCCAGCGCGAGTCGGCCGACTCGCGCACCGCCGCGGCCGACCTCGACCGCGAGACCGAGCACCGCCGCTCCGTGTTCGAGGCCGACCACGCCCGCCGGGTCGAGGACCTCGACCACGAGGAGTCCACCCGCCGTCAGGCACTCGAGCGCGAGGTCGCCGAGGGGCGTGCTGCGTGGCACCGGGAGCGCGACGAGCAGCAGCAGGCGCACGCCCTGGCGATCGAGACCGGCCGCGCCGAGCTGCAGGCCGAGGTCGACCGCCGCCGCGCCGAGATCGACGGCGAGTTCGCCGACCGCCGCCGTGTCGTGGACGAGGAACTCGCCGCAGCCCGTGCCGAGTGGGACCGGGAACTCGCCTCGGCGCGTGCCGCCCTGGCGCAGGAGGCCGAGGCATCGCGTGCGCAGCTGCGCGTCGACGAGGAACAGACGCGCGTCGAGAACGAGCGGCTCGTGCACGAGACCGCCGATCGCATCGCACGCGAGCTCGAGGAGCACGACACCCGAATCGAGCGGGAGCGCGCCGAAGCCGATGCTGCCGCCGAACGCGCGGACCGCGAGCACGAGAACGCGCTCGCCGCACGCCGCGAACGCGAGCACGCCGAGGTGGACACCGAGATCGCCGACCGCCGCTCGGCAGAGCTCGACACGCTCGAGTCCGAGCGCACCGCCCTCCGTCAGGAGATCGACACGGCCCGCGCCGACCTGGCGAAGGAACGTGACGAGGCCCGCGCCGAGGTCGCCCGCGAGCGCGACGAGGCCCGCACGACGCTCGAGTCCGAGCTCTCCGCACGCCGGGACGACGCCGAGCAGGACTACCTGCAGAAGCACCACGAGACCGTCACCGAGACGCAGAAGTACCTCGACGAGGCGAACCTGCAGCTCGCCGAGGCCACGCGCCGTGCCACCGAGGCCCGTGAGCGCGCCGAACGGCTCCAGCAGGAAGCCGACGACCTCGAGCGCACCAGCACCGCCGAGGCGCAGGAGCACGCCCGCACCATCGTCGCCGACGCCCAGGACCGCGTGCACCGGATGGTCTCCGATGCCGAGGAGCGGACGGCTGCCATCACCGCCGAGGCCGAGGACCGACTGTCGGCGATCCGCACCGAGCGCGAGGCCGTGGCGGGCTACCTGGAGAACCTGCGCGGCGTGCTCACGCACGCGACCGGCCTGCTGGGGACCGCCCCTGGAGCAGCCGACGACGCAGTGGACGCGACCGAACGCTGACGCGAGCCGACCGGGAGGCGCGGGTCGCGCCTCCCGGTCCGCTCACCGCACCGAGGTCGGCACGCACCGTGCGTCGAACCGGTGGATGCCGTCAGACCGGCCAGTGCGTCGGCAGCGGCGCGCTGCCCGGCACGACGAGGTCGGCAACGGCGTCGAGGACGATCCGGACGTACCGCTCCCCGACCCACAGGTGCTTCGCGCCCTCGATCGGGACGACCCGGACGTTCGGGGCGACGGCGAACCGGGCGATCGCTTCGTCGGGCTGCAGGAAGTCGTCGTGCTCGGGCACCAGGGCCACCACCGGGACGTCCACGGCCGCCCAGCGCGCGAGCTCGTCCTCCGTGGTGCGGTGCAACGGCGGTGAGAGCAGGACCACGCCCGCCACGGTGCCGGCCTCGACGTGCTCGAGGGCGTGCTTGAGGATCACCTCGGTGCCGAAGGACCACCCGACCAACCACGGCGTCGGAAGACCACGGTCGACCACCTCGGCAACGGCGGCGCGTAGGTCGAAGCCCTCGGAGACGCCCTCGCCGAACACGCCCTCGGACGTGCCGCGCGGCGACGTCACCGACCGGAAGTTGAAGCGCAGGACCGCGATGTCCGCCAGAGCCGGCAGACGCGCGGCGGCCTTCTTGAGCACGTGCGAGTCCATGAAGCCGTGCGCGGTCGGCAGTGGGTGCAGCGTCACGACGGTGCCCCGTGCCGGGCCCGACGCCGGTTCGGCGAGTTCCCCGACCAGCGTGACGTGGTCGTCGGTGACGAGCTCGACGTCGGTGCGGCGGGCGGGCAGCTGCGTGGCGGAGCGGATCTCGCCGTCGTCGGTCATGCGATGCTCCAGCAGTGGTTGTGCCAGTGTCGGCGTGATGCCAGGTCAGCAGCGTCGCCGAGGACCCCGTCGGATCGCCAGACCACCACGTGAGCGGTGCCGGGCAGGACGGTTCCGCCGCACCCGGGGCAGACGTACTCCTTCAGCGCCGACGCCGCGGAGACGGGCTGGACGAGGTACTCGCGCCCGCGACGCACCTCGGTGCGCTTCCACGAACTCATCAGCCGGTCGAGGCCGGTGTCCTCGTCAGGCTCGACGTCGCGACCACGGGGACGCCGCGGCCGGTTGCTGCGCGGCACCCCAACTGCCGATCAGTACCAGTTGTTCGCCTGGCTGTGGCCCCAGGCGCCGCAGGGCGTGCCGTAGACACCGGCGATGTAGTTGAGCCCCCAGGTGATCTGCGTTGCGGGGTTCGTCTGCCAGTCGGCACCGGCGGTCGCCATCTTGCTGCCCGGGAGCGCCTGCGGGATGCCGTACGCACCGCTGGGGTTGTAGGCGTTCACCCGCCAGCCGGACTCCTTGTTCCATAGCGAGACGAGGCAGTTGTACTGGTCGGTTCCCCAGCCCCGGGCCGTGACGAGCTGCAGGGCGATGGCCTGTGCGCTGCCCGCGTCGGGCGTCGCGGCCACGGCGGCCAGCGTGTTCGCGGCGGAGACGCTCTCGGTCGCGGCGGCGTCGGTCGTCTCGTCGGTGGTGGCGTCGTCGGCTGCTTCTTCGACGACGGGCTTGACGACCTTGGGGGCCGGCACGGTCACGCCGTAGCCGTCGCGGTCGGCAGCGGCGTCGCCGTAGGTGCCGTGCGCGGTGTACTGCTGCGGGGCCTGCGGCGTCTTCACGAGCACCGGGGTGTCGACCGCGGCCTGCGCGACGTCGGCCTGGAGCGGGTTGAAGAGCGACGCCCCGACGAAGAGGAAGACCCCGACGAACGAGAACGCGGGAACCGAGGAACGCTTCCGTGCGAAGGCGTTGACCGCAGCGGCTGCGCCACGGTTCGGCTGCTGCGCCGTCGCGGTGCGCTGGATCGCCGTCGCGTTCTGCTGCTTCACGGCACGCGGGTCCACCCGGGACGCTGGGGCCTCGTGCGCGAACGCGGCGATGCGTTCGTCGGACACGCGGTTCGCCGCGACCGACTTCGGCGTCGCGACGGGACCGGTCTCCGGCAGGACCTGCGGGTTCGCCTGGAGCACCGAGGTGTCCGCCGTACGGGTTCGGTTCAGTGCCGCGCGGCGTTCACCCGAAGCCTGGAGGCTCAGGTGCTCGCGGAGATCGCGGTCGGAGCTGTGGTCTGCCGTGTGCCTGCCCATGAGTAGGACCAGGGTAACGGAACGATCACGGAAAGCGAAGCACCTGGGTGCAGCGCGTCGTCAGCGGACGGCGAGCATGACCTCGACGACGGCGTCGAGCAGCGCGTCGACCTGGGCTTCGCGGTAGCCGCCGTGCTTCGGGCGGAACACGATCGACCGCACCTCGGTGAGGCTCAGCGGCTTGCCCTCGCGGAAGTAGCCGCCGAGGCGGGCCGCGAACGCGTCGACGTCCTTCGGGTGGTAACCGGTGCCGAGCACGCTCACCCGGCTGAACCGCTGTCCGTCGGGCCGCTCGAGGCGAGCCACGACGTCGGAGGCCTTCGTGCGGGCTTCGGCGTACCAGGCCTTCTGCCCGGCATCGCCGATCTCCCGCTCGCGCTCCCGGGCCGCGAAGGCGTCCTCGAGACGCTCCAGCGCTGCGTCGACGTGCGAGGTCGAGTAGCCGCCCTTGCGCATCGAGAACGCGGTGGCACGGATCTTCGCCGCCTCGATGCCGGGGGCGCTGTCGTCGGCGGAGTACGCACGACGGGCGTCCTCGAGGAAACGCTCGACCTCGTCGACGTCGTATCCGAGGGCGGAGCGGGCTGCGGTCGGGAAGGTGGTGGCCACGGCGTCATTCTGCCAGTCCCGAACCGTGGCACAACCTGGGCGCGCTGAGGGCAGCGCTCAGGGTGGGCCGACGAGGTCGATCGAGGTCGGTCAGTGGTTGACGATCAGGTACAGCACGTAGGCGACGGCAGCCGACGGCAGGATGCTGTCGATGCGGTCGAGCAGACCGCCGTGCCCGGGCAGGAAGGACGAGATGTCCTTGATGCCCAGGTCGCGCTTGATCATCGACTCGGTGAGGTCACCCAGGGTCGCCGACCCCGAGATCAGCACGCCGAGGACGACGCCGGTCCACCACGGCAGGCCGAGCATGAGCCAGGCGACCAGGATGCCGACGATGATGCTCGCTGCGACCGAGCCGGCGAAGCCCTCCCACGTCTTCTTCGGGCTGATCCGCGGCGCCATCGGGTGCTTGCCGAGGTTCAACCCGGTGGCGTACGCACCGGTGTCGACAGCGACGACGACGAGGATGAAACCGATCACCCAGAGGTTGCCCCGCGACTGCGCGGAGAGCAGGACGACGCAGGCGCCGAGCAACGAGATGTACGCCTGCACGAACAGGCCGTTCGTGACGTCTCGGAACACGTCGCCTGCCGACGGCTTCTGCCGCGAGAGCGCGACCTCGACCAGACGCCAGAGGCTGATCAGGACGATGCCACCGAGCAGCGTGAAGAGTGCCGCGACCTGCCCGAGCAGGAACGCCGCCGGCACGATCGCGATCGCGACGGCGACGCTCGGGATCCGCGGGACGTCCCGGCCCGCGAAGCGCATGGCGCTCGTGAGCTCGTAGACGCCCACGCCGAGCAGGAACGCCGCCACGACCATGAACGACGGCGGCCAGATGAGGAGCGTGCCGAGCATGACCACGGCGAACGCGAGCGCGATGCCGATCGCCGCCGGCAGGTTGCGCCCGGTCCGCGCCGTCAGGGCCTCGTTGCGCGCACCGAAGTCGGCCTTGCGCTGGCGGAGCTGCGCCTCGAAGTCGGTGCGGGCCGCTCGGGCACGCGCATCGAAGTCCTGGCGGAGCCCCTTCTTCACGGGCCCGGTCTGGTCGGGTCCGTGCTCTGCTGTGGGGCGTTCACCGCCCTGGTCCGGGCGCCGCATCAGACCTCGAGGAGTTCGGCTTCCTTCTTCTTCAGCGACTCGTCGATCTGGTCGACGTGCTTCTTCGTCAGGGCCTCGAGGTCCTTGTCGCCGCGCGAGATCTCGTCGTCCGAGATCTCGCCCTTGAGTGCGTCGAGGTCGTCCTTGGCCTTGCGGCGGATGTTCCGGATGACGACCTTGTGGTCCTCGCCCTTCGTCCGCACGAGCTTGACGAACTCCTTGCGGCGGTCCTTGGTGAGCTCCGGGATCGTCACGCGGACGATGTCGCCGTCGTTCGTCGGGCTGGCGCCGAGGTTCGGGAACGTCGCGATCGCGCGCTCGATCTCCTTGAGCGCCGTCTTGTCGTACGGCGTCACGATGAGCGTGCGGGCCTCGGGCGTCTGCAGCGACGCGAGCTGCGCGAGCGGCGTCGGCGTGCCGTAGTACTCGACCGGGATCTTCTGGAAGAGCGCCGCGTTGATGCGGCCGGTGCGGACGGTCGAGAAGTCGTCCTTGGCGACCTCGACAGCCTTCGCCATCTTCTCGGTGGCTTCGGTCAGGACATCACTGATCACGGTGTTACTCCTTCGGTACTGGCGTCGAGTCTAGTCAGCGGTGCGGGTCAGTTGCTGACCACCGTGCCGATGCGCTCGCCACGGATGGCGGCCTGGACGTTGCCCTCGCCCTCCATGCCGAAGACGTGCATCGGCATGCCGTTGTCCATGCAGAGCGAGAACGCGGTGGCGTCGACGACCTTCAGGCCCTTCAGGAGCGCGTCCTGGTAGGTCACGTGGTGCAGCTTCTCGGCCGTGGCGTCCTTCTTCGGGTCCGCCGTGTACACGCCGTCGACACCGTTCTTGGCGACGAGGACCTCGTCGGCCTTGATCTCGAGCGCTCGCTGCGCGGCCACCGTGTCGGTCGAGAAGTACGGCAGACCGGCGCCGGCGCCGAAGATGACGACGCGACCCTTCTCGAGGTGTCGCTCGGCGCGCCGCGGGATGTACGGCTCGGCGACCTGGGTCATCGCGATGGCCGACTGCACGCGCGTAGCGGCCCCGGCCTGCTCGAGGAAGTCCTGCAGTGCGAGCGCGTTCATCACGGTGCCGAGCATGCCCATGTAGTCGGCGCGGCCGCGGTCCATGCCGCGCTGCGAGAGCTCGGCGCCGCGGAAGAAGTTGCCCCCGCCGACGACGATCGCGATCTCCACCTCGCGCGCGGCGACGGCGATCTCCTTGGCGATGGCCCCGATCACGTCGGGGTTCACACCGAGCGATCCGGCCCCGAAGGCCTCTCCCGACAGCTTCAGCAGTACGCGGCGTCGTCCGGTCTTCTCGTCGGTCATCTGATCGCACCCTTCGTCGTGGTCTCGTGGAAATGTACTCGCGGATGTGTCGCGTGTGTGTCGCGTCCGGAGGCGCGAAAAACGGGGCCAGGAACCTGGTTGGTTCCTGACCCCGTCACGGGTTCGTTACGCGCCGACCTTGACGCGGGCGAAGCCCTGGATCGTGATGCCGGCGTTCTCGGCGGCCTTCGCGACGGAGATCTTGTTGTCCTTCGCGTAGTCCTGGTCGAGGAGCGACACCTGCTTGATGTAGGCGTTCACCCGACCCTCGACGATCTTCGGGAGCGCAGCCTCGGGCTTGCCCTCCTCGCGCGTGATCGCCTCGACGGTCGCACGCTCCTTGGCGATCTCGTCCGCCGGGACCTCGTCGCGGGTCAGGTACGTCGGGTTCGCGAACGCGACGTGCTGGGCGATCGAGCGGGCCTCGGCAGCGTTGTCACCCTCGTACGCGATGACGACGGCGATCTGCGGCGGCAGGTCCTGGCTGGTCTTGTGCAGGTAGATCTCGAAGGCCGAGCCCTCGACACGGCGAACCGTGCGGACCTCGAGCTTCTCGCCCAGTGCGGCGGCCGACTCGTTGACGACCTCGAGGACGGTCTTGCCGTCGACGGGGGCGGCGTTCGCGGCGGCGACGTCAGCAGCACCGGCGGCCGCGACGGCCCCGAGCACCTTGTCGGCCAGCGTCGTGAACTTCTCGTTCTTCGCGACGAAGTCGGTCTCGCTCGCGAGCTCGACGACCGTGGCGGCGCCGTTCTCGGCGGAAGCGACGACGACGCCCTCCGAGGTGGCACGGTCGTCGCGCTTGGCGACGGCCTTCGCACCCTTGATGCGGAGCAGCTCGACGGCCTTGTCGTAGTCGCCGTCGGCCTCGACGAGCGCGTTCTTCGCGTCCATCATGCCGGCGCCGAGGTCCTCGCGGAGCTTCTTCACGTCAGCAGCGGTGAAGTTTGCCATTGACTGTCCTTTCTGGACGGTACGTGTGTGGAGAGTGGTGAAGCAGGCGCCGGACCCGATCGGATCCGGCGCCTGCGACAGGTCACTCGGCGGGGGTGGTCTCCGCGGCTGCCTCGGCCTCGGCCGTCGGCTCCGCGTTCTTCGCGTCGTCGGCGATCGGCTCGCCGATCTCCTTCGCGGCGACCTGCGCGTCAGCGTTGTTCTCCTCGACGGTCGCGCCCTCGGGAGCGGCGTCGGCGGACGGCGTCGCGGCGTCGCCGCCGCTGAGGAGCTCCTGCTCCCACTCGGCGAGGGGCTCTGCGGCCGCTTCGTCGTCGCCACCGTTGTGGCGGGTCTTCAGGCCCTCGGCCGCGGCGTCGGCGACGATGCGGGTGAGGAGGCCGACGGAGCGGATCGCGTCGTCGTTGCCCGGGATCGGGTACGTGATCTCGTCGGGGTCGCAGTTGGTGTCGAGGATGCCGATGATCGGGATACCGAGCTTCTGCGCCTCGTCGACGGCGAGGTGCTCCTTCTTGGTGTCGACGATCCAGAGCGCGCTCGGGGTCCGCGTGAGGTTGCGGATACCACCGAGGGTCTTGTGGAGCTTGTCCAGCTCGCGCTTCTTGATGAGGAGCTCCTTCTTGGTGAAGCCCTTCGTCGTGTCGTCGAAGTCGATCTCCTCGAGCTCCTTCATGCGCGCGAGGCGCTTGGAGACCGTCTGGAAGTTCGTGAGCAGACCGCCGAGCCAACGCT
Organism: Curtobacterium sp. AB7; assembly: GCF_044909335.1. Taxonomy (NCBI): domain Bacteria; kingdom Bacillati; phylum Actinomycetota; class Actinomycetes; order Micrococcales; family Microbacteriaceae; genus Curtobacterium; species Curtobacterium sp. AB7. The sequence goes on along the minus strand of NZ_JBIYED010000004.1, from coordinate 79,039 downwards.
GGTTGACGTACGGCTGGCCGACGCGGGTCGCCTGCTCGGCGATGGAGCCCTGCGCCTGCTTCTTGGTGCCCACGAAGAGGATCGTGCCACCGTGCGCGACCGTCTCCTTGACGAAGTCGTACGCGCGGTCGATGAAGGCCAGCGACTGCTGCAGGTCGATGATGTGGATGCCCGAGCGCTCGGCGAGGATGAAGCGCTTCACCTTCGGGTTCCACCGACGGGTCTGGTGTCCGAAGTGGACGCCGCTGTCGAGCAGCTGGCGGATGGTGACGACGGCCATGTGCCGTCCTCCTTCTGTGTTCTCGGCGCACAGCTGCGCTGTGCCCCTGTTGCGGTTGTGTCGAGCACGACCGGAGGTCGTGATCCCTGGTGTCCTGGCACGCGACCGCCCGCTCGTGAGAGCAGGACCGGTGGTCGGGTACCGAGCCGAAAGCGGCTTGGTGGACACGCGAAGTCAGCGCGCATCAGCGCACTGCTGGAGAAATGCTAGCAGACGGGAGGCCCGGATCACGCGCGCCGACCGGCTGACGTGATCCGGGCCTCCCCACCGGCACGGCCGGCCCGTCGCTGGCGCGACGGGCCGGAACCGGCGGCGTGGGCCCCGTCCGGTGTTCTGGGTGTGTCAGGCGCGTCTGATCACGCCTTCGCGTTCACCGTGTCGCCCTCGGCGGAGATGCCCATCTCCTCGAGCGAGCGACCCTTGGTCTCGGGGATCTTCGCGATGACGAAGAAGAACGAGATCAGCGCGAACAGCGCGTAGATGCCGTACGTGACCGTCAGGTTGAAGCCGGACAGCACCGGGAAGGTGATCGTGACGATGAAGTTCGCGACCCAGTTGGCGGCCGAGCCGATGCCGAGCGCCGTGGCACGGATGCGGTTCGGGAACATCTCGCCGAGCAGTACCCACATGAGCGGACCCCACGTCGCACCGAACGACACGACGAACAGGTTCGCGAAGACGAGGGCGATGACGCCCCACGAGCCGGGCAGGCTCGGGTTGCCGTCCACGATCGTCGACTGCGAGAACGCGATCGCGACCATCGCCAGCGACACGAACATGCCGGCGGAACCGGTGACGAGCAGCGGCTTCCGACCGACCTTGTCGACCAGGAAGATCGCGATGAACGTGACCGCGACGTTGACCACCGACGTGATCGTCGAGATGAGGAACGAGTCGCTCTCCTTGAACCCGACCGCCTGCCAGAGCGTCGTCGAGTAGTAGAAGATCACGTTGATGCCGACGAACTGCTGCAGCACCGCCAGGATGATCCCGACCCAGACGATGGGCTGCAGGCCGAAGCGGTTGCCCCGGATGGAGCCCTTCTTCTCGTTGGCTTCCTTCTTGATGCCGTCCTGGATCTCCTCCAGGCTCGTGTTCACCGTGTCGCGCGGGACGATCTTCGTCATGACCGCACGGGCGTCCTCCGTCCGTCCCTTGGCGAGCAGGTACCGCGGCGACTCCGGCAGCGTGATCGCCAGGATGCCGTAGACCACCGACGGGATCACGCCGACCAGGAACATCCAGCGCCAGGCCGGCAGGCCGAGGACGACCTCGGAGGCGCCACCAGCGGTGACGGCGAAGAACTGGTCGGAGAGCAGCGCGGCGAAGATACCGAGCGTGATGGCGAGCTGCTGGAACGAGGCGAGACGCCCGCGGATCGCCTTCGGCGAGACCTCGGAGATGTACGCCGGCGCGATCACCGAGGCCGTACCGATGCCGAGGCCACCGACGAGACGCCACAGGACGAAGTCCCACGTGGCGAACGCGAAGCCGGAGCCGATCGAGCTCACCAAGAACAGGACGGCGGCCCAGAACATGACCCGGGTGCGGCCCCAGCGGTCAGCGAGTCGACCGGCGAAGTAGGCGCCGAACGCACAGCCGATGAGTGCGGACGCGACCGCGAAGCCGCTCGCCGCCTCGGACAGGCCGAACTCGCCCTTGATGGCCTCGACGGCGCCGTTGATGACCGACGAGTCGAAACCGAAGAGGAAACCGCCCACCGCTGCTGCGATGGCGAACGCGGTGACCTTCCCCTTGAACGCACGGTCCTCGCCGTGCCCGGTGGCTGTGTTGGACACGATGCTCCTGGGTTCTGCCGGCCGTGCTGCTGTGGGCACGGTGCCCCGGCGGTCGGCTCGTTCGCCGTCCGTGCGGCGTTGCGTGGTCCGGAGCGGCCCCGACTGTACTCCTCGTGGCGGATGTGGTCATAACCGGGTGCGCCCGGGCGCGGGGCGGTCGGGTCGGGGGCTGGGCCTGCGCACGACCTCTCCGACAGTCCACGCGTCGATCGCCTCGCGCTTCGTCGCGAGACGCGTCCGCATGCTCGTTCGTTGCGGTCGCGTCGTCCCTCCACAGGCCGGGAGGCCCGCCCCGCCCTCCACGGACCGCCTCACCTCGGTCGTGTGGCCGGTCCCGGGCGGACAGAGTGGCGGCATGTTCCTGTTCCCCGGCTCCGGCACTCGGCTCCCCCCGGTCGTCGCGGTGGTGGTGGTGGTCGGGATGTTGGGGGCGTCCGGGATGGCCACCGCGTCGTTGCCCGCGCCTGGGCCCGCACCTGGGCCCGCACCCGGGCCCGCACCCGGGCCCGCGCCTGGGCTCGCGCCTGGGCCCGCGCCGCAGGACCTCCGCGGCCATCGGGACCGCACGGCGGCCGCCCGTGCTGCCGAGCCGTGGGTCTGGCCGACCGGCTCGCGGGTGGTCGAGCGCGGGTGGGAACCACCGTCCGACGACTACGCCGCCGGTCACCGCGGGATCGACGTCCCGGCGCCGCTCGGCACGACCGCGGCGGCGGTCGACGACGGTACGGTGGCGTTCGCCGGACCGGTGGGCGGCAGGAGCGTCGTGACGATCGACCACGGCGGAGGGCTCGTCAGCACCCTCGACTCGGTGCAGCCACTCGTCGCCGCCGGGGACGACGTCCGCCAGGGTGATCCGGTCGGCCGGGTGTCCGTGGGGCACTGCCCGGCCTCGGCACCGTGTCTGCACCTCGGCGCGCGGGTCGACGGCCGCTACGTGGACCCGACGGCGTACCTTCCCCCGGCCGAGTGGCCCGTGCTGTTGCCGGAGTCCGCCTGGCCGGGGTGAGCGTCAGGCGCGCGGGTGAGCGGTCCGGTAGACCTCGCGCAGCCGTGCCGAGGACACGTGCGTGTAGATCTGCGTCGTCCCGAGGCTCGCGTGCCCGAGCAGTTCCTGGACCGCCCGCAGGTCCGCTCCCCCGTCGAGCAGGTGCGTCGCCGCGGTGTGCCGGAAGGTGTGCGGTCCGCTCGGCCCTTCGCCGGGGAGGTCCCCGAGCAGGCGAGCCACCACGCGGTACGCACTGCGCACCCCGAGCCGGCCGCCCTGGTCGCCGAGGAACAGTGCTGTGCTCGGTACGTCGGCCCGCGCCGCGAGGGTCGGACGCCCCCGCGACGTCCACGCCTCGAGTGCGTCACGGGCCGGGACACCGAACGGAACGACCCGTTCCTTCCCCCCCTTCCCGAGCACGCGGACCGTGAGCCGCCCGCGATCGACGTCGGCGACGTCGATGCCGACGAGCTCGCTCACCCGGATGGCCGCGGCGTACAGCAGCTCCACGAGCGCCAGGTCCCGCAGCGCCCCGGGATCGTCGGTCGCTGCACGGGCCGCGAGGCCGTCGAGCAGCTGACGAACCTGGTCGGCTGACACCACCCGCGGCAGGTGCGAACCGCCCTTCGGCGCACGGAGCCGCACACCGGCGTCCGTCGCGGTCACCCCGGTCTCGCTCGCCCACCGGGTGAACGCCCGCACCGACGACGACCGGCGGGCGATCGTCGACCGTGCGAGCCCCCGCTGGTCGGCTTCCCACAACCAGTCACGGAGGAGTTCGAGGTCGACCGCGTCGATGCCGACGACGCCGCGTCGGGCGGCGAACCCGACGAACTGGTCGAGGTCGTTCGCGTACGCGCGGAGCGTCTGCTCGCTGAGCCCCCTGGCGTGTCGAGCGTGCCCGAGGAACGAGTCGACCGCTGCCACGAGTCGCGCTTCCTTCTGCTCTGCTCGGTCCGCCACGTCGTCAGCGTACGGCTGGCCGACGTCATGCGCGGCCCCACCCGCCGCTGCTGTGCGCCACGAGCCCCTGCAGTTGCGCGAGCGCGAGAGCATCCGCCACGTCGGCTCCTGACAGCCCGGACCGTCGAGCGATCTCGGCCTCCGGCAGGGCACGACGGCCGAGCGCGTCGAGGACCCGGACGACCTCGGGATCGCGCTGGACCGACACGAGGGGTTCGTCCGCAACCGCGGACGCACCGGACGCGGCCACGGGACGCATCGCGGCGACCGGGTCCCCCGGGTGCACGACGAGCTGCGCCCGGCCCTGTGCCACGAGCCGGTGGCACCCGACCGACGCCGAGGACGCGAACGCCCCCGGGACGGCGAACACCGGGCGACCGAGCTGCCCGGCGTGGTGCGCGGTGTTGAGCGCACCGGACCGCGCGCCGGCCTCGACGACGACGGCGGCGTCGGCGAGGGCGGCGATCAACCGGTTCCGGGCCAGGAAACGCCACCGGGTCGGACGGGTCCCCGGTGCCGACTCCGCCACCAGGGCACCCTGCCGAGCGACGTTGTGGAGCAGCTGCACGTTGCCGGCGGGGTAGAGCTGGTCGATCCCCCCGGCCAGGACCGCGACCGTCGTGGCCCCCGCGGCGATCGCCACCCGGTGTGCGACCGCGTCGATCCCGTAGGCGCCGCCGCTGACGATCGTGCAGCCGACGTCCGCGGCGGCCGAGGTGATCTCGGCGGCTGCTTCGGCCCCGGCGACGGTGTTCGCCCGTGACCCGACCACGGCCAGGGCGGGGGCCCCGTCGCCGACACCCGCCGTGGCGCTGCGGATCCAGAGGACGAGCGGTGCGTGGGGGCCGAGGTCGTCGATCGCCGTCGGCCACCCAGCGGACCCGGGCACGAGCAGTCGTGCCCCGACGGCGTCGGCCGAGGCGACGACGTCGGCCACGTCGGACCGGACCAAGCGCGGTCGCCACCGGTCGATGGCCGTGTGCAGCACACCAACGAGCGCATCGGGGTCCTCCGCACCGGGCACACCCGCTTCCCCGCAGCGCTCGAGCAGCTCGTCGAACGCACCGTCGGCCGCGAGCAGGACCGACCCCAGGGCGCGCTCGGGCCCGAGGGCCGACATGAGTTCACCGGCGACGGAGTCCCCCGGCTCCACGATCACGGACCACGCCACGCGGGCAGCGGTCTCGACCGGATCCGACGCTTCGTCCGTCCCGAGGAGCCGCCGGATCGCGGCGAGCAGTTCGCTGCCGTGGCCGGGCCCGACGCCGCTCACAGCGCGCTCCGCAGGGCGAGGGCGCCCCGGACGTGCGCTCTGCTCGGACGGTCGACCGCTTCGAGGTCGGCGAGGGTCCACGCGAGCCGCATCACCCGGTCCCACCCGCGCATGGTCAGGGTGCCGAGGTCGAGCGCCCGGTCGAGCTCGGTGGTCGAACCCGGTTCGATCCGACCGTCCGCACGCAGCCAGGCCCCGGTGACCTCGGCGTTCTTCGTCCACCCGGTGCCCCGGAGGCGTTCGGCCATCCGAGCGCGGGCCGCGGCGACACCGTCGCGGGCCTCGGCCGTCGTCGGGGTGCTCCCGTCGGCACCGCGCATCTTCCCGGTCGTCACCCGGGGTACGAGCACCCGGATGTCCATCCGGTCGAGCAGCGGTCCGGACATCCGCCCGAGGTACCGCCGGACCGCACTCGGCGGACACTCACACGGCTGCCCGTGCGCTCCGCCGGCGTTGCCGCACGGGCAGGGGTTGGCAGCGAGCACGACCTGGCACCGCGCCGGGAACTCGGCGGCGCCCGCAGCCCGGTGGATGGTGATCCGACCGGACTCGAGCGGTTGGCGGAGCGCGTCGAGCACCGCTCGGGGGAACTCCGGTGCTTCGTCGAGGAACAGGATGCCGCCGGTCGCCCGCGACACTGCTCCGGGTCGCAGCACACCGGAGCCGCCGCCGATCAGCGAGATCGCCGACGCGGAGTGGTGCGGGGCCTCCCACGGGGGCTTCGTGCTCCACGACGCCGGCCCGAGTCCGGCGACGGACCGGACGGCGGCGACCTCGAGCGCTGTCGCGTCGTCGAGGTCAGGCAGGAGTCCGGGGAGTCGCTCGGCGAGCATCGTCTTGCCGGCACCGGGCGGACCGAGCAGGAGAGCGTGGTGCCCTCCGGCCGCCGCCGCGACGACGGCGCGCACCCCGATCGGGTTCCCGACGACGTCCGACAGTTCGGCCACCGGCCGTTGGACCGAGGGCACCGGCACCGGTAGTACGGCGTCGACCTCGACGGGCGGCAGCAGCGCGCCGGCGTCGATCGCGGCGGCCCGGAGCGAGTCGACCCCGGTGCTGCGCACGCCGTCGACCACGCGGGCCTCGGGCAGGTTGCCGATCGGCAGCACGACCCGGTCGGCCCCGGCGTCGCGGGCGGCGAGCAGCATCGGGATGACGCCGGCGACCGGTCGGACCCGACCATCCAGACCGAGCTCCCCGATGTAGACGATCCGCTCACTGACCTCGGGTGCGAGTCCGGCGCCGGCGAGCACGGCCATCGCGATCGCCAGGTCGAACCCGGAACCCCGTTTCGGGATCGCCGCCGGCGTCAGGTTCACCGTGATCCGGCGAGCCGGCAACGGACACCCGGCGTTCGCAGCGGCGGCACGGACCCGCTCGCGCGCCTCGCCGAGCGAGGTGTCCGGCAGTCCGATGATGCTGAAGGCGGGCAGCTGGCTGGTCAGGTGGGCCTCGACCTCGATCCGGCGCCCGGTCACGCCGAGCAGGGCGACAGCCGCAGCGCGCCCGATGCCCGTCACAGCACACCCGCCACGTGGTGCACGACCGCCCGGGGGCCGTCGACGTGGACCGCGACGACGTCGATGCGGATCGCGCGTGCCGACACCTCCGGATGGGCGTCGAACCACTCGGCCACGAGTCGTCGCATCCGGGTGCGCTTCGTCGCCGTGATCGCCTCGAACGGATGCCCCGTCGTCGTACCGGATCGCGTCTTCACCTCGATGAACGCGAGTGTGCAGGAATCCCACGCGACGATGTCGATCTCGCCCCGGGCACACCGCCAATTCCGCTCGAGGACCCGGAATCCCCGTTCGTGCAACCACGCCACGGCCTGGTCCTCGCCGAACCGCCCCAGGCGGCTGTTCCGGAGTGTTCGTCCGGGGCGATCATGCAGCTTCTGTTCCATGTCATTGCCTCCACGGCAACGATCGCGGGAACGGCAGCGTGGGTGGGCGCCGACGACGGCTCTGTGGAATCAGACGACGACGATCGCCCTTGGGGAGGAATGACGAAGGACCCGGGTGATCACGATCACCCGGGTCCTTCGTCGACAGCGGCTCAGTGTGCGGCTGCGTACGCTTCCTGCACCTGGGTCGAGATGCGACCACGGGTCGAGACCTCGTAGCCGTTCTCCTTCGCCCACTCGCGGATCTTGCCGAGCTCTTCGGAGTTGCCGCGCTTCGGGGTCGACTTCGGCACCATGCTGCCGGTGCGACGACCGGAGACCTTGCGCGCTGCGGCGATGTAGTCGGAGATCGCTTCGCGGAACTTGTCGACGTTGTCGTTCGTCAGGTCGATCTCGTACGACGAGCCGTCGAAACCGAATTCGACCGTGCGACCTTCACCGGTGGTGATGGGGGAATCGTCGAGGTCGTCGACGAGCTGGACGGTGACCTTCTGTGCCATGCGCGGCTCCTGTTCATTGGACGGGAAATCCCGACCAGAATAGCGCGTGGAATTCCGGCACGTCACCGATCACCGGCGATTCACCGAATGCACCGGAATTGACGATCACTCGTCGAGTGCGAGTTCCTTCGGCAGTTCGAGTTCTCGCGATGTCAGTTCTTCGACATTCACGTCCTTGAAGGTGAGGACGCGGACGCCCTTCACGAACCGGTCGGAACGGTAGACGTCCCACACCCAGACGTCGTTCATCGTCAGTTCGAAGTAGAAATCGTGTTCGGTGTCCCGGCGTACGAGTTCGACCTCGTTCGCCAGGTAGAAACGCCGCTCGGTCTCGACCACGTAGCGGAACTGCGACACGACGTCGCGGTACTCGCGGTACAGGGCCAGCTCGACCTCGCGGTCGTAGTCGTCGAATTCGTCTTCATCCATTGCGCCCACAGTCTACGGCGGCAGCCGCACCAGTGCGCGACCACCCCGCAGCCATGTGCCCCAGCGCCGCGAACGTGAAGGGCGAACGCACCGAGGCCGGCCGCTCCCCAACGAGCTCACCGAGGTTCCACAACACGCCGCGTGCGCTCTGCCGAGGTTCCGCAGCGGCACCGGGCGTGCGCCGAGATGCCGAGATCTCGGAACCTTGAGGGCCGCCGAACGGGCCGCCGCCGCGGCAGGACCGCTGAGGCCACCGCCGGGCAGGGGCGACCGCAGCGCCTCAGCTGACGAGCGCGTCGAAGCCGTCCAGTGACACGCTCGACGCCTGGTGCAACCACGACTTCCGGTGCAGCGCGTGCGCCCCGACCGCGCGGATGGCGTCGTAGTGCGCGGTCGAGCCGTAGCCCTTGTTCGACGCCCAGGCGTAGTGGGGTGCCTCGTCGTGCGCCGCGATCATCAGGGCGTCCCGCGCGACCTTCGCCACGATCGACGCTGCGGCGACCGAGGCGCAGTCCCGGTCGGCCTTGACCTGCACGACGACCTCGAGCGGGTCCGTCGTCGGACGGAGCGAGGTGGGGACGGCACGGGTCAGCCAGTCGAACGAACCGTCCAGCACGACCACTGCGCCGTCGAGCGACAGCCCGTCGGCGACCAGCGACTCGAGCGCCTGCGCCCCCGCGGCTCCGAGCGCCGGGACGATCCCCTGCCGGTCGACGTACTCGGCGGACGCCATGCCGACGGCCGTGCGTGCCCACCGGGTGACGACGGGGACCAGGTCCGTCCGGCGGGTTGCGGACAGCAGCTTCGAGTCAGCCAGACCCTGCGGCACCCGGCCGACGTCGATCGTCACGGCCGCGACGCCCACGCCGACGGGACCGGCGATCGCACCGCGTCCGACCTCGTCCATCCCGATGACCGTGACACGGCCGTCGGCCAGCAGCCGCTTCTCGACGCGGAGGGAGGGGCGGACGGGTGTCACTGGTCGCGCTCCTCCACCCCGGCGAACACCTCGGGGTGGTCGTCGAGCCACGTCCAGCGGCTCGTCGGCCAGGAGATCACGAACGCACGGCCGGTCACGTCGGACAACGGCACGAACCCCTTCGACGGTGTGTCCCCGTTGTACCGGGAGTCCTTGGAGTCGTTGCGGTTGTCGCCCATCACCCAGATGGTGCCCTTCGGCACGGTGACGGAGAAGTCGGTCGCCGAGGCGGGAGCGCCGGCTGGCAGCTTGAGGTACGGCTCCTTGATCGGGACGCCGTTCACGGACATCTGCCCGAGGTCGTTGCAGCAGGAGACCTTGTCCCCCGGCAGACCGATCACTCGCTTGATGAGGTGGTCGTCGCTGTCACCGGTCCCGAGGCCGATCTGCGTCAGGACCCAGTCGATCGCCTTGGCGGGCTGGGTGTCCGGCGTGACGCTCGGCACCTCGGACCCGGCGAGCCATCCACCCGGGTCCTTGAACACGACGACGTCGCCGCGTTTCAGCGCCACGACACCCGGGACGAGTTCGTTGACGATCACGCGGTCGTTGATCTGCAGCGTGTTCTCCATCGACGCCGACGGGATGTAGAACGAGCGGATCAGGAACGTCTTGACCAAGAACGACACGAGCAGCGCCGCGATGAAGATGATGACGAGGTCGCGGAGGAATGTGAGGACCCCGTTGCGCTGCTTCTCGGGCCGGGGTCTGCGCCCGGATTCCTCAGTCGTGTCCGTCATTTCCGCTCTCGTTCACACGTGCCCGCCCGGGTTCAGCGGGCGCAAAGGGAAAGCCCCCCGTCGATGCACAACCGTACATCGGCGAGGGGCCAGCAGCGGCGTCCGGCTCGCGGACGCTCACTGTGAAGGCGATCAGGCGTCGCGCTTCTCCTTGATCTTGCGGCGGGCCGCCTTGCCGCGCAGTTCGCGCAGGTAGTAGAGCTTCGCGCGACGGACGTCACCCTTGGTGACGATCTCGATGTGGTCGATGATCGGCGAGTGCACCGGGAACCAGCGCTCGACGCCGACCTGGAAGCTCACCTTGCGGACCTTGAAGGTCTCGCCGATGCCGTGGCCCTGGCGGCCGATGACGACACCCTGGAAGACCTGGATACGCGAGCGCGTGCCTTCCACGATGTTCACGTGCACCTTGATGGTGTCACCGGCGCGGAAATCCGGGACGTCGGTCCGCAGCGATGCTGCGTCGACGTTGTCGAGGAGCTGGCTCATGGCTGTTCTACTCTCTGCGGACGCACACGGGTCGCCGCGGATCGATGTCTGATGAAGTGGTGGTGCGTGCCCGGTGTCGGCGACTCCCCCGTGGCAGAGTCCAGCCAGGGCACAGCGATCCATACTGCCACACGGAACGCCGGGGGCAAAACAGCGAGGATGGACCCATGATCGAACTGCGCACCCCCACGGAACTCGACGGCCTCCGCGCCGCCGGTCGGTTCGTGGCCGACGTCCTCGACGAACTGCTCGACACCGTCGACGTCGGCGTGAACCTGCTCGAGCTCGACCGCGTCGCCGCCCGGATGATCGCCGACCGGGGTGCCGAGAGCTGCTACGTCGACTACCACCCCTCGTTCGGCAAGTCGCCGTTCGGCAAGAACCTGTGCACCTCGGTGAACGACGCCGCGCTGCACGGCCTGCCGTTCGACCACGTGCTGCAGGACGGCGACCTCGTCAGCCTCGACTTCGCCGCGAGCGTCGACGGCTGGGTGGCGGACTCGGCCGTGTCGGTGCAGGTCGGAACGCCCCGCGACGAGGACCAGACGCTCATCGACACCGTCGAGCGCGCCCTGGCCGCTGGCATCGCGCAGGCTGCGCCCGGCAACAAGCTCGGCGACGTGTCGCACGCGATCGGGCACGTGGCGAAGCGGGCGGGCTACGGCGTCAACCTGCAGTTCGGCGGGCACGGAGTCGGTCGCACGATGCACGGGGACCCGCACGTGCCGAACGACGGACGTCCCGGTCGCGGTCTGAAGCTCCGGCCGGGCCTGGTGGTCGCGATCGAGCCGTGGCTCATGCAGGGCACCGACGAGCTGTACCAGGACGACGACGGCTGGACGCTGCGGAGCGTCGACGGCTCGCGCGCAGCGCACGTCGAGCACACGGTGGCGGTCACCGAGGCCGGACCCGAGGTCCTGACCCTGCGTCGCGCCCAGCGCGCCGGCGCGACCACCTGACGGACTGGAGGCGCGGTGCGGGCCCGCCCCGCGCCTCCAGTCCGAAACGGCGGAGCCGAGTCTCATGCCCAGCGACAGTTCTCGCGATCGCGACCGCTAGAACTGTCGCTCAGCCCGAGTCTCGGGGGGGGAGGCAGGAAGGCGCTACGAGTCGGGCAGCAGGTCCGGCCGGACGCGCCGCGTCCGCTCCACCTGCTGCTCGTGCCGCCACGCGGCGACCCTGCCGTGGTGGCCGCTGAGCAGCACCTCGGGCACGTCGTGGTCGCGCCAGGACGCGGGCTTCGTGTACGAGGGGTACTCGAGCAGGCCGTCCTCGTGGGACTCCTCGACCAGGGACTCGGGGTTGCCGACGACGCCGGGGACGAGTCGCCCGACGGCCTCGATCATGGCCATCGCCGCGACCTCGCCACCGTTCAGCACGTAGTCGCCGAGCGAGAGCTCGACGACCGAGCAGCGTGACGCCGCCCACTCGAAGACGCGGGCGTCGATGCCCTCGTACCGCCCGCAGGCGAACACGAGGTGGTCGGAGGTCGAGGCGAGCGAGCGGGCGATGGACTGCGTGAACGGTGTGCCGGCGGGTGTCGGGACCACGAGGGTCGACGAGCCGTCCGGCCGGAGCAGGGCTTCGAGCGCCTGCGCCCACGGTTCCGGCTTCATCACCATGCCGGCGCCACCGCCGTACGGGGTGTCGTCGACGGTGCGGTGCCGGTCGGTCGTCCAGGAGCGCAGGTCGTGCACGTGCAGGTCGAGCAGCCCACCGGAGCGGGCCTTGCCGAGCAGGGACACGTCCAGCACGGAGAAGAACTCCGGGAAGATCGTGACGATGTCGATGCGCACGGCTGCTAGTCCGTGACCGTCTCGGGACGTGATGTGTCCTCGGGGTCCTCGAACAGGCCCTGCGGCGGCGTGACCGTGACGGTGCCGGACGCGATGTCGACCGCGGGCACGATCGCCGCGACGAACGGCACGAGGACCTCGCCGCGCGACGGGGTGTCGATCGCGAGCAGGTCCTGCGCCGGCATGTGGTCCACGCGGGCGACGGTGCCGACCTCGACGCCGTCGCGCAGCACCTTCAGCCCGACGAGCTGGTGGTCGTACCAGGCGTCGTCCTCGCCGGTCTCGGCGTCGGCGTCCTGTTCGACCCAGAGGATGATCCGGGCGAGCGACTCGGCGCCGGTGCGGTCGTCGATCCCGGCGAAGAACGCGACGGGGTGACCGTTGTACCAGCGGAGCTCGTCCAGCTCGAGGGTCTTGCCCGACCACGGTGAGTCGTCGGGGACCTGGAGCGTGAACGTGGCACCGGGGGTGAACCGACGATCCGGGTCGTCGGTGTAGAGCTCGAGCTTGATGCCGCCCTTGAGCCCGTGTGCCTTCGTGATTCGACCCACCCGGAGCTGGGTCGTCTCCCTAGGAATCGGTGTCGACCACGTCGACCCGCACCCGCTTGCCGTCGGCCAGGGCCGAGACGAGGGTGCGGAGTGCCTTGGCGGTCCGCCCGGCACGTCCGATCACGCGGCCGAGGTCCTCGGGGTGCACGCGCACCTCGAGGACCTCGCCCCGCGGGGAGGTGGAGCTGGCGACGCGCACGTCGTCAGGGTGATCGACGATCCCCTTGACGAGGTGCGTCAGCGCGGATTCGAGCAAGGACTACGCCTCGGTCGTCTCGTCGGCGGTCTCGGCGTCGTCGGTCTTGGCGGCGGGAGCCGTCTTCTCCGACTTCGGCTTGAGGACGGCCTTCTTCGAGGAGTCGACCTGGAAGGCCTGCTTCGGCTCGGCGACCTTGACCTTGGACGCGGTGTCCTTCTCGCCCTTGAACTTGGCCCAGTCGCCGGTCAGCTTGAGGAGGGCCGCGACCTGCTCGGTCGGCTGCGCGCCGACGCCGAGCCAGTAGAGCGCACGCTCGGACTCGATCTTGATGACCGAGGGCTCCTCGGTCGGGTGGTACTGACCGATCTCCTCGAGGACACGACCATCGCGCTTGGTGCGCGAGTCGGCGACGACGATGCGGTAGTAGGGCGCACGGATCTTACCGAGACGCTTCAGACGGATCTTGACAGCCACAATTGCTCCTGTTTGCTTACGTTGTGGTTGAACTGGAACCGCGGGCGTGGGGGCACACACGGTGAAAGCTCGAGAGAGATCGCTCACAGCTGGATAGAGGGTCGAGCTGCGGCGATTCGACCGTTCATTCTTACAGATTCCGGGCCGCGATGCGAGCCGACGCGCTACGGCGCGAGTCGCCGGACCGCTTCGAGGGCCTCGGACGTCGCGCGGACCGCGTCCACGCTCCGTGCGTCGCGTGCGCCGCCGACGACGGCGAACGGCACACCGGCGGCCTGGAGGCCCGTCACGAGTCCGTCAGGCACGTCACCCTCGGTGTCGATCGCGCGTTCCTGCCCGGCGCAGACCACGACGTTGTCCGCCGGGATCGCGCGCTCTTCGCCGTGCTCGTCGCGGATCCAGAGGACACCGGGCTCGATGCGCAGGTACTCCTGCACGCCACCGACCATGCGCACCCCGGCGTCACGGAGGCGACCGATGGCGACCCAGCGCGAGGTGATCCCGACGCCCTGCCCGAACTTGCCCGATCGGCGCAGCACGGTGACGTCGGAGCCCGGCCGGATCGTGCGCGACGCGGCGGGCAGCCGCTGGGGCACGTCACCGACGAGCTCCTCGGAGACGTCGAGGTCCCAGCGCGCCGCGAACTCGGTGGCGCGGACCGACTCGTCCGGCGACTCGGTCAGGAACGCCGCGGTGTCGACGCCGATGCCGCCGCCACCGATGATCGCGACGGTGCCGGCCGGCACGCCATCGCGCAGCGCCTGCTCGTACGACAGGACGTGCGGCAGGTGTGCACCGGGGATGTCGACGTCGCGCGGGACCACCCCGGCGGCGAGCACCACGGCGTCGCTGTCGGCGAGGTCCGCGGGCGTCGCCGGGCGGCCGAGGTGCACCGTGGCCCCCCGCTCGTCGAGTTCGGCGCGGGCAGCCCGCACGGTGGCGGCGTAGTCCTCCTTGCCGGGGACGAGCGCGGCGAGGCCGAACTGGCCACCGAGCCGGTCGGCGGCCTCCCACACGGTGACGTGGTGGCCCCGTCGGGCGGCGTCGACGGCTGCGGCGAGTCCGGCCGGTCCCCCGCCGACGACGTCGACGCGCTTGGGGTCGGTGGTCGGACGCGCGGGGAACGCGACCTCGCGGGCGGCGCGCGGGTTCACCAGGCAGGACACCGGCGCGGCGACGATCGAGCGGTCGAGGCAGGCCTGGTTGCAGCCGATGCAGGTGTTCACCAGGGCGAACCGGCCCGCCAGCGACCGGTTCACGAGTGCGGGGTCGGCGAGGAACGGTCGGGCCAGGGCGACGGCGTCGATGCTCCCGTCGGCGAGGACGGTCTCACCGTCGCGCAGGTCGGTCATCCGGTTCGACGCGATCACCCGGACGTCTGGGTACGACGAGGCGCGCACGACCCCGGCGATGCGCGCGGCGTAGGCGAGCCAGGCACCGTGCGGCACGGCGGCCTGCACGGTCGGCGTGCGGGACTCGTGCCAGCCGATCCCCACCGAGATGCCGTCGAGCCCGAGCGGCAGCAGGTCGTGCACCAGCGCGTCGACGTCGTCCTCGGACGACGAACCGGGCATCAGGTCGGCGCCGGAGAGCCGGATCGTCACGGCGAGGTCCGGCACCGCGGCACGCACGGCCGACACCACCGCGATCGTGAAGCGGCGTCGGCGTTCGGGAGAACCGCCCCACTCGTCGTCACGCAGGTTCGTCAGCGGCGACTGGAACTGGTTGATGAGGTACCCCTCGGACGCCATGATCTCGACGCCGTCGAACCCGATGTCGCGCGCGGACCGGGCCGCGGCGGCGAAGTCCTCGATGGTGCGCTCGATCTCGGCCGGCGTCAGCTCGGTCGGCACCACGCCACGGGCGGCCGCCCAGGGCAGGGCCGACGGTGCCACCACGCGCTGGGGGTCCCCGTGCCGGTCGACCATCCCCGCGGCGAGCGCGTACCGCCCGGCGTGGAACAGCTGCGCGAGGATCGTGGAGCCCTCGTCGTGCACGGCGTCGACCGCGGCGCGGAACCGCTCGTCCGCTCCCCCGACACCGAACACGGCGAAGTCGGGGCCGCCCCGGGCCTCGTCGTTCACCGCGATGCCGCCGGTGATGATGCAGGCGGCGCCGCCGGCGGCACGTTCGCGGTAGAACGCCGCCATGCCGGCCCCACCGTCGTCGTGCACCTCGAGTCCGGTGTGCATCGACCCCATGACGACCCGGTTGGGCAGGGTCAGGGGGCCGAGGGTCCACGGCGAAGAGACGACGGCGAGCTCGGGCATGGCGACGGTGCTCATGCCCCTACTCTGCCGGAGGAAGCACCGCGTCGCGCAGCGGCGACGTCGTGTCCGCCCAGAACGGCGGGGCGATCACGGTCAGGCCGCCGTCGACCGACAGCACCTGGCCGGTGATGTAGCCGGCCTTGTCGGACAGCAGGAAGTCCACCGCGTCCGCCATGTCGTCGGCGGTGCCGGGGCGCTGCAGCGGGAGCTTCTCGAACACCGAGTCGATCGGCGCCTGGCCGGGGACCTTCGTGTAGAAGTACTCGAGCGAGTCGGTGTCGATCAGGCCACCGTTGACCGCGTTCACCGTGATCTGGCGCGGACCGAACTCGACCGCCATGTACTTCATGTACGACTCGCTCATGGCCTTCGCGGCGCCGAGCGCGGCGTAGGTCGGGAACGCGCGGAGCGATCCGTACGAGGTCACGACGACGATGCGCCCACCGCGGTCCATCAGCTCGGCGGCACGCTGCGCCCCGAGCACGAACGAGCGGGCGTTGGTGGCGTAGCTGCGGTCGAGGTGGTGCAGCTTCAGTTCCTTGACCGGCTTGAACGCGCTGGCAGCGGCGTTCGCGACGAAGTGGTCGAGGCGACCGTAGGTGTCCCGCACCAGGTCGAACAGAGCGTCGATCGACTCCGGCTGCTCGATGTCGACCTGCGCGGTGATGCCGTCGCCGCCGGCGGCCTTGACGTCGGCCAGCGACTCCTCGGCCAGGTCGGAGTTGCCCTTGTACGTGACCACGACTGTCACGCCGCGCTGGCCGAGCTTCTGCGCGAGCAGGCGGCCGATGCCGCGCGAAGCGCCCGTGATCAATGCGATGGGTGCGTTGGTGTTGTCGGTCACTGCGGTCCTCTACGTGCGTGGGGAGGGACGGGAGGCGCGGGGCGGGCCTGCCACGGGCCTCCCGTCCGGTGGGTGGTTGCTGTCTAGAACCCGGCCTTGCCGGTGACGACGGCGCGGCCGACGACCAGCTTCTGGATCTCGTTGGTGCCCTCTTCGAAGCGCTGCGCGCGCGCGTCGCGGTAGACGCGCTCGATCGCGTTGCGCTTCCAGTAGCCCTGGCCGCCGTGCACCTGCAGGGCCTTGTCGGTGACGCGGGCGAGCATGTCGACCGCGACCATCTTCGAGGCGCTGGACAGCGTGCCGGCGTCCGGGCGGTCCTCTTCGTAGGCGCGGGCGGCTTCGAGCACCAGGGCGCGGGCGGCGGCGATGTCGGCGTAGTTCTCGGCCAGGTAGAACTGGATCGCCTGGCGGCTGGAGAGCTGCTTGCCGAAGGTCTCCCGCTTGTTCGCGTACTCGACGGCGAGCTCGTTCGCGCGCTCGGCGAGGCCGACGGCGCTCATCGCGACGGACACGCGACTCGGCAGCAGGAAGCCGCCGAGCGCGACCTCGAGCCCCTGGCCCTCGGCGCCGAGCAGCGCACTGGCCGGTACCGGCACGTCGGTGAAGCGCAGGATCGCGTGGTCGGTACCGCGGATGCCCATGGTGTCGGAGTCGTCGATCACCTCGGCACCCGGCAGACCGGAGTTCGGCATGAGGAACGCGACCGTGCCGTCCTGGCCGGTGGTGCCCTCGAGGCGGGCCGCGATGAGCCAGTAGTCGGCCTTGACGCCGAACGTGATGAGGTGCTTCTCGCCGTTCATCACGTAGGTGTCGCCCTCGCGGCGGACGGTGGTGCGGATGTCCGCGCCGGTGCCGGCCGTGGCCTCGGTCAGGGTGAACGCGACGAGCTTGTCGCCCGCGACGCTCGGCTTCACGACCTGTTCGATCTGCTCGGGCGTCGCGTACGGCGCCATGGCGCGCCACGTGCCGTTGATGACGTGGACGAGCATGCGGATCGACGCGTGCGAGCGGGAGACGATCTCCATGATCTCGAGGTAGCGCGAGAACGGGATGCCCCGTCCGCCGAGCTCGGTCGGCGCCGCGAGCGACAGCCACCCCTTGTCCTTGAGCTCCTGGAAGAGCTCCGGGGCGACCTGGCCGGTGCGCTCGATCTCGTCGGCCCACTCCTCACCACGGCCGCGGACCCACTCGGTGACCTCGGCCTTGAGCTGCTGGAAGGCCGTCTCGGTGTCCGGCTCCGTGACCATCGTCATCTCTCAGTTCTCCTTCGTCGCGACGAGCGCGGCCGCCTGCTCGCGCAGGACGTTCTTCTGGACCTTGCCGACGGCGTTGCGCGGCAGTTCGTCGATGTACTCGAGCCGCTCCGGCCAGTAGTACTTGCTCACGCCCGCCTTGTCGAGCGCCTGCTGCAACGCCGCGAAGTCGAGCCGCTCGGCACCGGCGGCCGGCACGACGAACGCGCAGGCACGCTCACCGAGTCGGGCATCCGGCATCGCGACGATCGCCACGTCGGTCACCAGGGGGTGCTGGTAGAGCAGGTTCTCGATCTCGACGACCGGGATCTTCTCGCCGCCACGGTTGATGACGTCCTTGATCCGGCCGGTGATCGACAGGAAGCCGTTCGCGTCGACCTTCGCCAGGTCGCCGGTCTTGTACCAGCCGTCCTCGGTGAAGACGTCGTCGGTCAGGTCCTGGCGGTCGAGGTAGCCGTCGAACATCGTCGGCGAGTGCAGCTCGAAGTTGCCCTCGGTGTCGGCGGGGAGCTCGTGGCCCTCGTCGTCGACGATCCGGATCCGGATGCCCGGCAGCGCACGACCGTCGTGCCCGTACGCTGCCGCCGGGTCGTCGCTCGGGCTGGACAGGGCGCCGAGGCAGGTCTCGCTCGTGCCGAACGCGCCGAGGATGGCCGTGCCGAGCACCGTCGCGGCCCGCTGGGCGAGGGCCCGCGGCACGGCGGCACCGGTCGGCACGAAGATCCGCAGCGACTCGGGCTGGGCGGCACCGGCTTCGACCAGGTCCACGAGGTCGGTCAGGAACGGGGTCGCGCACTGCACGAACGACGCCTTCGCGACGCCGAACGCCTGCTCGAGCGCCACGGTGCCGTCCCACACCGGCTGGATGACCTGCGGCGCACCGAGCCGGAACGCCAGCAGCATGCCGTACAGGAACCCGGTCTGGTGCGCGAGCGGCGACGGGATGTAGATCCGGTCCGCGCTCGTCAGACCGGACTGCGCGACGTGCATGGCCGTGGCCAGACCGAGGGTGCGGTGCGGGTGCTGCACGCCCTTCGGCTCCCCCGTCGTGCCGCTCGTGAACAGCAGCTGGCAGACGTCGTCGGGGCCCGGCGCGCGCGAGGTGATCTCGTCGACGTCCACGTGCACGGCGTCGAGGGCGTTGTCGAAGTAGCGCCAGTGCCAGTCGCTCGCGGCCACCCGGTCCAGGGCATCGGCCGGCAGCGGCGGCTGGTTGGTCGGGGCGTCGACCTGGCCGCGCGCCTCGGACCGGAGCACGACGACGTGCTCGACCGACAGCCGGCGCTGCTGGGCCTTCGCCTCGTCGATGACGTCGAGGAGCTCGAGCGCGGGCCGGCGCTTGCGGAACACGTTCGGCAGGAACACCACGCGGGCGCGGGACCGGGCGAGCGTCATCGTCGTCTCGCGCGGACCGAACACCGGCATGATCGGCGTCGCGACCGCCCCGATCTGGATCGCCCCGAGGGTGATGGAGACGAACTCGCGCCAGTTCGGCAGCTGCATGGCGACCGACTCGCCCGTGCGGACCCCGAGCTCGAGCAGGAGCGCGGAGACCTTGTCGGCCTCGTCCTGCAGTTCCCGCCACGTGGTGTTCACGGGTGCTGCGCCGCCGACCTCGATGACCGCGAGGCCGTCGGGATCGGTCGTCGCGAGCGCGCGGACCTTCTCGCTCAGCACGAGGGGGTCGGCGTCGACACCGGCGAGCGCGAGCGGCTCCAGGGTCGTGGGCGCGAGCGGCTGCTGCTCGCCGTCAGTGCGCTCGCCGTCGGTGCGCTCCCCGTCGGTGCGCTCGCCGAGGTCGGTGCGGGCGTCGGCGATCTCGGCGGCCTCGGCCGCGTCGGCCCGGTCGTCGCGAGCGATCTGCGCGGCGAGGGCGTCGCCGACCTCCATGTCGAGGCCGACGGAGTTCATCGCCTCGAGGAACGTCGGGTACGAGATCCGGTAGGCCCGCGGGTAGGTCAGCCCCGAGGTGCCGCGCGCCTTCGAGGCGGCGACGGCGAGCGACATGAGCACGCGGTGGTCGTTGAACGACGACATCTGCGCGCCGTGGAGCCCCTCGGCCCCGACGCCGGTGACGCGGAGCTCGTCCGCACCCTGCTCGGCCCGGCCGCCCATGCGGTTGAGCTGCAGCATCGCGGCGACACGGTCGGACTCCTTCAACCGGATGTGGGCAACGTTCCAGAGCCGGGTGGTGCCCTCGGCGAACGTGGCCATGGTCGACAGCACCGGCAGCAGATCGGGGATCGGCTGGCAGTCGATGTCGAGCGGTCGCAGCGGGGAGCCGTCGTGCTCGATGCGCACGAACCCGGTCTCCTCGTCGATCCGCATCGGGACGCCCATCGCCGTCGCGAGGTCGAGGAACTCGCTCTCCGGGTGGTCGGTCTCGGCGGTGGTGAAGGCCGTCATGCCGCGCAGGAGCAGGTTCGACTCGCGGATGCCGGCCGCGGCGATGCCGAACGCGGCGGAGCCGATGTCCGGCGGGATGACGTAGTCGTGCGGGGAGGCCTGCTGGTTCGCCGGGATCCGGTACTCGAGCCAGTCGTCGGAGACCTCGACCGTCAGGCCGAACTGTCGCATCATCCGGACGGTCAGTTCGACGTAGGGCTGCTCGTTGAGCCGGTCGCCGGTGATGTGGATCCGGGTCTCCTGCTCGGCGAACGGGGCCACCAGCAGCAGGCCGGAGACCCACTGCGACAGGGTGCCGGCGATCGTGACGTCACCGCCGCGGGGGCGCTTCGGCTGGACGGTGACGGGCGGGCAGTCGTTCGTCGCCTCGAGCTCGATGCCCATCTGGGTCAGGGAAGTCAGCAGTGCCTTGATGGGCCGGCGCTGGAAGTACTTCATGCCGGCGAGCGTCATCGGCTTGTCGGCGAGCGACGCAAGACCCGTCATGAAGTAGAGCGTGGTGCCGGAGGACCCCATGTTCAGGATGCCGTCGGCGCCACGGGACCCGTGGTCGACGACGTCGGTGGCCGCGTACCGGCCGCCCAGCCCGGTGACGTGGTACTCGTCCCCGCGACGCTTCACGTCGACGCCGAGGGCGCGGAGCGTGCCGACGGTCCACTCGACCTGACGGGTGGCGCTGATGCCGGAGACGATGCTCGTCCCCTTCGCCAGCGACGCGAGCACCAGCGCGCGGTGCGCGTGGTACTTCGAGACCGGGACGTCGAGTTCACCGACGAGTGGTGCGGACGTGCCGCGCACGACCAACTGCATGCGTACCTCTTCCTGCTCTGTACATATCAACGGTACGCCCGGTGTGGAACTACTGTGAATCGGATCCGCACGACCAGAACCCGCCGTCGTTGTGCGTGTCCGACAACCTTCCGGGCAGGATGTACAGCATGGACATCCGCTTCACCGAGTCCCCTCCGTCGACCATCGGCGTCGAGTGGGAACTGCCGCTGGTCGATCTGTCGACCGGCGACCTCACGCCCCGTGCCCCTGCCGTCATCGCGGCCGTGCACGAACGGATCGGCGACCGCGAGCGGGTGACCGAGGAACTCCTGACGAACACCGTCGAGGTCGTCTCCAGCGTGCACTCCCGGGTCGGCGACGCCACGAGCGAGCTGTCGGGCATCATCGGCGAGGTCATCGACGCCGCCGAGCCGCTCGACGCCCAGGTCATGTGCTCCGGCACGCATCCGTTCGCCGTCTGGGACCAGCAGGAGATCACCCCGGACAGTGAGCACTACACGACCCTGATCGACCGGACGCGCTGGTGGGGCCGTCAGATGCTCATCTGGGGTGTGCACGTGCACGTCGGCATCGACGACCGCGACAAGGCCCTGCCGATCCTCGGCGCGATGCTCGCGTACGTCCCGCACCTGCAGGCCTTCACCGCGTCGAGCCCGTTCTGGGCCGGCATCGACACCGGCTACGCCTCGAACCGCGCGCTGATGTTCCAGCAGCTCCCCACCGGTGGCCTGCCGCCCGCCCTCGGGGCCTGGGCGAACTTCGAAGAGGTGGTGAGCGACCTCACGCACACCGGCGTCATCGACAGCGTGAAGGACCTGCGCTGGGACATCCGCCCGTCGCCGAAGTGGGGCACGCTCGAGAACCGGGTGTCGGACGGCATCTCGACCCTGCACGAGGTCGGTGCCGTCACCGCGCTCGTGCAGTGCCTGGTCACCACGATGTCCGACCGGCTCGACGCCGGCGAGACCCTGCCGACGATGCAGCCGTGGTTCATCCGCGAGAACAAGTGGCGCGCCGCCCGCTACGGCATGGAGGCCGAGATCATCACGAATGCCGCCGGCGACGAGCGGCTCGTGACCGACGAGGTGCACGACCTGGTGCAGCGGCTCGACCCGGTGGCCGAGCGGCTCGGCTGCCAGCAGGAGTTGCACCACCTCGACACGATGATCGCGAACGGGGCGTCGTACCAGCGGCAGCTGCGGGTCGCGCAGGAGCACGGCGGTGACCTGCGTGAGGTCGTCCGCCACCTGGTCACGGAGTTCCGCGAGTCGCTGTGACCCCGGGCCGCTCCGCGTAACTGGTCGGATCGGGCGTACCGGGTCGTTACTTCCGACCAGGTACGCCCGATGCCGCCTGCCATCGCGCCCGTTCTGGGAAGGAACGTCGCGAGGTGCGCGCAGACGGACGGGAGGCCCGGTGCCAGCTGGCACCGGGCCTCCCGTCCGTCAGCGGTCGCGACTAGCGCCCCAGGAACTTCTGCAGGCTCGCGAGCTCTTCCTCGGTCGGCGCCTTGCCGCCCTTGGCGGCACCGCCGAGGCCGAGGCCGGAGCCCTTCGGCGCCTGCTGCGGAGCGGCAGCGGTACCGGCGGCGATCGCCGCACGCTTGGCCGGGTTGCCGACCTTCGACTTCTTCTTGCCGCCCTGCTGCTGCTTCTTGCCGCCGTGCATGCCCGGGATCGGACCCATGCCCGGCATCTGCGGCACGCCACCACGGGCGACGGTCTTCATCATCTTCGCGGCCTGCTCGAACCGGTTCACGAGGGCGTTGACCTCGGTGACCGTGGAGCCGGCACCCTTGGCGATGCGGAGTCGACGCGAGCCGTTGAGGAGCTTCGGGAGTTCGCGCTCCTTCGGCGTCATCGACTGGATGATCGCCTCGGTGCGGACGATCTCGCGCTCGTCGAAGTTGTCCAGCGCCTCGCGCATGCCCTTGGCGCCCGGGAGCATGCCGAGCATGCCCTTGATCGAGCCGGCCTTGCGGAGCTGCTGCATCTGCTGCAGGAAGTCGTTCAGCGTGAACGAGTCGGACGCGATCTTCTCGGCGACCGCGCGGGCTTCGTCCTCGTCGAAGGCCGACTGGGCCTGCTCGATGAGCGACATGATGTCGCCGAGGTCGAGGATGCGGCTCGCCATGCGGTCCGGGTGGAACGGCTCGAAGTCGTCGAGGCCCTCACCCGTGGAGGCGAACATGATCGGGCGACCGGTGACGCTGGCGACCGACAGGGCCGCACCACCGCGGGCGTCGCCGTCGAGCTTCGACAGCACGACACCGGTGAAGTCGACGCCTTCCTGGAACGCGCGGGCCGTGACGACGGCGTCCTGACCGATCATCGCGTCGATGACGAACAGGACCTCGTCGGGGTCGACGGCCTTGCGGATGTTCGCGGCCTGCTTCATCAGCTCGGCATCGACACCGAGACGACCGGCGGTGTCCACGATGACGGTGTCGTACTGCTGGTCGACCGCGGCCTTGATGGCGTTCTTGGCGACCTTGACCGGGTCACCGACGCCGTTGCCGGGCTCCGGCGCGAAGACGTGGACGCCGGCCTGCTCGCCGACGACCTGCAGCTGCTGCACAGCGTTCGGACGCTGGAGGTCCGCCGCGACGAGCATCGGGGTGTGGCCGTCCTTCTTGAGCCACTTGCCGAGCTTGCCGGCGAGGGTGGTCTTACCGGCACCCTGCAGACCAGCGAGCATGATGACCGTCGGCGGCTTCTTCGCGAACTCGAGGCGACGCTGCTGCCCGCCCAGGATGCCGACGAGTTCCTCGTTGACGATCTGGACGACCTGCTGCGCCGGGTTCAGCGCGCGGTTGACCTCGTCGGAGAGGGCACGCTCGCGCACGGAAGCGGTGAACGCCTTGACGACCTCGAGCGCGACGTCGGCGTCGAGGAGCGCCCGCCGGATCTCGCGGACGGTGCCGTCGACGTCGGACGGAGTCAGCCGACCCTTGCTCCGCAGATTGCGGAAGGTCTCGGTCAGCCGATCGGAGAGTGAACCGAATTGCGCCATGATCCGTCGATTCTACAAGGCTCGGAGCGCGGGTCCTGGTCGGTCAGCGCAGCAGCACGCCGGGCGTGAGCTCGACCGGGGTGTCCAGCCCGACGTCGAGGACCACCGGCGCGGTCGACGGCAGGCGGTCACCGGTCGGGAACCAGCGCCGTTCCGACGACACCAGGATGACGAGACCGTCGACGTCGCCGACCGCGGCGAAGCCCTCGCCTGCCGGGTTGGCGTAGGGCTCGAGTCCGGCGCGGCGCAGTGTCCCGACGGCACCGAGAACGTCGGGCACCGCGATGCCGACCTCGCTGACGGAGACGAGCGGCAGCGGCCCGGTGGACACACCGGCACGGGTCGCACCTGCCCCAGCGGCGAGATCCCGCCGTTCGATGAGCTCGAGCAGCTGCTGGTCCGGTCCCTCGAAGTACACCGATCGCGAGTTCCAGTTCGGCGGGCCCTCGAACTCGTCACGCCCGTCGGCGTCGACCAGCACCGTCGCGATCCCGGCGATCCACTCGGCAGCCACGTCGAACGTGCCCGCCGGGATCGTGATCGCGAGGTGCAGCGCACCGGTCATCGACGGCAGTTCCCGGAACAGGAGGCGCGTGGACCCCACAGCGACCTCGACGACTCCGTCGGCGCGGTCGACCGGGCAGCCGAGCTGTTCCCAGAACCGGGCGGTGTCGTCGAGCGAGCGGGTGGCGAGCTGTGCCTGGCGGATGTCCATGTTCGCCATCCGAAGCCCTCAACCACGGTTCAGGTCAAGGTCGCCCCCGTTGTTGTACTCCGTCCAGAAACCGTCGTAGGCTCGCTCGCATGCCGGAACTCGAGATCGTGCGGCCTGCCGGGCTGCTCGACTACGCCGAGGGACTCGCGCTGCAGCGGGACCTCCACGCCGACGTCGTCGCCGGCCGCTCCCCCGGGGCCCTCGTGCTGTGCGAGCACCCGTCCGTGTACACCGCCGGCCGGCGCACCGAGCCGTCCGACCTGCCGACGAACGGCGCCCCGGTCGTCGACGTCAACCGGGGCGGACGCATCACCTGGCACGGCCCGGGGCAGCTCGTCGCCTACCCGATCGTCCGACTGGCCGTTCCGATCGACGTCGTGGCATGGGTGCGCGACCTCGAGCAGGTCATCATCGACGCGGCGGCGACCGTCGGGGTCGACGCACGGCGCATCGACGGCCGGAGCGGCGCGTGGACGTCGTCGCCGACGACCGGGGCCGTCCCGACGACCGGCGCGCCACCCGCCAAGGTCGGCGCCATCGGGCTGCACGTCGCCGACGGCGTGACGACCCACGGCATCGCGATCAACTGCGACAACGCGCTCGACGCCTACGCCGCGATCGTGCCGTGCGGCATCGCCGACGCCGGGGTGACGACGCTGAGCGCCGCCGCCGGGCACCCCGTCACGGTGGCCGACCTCGCCGACGTCGTGGTCGACCGCATCCGTGCCGCCGAGCACGGCATGCGCAGCGGCGACCGGATCAGCCGCGCGGCACGCAGCGCCGCGAGCATCAGCACCGCAGCCACCAGCACCGCAGCCACCAGCACTGCGCCCGCTCGACAGGAGACCCTCGTATGACCCTCGCCCCCGAAGGCCGCCGGATGCTCCGCGTCGAGGCCCGCAACGCCGAGACCCCGATCGAGACGAAGCCCGGGTGGATCAAGACCCGTGCCACCCAGGGCCCGGAGTTCCGCGAGCTGTCCGCCCTGGTCAAGGACAAGCAGCTGCACACCGTTTGTCAGGAGGCCGGCTGCCCGAACATCTTCGAGTGCTGGGAGGACCGCGAGGCCACCTTCCTGATCGGCGGCTCGCAGTGCACCCGCCGGTGCGACTTCTGCCAGATCGACACCGGCAAGCCCGAGCCGCTCGACCGCGACGAGCCCCGCCGGGTCGCCGACTCGGTCGTGTCGATGGGCCTGAAGTACGCCACCGTGACCGGAGTCGCCCGCGACGACCTGGCCGACGGCGGGTCCTGGCTCTACGCCGAGACCATCCGCCAGATCCACGAGCACTCCCCCGGCACCGGCGTCGAGATCCTGGTACCGGACTTCAACGGCCGCCCGGATCAGCTCGGCCAGGTGTTCGACGCCCGACCCGAGGTCTTCGCCCACAACGTCGAGACCGTGCCGCGGATCTTCAAGCGGATCCGACCGGCGTTCACGTTCGAGCGCTCCCTCGACGTCATCACGCAGGGTCGCGAAGCGGGACTCGTCACGAAGTCGAACCTGATCCTCGGCATGGGCGAGGAGCGCATCGAGATCGAGGACGCGCTGCAACGACTGTTCGACGCCGGCACGGACATCATCACGTTGACGCAGTACCTCCGCCCGTCGCCGCGGCACCTGCCGGTGGCGCGCTGGGTCAAGCCGGAAGAGTTCGTCGCGCTGCGCGAGGTCGCCGAGGAGATGGGCTTCGCCGGGGTGCTCGCCGGCCCGCTCGTCCGGTCGTCGTACCGCGCCGGACGCCTGTGGGCGCGCGCCACGGTCGCGCGCGGCGGCTCGGTTCCCGAGCACCTGTCGCACCTGCTCGACGCGGCGCCGGGTCGCCAGGCGGTCTGAGTCTCGCGCGGTGCTGCGCGAGTTTCGCGCTCAGCGACACTTCTCGCGCTCCGGAGCGCGAGAAGTGTCGCCCAGGCCGAGACTCGGCGCGCGCGGCCCGAGACTCGGGCACGGACAGACGGGAGGCACGGTGCCAGCTGGCACCGTGCCTCCCGTTCGTCCATCCGCCCGTTCAGGGCGACGCGAGCGCTATGCGCGACCGCGGATGCTCCTGAGGAGCCAACCGATGACGGCCAGGATGATGAGGACGATCCCGACCCACAGCAGGAACTTCAGCGCACCGACGAAGATGCCGCTGAAGAGCAGGACGAGGCCGACGATGATCGCGATGATCAGGAGAGCGGGCATTGAGGGGCTCCTTCCGGTGTACCTGGACGATCCCTGTACTGCGGAGACAGTACCCGGAATCAGCCGACGAGGTTCTGCACGAACACGTGCGGGGTGAAACCGGTCAGGTCGTTGATGCCCTCACCCTGGCCGATCAACTTGATCGGGATGCCCGTCTTCTCCTGCACGCTGAGCACGAACCCCGCCTTCGCGGAGCCGTCGAGCTTGGTGATGACGAGGCCGGTGACCCCGGCACCCTCGATGAACGCCTGCGCCTGGGCCAGGCCGTTCTGCCCGGTCGTGGCGTCGAGGACGAGCAGCACCTCGCTGATCTCGGTCTGCTTCTCGACGACGCGCTTGATCTTCGTCAGCTCGTCCATCAGGCCGGCCTTGGTGTGCAGGCGGCCGGCGGTGTCGATGACGACGATCTCGGTGTTGTCGCGGATCGCCTTCTCGACGGTCTGGTACGCCACCGAGGCCGGGTCCTGCCCGGGCTGCGACGGCCGGACGACGTCGACGCCGGCGCGCTCGGCCCAGGTCGCGACCTGCTCGACCGCGGCAGCACGGAAGGTGTCGGCCGCACCGACGAGGACCGTGCGGTCGTAGGTCTTCAGGAACTTGGCGAACTTGCCGATCGTCGTGGTCTTGCCGACACCGTTCACCCCGACGACGAGCACGACGGCGGGCCGCGCGCTGAGCTTGAGCGTGGTGTCGAGCTTCGACAGCCGTTCCTCGAGCACCTCCCGCAGCATGCGCTGCAGGTCGGCCGGGTCGGTCGTGCCGTACCGGTCGACGCGCGCGTGCAGGTCCTCGATGATCGCCTCGGAGATGTCCGGACCGAAGTCGGCGCCGATCAGCGCGGTCTCGAGGTCCTCCCACGTGGTCTCGTCGATCGTCTTGCGCT
The DNA here is from genome assembly GCF_044909335.1 of Curtobacterium sp. AB7. NCBI lineage: Bacteria > Bacillati > Actinomycetota > Actinomycetes > Micrococcales > Microbacteriaceae > Curtobacterium > Curtobacterium sp. AB7. The sequence continues at coordinate 51,316 of NZ_JBIYED010000004.1, read as the reverse complement.
GGAAGAGGCCGCGCAGCCGTGAGGACAGTGACCAGGAACTCGCCATGCTCCCAGCTTAGAGCGCGGCGCATGTCCGCTGTGCCCGGTATGCTCGGTCTCACGAAGGGGAGTATTCCCTCTCGGTGACCCCGTCAGTACGGCCCGGAACGATCCGGTCCCGGGGCGCCGGTCGTGCAGCACCGGATCCGGTGCGACACGGCGGAAGAGACCTTCAGGCCTCGGCGTACCCACGTGTCGTCCCACGACACGCACTCGTACGTCGCCTACCTGAAGGAAACCGTGGACGTCCCACTCTTCGTCTGGCTCCTCACCATCGCAGGCATCCTCGCCCTGCTGGTGTTCGACTTCTACTCGCACGTGCGTACCCCGCACGTGCCACACATCCGCGAATCCGCGTTCTGGTCCGTGTTCTACATCGGACTCGCGATCCTGTTCGGCTTCGGCATCCTGGTCTTCGGCGGCGGACAGGCCGGCGGTGAGTACTTCGCCGGGTGGCTCACCGAGAAGGCGTTGTCGGTCGACAACCTGTTCGTCTTCCTCATCATCATGACGAGCTTCGCCGTGCCGAAGGAGTTCCAGCAGAAGGTCCTGCTGGTCGGCGTCGCGATCGCACTCGTCGCCCGAGGCATCTTCATCGCCCTCGGCGTCACGATCATCGAGAACTTCTCGTGGGTGTTCTACCTGTTCGGTGCGCTGCTGTTCTGGCTCGCGTGGTCGCAGGCCCGCAGTGGCAACGACCACGGTGGCGACGAGGGCGACTCCCGCCTGATCCGCATCCTGAAGCGCATCATCCCGACGTCGGACCACTACGACGGCGACCGCCTGACCACCAAGGTCGACGGCAAGCGCCTGTTCACCCCGATGCTGCTCGTCATGGTGGCGATCGGTCTGACCGACGTGCTGTTCGCACTCGACTCGATCCCCGCGATCTTCGGGCTCACCCAGGACGCCTTCATCGTGTTCACCGCGAACGCGTTCTCGCTGCTCGGCCTGCGGCAGCTGTACTTCCTGATCGCCGGGCTGCTCGAGCGTCTGATCTACCTCGGTCAGGGCCTCGCGGTCATCCTCGGCTTCATCGGTGTGAAGCTCGTCTTCCACGCCATGCACGTCAACGAACTGCCGTTCATCAACGGCGGCGAGCACATCGAGTGGGCGCCCGAGATCCCGATCTGGTTCTCGCTGGGCTTCATCATGCTGACCATCGCGGTCGCGACGACCGCCTCGCTCGTCGTCTCGAAGAAGCGTCAGGAGCGCGGGCTCACCCCGACGGGCGAGCCGAAGGAGTCGGTCGCGGCCGACGCGGAGTAGTCGCGACGCCCTGGACGGGCGGCAACGCGGACGGGAGGCACGGTGCCAGCTGGCACCGTGCCTCCCGTCTGTCCGTCCCCGAGTCTCGGGACGCGCGCGCCGAGTCTCGGGCTGGGCGAGAGTTCACGCGCTCCGGAGCGCGTGAACTGTCGCTCAGCGCGAGTCTCAGCCAGCCAGCCAACCGGCCGGCCAGCCAGACGGCTACGCGACCGCGTCGGCGGGCTCGCGCCGCTGCACCCGTTGCCCGACGACGGCGGACACGCCGTCCTGCCGCATCGACACCCCGTACAGGGCGTCGGCGATCTCCATCGTCCGCTTCTGGTGGGTGATGACGATGAGCTGCGAGGACTCGCGGAGCCGCTCGAACACCGTCAGCAGGCGACCGAGGTTGGCGTCGTCGAGGGCGGCCTCGACCTCGTCCATGATGTAGAACGGCGACGGTCTGGCGGTGAAGATCGCGACGAGCAGCGCCACTGCGGCCAGGGACCGCTCGCCACCGGACAGCAGCGTCAGGCGGTCGATCTTCTTGCCGGCGGGCTTCACCTGCACGTCGATCCCGGTGCCGAGCAGGTCGGTGGGATCGGTGAGGGTGATCGAGCCGGAGCCGCCCGGGAACAGGATCGGGAAGATGACGTCGAAGGCGTCCTTGGTGTCGTTGAACGCGGACTCGAAGATCGTCTGCATCTTCGTGTCGAGCTCGTCGATGATCGTCATCAGGTCGGTGCGGGTCTTCTGCAGGTCCTCGAGCTGCTCGGCGAGGAACGCGTGCCGCTGCTCCAGGGCCTGGAACTCCTCGAGCGCGAGCGGGTTCACCTTGCCGAGCCGCCCGAGGTCGCGTTCGGCGGCCTGCAGGCGGCGCTCCTGCTCGGCGCGGACGTACGGCACGGTCTCGACGTCGTCGGGGTCGACCTCGTCGGTGACGTCGAACTCGGGCAGGGCGGGGCCGCCGGGCAACGTCGAATCGGCGTCGACGAGCGCCACCGTGTCGTCGCCGGCGCTGGTGTCGAGGTCCGCCGTGCCGTCGTCGGGGACGATGTCGGTGTCGGTCTCCGCCTCGTCGACCGGCGCCGTGGCACCGTCCGCCGGCCCGTCGAGCCCCGCCGCGGCAGCCGCCGCGCGCTCGGCGTCGCGGTGCTTCCGTGCGAGCACCCGCGGGTCCACCAGCACGTCGACCGGCACCGGCACGGTCGGCCTGTACTCGGTGACGAGCACGGCCTCGGTCAGCCCGAGGTCGCTCAGCGCCCGGTCGAGCACGCCCGACACGTGCAGCTTCTTCTCGTAGATCTCCATCTCGAGTGAGTGCACGCCGTCGGTGATCGTCTGCAGCCGGTCGCGGAGCTCGCGCTCCTCGTTCCGGATCGCCTGCAGTTCGGTGTTCCGCTTCGACCGTTCGGACTCCTCGGTCGCGAGCTGCACGCGTGCCTCGGCCAGCGACCGGTCGACGGCGCCCAGCACACCCGGCAGGTCGGCGAGGACGGCTTCGGCGGTCTCGATCTGCCCGCGGCGGATCACCGCACGACGCGCTGCTTCCTCCGCCGCCGCGCGCTCCGCCTCGAGCTGGCGTTCGAGCTGGTCGGCACGGTGCCGCTCGGCGCGGACGCGCTCGCGCACGGTCTGCACCTGGATGCGCTGCTCGACCTCGGCGGCGCGTGCGGCCTCGAGTGCGTCCTGCAGGCCCGGACGCTCGGAGGCGTCGACGACGGGACGCTCCTGCTCGGCGAACGCGTGGAGCGCCGTCTCGGCCTCCGTCAGGGCGGCCTCGACGACCTCGACGGCGCCGTCGGTCTCGGCGAGGGCAGCGCGCAGGCGCTCCACCTCGGCCGCCGCGTTCTCGGCCTTCGCCCGCGACGAGGCGCTGGCCCGGTCGTACTCGGCCGTCGCCTTGGCGTGGGCGCGGGACGCAGCGTCGGCCTCGTCCGCGCGGCGGCGTGCGTCCTCGACGGCGGTGCGTGCTGCCTGGAGGCCCGTGGCTGCGTCCTCGGCGTCCGCCCTGATGGCGTCGCGTCGCGTCACGGCGTCGTCGCGCTCCGCGACGAGCTCGATCCGCGAGGTCACGCGCTCCCCGCCGCCGGTCACGCGGACGGCGCGCACGAGGTCGCCGGCACGGGTGACGACCGTCGCCTGGGGGGCGGCGGCGAGCACGGCCTCCAGGTCGAGCGTGTCCGGGTGTCCGTCCTCGTGCTCGTACTCGTCCTCGTCCTCGCGCGCTGGGACGTCCGCGATCAGGGTGTTCCGCAGGATCGCGGCGATCGCCGGCGGGCCCTGCACCAGGTCGAGTGCACGGCGGACGCCGGCCGGCAGCGTGTCCGGCAGGTCCGTGGGGACGACCTCGGCGTCTGCGACGACGACGTCGATGCGACCGATGTCCGCGGAGCGGGCGTGGTCGACGGCGTCGAGCGCGACCGACCGGTCGTCGGCGAGGACGGCGTCGGCGAGCCCGTCGAGCGCGACGGCGACGGCGCCCTCGAACCCGGGCGTCACCGTGAGCGCGTCGGCCAGGCGCCCGACGATGCCCGCGTGTCCGGCGTCGATGAGCGCCTGCGAACCGTCGCGGACGTCGATCGACATGCCGAGCGCCGCGACCCGCGCGTCGAGGGCATCTCGCTCGCGCTCGAGGGCGTGCAGCCGGTCGCGCTGCTCGTCGCGGGAGGCCTGAGCAGTCTCCAACTGCGCACGAGCCGCCTGGAGCGTGGTGGCGAGGGCATCGTCGTCGACGCCCTCGGACGGATCGGTGCCGAGTTCGGCGAGAGCCGCCGTCGCACGCTCGGCGCGCTCGCCCGCCTCGGCGAGGGCGCGCTCGCGACGTTCACGGTCCGCGACCGTGGACCCGCGCTTCGACCGGGCCACGTCGACGGCGTTCGCGAGCCGTTGCGCCTCGAGGTCGTGCTGCGAGACCCGGGCGGCCTGCGCGGCGATGCGTTCGTCGAGGGCGTCGAGCGCGTCACGGGCGGCCTGCACCGCACGGGCGGTCTCGGCGGAACCGCCCTGCATCTCGTCGGCGCGGGCGGCGAGACGATCGGCCTCGGCACGCACACCCGCCACCCGCTCCGGGGTGATCGAGGGGCCCTGCTGCGGGGCGTCGGCCTGCTGCGCCAGGAACATCAGCCGCTGGTTCGCCAGGCTGGACAGCCCGCGCAGGCGCTCCTGCACGCTCTCCAGACGGTGCACCACGGTCCGGGCGCGGTCGACGTCGTCCCCGACCATGCTCTGCTCGACGTGCTGCTGGCGGACCCGGGTCTGGTCGAGTCGTTCGGTCAGGACGATGCGCTCGGACTTGCGACCAGCCTCGACCTCTTGGTGGTCGTGCAGTTCCCGGCGCAGTCGGACGACGTCGTCGGCGAGGATGCGGGCCTTGGCGTCCCGCGCGACGGCGGCGACGGACTGGGCCTTGCGGGCGACCTCGGCCTGGCGTCCGAGCGGCTTCAGCTGGCGCCGGATCTCGCCCGCGAGGTCGGACAGGCGGGTCAGGTTCGTCTGCATCGCGTCGAGCTTGCGGAGGGTCTTCTCCTTGCGGCGACGGTGCTTCAGGATGCCGGCGGCTTCCTCGATGAAGCCGCGGCGGTCCTCCGGGGTGGCGTGCAGGACCTTGTCGAGCTGCCCCTGCCCGACGATGACGTGCATCTCGCGGCCGAGCCCGGTGTCGCTCAGGAGCTCCTGCACGTCGAGCAGTCGACAGTTCTCGCCGTTGATGGCGTACTCGCTGCCGCCGTTGCGGAACAGCGTGCGCGCGATCGTCACCTCGGAGTAGTCGATCGGCAGCAGCCCGTCGGTGTTGTCGATCGTCAGCAGCACCTGGGCACGGCCGAGCGGCCCGCGGGTCGAGGTGCCCGCGAAGATGACGTCCTCCATCTTGCCGCCGCGGAGGGTCTTCGCCCCCTGCTCACCCATCACCCAGGCCAGGGCGTCGACGACGTTGGACTTGCCCGACCCGTTCGGGCCGACGATGCAGGTGACCCCCGGCTCGAACGCGAACGTCGTCGGCTGCGCGAAGGACTTGAACCCCTTGATGGTCAGGCTCTTCAAGTACATGCGGTCTCCGGGTGTGCTCGCTCGTGCGGCGCTGTGGTGCTGCTGGGCGTCAGGCTAACGCGTGCGAGCGCGGGGACGCGGTTGGCACACGGGGCAGATGTGGCTCGACCGGTTCATGAAGGCCTCGCGCACGATCGTCGTGCCGCAGCGGGGGCAGGGCTTCCCCTGCTGCCCGTAGACGTTCAGCCGCTGCGAGAAGTACCCCGACTGCCCGTTGACGTTGACGTACTGGGCGTCGAAGCTCGTCCCGCCGTCCTCGAGCGCCCGCCGGAGGACGCTGCGCACCTCGTGCAGCAGGCGTGCGAGGTCGGCACGGGTCAGCCGTTCGGCCGGTCGGTCGTAGTGCAGCCTCGCAGCCCAGAGGGACTCGTCGGCGTAGATGTTGCCGATGCCGCTCACGACGCCCTGGTCGAGCAGGATCCGCTTGATGCCGCTCGAACGCTTCCGGGCGATGGCGGTGAAGCGGTCGTCGTCGAACGCGGGGTCGAGCGGGTCTCGGGCGATGTGCGACACCTGCTGCGGCACGCTCCGGCGCCACACGGCACCGGGGTCCGATGCGTCGACGTGCCCGGCGAACCCCGCGGGGGCGCCGTCCACCGTCGGCACCATCGCGTCGATCGCCATCGAGCCGAAGGTGCGCTGGTCGACGAACTCGAGCTCGACCGCGGGTTCGGTGGTGCCGTCGCGGGCGGTGCCGACGGGTTGCACGTCGATGCGGATGCGGCGGTGCTTCGCCGCCGGTCGACCGCGGCCGAGCAGGATCTGGCCGCTCATGCCGAGGTGGGCGACGAGCGCTTCGGGCCGGTCGCCCTCGTGCTCCGGCTCCAACGGCATCCAGAGGAACTTGCCCCGACGGACTGCTGCGGCGATGGTGCGACCGGTCAGGCGGTCGGCGAAGTCCTCGGCCGGTCCGTCGTGCCGGGTGAGCGCTCGGTCGTCCACGACGTCGACGTGCAGCACCCGAGCGCCGCTGACCGCGGGTTCGAGGCCGGCGCGGACGACCTCGACCTCGGGGAGTTCGGGCACGCGGTCAGGCCGCTCGGCCGGACAGCCGGGTCCAGGCGTCGAGCGCCGCGGACATCTCGGCGGCCTTCTTACTCGAGCCGGTGCCGACCGCGATGTCCTCGCCCTGCAGGACGACGGTCGCGCTGAAGGTCTTGTCGTGGTCCGGGCCGGTCTCGGTGACGCGGTAGGCCGGGTTGCCGAGCGAGAGGCTCGCCGCGAGCTCCTGCAGGCTCGTCTTCGGGTCCATCGCGGCGCCGAACCGGTCGGGGTCGATCATCAGCGGCTCGACCAGGCGGAGCACGAGGTCGGTCGCCGGGTCGGGGCCCGCGGACAGGTAGGTGGCGCCGATGACGGCCTCGACGGTGTCAGCGAGGATCGACGACTTGTCGCGGCCGCCGGTCTGTTCCTCGCCCTTGCCGAGGCGCAGGTACTGGCCGAGCCCGATCATCCGGGCGATCTCGGCCAAGGCGACCGTCGACACCAGGCTGGCTCGACGCTTCGCGAGGTCACCCTCGTCGAGGTCGGGGAAGGACCGGTAGAGCTTCACGGTCACGGCCTGGCCGAGGATCGAGTCGCCGAGGAACTCGAGGCGCTCGTTGTGCTTGATGCCCCCGTGCTCGTAGGCGTAGGAGCGGTGCGTCAGGGCGAGCTGGAGCAGCTCGAGGTCGATGTCGACCCCGAGCTGGCCCTGCAGACGAACGACGTCCGGCCCAACGGGGCGGGACCCCGTTGCGCCGGACGTCGTCGTCATGCGTTCGGTCCGATCAGACGTCGGCGACCTTGCGGCCCTTGTACTCCATGTACAGGGGGGTGCCGGCCGAGTCCTCGACGACCTTCGCGCGGTGCGGGAGGCTGTAGGTGACCTGACCGTTCTCGATCGTCTTGACGAGCTGGATCGGCGTGGCCTTCCACTGCGAACGACGGGCGTGCGTGTTCGCACGGGACTGCTTGCGCTTGGGAACGGCCATGGTGAATCTCTTTCGGTTGGTCGGTGGTCGGTACGGGGGCTGGCGGTGTCGGGGCCTACTCGGCCTCGGCCCGCTCCTCGCCCTCGGTGGTCTTCGTGTCGGTGGTGTCGCCGTGGGCGGCACACTCGGCTGCTTCGAGCTGGATGCCGGTGAGGGCTGCCCAGCGCGGGTCCAGGGTCTCGTGAACGGGCTGCTCATCGAGGTCGGCCAGTCGCTCGCCCGTCACCGGGTCGAGGCCTGGGCAGTCCGGTCGGCAGACCGGCTGGAACGGCAGCGCCAGCACCACCGCATCTCGAACGACCTGTTCGCAGTCCACGTGGTCATCGCGAACGAAGAAGTCGAAATCCTCCGAGGCATCATACGCGAACAGCTCGGCGAAATCGACCTCGACGGGTTCGCTGATGTCGATGAGGCAGCGCGAGCACTCCCCCGTCGCGTCGGCCGAGGCGTGACCGGACACGAGGACACCCTCGTGCAGGCCCTCGAGCCGCAGGTCGATGCGCAGCGGAGCACCTTCGCGCACCGCGATCACACCGGCTCCCAGCGCGTCCGGCACCACGATGTCGAGCGAGTGCTCGCGCATCTCGCCCGGACGGTGCGCCAGGTCGCGCACGCGCAGGGCGTAGGGGCTGTTCACGTGGGAAGACACGATCGTCAACTCTAGCGTGAACGCAGCCGAGAGTCGAGGCAGGCGGGGGTGTGTCCGCGCGTCGGGCGACCGTGCCTGCGGCTCGGCGTGCGGCTCAGCGCGCGGCTCAGCGCGCGCTTCAGCGCGCGGCGAGGGCCGCCGCCACGGCCTTCGGCACGTAGGGGGTGACGTCACCGCCGAGCGTCGACACCTGGCGGATGAGCGAGCTCGACACGTGGGAGCGCGAGGCGTCGGGCAGCAGGAACACGGTCTCGACGTCGGCGAGGTGCCGGTTCATGATCGCCATCGGGGTCTCGTACGCGACGTCCTCGCCCGACCGCACGCCCTTGACGAGCACCTTCGCCCCGACCTGCCGGCAGTAGTCGACCAGGAGCCCGGAGGTCCACTCCCCGACCCGGACCGTTCCGGGCGTCCCGACCTCGGCCAGGGACTCCTCGATGAGCCGGACGCGGTCGACCGCCTCGAACATCGCGGGCTTCTTGTCCGGGTTGTGCACCACGAGCACGTGCACCTCGTCGAACAGCCCGGCAGCTCGACCGATGACGTCGAGGTGCCCGAGCGTGACGGGGTCGAAGGAACCGGGGACCACCGCGATCTGCGCCATGGCAGCGACGATACCGGTCCAGGCCGGGGCGTCCGGGCAGGGGTCAGTTCTTGCCGAGGAACGCCGCGTCGGACTCGTCGAGGCGGCGCGCCAGTGCCTCGCGTAGGGCCGGGGACCCGTCGAGCTCGGGATCGGGTTCGAGGACCCGTTCGGCTTCGCCACGTGCGTCCACGATGAGGTCGGCGTGCTCGACCACGCGCAGCAGGTTGAGCGACGACCGGCCGCCCGACTGCCGCTCGCCGAGCACGTCGCCCTCGCGCCGGAGCTCGAGGTCGACCCGGGCGAGCTCGAAGCCGTCGTCCGAGGCGGACACCGCGTCGACGCGCTCCCGCGAGGTGGTCTCGAGCTCGGCGGTGGTGACGAGCAGGCAGACGCCCGCCCACTGCCCGCGCCCGATGCGGCCGCGCAGCTGGTGCAGCTGGGAGACACCGAAGCGATCGGCGTCGAGCACGGCCATCATCGCGGCGTTCGGCACGTCGACACCGACCTCGATCACGGTCGTCGCGACGAGGGCGTCCAGGTCGCCGGCGGCGAAGGACGTCATCACGCGGTCCTTCTCCTCCGCCGTCATCCGGCCGTGCAGCACCGCGATCCGCCGGCCGTCGAGCACGGGCATCGTGCGCATCCGCTCGGCGGTGGCGAGCACGGTCGCCGGCGCGCGCTCGGGGGCGTCGTCCTCGGACTCGGCGGGCGCGGGTTCGCCGTCGTCCTCGGCGTGGGCGTCGTCGATCGCGGGGCAGACCACGAAGGCCTGACGCCCCTTGTCGAGCTCCTCCGCCATCCGGGACCAGATGCGGGACTCCCACCCGGGGTGCTCCGCCAGCGGGACCGTGAAGGTCTCGACGCCGGCACGACCGGAGGGCAGCCCGGTGATCGTCGAGACGTCGAGGTCGCCGAACACCGTCATCGCGACGGTGCGCGGGATCGGCGTGGCGGTGAGCACCAGGACGTGCGGTGGGGTGGCGCCCTTGGTCCGGAGCGCTTCACGCTGCTCGACGCCGAAGCGGTGCTGCTCGTCGACGACCACGAGCCCGAGCTCGGCGAAGTCGACGCGGTCGCCGAGCAGCGCGTGGGTGCCCACCACCAGCCTCGAGCTGCCCGACGCCGCGGCGAGCAGGGCCCGTCGGCGTTCGTCGGTGGACTGTGACCCGGTCAGGATCACCGGACGGAGCTCGGCCGCCAGGTCCGGTCCGAGGAACTTCACGATGGACCGCAGGTGCTGTGCGGCCAGCACCTCGGTCGGGGCGATGAGGGCGGACTGCCCACCGGACTCGGCCACCGTGAGCATGGCGCGGATGGCCACGAGGGTCTTGCCGGAGCCGACCTCGCCCTGCACCAGCCGGTGCATCGGCCAGGTGCGGGCGATGTCGGTGTCGATCTCGGCGCCGACGGCACGCTGGTCGTCGGTCAGGGTGAACGGCAGGGTGGCGTCGAAGCGCTCGAGGATGCCACCGGGAACGGCCACCCGCGGGGTCGCCGCGGTGCGTCGGGCGCGGATCCGGCGCTGCACCAGGGCGGTCTGCAGCACGAACGCCTCGCGGTAGCGCAGGGCGTCCTGCGCGCGCTTGAAGTCCGCGACCTTCTCGGGGCGGTGGAGCAGCTCGAGCGCCCGGCGGAACGGGACGAGGTCGAGCCGGCTGCGCGCCGAGGCCGGCACCGGGTCGGGCAGGTCCGGCAGGGTGTCGAGCACGATGCCCATCGACTTCGCGATCTGCCACGAGGTGAGCGAGGCCGTCGCCGGGTAGATCGGGATCGGCTGCCGTGACCACCGGATTGCTTCGTCCGATCCGGGGTCGGCCGTGGCACGGGGGTCGTCGGGGTGGAAGAGCTCGTAGTCCGGGTGGGCGAGCTGGCGGGCACCGCGGTAGTCGCTGACCTTGCCGGAGAAGATGCCGCGGGCACCGGGCACCAGGTCCTTGGTGCGCCATCCCTGGTTGAAGAACGTCAGGGTGAGCAGCCCCTTGCCGTCGCCGATCTTGGCTTCGAGGATCGATCCGCGGCGGGCGCGCATCGTGCGCTCGCGGACGTCGACCACCTCGGCCACGATGGTGACCGGCTCTCCGATCGCCAGGGAGTCGAGCGCCGTCAGCGCGCCGCGCTCGGCGTAGCGCCGGGGTGCGTGCTCGAGGAACTCCCCCACCGTGCGGTGGCCGAACGCCTTCTCGATCGCGGACGCGGTCCGGCCACCGAGCACGTTCGCGAGCCGCGCGTCGAGGGGCGCCGGACCGAGGTCGGGCGCGGCCGGCGCAGCGGGGGTTCCGGTGGTGACCACGGACACCACGGTACCGGGCACGACCGACGTGCCACGTGCCTCCCGTCCGGCCTGTGGACGACGCCGCCGGCCGATACGGTGGCTGCATGACCCGCATCATCGCCGGCGCCGCCGGCAACACGACGCTCCGTGTGCCGAAGTCCGGCACCCGGCCGACGAGCGACCGGGTGCGCGAGGCACTCTTCTCGTCGTTGGAGGCCCGTGGGCTCGTCGACGACACGTCCGTCGCGGACCTCTACGCCGGCACCGGTGCCCTCGGGCTCGAAGCGGCGTCGCGCGGTGCGGTCGAGGTCGTGCTGGTCGACCGCGCGTCGGCCGCGGCGCAGGCGTGCCGGGCGAACGCGAAGGCCGTGCAGCAGCGAATCCCCGGGGTGCGGATCGACGTGCAGCCGCAGCCGGTGCTCGGGTACCTGCGCGGGACGGTGCGCACGTTCGACCTGGTGTTCATCGACCCGCCGTACGACGTGACCGAGCACGAGATCGCCGAGGTGCTCGAGACGCTCGTGCCGCGGTTGACCGCCGGTGCCGTCGTGGTGGTCGAGCGGAGCAAGCGCTCCGCCGAACCGACGTGGCCCGCTGGGCTCGACCCGTTCAGCAAGCGCAGCTACGGCGAGACCGTGGCGTGGGAGGCCGTCGCCGCTGGCTGAGCCGCGCGGGCGTGGGTGGGTGGGCGTCGCTGGGTGGGCGTCGCTGGGTGGGCGCGTTTCGCGACGATCCACGAGTCGATCGACGCGTGCCGTGTCGCAAGATGCGCATGCATCGGATGCGTGCGCATCTTCCGACAGGACACCAGGTGATCGACGCGTGTTCCGTCGACAGATGCGCGCGCACTGACCGGGAGGCCCGGCTCGGCTCCGCCATGTCCCCTCCGTCCGGCCCGGGCCGGGTGGGTCAGCCGGCGGCACCGTCCCAGTCGGCGTACGGGTCCCAGCCGGTCGTCGGCACGGGAGACCCGGCGCGCAGCAGGTCCGCGTCGCCGCGGTCGCGCACGACACCGATGCGGCGGAAGCCACCCGGCAGCACAGCCCCCGCGGGGAAGGTCGCGAGCAGGCCGTGGTCTTCGCCGCCGTGCAGCGCGACCTCGTCGAGCGGGGCGTCGGCGTCGAGTTCGAGCGTCACCCGGCTCGCACGGGCGAGCCGCCCGGCGTCGATCGCCAGGCCGTCGGACAGGTCGAGCATCGCCGTCGCCCCGGCGACAGCGGCGCGGGGCCCGTCGCCGATCGGAGGCACGGGTCGGCGCTGGCGGTCGACGCCGGGATCGGCGTCCGCACCGCTCGCCACCGTCGCTGCACGGTCCGGCTCGCCCTGCGCGTCCACGCCGTCACGGAAGAGCCGTGCGAGCCCGCGGGCAGCGCGACCGAGTTCGCCGGACACCGCCACGACGTCGCCCACACGAGCTCCTGACCGGAGCACCGGGGCGCGACCACCGAGGTCGCCGAACGCCGTCACCGCGACCGTGAAGGTCGCCGAGGTGGAGAGGTCGCCGCCGACCACACCGCATCCGGGTGCGAGGGCGTCGACAGCGAGGCGGAAGCCGTCCGCGATGCCCTCGAGCACCGCCACAGGGGTGTCCTGCGGTGCGGCGAGGGCGATGACGAGGCCGCTCGGCACCGCGCCCATCGCCGCGACGTCGGAGAGGTTCGTCGCGGCGGCCTTCCACCCGACGTCCTCGGGTGAGGACCACGCCCACCGGAAGTCCGGGCCGTGCACCATCATGTCCGTCGTCACGACGAACCGGCCGTCGGGAGCGGCGACCACGGCGCAGTCGTCCCCGGGGCCCACGAGCGGCGAGCCCGTCGGCAGGCGGCTCGTGATCCGGTCGAGGACGACCAGCTCGCCGAGCGCCCCCACGGTCGGTCCGGCCCAGGCGTCGTACGTCGCGTCCACACGAGAACGGTAGCCTGGACCGCGATGGACACCGCGCGCCGCACCCCTCGCACCCTCGCGATCGCGGGGGTCGTGATCGCCCTCGCCGCCGGGCTGACCGGGTGCACCAACGCCGTCGGCATGAGCGCGGCACCCTCAGCGAACGCAGCGGCGTGCGCGGCGGCACAGGTGCGGTTGCCGGCGACCGTGGACTCGACGTACGACCTGCGGAACACCAACGCGCAGTCCACAGCGGCCTGGGGCGACCCCGAGGCCGCGCTGTACCACTGCGGCGTGGCCGTGCCGACCGTCTCCGACCTGCCGTGCGTCACGCTCGGGTCGGTCGACTGGATCCGCGACGACCGCGGGAAGCAGATCGTCTACACGACGTTCGGACGGTCCCCCGCGGTGCAGGTCGTCGTCGACACGTCGAAGACCGGCAGCGCGGTGCTGCAGGACCTCGCGACGGCGGTGTCGACGCTGCCGAAGGACGGCCACAAGTGCCTGGACCCGTCCGACGTGCAGGGCTGACGCCCGCTGGCGGTCAGCGGACGGCGGCGCGCCCCAGCTCGATGAGCTCGCTGACCAGCTCGCCGTAGGACACACCCGACGCCGCCCAGCAGCGCGGGTACATCGACAGCGGGGTGAACCCGGGCATCGTGTTGACCTCGTTCACGACGAAGCCGTCGTCGGTCAGGAAGCAGTCGACGCGGGCCAGCCCCGAGCCGCCGATGGCCTCGAACGCACGGGCACCGATCGACCGGATCTCGTCGGTCTGCGCCTCGGTGAGCGGCGCCGGGCACAGCAGCGACTCGTCGCCACCGAGGTACTTCGACGCGAAGTCGTAGAAGCCGTCCTCGGCCACGACGATCTCGCCGGGCAGGCTCGTGCGCGGTGCACCGTCACGGCCCTCGAGCACGGCGACCTCGACCTCGCGGCCGACGACCCGGGGTTCGACGATCACCTTGGAGTCGTGCTCGAACGCCAGGTCCATCGCGGCACCGACCTCGTCGGGCCCGTCGACGCGCGAGACGCCCATGCTCGACCCGGCGCGCGCCGGCTTCACGAACAGGGGCCAGCCGTGCGCCGCGATCGTCTCGGCGACGTCGACCGGGGCGGCTGCCCACTCGCGGCGGAGCACGGTCGTCCAGGGAGCGACCCGCAGACCGGCGTGCTCGAGGACAGCCTTCGCGACGTGCTTGTCCATCGCCAGGGCACTCGCGAGCACGCCGTCACCGACGTAGGGCAGACCCGCGATCTCGAGCAGGCCCTGGATCGTGCCGTCCTCGCCGAACGGACCGTGCAGGATCGGGAACACCACGTCGACGGCGACGGTCGTGACCGAGCCGTCCGGGTGCGAGACGACGAGTTCGTTGGTCGCCGGCGAGGTCGGGAACGCCACACGCGTGCCGTTGTCGGGCACGGTCGGCAGGGAGCCGTCGCGGATCGCCCACTGCGAGGGGTCGTCGGACTGCAGCGTGAACGCGCCGTCCTTCGTGATGCCGATCGGGACGATCTCGTACTCGGTGCGGTCGACGACGTCCATGATGCCGCCGGCGGTCACGCAGCTGATCTCGTGCTCGCTCGAGCGCCCGCCGAACAGGACGGCGACGGTGGTCGTGGGAACGTCGGTTCCCTCGGGGATCGTGGGCACGGGAGTCCCTTCGTGACTCGGTGCGAGACCGGTCACTCGCCCTGGGGCTCGTCGGTCTCGGTGAGGTGCGGCGCGATGTTGCGCGGATCGAGCCTACCGGCGAGGACCTCGCCGACCTGGCTGACGATGGGCATGTCGACGCCGTTCGCGGCGGCGAGCTCGAGGATCGGTGCGACGGACGCCAGACCCTCGGCGGTCTGGTTCATCTGCCGCACGACCTCGTCGAACCGGTACCCCTGACCGAGCAGGCGCCCGGCGGTGTTGTTCCGGGACAGCGGCGACTGGCAGGTGGCGATGAGGTCACCGAGGCCCGCGAGGCCCGACAAGGTCGACGGCTGCGCGCCGAGCGACACCGCGAACTCGGTCATCTCGGCGAGGCCGCGGGTGATGATCGACGCCTTGGTGTTCTCGCCGTAACCGACGCCGTCGACGATGCCGATCGCCACGGCGATGAGGTTCTTCAGCACGCCGCCGAACTCGGTGCCGATGACGTCGGTGTTGATGAACGACCGGAAGTACGGGTTCGTCGCGACGGCGGCGACAGCGGTCGCGGTCTCCACGCTCGACGACGACACCACGGCGGCGGTCGGCTGCCGGCGGGCGATCTCGAGCGCCAGGTTCGGTCCGCTCGCGACGGCGATGCGGTCCTGGTCGATGCCGAGCCCCTGGAGCAGGACCTCGCTCATCCGCAGGCCGGTGCTCTTCTCGACGCCCTTCATCAGGCTGACGACGGGAACACCGGCGGGCAGGAGCTCACGGATCGCGTCGAGGTTCGAGCGCAGGGTCTGCGACGGCACCGACACGTACACCTGGGTGGCGCCGTCGAGCACCTGCTCGAGCGACGTCGACGCCGTGAGGGTGCGGGGCAGGTTGATGCCGGGCAGGTAGTCGGAGTTCCGCTTCGTCTCGGTGATCTCGCGGGCGACCTCGGGACGACGGGCCCACACCACCGTGGAGGCACCGCCCTCGGCGAGCACCTTCGCGAACGTGGTGCCCCAGCTGCCGGCACCGATGACCGCGACACGGGGCTTGTCGGTCGACTGCATCACCACCCGGATCGCGGCGGTGTCGAAGGCACCCGGCGCTGCGGCGACGGGGTCGGGACGATCGTCGTGCGGGCGGAGGTCACTCAAACCGGCCGGTCTCCTTCTGGTTGTTCGCCGCCGGGTCCCAGCGGGTCTTCGGGGCCTGCTCGCCACGGAGCTGCTCGAGCAGCTCCGTGATGCGCTGCATGAGCAGCTCGGTGGCCTCGATCAGCATCTGCTGGTCGATCGGTCGGCCACGGTAGGCGGACAGGTCGACGGGGTCGCCGACGATGACGTCCACGCGCGACCGCGGGAAGAGGCGGAGCTTGTTCGAGTAGCGCGCCATGATGCCCTGCGTGCCCCAGTGGGCCATCGGGATCAGCGGCACGTCGTTCTCGAGCGCGATGCGGACCGCGCCGGTCTTGCCGCGCATCGGCCACAGGTCGGGGTCGCGGGTGAGCGTGCCCTCGGGGTAGACGATGATCGCTCCACCCTGCTCGATGAGCGACCGGCCGCCGCCGAGCGGGTCGCTCAACCGGGTGCGGCCGGAGCGCTCGACCGGGATCTGGCCCATGCCGGACATGAGCTTGCCGAAGACGGGCACCTTGAACAGCGACGCCTTGGCCAGGAAGCGCGGGGCCCGCCGACTGATGTAGACGGCGGTGCCGACGACCAGCGGGTCGATGTTCGTGAAGTGGTTCGGCGCGAGCACGAAGGCACCGTCCGCCGGCAGGCGGTTCGGGCCGTACCAGTGGTAGTTCGATGAGAACCGGAACGTCGGGATGACGACCGACGCCACAATGCGGAACGCGGGGTTGAGCTCCCCACGCTTCCAACGCCGTCCACGCACCGGCAGGCCGGTCGCGACCTGCACGGCGGACGCGTCACGGGCCTCCCGGCCATCGCCCTGGCGCGACGGGCCGTCACCCGGACGCGACGGACCGTCACCCGGCTGCGGAACCGACACCGCGACTAACCCGCGAAGTCGAAGTCGGCGCCCAGCTTCCGCAGCTTCGGGATGAAGTGCTCGTAGCCGCGGCTGATGATGCCGACGTTGGTGATGTGGGACTCGCCGTCGGCGGTCAGCGCCGCGATGAGGTGGCTGAAGCCACCGCGCAGGTCGGGGACCCGGACGTTCGCCGCGTGCAGCGTCGTCGGACCGGTGATGACCGCGGCCTGCTCGAACGGACGGCGGGCGACACGGCGGTCGTGCCCGGGGAGGCCTTCCTTGTGGACGACGATGTCGGCGCCCATCTCGTTCAGCGCGTCGGTGAAGCCGAAGCGGTTCTCGTACACGGTCTCGTGCACGATGCTCTGGCCCTCGGCCTGGGTCAGCGCCACGACGAGCGGCTGCTGCCAGTCGGTCATGAAGCCGGGGTGCACGTCGGTCTCGATGACGACGGGCTTGAGGGTGTCGCGCTCGCGGTAGAACCGGATGCCGTCCTCTTGCACGTCGAAGCCGCCGCCGACCTTGCGGAAGACGTTGAGGAACGTCATGAGCTCCTGCTGGTTCGCCCCCTCGACGAAGATGTCGCCGTCGGTGGCGAGTGCGGCGGAGGCCCAGCTGGCTGCCTCGTTGCGGTCGTTGATCGCACGGTGGGTGTAGCCGCGCAGCGACTCGACGCCCTCGATGAAGATCACGCGGTTCGGCTCGACGGACACGATCGCGCCCATCTTCTGCAGGATCGCGATGAGGTCCATGATCTCGGGCTCGATCGCCGCGTTCCGCAGCTCGGTGACGCCGGTCGCCAGGACGGACGACAGCAGGACCTGCTCGGTCGCACCGACGCTCGGGTACGGCAGCTCGATCGACGCGCCCTTCAGCCCGTTCGGAGCCGTCAGGTGGATGCCGTTCACCTGCTTGTCGACGACGGCACCCATGGCGCGGAGCGCGTCGAGGTGGAAGTCGATCGGGCGGTCGCCGATGCGGCAGCCACCGAGGTCGGGGATGAACGCCTCGCCCAGCTTGTGCAGCAGCGGGCCGCAGAACAGGATCGGGATGCGGCTCGAGCCAGCGTGGGCGTCGATCTCGGCGAAGTGCGCCGACTCGACGTTGGCCGGGTCGAGGATGAGCTCGCCTCGCGCAGGATCGGTGATGCGCACGCCGTGCACCTCGAGCAGCCCGCGGACGACCTTGACGTCGGAGATGTCCGGGACGTCCTTGAGGATCGACGGGGTGTCACCGAGCAGCGAAGCCACCATGGCCTTGGTCGCGAGGTTCTTCGCCCCGCGGACCTCGATGCGCCCCACGAGCGGCTTGCCCCCGCGGATGACGATCTCGTCCGACTTGAGGCCCACGCGCGCCCCTGCGGCCGCTGCGTCCTGTACGAGAGAGTTCACTACTTCACCGGCAATGTCTTCGGCCGCCAACTGGAGCGGCGGGATTCGAACTCCGTGATCGAGGTCTCGTCACGGAGGGTGAGCCCGATGTCGTCGAGCCCTTCCATCAACCGCCAACGAGTGTAAGCGTCGATCTCGAAGGGGACGTCCACATCCCCGAGCGACACGCGCTGCGCCACCAGGTCCACGGTCGCCGACACCCCCGGGTTCCGCTCGATCTCGGCCCAGAGCCGCTCGACTTCCGATTCGGTCACGATCGCGGTGACCAGGCCCTGCTTGCCCGCGTTGCCCTTGAAGATGTCGGCGAACCGGGGCGAGATCACGACCGCGAAGCCGAAGTCGCGGAGCGCCCACACCGCGTGCTCGCGCGACGAACCGGTACCGAAGTCAGGACCGGCAACGAGCACCTTCGCGCCCTGGTACTCGGGCTGGTTCAGCACGAACGCCGGGTCCTGCCGCCAGCCGGAGAACAGGGCGTCCTCGAAGCCGGTCTTCGTGACGCGCTTGAGGTAGACCGCGGGGATGATCTGGTCGGTGTCGACGTTCGACCGCTTGAGCGGGGCGGCGATGCCGGTGACAGTGGTGATCTTGTCCATCAGACTGCCCCTTCCAGGACGGTGTTCGCTTCGGAGTTCTCCAGGTCCCACGGGCTGGACAGCGTGCCGCGGATCGCGGTGGCGGCGGCGACGAGCGGCGACACCAGGTGGGTGCGGCCGCCCTTGCCCTGGCGCCCCTCGAAGTTGCGGTTCGAGGTGCTGGCGCAGCGCTCCCCCGGCGCGAGCTGGTCGGGATTCATGCCGAGGCACATCGAGCACCCGGCGTACCGCCACTCGGCCCCGAACTCCTTGATCACGACGTCGAGCCCCTCGGCCTCGGCCTCGAGCCGCACGCGTGCGGACCCCGGCACGACCATGACGCGGACACCGGGGGCCTTCTCGCGCCCCTGGATGATCGACGCGAAGGCCCGCAGGTCCTCGATCCGCGAGTTCGTGCACGAGCCCATGAACACCGCGTCGACGGCGATGTCCTTCATCGGGGTGCCGGCGGCGATGTCCATGTACTCCAGCGCCCGCTGCGCCGCGGCCTGGTCGTTCGGGTCGCTGTAGCTCGCGGGGTCCGGCACGCGCTCGGACAGCGAGACACCCTGACCGGGGTTGGTGCCCCAGGTGACGAAGGGCTCGAGCTCGTCGGCGTCGATGAAGACCTCGGCGTCGAAGACGGCGTCGTCGTCGGTCGCCAGGGTGTCCCAGTACGCGACGGCGTCGTCCCAGTCCTGACCGGTCGGCGCGTGGTCGCGGCCCTGCACGTAGTCGTAGGTGGTCTGGTCGGGGGCGACCATGCCGGCGCGGGCTCCCGCCTCGATCGACATGTTGCAGATGGTCATCCGGCCCTCCATCGAGAGCGCGCGGATCGCGGAGCCGCGGTACTCGAGCACGTAGCCCTGTCCGCCGCCGGTCCCGATCTTGGCGATGACCGCCAGGATGATGTCCTTCGCGGTGACGCCCGGGCGCAGCGTTCCCTCGACCGTGATGGCCATCGTCTTGAAGGGCTTCAGCGGCAGGGTCTGCGTCGCCAGCACGTGCTCGACCTCGGAGGTGCCGATGCCGAACGCCATCGCACCGAACGCCCCGTGGGTGCTGGTGTGCGAGTCGCCGCAGACCACGGTGATACCGGGCATCGTCAGGCCGAGCTGCGGGCCGACGACGTGCACGATCCCCTGCTCCTTGTCGCCGAGCGAGTGCAGGCGGACGCCGAACTCCTCGCAGTTGCGGCGCAGGGTCTCGATCTGGATCCGGCTCGTCGGGTCCGCGATGGGGCGGTCGATGGCGAGCGTCGGGGTGTTGTGGTCCTCGGTCGCGATCGTCAGGTCCAACCGGCGCACCGGGCGGCCGGCCTGGCGCAGACCGTCGAACGCCTGCGGGCTCGTGACCTCGTGCACGAGGTGGAGGTCGATGTAGAGGAGGTCCGGGTTCCCGTCCTCGCCCTTGACCACGACGTGGTCGTCCCACACCTTCTCGGCGAGCGTCCTACCCATGAGCTCGACTCCCTCGTTCTCGTCGTCCGGCGCCGCTGGTGCGGCGCTGCCGTCACCGCTGACGCGGCGCGATCCGCCGACTCTACCAGGTTGGTATACCAACGCGGGTCACGGGCGCCGCGTGGTGCGACGGTCGACCGGGAGGCCCGTGGCGACTCCGCGACACCCGTCGCGGTGGGAAGATGGTCGGGACATGACGACACCTGCGCACTCGACCCGAACGATCAACCTCGAGGGCGCGGCACGCGCAGCGATCGCGGGCGGTGCACCACTGGCGCTGCTCATCGCCCTCGGGATGCCGGGCTACGCCGCGTTCGCCATGTTCGCCGGCTTCACCGCGATCTTCGGGGCGACCGAGCCGTACCGGCAGCGCGCCGTCACCACCGGCGTCGCGGGTGCGCTGCAGACCCTGTGCATGTTCGCGGGCATCGGTGTCGCCCTGCTCGGTTCCCCGCTCTGGTTGCAGGCGGCCGGGCTCGTCGTGGTGCTCGTCATCGCGGTCTGCACCCTGTCGACCCTGCGGACGATCCCCGCGCAGCCGATCTTCCCCGTGTTCGCGTTCGTGGTCTCCGCCCTCGTGCCGCTCAGGCCCGCGGACGTCCCGCTCGTCGCGACGATAATCGTCTGCTCGGTCGTCTGGGCGTGGCTCGTCGCGATGTCCGGGTTCGTCATCCGGCACGTGTGGCACCCGCGCGCCCCGCACCGGTTCCGGCCGCTGGCGCCGCTCAAGCAGCGCGGCTTCGGCATCCTCCGCACGGCCGCGCTGTGGGAGACCGTGGCGCTCAACGTCGTGGGGTCCCTCGTCGCCGGCGCGGTGGCGTCGACCATCCCCTGGCTCGGGCACCCGTACTGGGCCGTCATCGCGGTGGTGTCGACCCTGCCGGCCCTCCGCCAGCGGCACACCGTGATCCGGGCGTTCCAGCGCTTCATCGGCACGATCGGCGGCACCGTGATCGCCGTCGGGATCCTGCTGCTCGAGCCGTCGGCGTGGTGGATCGTCGTCATCGCCGTCGTGGGGCAGTTCTTCGCGGAGATCTTCGTCGCCCGGAACTACGCCGTCTGCCTGCTGTTCCTGACGCCGCTCGCCCTCGCCGTGTCGTGGCTGAGCCTGCCCGAGGCCCCGGAGCTCCTCGCGCTCGACCGGGTCGCGCAGACCACCCTCGGTGCGCTCGTCAGCGTCGGGCTGCTGTTCGCGGGGCGCGCGATCGAGCGGCGTCGCGGCCGTGCCCTGGGTGCCACGAGCGCGATCCGTACCGTCTGAGTACCTGGAGACCCGTGCCGTACCTGGTCGTTCCGGGCATACCTGACCATTTCTTCTGACCAGGTACGCCCGATTCCACCGACCATCGCGCGCGTTCGGGGAAAGAACGGGCGCGTCAGTCGCGGGGCTGGATGTTCCAGGCGTCGATGACCGGGCGGCCGTGCTCGTAACCGAGGACGCTGATCGATGCGGTGCCGAGCTTCAGAACGGCACCGTCCTGCGGCGCGAGCCGGATCCACGCGGCGCCGAGGGCACGCAGCACATGGCCGTGCGCGATGAACACGGCGTCCTGCCCGTCGGCGAGCACCGGACGAGCGCGGTCCAGGATGCGCTCGACGCGGACCCGGACCTCCGCGGCGTTCTCACCGGGGGTGTCACCGGCAGGCACTCCGTCGGTCCAGAGGTCCCACGGCCCGTGGCGCAGCACCTTGATCTGCGGGGTGGTGAGCCCCTCGTACGCGCCGTAGTCCCACTCGTACAGGTCCTCGTCGAGCTCGGGGTCGACGCCGATCAGGTGCGCGGTGTCGCGCGCACGCTGCAGCGGACTCGACAGGGCCAACGCGAACGAGCGGTCGGCCAGGTACCGGCCGGCGCGCTTCGCCTGCTCGACACCGTTGTCCGTCAGCGGGATGTCGGTGCGGCCGGTGTGCTGCCCGCTCTTCGACCACTCCGTCTCTCCGTGACGGACGAGGACGAGTTCGCCGGGGCGTTCCGAGGTCATGAGTTCCTTCCGATCCAGAGGCCGAGCGCAGCTGCGCCGACCGAGACGACGAGCATCCCGAGGCCGTGCAGGACGGCGAGCCGGGGCTTGCCGGATCGGAGGAGCTGGACGGTCTCGACGCTCGCCGTCGAGAACGTCGTGTACCCACCCATCATGCCCGTCCCGAGCACCGCGACCGCCGGGAGCGGGATCGTGCCGGCCTGCCCGAGGCCGGTGAGCACCCCGAGGACGAGCGATCCGGTCACGTTGATCAGCACGGTCCCGAGCGGGAACCCGGCAGTCCGCGAGCGGGACGTGCGCGTCTTGACGAGTCCGTCCAGCAGGAAGCGGAGCGCGGCACCGACTCCCCCGCCGACGGCGACGAGCAGCAGGTCGAGCGGGTTCACGAGGCGCCTCCGTCGGGACCGGTCGACCGCGGTCGGAACCGCGCCGCGACCCACATGCCGAGCGCGACGGCGGCGAGCCCGAGGACGACCGACAGCAGCGCGTACCCGCTGCCCGCACCCCACCGACCGACGTCGAGCAGCTGCGCCGTGTCGTCGGCGAGGGTGCTGTACGTCGTGAACCCGCCGAGGACGCCCGTGCCGACGAAGAGCCGGAGTGAGCGGCGGCGTCCGACGTCGGGGCCGCGGTGCGCGAGGGCGTCGAGCAGGAACCCGAGGCAACAGGCACCGACGACGTTGATCACGAGGATCACCCAGCTGATGCCGTCGTGCGCGGGGAACGCGTCGGCCAGCACGGCCCGGACGGCGGTGCCGATCGCCCCACCGAGCGCGACGAGGCCGAGGAAGCCCCAGCGGAGGTGCGGTGGTCGTTCGTCGGTCATGGTGCTCCTATCGCCGAGCACGCCGGATCGTCTCCGCGCGTGCGGTGTTCTCGGGATAGGGACCGTTGGCGGCTGGTGCGCGGTTGGGTCCGGCAGGCCCCACTGCCGGGTCTGACGACCCGATCAGCGTACCGCGTCAGTCGGCGACGGCGGCGATCGCTTCGACCTCGACGAGCTGGTCGTCGTAGCCGAGGACGGTCACGCCGAGCAGTGTGCTCGGCACGTCGTGGTCCCCCATCGCGGCGCGGACGACGTCCCAGGCAGCGACGAGGTCCTGCTGCTCGGTCGTCGCGACGAGCACCCGCGTCTGCACGAGGTCGTCGATCCCCGCGCCGGCGGCCGCGAGCGCGATCCGCAGGTTCGCGACGCACTGCGCGGCCTGCCCGGCGACGTACCCGACGGCGACCGTCCCGCCGTCCTCGTCGAGCGGACACGCCCCCGCCAGGAACACCAACCGTGTACCGGCGGGGACGGTTGCGGCGTAGGCGTACTCCGCGACGTCGCTGAGGGCTGCGGACCGGATGAGCTGGACGGCGCTGGACACGGCCTCAGCCTGGCACACGACGACGAAACCCCCGGCGAGCCGGAGCTCGTCGGGGGTTTCGTGTGCTGGTGACCCCAGCGGGATTCGAACCCGCGTTACCGCCGTGAGAGGGCAGCGTACTAGGCCGCTATACGATGGGGCCGCGGCTGTTGTCGGACTCGGAGCATGTCACCTGTGGTGACCCCAGCGGGATTCGAACCCGCGTTACCGCCGTGAGAGGGCAGCGTACTAGGCCGCTATACGATGGGGCCGTTCCGACAACTCGACAAGTATTGCACAAGCCGCGCATCGCTCCAAAACGAGGCGTGTCGCCCGGGTGTGCCGCCATGCCGCGCCCGGCATACGGCGCTCGTCGCATGTGCAGATTCCGACGGAACACCGGTTGAACGACGCGCGTTCTGTCGCAACATGCACACGCATCCGTTGCGTGCGCATCGAGCGTCGAAACACCCGTTGAACGACGAGCGTGCTGTCGCAACATGCGCACGCATCGGTCGCGCGGCCGTGGACGCGACCGCCCAGCGGACGGGAGGCGCGGGGCGGGCCCGCCACGGGCCTCCCGTCCGACCGCGTGCACGTCCGGGGCCGCGCCGCGTGGGCAGGAACGGTCGCGTCCCGCGCGGTCAGATCGTGAGCGACTCCCCCGGCCGCAGGATCTCGAGGACGCCGCTCGGCGCGAGCGCCTCGCGGAGCCGACCGGTGTGCATGCCGTAGCCGATGTCGGAGAGCGTGGCCTCGTGGATCGGGTAGGCACGGGCCGGGGCGAGCGCGGCGACGTAGTCCATCATCTCGGCGACCTTGAGCCACGGGGCTCCGACCGGTGCAGCGAGGACCCCGACAGGGACGCCCGGGTCGGTGTACGAGTCGCCGGGGTGGAAGAGCGTGCGGTTCACGAGCACGCCGGTGTTGTCGACGATGGGCACCGAGGAGTGGATGAGCTGGTGCCGCGTGCCGTGGAAGTCGAGTCCGAACGGGCCGACGGTGCGGTGGTCCCCGTCGGTGACGACCTCGACCGCGATGCCGGAATCGGCGAGCGCCGCGCGCACACCCTCGGGGCCGAACACGACGGCATCGGGGTTGGCGGTGAGGATCCGGTGCAGCTGCTCGGGCGTGACGTGGTCGGGGTGCTCGTGGGTGACGACGACCGCGACGACCCCGGTCACGTCGACGGGGCGGGTGAAGTTCCCCGGGTCGAGCACCAGGCGGGTGTCGCCGTCCGACAGGATCTGGCAGGCGTGTTCGAGCTTCGTGACCTCCATGCGGGCGACGCTACCCGCGGCGGGCTCGGGCCGACTCGGCCGGCGCCGACCCGGAACGACGTTCCCGTTGTCGTACGACATCGGGAACGTCGTTCCGAGTCGATCCCGCCCACGCACCACCACACACCCTCACCCCGGAGGCGGTCCCGTCGTCCCCCGCACCACCAGGTGCGCCGGCGCCGCGACGATCGCTCCGGCAGCGCCGCCGTCGACCTCGGCCAGCACTGCTCGCGCCGCTGCCCGCCCCTGCGCCTCCGGGTCCTGTGCCACGGTCGTCAGGCCCACGGTGGTGCCGTACTCGTGGCCGTCGATCCCGATCACGGAGACGTCTCCCGGCACCGACAGCCCGGCCTGCCCGGCGGCGAGGAGCACCCCGAGCGCCATCTCGTCCGATGCGCACAACACCGCGGTCGGACGATCGAACCCGACGCCCGCCACACCCGCCACCGTGCTCCCGCCGAACAGCGCCGCACCCGCCGCCAGCCCTCCGGCGAACGAGAACCGTCCGTCGAGCAGCCACCGATCAGGCACCGCGTGTCCGGCGATCCGCATCGCGTCGACGAACCCGTCCCGCCGCAGGTGCGGCACCGCCACGTTCATGCCGGCCTCGTCCTGCCCGCCGACGTAGGCGACCCGTCGGTGCCCGAGTCCGCACAGGTGGTCGACCGCGACCCGGGTGACGGCTCGGTCGTCGACCCCGATGTTCCGCAGGCCCGGTGCGGGTCCGCCGATGACGATCATCGGGTGCCGGGTGAGTTCGAGTTCGGCACGCTCGGTCGCGTCGAGCACCAGGGACAGCAGGACGAGGGCGTCGACCCGGTGCCGCAGCATCGAGCGTCGGAACGCCCGGTCGCGGTCGCCGCCCGGCCCGCCCAGGTTGTAGAGCACGAGGTCGTACCCGGCCCGACGGAGTTCCGCATCGACGCCACCGAGCGCCTTGACGTAGAACCACCGGTCGATCACCGGGACGACGACGCCCACGGCGCGCTGCCGCCCGGTGGCGAGGCCGGCCGCCGCCGAGCTCGGGACGTACCCGAGCTCGTCGGCGACCCGACGCACCTCGTCGATCGTGGTCTCCGCCACGTTCTCCATGCCGCGCAGCGCTCGCGACACCGTGGACTTCGACAGTCCCGTGACGGTCGCGATCTCCTGGATCCCCATCGATGCGACCCGGGAGGCCCGTCAGCCGTCCGTACGGTGCGTCACGCCCGCCGGACGGTCGGCAGCAGTGCCGGGGACGGTGTGCGCGACGGCCGCTGCGGTCCGGCGCGCCCGGTGCGGTGCACGACGACCCGCTGGTGCGAGCTCGTCCCACCCGCTGTGCTGGTGCACCCGCCCGTCCGCCGAGGGCCGTGGCTGACGACGGGTGTCGTCGCCGCGAGCGGTGCGGACGGGGGCGGCGGCAGGAGCGGCACCGATGCCGTCGGTGACCCCGTCGACGGCCGCGTGGCGGCGGAGGACCGCGACCCGCCAGCGGTCGAGCGCCACGACCCCGAGCACGCACACCAGCAGGGTGAGCGCCCACCCGAGTGCCGGGCGACCGGTGACCTCGCAGAACACCGTGGCACCGAGGAACAGGATGCCGAACATGCCGACGAAGCCGATCGCCTCTTCGATCCGGGCCGTGGGCCGGGTGGGTCCGCGCTGTGCCATGGTCGTCACCCCTTCACGCCACCGGCGGTGAGGCCGGCCACGATGCGTCGCTGGAAGACGAGGACCAGGATGACGAGCGGGATCGTGACGATCGTGCCCGCTGCCATGACCGCCGTGTACGGCTCCTGGTGCGGCTGCGACCCGGCGAACGAGGCGATCGCCACGGTCACCGGCTGCGTCGCGTCGCTCGAGAGCTGCGAGGAGATCAGGTACTCGTTCCAGCTGGAGATGAACGCCAGGATCGCCGTCGTGAACACCGCGGGGGCGGCGAGCGGCAGGATGATCCGCCGGAACGCCTGCACCCGGGTGCAGCCGTCGATGCGCGCTGCTTCCTCGAGGTCCCACGGCATCTCGCGGAAGAACGACGCGAGCGTGTAGACCGTCAGTGGCAGCACGAACGAGATGCTCGGCAGGATGAGCGCCTGGTACGTGCCCATCCACCCGATGTCCGTGAAGAGCTGGAACAGCGGGGAGATGAGCGCGACGCCCGGGAACATCGACGCCGCCAGGATCGCGCCGGCGATCAAGGACTTCCCGCCGAACTCGAGGCGGGCCAGCGCGTACGCCGCCGTCGTGCCGACGAGCAGGGCGATGATCGTCACGACGCCGCCGATGAGCAGGCTGTTGGCCAGCGCCCGCCCGAGGTGGTTGCCGAGCGACGTGGAGAACGCGGTCGCGTAGTTGTCGAGCGTGACGTGCGTCGGCCACGGGGTGGCGTCGAACGTGAAACCGACGTCGCGGAAGCTCGTCACCACCATCCAGTAGAACGGCAGGAGGCACCACACGGCGATGACGATCGCCTGCACGGCCGTGCGGATGCGGGGGCCGGTGTCGCGGCGGACCCGGACGTCGGCGCGTGCGCCAGCACGTTCGCCGGGGACTGGCACCGACCGGGGGCGGTCTGCTGCGAGGGTCACTTGAGTTCACCCTTCTGCTGGGCGGCCTGCGTCTGCACGACGTTGGCGCCGAGGAACCGGACGAAGACGAACGCCACGATGAAGATCACCAGGAAGGTGATGGTCGACAGGGCCGACGCGGAGTTGAAGCCCTGCCGGATCTGTTCGACGACCAGGATCGACAGGGTCGTGGTGGCGTTGCCGGAACCACCGCCACCGCCGGTGAGGATCGCGGGCAGGTCGTACATGCGCAGCGCGTCGAGCACGCGGAACAGGATCGCGACCATCAGCGCGGGCTTGATGAGCGGCAGGGTGATGAGCACGAAGCGCTGGAACGTCGACGCGCCGTCCATCTTGCCGGCCTCGTAGACCTCCTCCGGGATCAGCTGGAGCCCCGCCAGGATGAGCAGTGCCATGAACGGCGTGGTCTTCCAGGTGTCGGCGATGATGACCGCCCACCGGGACGCCCACTCGCCGCTCGTCCACAGGATCTGCTGCCCGAGGACGTGGTTCAGGACGCCGTTCGCGTCGAAGATGAAGTACCAGAGCTTCGCGGTGACGGCGGTCGGGATCGCCCACGGCACCAGGATCGCGGCGCGGACGAGGGCGCGGCCCGTGAAGTTGCGGTTCATGATGATCGCCATCCACACGCCGATGGCCGTCTCGAACGCCACGGTGACGACCGTGAAGAAGAACGTGTTGCCCATCGACACCCAGAACTGGGAGCCGAGGCTGCCGGGCGGGCAGGTGACGTTGCCGCACTGCTGGCCGAGCCAGTGCGCGTAGTTCGTGATGCCGGCGAACCCGCCCTGAACGAACAGGCCGGTGGCCTTGTCGAGGCCCTGGTCGAGCTGGAACGACTGGATGATCGCACTGACGACCGGGTAGCCGATGACGATCGCGAGGAGCAGGATCGTCGGGCCGATGAGGTACACGGCCCACCGGCCGTGCTCGGCGTTGAGTCCGCCCTTGCGCCGTTGGCGCTTCGGTTCCGTGCCCGTCGGGTTCGGGATGGCTGCGGGGATCTCGGTTGCTGCTGACACGTGTCGGCCTCCTTGCCGGGGGTGTCGGAACGCAAGTAGGGGCGGACTGGAGGCACGTGCCGGGATGGCACCGTGCCTCCAGTCCGATGCGGCGTGCGCCGCGCGTTGCTAGCTGCTGGTCGCCGACTTGAGGGCGTCCTGCATGTCCTTCAGGGCTTCGTCGACCGACTTCGATCCCTTGAGCGCCGCGTAGGTGTTGTCCTGGATCGCCTTCGTCACCGCCGGGTAGAACGGCGTGACCGGCCGCGGCTCCGCCGACTCGATCGACTTGAGCAGCGTCGGCAGGTACGGCAGCTTCGCCGTCAGCTCCGAGTCGGTGTAGAGGTCACCGACGACCGGGGCGAGCGACCCCTGCGTCGCGAAGAACTTCTGCGTGTCGTTCGAGATGAGGAACTCGAGGAAGTCGTGCGCCGTCGCCTTGTGCTTCGAGTACACGCTGATCGCGGCGTTGTGCCCGCCGAGCGTCGAGGCACCGGTGCCGTCCGCACCCGGGATGGGGGCGATGCCGAACGTGTCCTTGACCTTGCTCGAACCGTCGGTCTTCGCCAGGTTGTAGACGTACGGCCAGTTGCGCAGGAACAGCAGCTTGCCGGCTTCGAACGCCGTGCGGCCCTGCTCCTCCTGGTAGGTGATCGCCTCGGCCGGGATGTTCCCGTCCTCGAACGCGTCGACCAGGTTCTGCAGGCCGGCCTTGGCGTCCGCGGTGTCGACGTCCGGGTCCCCGCTCTTGCTGAGCACCGAACCACCGGAGCCGTTGATCGCTTCAGAGGCGTTCACCGTCAGGCCCTCGTACTTCGCGAACTGCCCGGCGTAGCAGCCGATGCCCTTGTCCTTCGCGATCTGGCAGTCGGCCATCATCTCCTTCCACGTGGTCGGAGGCGTCTTGACGAGGTCCTTGCGGTAGTAGAGCAGTGCGCCGTCCGAGGTCTGCGGGGCGGCGTACAGGGTGTCGTTGTAGGTCGCGGTCTTCACCGTGGCCGGCAGCAGCTTCGAGGTGTCGATCTCCATGTCACCGGTCAGCGGCGTCAGCCAGCTCTTCGCGGCGAACTCGGCGGTCCAGACGACGTCGACGTCGACGACGTCGTAGTTGGCGTCCTTGGCCTGGAAGTGCTGCACGAGGTCGTCGTGCTGCTGGTCGGCCTGGTCGGACTGCTCCTTGAAGGTGACCTTCTCGTCGGGGTGGGCCTTGTTCCACTTCGCGATCAGCGGCCGGACGACGTTGGAGTTGTCCTTGCCCTGCACGTAGGTGATGGGCCCGCGGCTGTCCTGGCCGCTCTTGGCGTCGTCCGAGCCGGCGCCGGAGCTCCCGCTCGAGCAGCCGGTGAGCACGAGGCCGATGACGGCGACCCCGGCAACGGATGCGAACCGCACCCTGGAGCGTGTTGTCTTCACAGCGTTGTCTCCTCATTGAGATCACCAGGGGGCATCGACCGGGTTCGACGACACTGCCCTGGAGCAGGCGCCGCTGCCTGCTGGTGGAGGAAGCTACGCCCGCCGCAGGGGTTCCGCAACCGGTTGCATCGGTTCCGTGACCTGAGCGTGACCTTGGAAGTCCCGGAGACTTCCTGGGTGAGCGCTCACCCTCGTTCGAGGAACTCCCGCGCGCCACTGCGGAACTCCGCATGAACACCGCCACTGGGGTCCTGCGCCGTTGTCCGCACCCACTGCCCCACGTAGCGTCCACGACATGGCCACCCTCCACACCGCCGACACCGTGCCCGCACCGCGCCGTGTCATCGGCGTCGACCTCGACGCCCCGCTCCCCCGTCTCGTCGCCGACGAGACCGGCGAGTCCGCCATGGTGATCGGCTACCGCGGCGGCCACCCCACCGGCACCCTCGACGTACGGCTCACCGACGACCCCGCCGACGCGGCCCGCGCCCTCGAGGCGCTGCAGGAGACCGTCCTGGCTGACGTCCCCGCGGTGTCCGACGACGACCTGCCGACCATCTCGGTCGTCGTGTCCACCGTCGTCGACCGCGTCGAGGACCTCGGCAAGCTGCTCGACGTCCTCGAGCACCTCGACTACCCGCGGCACGAGGTCATCCTCGTCGACAACCGCGTCCGCGTCCCCGCCGGCGACGCCCTGCCCGCGATGCTCGCCGGGCGCAACGTCCGCTTGGTCGAGGAACGCCGCCCCGGTCTGTCCGCCGGACGGAACGCCGGCGTCGCCGCTGCGACCGGCGACGTCATCGCCTTCACCGACGACGACGTCCGCGTCGACCCGCAGTGGCTGCGCGCCATCGGGTCCCGGTTCGTCAGCGAGCCCGGCCTGGACGCCGTCACCGGCGTGATCCTGCCGAGCGAGCTCACCACCCCCGCGCAGATCTGGTACGAGGCGTACTACGGCGGCTTCAGCGCCGAGCGCACCTTCTCGCCCGTGACGATCGTCCCGGACGACGTCCAGGGCACCATGCGCCACGCCCGCGTCTCGGCGGTCACCCCGTCCGGCGAGGTCCTCAAGCACTTCGCCGTCTACGGCATCGGCGCGTACGGCGCCGGCGCGAACATGGCGTACCGACGCACCCTGATCGAGGCCGTCGGCGGCTTCGACCACACCCTCGGCGCCGGCTCCCCGGCCCGTGGTGGGGAGGACCTGGCGATGTTCATAGAGACGCTGTGGCGCGGTGGGAAGATCGGCTTCGAGCCCCGCGCGGTCGTGCACCACCGGCACCGCCAGACCATCGAGGACCTGCACAAGCAGCTGCACGGCAACGGCGTCGGCTTCACCGCGCTGATGTTCGCGCTCGCCGCGAAGGACAAGCGGCACGTCGCCGTCCTCGCCCGCCTGATGCCGCTCGCCGCGAAGGTCAAGTCGAAGCAGATGCTCTCCCGCCTGGCCGGTCGCCGGGACGCCGCGACGGAGGTCACCAACGACGCCTCGACCACGCGCATCCCGAAGACCCTGGCCTACCACGAGCTGCGCGGGTTCCCCGCCGGCCCGGCAGCCTGGTTCCGCAGCCGACGCCGCTGGCGCGACGTCGAGGCCGGCCGCTTCCGGCCGTAGTCGCGGAGCGTGACGGACGGGAGGCCCGTGGCAGTGTCGCCACGGGCCTCCCGTCCGTCCGTTGCGCACGCAACAAGCGACACTCGCGTGGTCGTACGACGTCGCGGATGTCGCACCCACGCGCACGCAACCGTTGCACGCGCAACAAGCGACAAGACACGTGTCGTACGACGACCGTCTTGTCGCAAACCTGGTGCGGCGACTCCGCTCGCCGCGCCCGCCGGCATCCGCGCCTCAGCGCGCAGTCAGCCGCCCGGCCACGTAGCGCCACGGCCCGCCCAGCGCGGCCGTCAGCTCGGCGCGCTTGAGCCCGCGCGTCGCCTCGGTGAACTCGGCGTCGACGGGCCAGCCGCCGCTCGCGTCGACGGGGCGCTCGTCGGCACCCTGCCCGAGCGCGCCGAGCCGCCGGAGCGCACCGGCCGCACGCCGCAGCACCGCGAAGGCCGTGGAGGGCCGCAGCACGAGCTTCGTCACCCAGGCACCGAGCCCGGTGCCGTAGCCGATCGCCTGCGAGCGCAACGCGGCACGGTCCTTCCGGTGCTCGTGCCAGACGACGGCCGAGGGTTCCACGGCGAGCGCCCCACCGGCGAGCAGGACGCGGGTGAACAGGTCCGGGTCCTCACCGGCTCGGGCGCGGGTGCCGGGCCCGAGGGCGACGTCGAAGCCGCCGAGCTGCCGGACGGCGTCGCGGCGCACGGACATGTTCGCGCCCGTGCCGAACGCGCCGACGGTGAAGGGGAACAGGGGCTCGTCGGCGGGCGGGGCGGACGTGCGGTACACCCGGCGCTCGAGGTTCCGCGCCCAGGTCACCCGCTCGTCGAAGAAGCGCTGCGTGGGGGTGCGGAGCTCGCCGCTGGGGACCAGGCCGGTGACGCACCAGACGTCGGCGTCGCGCTCGTAGGCGGCGGCGATGGCGGCCATCCAGTGGCGGTCGACGACGACGTCGTCGTCGATGAACGCGACGATGCCGCCGGTGGCGCGGGCGAGTCCGGCGTTGCGGGCCCGGGAGACGCCGGCACGTGCCTCGAGGACATAGTGCACGCGCGGGTCGTCGATGGCGGCCACGACGTCGCGGGTGCCGCTGGTGACGGGGGCGTTGTCGACGACGAACAGCTCGAAGTCGTCGTACGCGGAGTCGAGGACGGAGCGCACGGCGCGGGCGAGCGCCACGGGGCGCTCGCGGGTGCCGATGACGACGGAGACGCGTGCGCCGTCCGCGGGGGCGTCGACCGGGAGGCCCGGGGCCGGCAACCGACGCAGGGCCGGTCCCAGCTCGGCCGGGTCCACCGCCCCGCGGTCGTCGACGCGCACGTCGACGAACCCCGCGACGTCGCGGCCGTCGCGCACCATGAGGCGGGCGCGACGGAAGCCACTGGCGCCGGCGAGGTGCACGGTGTCGGCGGCGAGCGCCGCGGACCGGTCGACGGCGCCGACCCAGGCAGCGCCGACCCAGGTGGGGGCGTCGGGCGAGGGCATCGCGGGGTCGAGCGTGAGGGCTCGTTCCGCGGTGGTGGTGTGGTCGGTCATGTTCGTCCCGTCGGGCCGGTCTGGTCGGGTGGACGTGGCAATGCTCCGCGCGCGTCGACAGGGGGTCAACCGCGATGCTCGGAGGATGCGGGGAGGCTGCGGTTTGCCGCCACTAGACTCGCGGGAGACGCCGGTCGACCCGCCGGTGCGACCCCGGTCCCCGCCGGACACGAGGAGGACGCATGCCGCTGGCCCGAACGATGGACCGGCTCGGCCTGACCAGGCGTCCGCGCCCGACGTTGCACCTGGTTCCGGACCCCGACGCCTCCGACCTCGTCGTGGTGCACCTCAATGCCGACGACGCCGCGTGCGGCACGTGCGGGCACGCCCAGGCGGCGCACGAGCACTACCGTCCGGGCACGGACTGCGCGCTCTGCGACTGCCCGAGGTTCCGCCGCGCCCGCTGACGCGATCCTCCCCGCGATCCCCCTCGATCGGGGGGCGCCTGCGGGAAACCGCCGTTCCCCCGCAGGTGGTCCCGACCTCCCTTGTCGGTGCTGCCGGGCCCGCTTAGCGTCGCGGGCATGGCCATCACTCCCACGCCACTCGCGTGCATCGTCCTCGCCCACGAGGACCCGACGCACGTCCGTCGGCTCGTGGCGGCGCTCGACCCGTTCCCGGTGTTCCTGCACTGCGACGCGAGCACCGACGACGCCGTCTTCGAGGCGATGACCGCCGGCCTGCCCGACCGCGTGCACGTGCTGCCGCGGATGCGCACCGGATGGGCGAAGTGGGAGAACGTCGCGGCCGAGGTCGCCGGCTACCGTGCTGCCCTGGCGCAGACCGACGCCACGCACGTGGCGCTGCTGACCGGCAGCGACTACCCGCTCGCCGACGCCGACGAGATCTCGGCGCTCCTGACGGCGAACCCCGGACGGTCGTTCGTCGAGGCGAAGCCACTCCCGCACCCCGCGTGGGGTCGCGACGGCGGTCGGTCGCGCGTGCGGTTCCGGCACTGGGCGTGGCGGAAGCACATGCTGCGCCTGCCGGTCCCCCGTCGGGTGCCGCGCGACGTCGTGTTCGGCGGCGGCTCGCAGCTCAAGGTCCTGGCCCGGCACCACGCGCAGGGGGTCGTCGACGTGTTCGACGGGCGCCCCGACCTGGTGGCGTTCTGGGAGCGGGTGTGGATCGGCGACGAGACCTTCGTGCCGTCGGTCCTGCTGACCCCGGCGTTCACCCCCGACTTCGCGGACGCCCACGCGGCGCAGCCGCTCTGGTGGATCGGGTGGGACGGCACGAAGCAGAAGAGCCCGCCGTGGCTCGGGATCGAGGACGCCGGCCGGGTGCTGGAACGTCGCACGGCGGCTGACCAGTCGACCCCGTACGTGTTCGCCCGGAAGTTCTCGACGTCCCGGAGCACCGACCTGCTCGACGTGGTCGACGCGACCTTCGGGCTCCGCACGTCCGCCGACGACCAGCCGGTGGTGGTGGCGCAGTGACCGTCCCCCAGACCCGACGCGAGGCGCGTGCGGCCGAGGCGGCTGCGCTGGCGGCACAGCAGCCCGACGACGACGAGCTCGAGGCGTCCGTGCAGCCCGCAGCCCCCGGCGCGCTGTCCACCGACACGGACTCGATCGCCGTCGCACGCGGCTCGTCCGTCCTGTTCGGCCGCGGTCTGCTCTACGTGGTCGTCTGGTCGATGCAGCTCGTCGTGAGCTCGCTGATCTCCCCCGTGCTCGCGCACCTGATGCCACCGGCCGAGTTCGGCGTGCTGGCCTCGGCGATCGCGCTGTACCAGGCCCTGGTGGTCGTGGCCGTCTGCGGCATCGACCAGGCGTCGGTGCTGCAGCGCGCCGAGGACGGCGACGACCGGCGTGCCCGCGGCCTGATGTTCGTCGGCATGGTCACCGCGGTCACGGTCACCGTGTTCGCCCTGGTGTCGATCCCGCTCTGGGGCGACGCCGCGGGCTTCGTCGACCAGCACCCCCTGCTGCTCGTCGCCGTGCTCTGGACCGGGCCCGCTGCGATCGTGCAGCTGTCCCTCGCGCTGCTCGTCGCCCAGGACCGCATCCGCGTGTTCGCCGTGACGAGCCTGCTGTCGTCCGTCGGCGGGTCGATCATCGGCCTCGGGCTCCTCGCCGCCGTGCACGCCGACGCGACCACGTACGCCTGGGGTGGGGTCGTGGCGCAGGGCGCCGCGATGGTCATCGGCATCATCGCCACGAAGCCGCGCCTCCGCGGTCTGTTCGACCACCGCACCACGATCCGGGCCTTCAAGCTCGGTGTCCCGATCGCGCTCGGCAGCCTGTCGTACTTCGTCCTGAACGCCGGTGACCGGCTCGTCGTGCAGCGCCTGCTCGGTGCCGACGAGGTCGCCCGCTACCAGATCGCCTACGTCGTCGGCTCCGCGGTCATCCTGCTGCTGACCTTCACGAACCAGGCCTGGGCGCCGCACTTCGCCGCCCTTCGCGACGCCGTGGCCCGCCGCCGGCTCGCCATGCACGCCCGGGACGAGCTCTACATGCTGCTCGCCCCCGTGCTCGTCGCCGTGACGCTCGTGTCGCCGGTGGCGCTGCCGATCCTGGCGCCGGCGTCGTACCGGGTCGAGTCCCTCACCGTCGTCGTCTTCGTGGTCGCCCTGACCGCGTTCCCGGTGGTCGCGAGCGGTGCGACCGGTCGACTCCTGCTGGTCGAGCGCCGCGGGGTGACGGTCGGCGTCATCGGCGCGGTCGCCGGCGTCGTCAACATCGCGGCGAACCTGGTGCTGGTGCCCCTGACCGGCATCGTCGGCGCGGGCATCGCCACGGTCATCGCCTACGGCATCCTCGCCGCGCTGCAGCAGGCCTCCCTGCCGGACCGCCGCGAGTGGCGCGGCCCCCGCCGCCGTGTGCTGCTCGCCATCGCGATCGCGATCGTCGTCGCCGCGGCCTCGCTCCTCCCGCCGCAGGACCTCGCCTGGAACACCGTGCGCATCGTCGGCGTCGCAGCGTGCCTGCCCTGGTTCTTCCGCCGCCTGAAACTCGCTCGCGGAGGATCCGCATGACCCGTCCCGCCCCCCGTCCGCTGCGTGTCGTCGTCGCCACCAACGGACTCGCCATCACCGGCGGTGTCGAACGCTGCGTCGTCGAGGACGTCGGCGAGCTCGTCGCGGCCGGCCACGACGTCGAGGTGTGGCACCGCGCCGGCCCGGACGGCGACCCGGACGAGGGCCGCGCGGTGTTCGACCGGCTCGGTGTCCGACTGCGCCATGCCCGCGACTACCGTTTCGGCATCCGGACCGTCCCGACGGACGTGTTCCGCTTCGTCCGTGAGGGCCTGCGCCTCCGCCGCTCGCGCCCGGACGTCCTGTGGCTGAACCGTCCGGAGTTCCTGCCGTGGGGCCGCGTCGTGTCCTTCGTGTCCGGCGTCCCCCTGGCCGTGCACCTGCACCACGCTCCGAACTACCGTCGGCTCGGCCCGTTCGCCGGCGGCCGGACCCGGTACCTCGCGGTCTCGGCGGCGATGGCACGTGCCTGGACCGCCGTCGGTGCCCCGCCGGACCGCGTCGACGTGGTCCCGAACGGCGTCGACACCGCGGCGTTCCCCGCCGCCACGCCGACGAGCACGCGCCGAGCACGCGCTGCGCTCGGCATCGACCAGGACCGCCCCGTGGTGCTCTACTACGGACGGCTCACGCGGTCGAAGGGCGTCCTGGCCCTCCTGGAGGCGTGGGGTCGCGTCCACGCGTCGGCCCGCGTCCTCGTGGGGCCCGGCACACCGCCCGCCCCGCCTCCGGTGCTCGTCCTGGCGGGTGCGCTGTACCCGCAGGACGCCCCCGCCGTGCAGCGCGCGATCGCCAGGCTGCCCGAGGGGTCGGTGGTCGTGGTGCCCGAGCGCGACGACGTCGTCCCCCTGCTGCACGCAGCCGACGTCGTGGTGGCACCCTCCATCGAGCCCGAGGGGTTCGGCCGCGTGGTCGTCGAGGCGATGTCCACCGGACGACCCGTCGTCGCGGCGGCGTCGGGCGGCACCGCCGAGATCCTCAGCGGTGAGTGGGCGCGGTTCACCGTCGACCCCACCGAGACCGGCGCGCTGGCCGACAAGGTGCTCGAGGCGCTGCACGCGGCCGAGACGGAACCCGGACTGGCGGACCGGTGCCGCGCCTGGGTGCGGGACCGGTACGGCCGGGAGCGGCACGTCGCGGCGCTGCTCCGGTCGCTCGAGGTGCACGCGAAGCACTGACGGACGACGACCTGAAGCGGTGCCGACGACGACGTCGGTGCCGCTTCAGTCGTTCGGGACCGTCGTCGCGGTGTCGTCCGGCACCGACGCGCTCGGCTCGGCACCGTCCGCCGGCACGTCGATCGTCATCCAGTCGATGAGGAGCGACCCGGCGGCGTCCGCAGGCGGGTTCCCGGCGTTCGACCCGGCCTGCACCACCAGGTGCATCCGAGCGGTCGGGATGTTCTCCGTCGTGGTGCCGACGACCTCGTCGTCGACCAGGAACGACATCCGGTCGGCGGTCCACTCGATCGTGTAGGTGTGCCAGTCCTTCAGCGACGCCTCGGTCTGCTGGTGGATGCACTTCTCGGCGGGGTCGGCCAGGCAGTGCACGTTGAGCCACGCGGGCGCGCCGAGCGCTCCCTCGGGGAAGTCGATCTCACCGTCCGACCACAGGTTCTCGTCGCTCCAGAGCAGCACGGCGACGCCGTAGCCGTCGACCTCGTCGCTGCGCATCCGGATGCTGTACCGGCCGGCGGTCTGCCCGCCCCACTCGCCGTCGACGAGCGGCACGACACCTCCCGCCAGCGGCACCCCGGCGCGCGTGGTGCGCAGACGCACGTCGAGCACGCCGTCGTGCGTCGACAGGGTCGACGCCTGGTAGCGCCCCGTCCCCGCGGTGTCGGCGAACCCGTGGTAGGCGACGAACCGGTCCGAGTACCGGGACTCGAACGTGCGGTTCGTGGCGGCGTCGGCGAAGTCCTCGCCGAACACCCGGGTCCACCCCTCGGGCTCGGAGCTCGGCATCGAGACGCCACTCGGGTCGTCGAGGGTCACGTCGTCACCGTTCGCCGTGGTGGTCGCGGTCGTGGTGCCGGCGACGATGCCGGCGGCCACGAGCAGGGCGCCGGCCGCGAGCGCGGTCCGGCGGGTGCCGGGGCGCCGCGGCGGTCGGTGCCGGGACAGGCCGCGACCGTGTGCCGGTGGGGCGCCGTGGGCCGATGCCGCGTCGTCGGCGACGTGTTCCGACCAGGTGGGGCGGGCCTCCTGGCCGTCACCCTGCTCGTCGGTCACCCGGTCGTCCACGCGCGGATCTCGGAGAGTCCCACGTTGCCTGTGCTGTTCGAGACGCCCGTCACCGTGAACCGCACCCAGGTGACGTCACGCGGGGTGAAGTCGACCGTCAGGGCGTCGCCGCCGTTCGGCAGGGTGCCGACCGCGACCTGGCTGCCGTCCGAGAACGTCAGGGTGCCGCTGGTGACCTGGTCCGAGCTGTTCGGGCGGTCGTGCAGGACGATCCGACCGAGGTGCTGGGAGGCGGCCCAGTCCAGCTGGATCCACACCCCGGTCCGGCCCCACGGGGCGACCCACTCGGCCGTCGGGTTGTCGGGGTAGCCCGACACGACGCCGTCGACGGCCTTCGCGACGGTCTGCCCGGTGGACTGGTCGTCCCACGCGGCGGTCGGGGTGGCCGACCCGGTGACGTCCGACAGCGTCGGCGTCGGGGTGGGGGTCGGCGTCGGCGTCGGCGTCGGCGTCGGGGTGGGCGTGGGCGTCGGCGTGGTGTCCGCCGGCCGGAACGCCCGGATCTCGGCGAGGCCGACGTTCCGGGTCGTGCTGCTCACGGAACCGACCGTGAACCGCACCCAGGTGACCTGTCGGGCGCTGAACGCGACGCGCTGCACGGCTCCCCCGTTGTCGAGCGACGGGACGGCGACGCTGGTGCCGTCGGAGAACGTCAGCGTGCCGCCGGTCACCTGGTCGTCGCCGTTCGGCCGGT
Source organism: Curtobacterium sp. AB7 (assembly GCF_044909335.1). Taxonomy (NCBI): domain Bacteria; kingdom Bacillati; phylum Actinomycetota; class Actinomycetes; order Micrococcales; family Microbacteriaceae; genus Curtobacterium; species Curtobacterium sp. AB7. The sequence goes on along the minus strand of NZ_JBIYED010000004.1, from coordinate 12,904 downwards.
CGGCCAGGTCGATCTCGTGCAGGGTCGTGCCGACGGACCAGTTCAGCTGGATCCACGTGCCCGCCCGGCCACCGGGCGCCGCCCACTCCGCCGTCGGGGCGTCCGGGTAGCCGCTCACGACACCGTCGACGGCCTTCACGGCGGTCTGACCGTCGGCCGGGTTCTCGGCGCTCGCGGTGACGGTCGCACCGGCGGTGACGTCGGTGCCCTGCGAGGTCGGCGGGTCCGTCGGGGGCTGGGCCGACGAGCCGACGGCGTACTGCCGGCTCAGCCAGGAGCCCTCCGGGCGCGACGCGCAGGCGGACGTGGAACCGCACGTCTCACCGTCGTACGCGGCGTACGCGAAGAAGGCGGCGGCCTTCGCGGCCGTCTGCGCGGAGCTCAGGTTCGACGGACGGTCCGCGATCGGGTACCCGAGGTAGCCCGTGAACGTGTGCGTCGCCGTGTAGGCGGACTGCGCCTGGTCGGCGAGGTACGCGACGGTGTGGTGGTCGCTGTGGTCGCCGTCGCCGTACGTGCCGCCGTGTTCGAGCGTGTGGATCTCGGTCGGCGCGTACCCGGTGACGAGCCCGGAGAACGTCGCGCGCAGGTCGGTCAGCGAGAAGGAGGTCGGTTGGGCTGCCCCGGTGACGGTGTGGATCGTGCTGATCTGGCCCTCGTAGAGCTTCTCCAGGCTCTCGCCGCCCGTGGCCGCGAAGCCGGAGCCGTCGATGTTGCCGTCCGGCAGCTCGAGGAACACCAGGCTGAGCCGCGGGGCCGTCGCCAGGGTCGCCGTGCGGAGCGTGTGGCCGGCGACCGACAGCTGCCCGGCGGTCCAGTTCGAGGAGACGCCGGCGATCGACGCGTACGACGCCATCAACCCGTCCTCGCGGGCCTGCCAGTACCAGGCGGGCTTGCCGGCGTCACCTGCGGTGACGACGACCGAACGGACGCACTTGCCGGCGTCGATGTCGGCGCGGAGCTCGGTTCCGGAGAACAGCAGGTCGTCGTCGGCGTGCGCCACCATCGTGAGGACCCGGCCAGCGCTGCAGTCGGCGTTCGCGGAGGGCGTGCCACTCGTCGGTGTGCTGCTCGGCGTGGGCGTCGACGTGCTGGTCGGGGTGCTCGGCGGCGGTGTCTTCCGGCCTCGTGCGTCGGCGGACATCGCACCGCCGGGTCCGGCGATGACGGCGACGACGACCGCCAGGACCCCCAGGACCGCCCCGGCGGACGCGGCGCGCGTGCGCCACGTCCGCCGGGGGGCCCGGGTCGTGCGGTGTTCAGTTCGTGGCATGTGCGAGTCCTGCCGGGGTCAGTTCGTAGACGGCGGTGGTGCCCGAGCCGAAGACGCGCTTCCAGTAGGGCGAGTCGGCCATGGCGGCCGCGAGCTCCTGGTAGTCGGCGTCGGTCTGGTACCCGTACCGCTCGTCGTAGGCGCCGAAGGGCTCGGCGACCAGTGCGTAGTACTTCGTCGCCGGCCAGTCCAGGACGAGCTGGCGGGTCATCGTGGACACGTCGGCCTCGGCGTCGTAGCCCTCCGGCTCCGGGTACGCCCCGAGGACCTCGCGGGACAGCGCCCCGACGTCGAAGTAGCGTGCACCGGTGTTGCTCGGGACGGCGTTCGCCGAACCGGTCAGCAGCATCATGGAGCCCTTCGGCGCGTTCGCGTCGTAGAACTGCGTCGCCGCCGACTGACTGCGCGTCGGGACGCGGTTCCAGTCGAGGGCGGTCTGACCGAACGCGCCGATCCCGACCATCGCGGCGACCGCGGCCGCAGCGATGACGACCTTGACCGCCGTGGGCCGCACCGCACGGGTGACGAGTCGACCGACGGGAGCCAGCCGGCCGCTGGGCATCGGGAGCCCAGCCGCCAGGATCGCGATCCACGGTGTCGCGAACAGCACGACACGGAAGATGCCCTCCTGGCCGTAGTTCGTCGCCACGAGCAGCGAGATCGGGCTCGCCGCCGTGGCCAGCAGTCCCCAGTGCACGCGGTCGCGGCGCATCAGCACGGTGATCACGGCGACGAGGCCGAGGACCACGAGGGCTGCCGCGGGGATGTCGAACGCGAGCCGTGTGACGAGCGGCTTCGGCAGGACCGTCATGTCGTGCGACGGCGGCTGCACGTTGTCGAGCACCTTGCCGACGGCGCCCAGGGACAGGAACTTGCCGAGGATGTCGTCGTTCAGCAGCGCGAAGCCGACGGCCGGCACGAGCACCACGACGGGCAGCCACCAGGGGCGGAGCAGCCGGAACACGATGAGCGTCACGAGTGCGGCGACCGTCAGGTACGGCGAGATCTGGTGGGTGACGACCAGCACGATGCCGATCACGGTGATCGCGATGATCCGCGACAGGCCGACGCGGCGTGCCCGCAGGATCGTCGAGCGGACGCCGTCGGCTGCGGTCACCGCGGTGCGTCGCAGCGGGCCGACTGCCAGCACGAGGATCACCAGGGACATCAGGATGCCCACCGACTGCGGCGAGAAGTACGTCGTGTTGAGCGAGCCGGTCATCGCGGTCAGGAACGCGGCGATCCAGGGGCGACGGTTGCCGGACAGCCAGTTGGCGGCCAGGACCCCGACGGCGATCGTCGTGCTGAAGGCCAGCAGGACGGGGACCCACGCGGCGATGGTCATCGCGTTGTCGATCCCACCGACGTCCGCGACCCAGGCGCCGCCGGCGAACAGGCCGGACCACGTCTGGAAGATGTCGGCGGCCGGGTTCGTGGAGCCCCAGCGGCGGATGTACTCGAGCACGCCGATGTGGCGGGCGGCCGCCATCACGGTGGGCATGCCGTAGGTGATGGCCTGTGCGAGCTGGATCGACCCGCCGAGCACGACGACCGGGATCGCGAGTCCGCGACCGCGCACCAGGGCGACGACGGCAGCGGCGACGACGATCGCCAGTCCGATGACCAGGCCCGGCCCGAGCGACCCGAACAGCCCGTCCGGTACCGGGTCGCCGATGTGCGTGAGCGCGGCGACGACGATGACGAGTAGGCCGACGACCGAGCCGGCGGTGACGGTGTCGGTCGTGGTCCAGCGACGGGCCGTGGTGCCGTCGGCGGCCGGCTCGAGGCGGGCGCGCTGCAGTTCGGCGACGTCACGCGGCACGGCGATCGCGAGGGCGACGGCGGTGAGCACGACGACCCCGACGAACGGCACCGTGGGGTTCCAGAGCTGGAACGTCGCCATCGTGTAGCCGATGCCGATCGTGCCGACGAGCGACGCCGTGACCGCGAAGACGCTGAAGCGTGCCAGCGGCATCGGGCGGACGAGCAGGAGGGGTGCGACGCCGAGCAGCGCGAACAGGTACACGCCGATCGCGCTCCCCCGCAGCACCGGGAGTCCGGCGATCGCGGCGACCCCGGCGACGAGGAGCGTCAGGACGACGATCGCCGCTGCGGTGAGTCGAGCGATCGGGCTCATCGCGTCCACCGCGAGCGGGCGGGCGGGACCGGCCGAGGCCATGCCGTGCCGGAGCTCGTGACGACCACGGGCGTTCCGGTCGATCGTGCCGCCGCCACGCAGGCGTTCGACGAGCGCCAGGAACGGCGCCGTCAGGACCGAGCGCTGCTCGACCCCGCGCAGCCGCCGCTGGGTGGCGGCGAACTCGGCGTCGACCGCGTCGGGCACGCGGTTCGCGTCACCGGGCTGGTCGCCGGCGATGTCCGTCGCACGGTCGCCCTGCTCGAGGCCGAGTCGTGCGAAGGCGCTGAGCGCCTCGGGCGCTGCGTCCACCGATGCGGTGAGCGACTCGCGGTCGATGGCGTTCTTGGTCATCCAGGCTCCGAGTCCGTGGCCGTGCGCGGCTGCAGCGGCGCGGAGCGACGCGACGTCGTCCGCCGATCGCTGCCACGCGATGGCGGCCGGTTCGACGGCGATCGCGGATCCGGCGAACAGCAGTCGTGTGAAGAGGTCGAGGTCGTCGCCGGCACCGACGCGGGTGCCCGGTCCGAAGGCGGTGTCGAAGCCGCCGATCCGGAGCGCGGTCGCGCGGTGCACGGCGAGGTTGTCACCGGTGCCGTAGGCAGCGGCGGCGAAGGGGTGGTGCGGGGGCGCGTCGTCGGTGTCGTCGAGGCGGAACACCCGACGGCGGACGGTGCGGCCGGCCGCGGTGCGGTCGTCGTGCCAGCGCTGCGCGGGGGTGCGCAGTTCGGCGCTGGGGACGAGACCGGTGACGCAGGCGACGTCGGGGTCCGCGGCGAACGCGGCTGCCAACGCGGCGACCCAGCCACCGTCCACGACGGCGCCCTCGGCGACGAACGCGACGACCTCGCCGCTCGCGGCGAGGAGTCCGGCGTTGCGGGCGGCCGCGAGGCCACCGGTCGGCGCGGCGATCGTGGTGACGTGCCGACCGCCGATCTCGACCGTCGCGGTGCCGCCGTCGTCGGCGCCGTGCGAGACGACGACGACGTCGAAGTCGGGGTACTCGTTGGCGAGCACCGACCGCATGGTGGTACCAGCGGCCCCGTCCGTGCAGAGCACCACGGTGACGGACGGCAGCACCAGACCTGCTGCCGGCCGACGCTCGGGTCCCGGCATCGGCCGGATCGCGCGCTGGAGGGCGCGGACGTCGATCGTCCCGCCGATGCGGCGACGCTCGGTGATGTCCGCCTCGACGAAGCCGAGCGGCTCACCGTGGTCGCGAACGAGCAGTCGAGCGCGCCGGTAGCCCGCGGCGCCCTCGAGTGCGACCACGTCGCGGTGGCTGGACGCGTGCACGTCGGCGCGGTCCACCTCGCCGACCCACAGGGCGCCGTCCCACGTCGGGGACAGCGCCCCGGTCACGATCGGCGAGATGACCATCGCCAGGGTCGCGCGGGTCACCGCGTACCCACCGGTTGTGCGACCGGGACGGGAGCCGGGGTGCGGACGACGACGCCACCGAGGACACGCCCGACGGCGTAACCCGTGACGGTCGACGCGACGGAGAGCACGATCGCGAAGGCACGCAGGGCACCGCCACGACCGATGTGGCGCAGTTCGCGCAGCACCGCTCCGGGGATGACCTTCGTCAGGTACGTCGACTCGCTGGCGAGCGAGTCACCCGTGCCGACGCGTCGGCTCAGGACGGCCTTCGAGATGCCCTCGTAGTAGCTGCGACGGCGCAGGTAGCGCATCGTCACGCGGTCCGGGGAGACCCGGTGCGAGACGTTCGAGCGCGGTTCGTGGCGGATGCGTGCACCCGGACGGGCCTGTGCGATGCGGATGCAGAGTTCGGTCTCCTCGCAGCCGAGCGGCTGGTTGCCGACGCGGCCGATGCCGGAGCGGAACCCGCCGGCGAGCATGATCGCGTCACGGCGGAACGCCATGCTCGAGCCGATGACGTTGCGCACGTCGCCGGGGGTCTCGGGCAGGCCGCGGTAGGAGCAGCCGACGATCCAGAGGAGCTCGTCCGCGTACGGGCCGGCACCGGTGGCGGTGGGCCAGGACGGTGTGGCCCGGCCGCCGACGCCGACGACGTCCGGGTCCTCGAGGGCGGTGAGCATGTGGCCGAGCCAGTCCGGGTCGGCCGTCGCGTCGTCGTCCAGGAACGCGACGACGTCGGCGTCGGTGAGGGCGACGCCCGTGTTGCGGGCGCCGGACAGGCCGCGGTCCTCGGTGTTCGGGACGACGCGGAGCTCGGGCCAGCGCGCCGCGGCGCGGGCGAGGAGCTCGGGTTCGTGGTCGATCACGACGACGACCTCGGGGGCCTCGGGCTGGCGCTTGGCGGACTCGACGCTGTCCTGCAGGTCGCCCCAGCGCTGCTGGGTGTAGGCGCAGATGACGACCGCGACGGTCGTCACGCGACTTCCTCCTCGAGGCTGGCCACGGCGGCGACGGGAGCGGCGTGCGGGGCGTGCCCGGCCGCGTGGACCGAGGCGTGCGCTCCGGCCGACGCGGCGTGGGGTGCGGCGGCGTGCGGTGCGGCGGCCAGCTGCTCGGCCGGCGGCACGACGCTCATCGCCGCGCGACGGACCTCGGAGCGGCCGATCGCTGCGCGACGACGCTCGTGCATGATCGACTTCAGCACGCGGATGCCGTCGGTCACGGCGTTCAGGTTGCTCGAGCCGTGCACGCGGAGCTTCTCGTGGCTGGGGACCTCGGTGATCGCGAGCTCGGCGGCCGACCAGCGGCAGGTGAGCACGGTCTCGATCTCGAACCCGTCGCCCCAGAGCATCGAGCCGTCGGACGGCTTCGGCAGCTCGGAGGACAGCAGGCCGATCTCCGGCAGGACGTCGGCCCAGAAGGCGTTGTAGCCGTAGCAGAGGTCGCTGTAGCGGGTGCCGAGGATGATGTTGCAGAGCATGTTCAGGCCACGGTTGCCCATGTTGCGGACGATCGTGATGTCGTCGCTGCCGCCGCCGAGCGAGTAGCGGGTGCCCTTCGCGACGTCGGCACCCTCGACGAGCGCCTGCACGAAGCGCGGGATCTCGTCCGGGTCGGCGGAGCAGTCGGCGTCGAACATGACGACGACGTCGCCGGTGACGGCCTCGAACCCGCAGGCGAGGGCGTTGCCCTTGCCCTTGCGGGTCTGGTGCACGACGCGGATGTCGGGCATCACGCGCTGCGCGGTGGCGATGGTGTCGTCGACGGAGTTGCCGTCGACGAGGATCACCTCGTACACCGGCGGGAGCTTCGGCAGGATGATCTCGAGGTTTCGGGCCTCGTTCCGCGCCGGGATGACGACGGAGACCCTCGGGTCTGCAGGGCGAACGGTACGTGCGGGCATGGGCGCGGTCCTGTCGGGTCAGGGTTGCTGTCGGGTTGTGGCTCGTGTGACGAGCGGCGCGTCCTCGGATGACGCATCGACGACGGTGACCGTCGTCGGTCGAGCAGCGGGACGCGGGTACGACGCCGCCGGCTTCGCAGGTGAGTGGGTACTCTCCCCCGCGTGTCCAACCATCGTCGCGGGCTGGCAGGCGGTCAATGCGCGGTGCGGTCCATTGCGGACACTCGGCTGCGGATACGGAAACCCGCAACACCGCGCCGGCCGCGTGCCGTGGACGCTCCGACAGGCGGACGGGAGGCGCGGTGCCAGCTGGCCCCGCGCCTCCCGTCCGTCACCCGGCTCAGTTCCGGGCCGCGCCCTCCGTCGCGAACGCCGCACGCAGCGCCGTCGCGAGGTCGGCCACGTGCGGTTCCCGCAGCAGCGAGCTGTGCTCGGCCGCGATCCGCACGGTCTCGGTCCGCCCGCGCAGCAGCGCGGACCAGCCGGTCGCGTCCGGGTTCGCATCGGCGAGCACGTACGTCGCCCGTCCGTGGAACGGCGTCGGGTGGTGCCGCCGGGTGACGAGCTCGGCCTGGTCGAAGAAGGCGTCGAAGTCCTTCTGCCCACCGTGCCGCAGCACGCCCGCGCTGTAGGCCCGCGCGCGCTTCGCGACGTGCTCGCCCCACGACATGCCGGACGGCATGACCCGCCGGACGGCCCCGGCGAGGCGCTGGCTGACGACACGGACGGCGGGGTTGCGGTGCTCGCGGGGCTCGAGCCGTCCGAACTGCTGTCGGACCCCCTCGGCCCCGGTCCGCGGCAGGTAGGTGTCCAGCAACGCGACGTGCTCGACCTGCTCACCGCTCTCGGTGAGCAGCCGGGCGATCTCGAGCGCGATCAGCCCGCCGAGCGAGTGGCCGACCAGCAGGTACGGTCCGCGCGGCTGCACGATGCGCATCAGGGCGACGTACCGGCGGGCGCTGGCCTGGATGCTCCAGTCCGGCACGCCCCGACGCTCGAGGCCGTGCTGCTGGAACGCGTACACGTCGTGCTCGGGCAGGTAGCGGGACAACGGCAGGAACGTCAGGGCGAGCGCTCCACCGCCGGCGAAGCAGAACACCGGCGGACGGCCGGACTCGCGCGCGCCGGACACCTTGACGACGTCGGGGTGGCTCGGCAGCGCCGTCGTGCCGCTCCGCACCCGACGGGCGAACGCCCGGAGCGTCGGGTGCTGCAGGACGTCCGACGAGCGCAGGTCGATGCCGAGACGGCTCTGCACGAGCGCGAGCATCTCCTCCGCCGACAACGAGTCGCCGCCGAGGGCCGAGAAGTCCTCGTCGAGGTGCACGCCGCGCAGGCCCAGCACCTCGGCCCAGATCTGCCCGACCACGAGCTCCCACTGGTCGTACTCGCCCTCGACCATCTCGGTCTCGATGCTCGGTGCTCCCGGCAGCTCGGCACGGTCGACCTTGCCGCGTTCGTTCCGCGGCAGCTCGGTCATGGGCACGATCGACGCCGGCACCATGTACTCCGGCAGGCGGTCGCGCAGGGCCAGGCGCAGGGCCGCGGGCGCGGGCGTGCGCTGGCCCGGACGGCCGACGACGTACGCGACGAGGCGCGTGACGGCGGGCGGGTCGACCTGCGCGGTGACGACGGCGTCGTGCACCTCGGGGATCGCGCGGAGCGCCGCCTCGACCTCGCTCGGTTCCACGAGGTACCCGCGCACCTTGACGGCGTCGTCGGAGCGTCCGAGCAGCACGAGCCGCCCGTCCGGCTCGATCCGGGCCAGGTCCCCCTGACGCCAGGTCGGCGTGCCATCGTCGGTGCGTCCGGCGCGCTCGGCGGTCTTCTCCGGGGCGCCCCAGTACCCGGCGGTCAGGCCCTGGGAGACGATGACGAGTTCGCCGGTCTCCCCCGGGTCGGCGGGGCTGCCGTCCTCGCGCAGCACGAGCACCTGCTTGCCGGGCAGCGGCCACCCAGCGGGCACGACGCCCTCGGGCACCGGGGCAGCGGGTTCCACGGGGCAGTACGCCACGCAGCCGGTCTCGCTCGACCCGAAGGCGTTCAGCAGCAGTGTCGTCGGGTCGAGGTGCGGTCGGGCGGCAGCGATGTCGGCACCGGTCACCGCCTCGCCGGTGGTCATCAGGAAGCGGAGGCCGCCGAGCGCGGGGCCCGCCCCGGACGCCTGCGCCCCGGGAGCCGTCTGCGAGCCGACGATCGAGCGCAGCAGGTGCGGGGTGCAGACGAGGACGTTCACACCGTCGTCGGCGAACCGTGCGAGCAGGCGTTCGACCCCGAGCTCGCGGGGTTCGAGGAGCACGACGCTGCCGCCGCTCAGCAGGGTGTCGAACGAGAACAGCAGACCGGCGGCGAACGACAGCGGCAGGACCACGCCGAGGCGGTCGCCGGGTCCGGTGCCGAGGGCGACGGCGTCCTGCTCGGCGTTCGCGAGCTGCTGCCGGTGCGTCAGGACGACGCCCTTCGGCATGCCCGTCGAGCCGGAGGTGAACACGATCGCGAACGCGTCGTGGCCGCCCGGGCGGGTGCCGGCACGGCTGTCGGCCGCTGTGGTGCCGTTCGCGTCGGCCGGAGAGCTCGTCTCCGTTCCGTTGCCCGCGGTCTCGCCGCGTCGTTCGATCAGCTCGTCGAGTGCGTGCACCCGGCCGTCACGGTCGGCGACGACGGTCGCCGCCAGGTCGGCGCGTGCGGCGTCCGCCAGGACCTCGTCGACCCCGGCGAGCTGTGCGACGTGCCCGAGGCGGACCGCCGGCAGGTGCTCGTCGAGCACCACCACGGTGCGCCCCGCGCGGACGAGCGCCAGGATCGCGACGACGGCCTCGGTGGTCTGGCCGGCCATCACCCCGACCGGCTTCGACGCGCCACCGGCCACGGCGCCGACGCCGGCACCACTGTGGTCGTCGGGTCGGAGCTCGGCCCCGAGCACCGAGGCGAGGTCGCGCGCCGCCCGGTCCGCCTCGGTGAACGTGTAGGGACGGCCGTCCCCGGCAAGAGCAGCGGCGTCGCCGTGGAGCGCGACCACACGGTCCCAGCGGTCCAGGACGGAGTGGTCGTCGGCCAGCGGGATCGCGGCGCGGTGGGTCCAGTGCTCGGTCGTCGTCAGCGGGTCGGCGGAGGTCACGATGACACCTCGGATGCTCGTCGGCGGGCCGCCGCGGGTCCCGCGCCGGTCCTGCGACGGTACGTCCGACACGGTACGGCCCACGAGCCGTGTCACGCGGGGTGCGGGGTCCCGCAACCCGACCGGGAGGCCCGGCGCACCTCCGCCAGCGTGCTCGGCCCGCGAACGGGGACGGTTCAGGGCCGGGGCCGGCCCGGGTGGGCGCGGAGCATCGTGCGGTTCCGCGCAACCTCGGGATGCGCAGTCCGGAGCCTGTGGATCTCCGATGGAGGCTCGGAGACGCAGGAGTCCGGAGACGAGAACAGCCCCCGGGGATCCCGGGGGCTGTTCTTCGAGTGCTGGGGTACCTGGACTCGAACCAAGAACGACGGTACCAGAAACCGCTGTGTTGCCAATTACACCATACCCCAAAAGGCCTGCTGGCCTTCTGTCCCCGTTGTCCGGGGCACGATCAACTACTGTACAGCATCCCGGAGGTCCACGAGACCACCCACGAGGTCTCGGTGCACTGCCGCGGCCGTCGTGGCACCGTGCCCGGCGGCGACGATGAGCTGCTCCGGCCCGGGAGGGGTCACGTCCCCCACGGCGTACAGCCCGGGAACCGTGGTCCGGCCGACCCGGTCGACGACGAGGAGTCCGTGGGCATCTCGCTCAGGAGCGGTCGGCGCGCCGGGCGTGTCGGTGCAGAGCCAGTCGAGGTCGGCGTGCCAGGTCGGCCGGACGAACCCGCCCGTCCGTGGCTCCACGTGGCCGTCGACGAGCCGGACACCGGTCATGCCGGTCCGGTCGCCCTCGAGGTCCTCGATCACCCGCTCGTCGACCACGACACCGGCACGTGCCAGCCGCGCCCGCCCCGCGTCGTCGAGCGGAGCGACACCGTTCGTGTAGACGATGAGGTCGTCGGCCCACGCCGCGATGAGCAGTGCCCGGTCCACGACGTCGTCGGTCTCGCAGATGAACGCGAGCGGCTCCCCCGCCTTCTCGTACGCGTCGCACTCGACGCAGCTGTGCACCGCGGTGCCGTAGAACGCACGGAGCATCGGCAGTGCCGGGAACTCCTCGCGCAGCCCCGTGGCGACGACGACGGTCCGCGCCCGCGCATCCACCTCGGTGCCGCGCCAGGTCCCGTGCAGCCGCCAGCCGTCGGCGTCGGGGGCCACCAGGTCGACCACGGCCTGCACGATCGTCGCCTCGGGGTACTCCTCGACCTCGGCACGACCGAGCTTCCGGAGCTCGAGCGGGGAGATCCCGTCGCGCGTCAGGAAGCCGTGCGACCGCAGGGTCGCTGCGTTGCGCGGCCGGTTGGCGTCGACGAGGAGCACCGTGCGCTTCGCCCGCACCAGGTTGAGCGCAGCGCTCAGGCCGGCCGGTCCGGCGCCGATGACCGCGACGTCGTGGACGACCGGGGGGCTCGGCGCGTCCGTGGGCCCTGCAGCGCTGTCCGCGGTGCTCATCGTTCGCCGCTCAGCGGGCCGCGAGGGCGCGGAGCCGCGTCAGGGTGGACTCCTTGCCGAGGATCTCCATCGACTCGAAGAGCGGCGGGCTGATCCGGCGCCCGGAGACCCCCACGCGCAGCGGACCGAAGGCAACCCGGGGCTTCAGCCCGAGGTCGTCGATGAGCGCCGTCCGGAGGGCCCCCTCGATCGCCTCGGTGCGCCAGTCGTCGAGCTGCTCGAGCGCTGCGATGCCGGCCGTGAGCACGGCGCCGGTGTCGCCCTTGAGCGATGCCAGTGCGTCGTCCTCGACCACCAGGTCGGCGTCAGCGGTGAACAGGAAGCCGAGCATCGCCGGGGCCTCGCCGAGCAGCTGCATGCGCTCCTGGACGAGGGGCGCCGCCTTCGTCAGGACCTCGGTCTGCTCCGCGGTCGGCGGGTCGGCAACGAGGTCGGTCAGGTACGGCAGGAGCCGGGAGCGGAAGTCCGACGCCTCGAGCAGCCGGATGTGGTCGCCGTTGATCGCCTCGGCCTTCTTGTGGTCGAAGCGCGCCGGGTTCGGGTTGACGTCGGTGACGTCGAACGCCGCCACCATCTCGTCGATCGAGAAGACGTCGCGGTCGGCACCGATCGACCACCCGAGCAGCGCCAGGTAGTTGACGAGCCCCTCGGGGATCATGCCGGCATCGCGGTGGTGGAACAGGTTCGCCTCGGGGTCGCGCTTCGAGAGCTTCTTGTTGCCCTCGCCCATGACGTACGGCAGGTGACCGAACACCGGGATCGCCGGTGCGAGCCCGATCTCGTACAGCGCCTCGTACAGGGCGATCTGTCGCGGGGTCGACGACAGCAGGTCCTCGCCGCGGAGGACGTGCGTGATGCCCATCAGGGCGTCGTCCACCGGGTTCGTGAACGTGTACAGCGGCTTGCCGTTCGGCCGGACGACCACGAAGTCCGGGAACGTCCCCTGCTTGAAGGTGATCTCGCCACGGACGAGGTCGTCGAAGCTCAGGTCACGGTCCGGGACCCGGAGTCGCAGCGCCGGCTCGCGGCCCTGGTCGCGGAACGCCTGGCGCTCGTCGTCGGACAGGTCCCGCTCGTGGTTGTCGTAGCCCTGCTTCGGATCGCGGCCAGCAGCCTTGTTGCGGGCCTCCATCTCCTCGGGGGTGACGAAGGACTCGTAGATGTGCCCGGACGCCTTGAGCTTCGCGATGACGTCGTCGTAGATCGCGGTGCGCTCCGACTGCCGGTACGGTCCGTGCTCGCCGCCGGCGTCGACGCCCTCGTCCCAGTCCAGCCGGAGCCAGCGCAAGCCGTCGAGGATCTGCGCGTAGGACTCTTCACTGTCCCGCGCGGCGTCGGTGTCCTCGATGCGGAACACGAGCTTGCCGCCGGTGTGGCGTGCGTACGCCCAGTTGAAGAGCGCCGTGCGGATGAGCCCCACGTGCGGGGTCCCCGTCGGGCTCGGGCAGAAACGGACGCGGATCTCGGACCCGGAAGCAGAGGTGAATGGCGCAGTCATGACCCGCCAATGCTACCGTCACGCCCTGCTCGAGCGACCCGTGAACGCAGAAAACCCCTGACCAGTGCTGGTCAGGGGTTCCCTGGTGTTACTACGGTAAGTCCGGCGGCGTCCTACTCTCCCACAAGGTCCCCCTTG
>NZ_JBIYED010000003.1:0-381845 GCF_044909335.1 Curtobacterium sp. AB7 | reverse complement strand
CAAGGGGGACCTTGTGGGAGAGTAGGACGCCGCCGGACTTACCGTAGTAACACCAGGGAACCCCTGACCAGCACTGGTCAGGGGTTTTCTGCGTTTCCGGGCAGGCCGTAGGATCAGCCGACGACGGAGGAACGATGACCGAAGCCTGGCCGGCACTGCCCGAGGGTTCCCGCTTGGCACTGCGGGAGATCCTCATCCACGGCACGCTTTCGCGAGCGGAGATCGCTCGGTCACTCGGGCTGTCGCGGGCGAGCCTGACCCGGGCGATGCGGATCCTCGTGGCACACCGGCTCGTGGTCGAGGTCGGCACCGACGTTCGTGGGGCCACCGGTCGACCGTCGGAGCTGTTGCAGTCGAGTTCGGGGCAGTGGGAGTTCCTCGGCGTCAAGCTGACCCGGGAGCGCCTCTACGCCGCGGTGACCGACCTGGGTGGACGGGTCCTCGCGCTGCACGAGGAGACCGTCCCGTCGACCGTCCCGGACGACCTCGCCGACCAGATCAGTGCCGTACACGAGCGCCTCTGCGCCGTGCACCCCGCGATCTGTGCCGTCGGGGTCTCCCTGCCCGGTGACGTCCTCACCCGCAGCGGCGAGGCCGTCGTGGCGTCGTCGCCGTTCCTCGGCTGGACCGACGTCCCGTTCGCGCGGATGGTCCGGGGGCGAACGGGACTCGCAGCCTTCACGGCGAACGACGTCCACGCCCTGACCGTCAAGGAGCACTGGTTCGGTGCCGGCGCCGGCCGCGGGTCCATGGCCCTGGTCACCGTGGGTGAGGGACTCGGGCTCGGGCTCATCGTGAACGGGCAGGTCTCCACCGGCGAGCACGGGCGACTCGGTCGGATCGGGCACCTTCCGGTCCTCGGTGGTGGGCCCGACTGCGGCATCGGGCACGCGGGGTGTGCCTCGAGCTACCTGCCGAGTCCGGTGATCGTGCGGAACGCCGGGCGCGAGGGATCGTCGTACGAGCAGGTCGTCGAGCTCGCGCGGAACGGTGACGAGCGGGCCGTGGCGGCGTTCGAGGAAGCCGGACGAGCACTCGGTGTCGTCCTGGCCACCGCGGTGCACATCGCCGACCCTGCCGCGATCGTCCTGACCGGCGATGGGCTGCCGGTGTACGACCTGGCGCGGACGACGGTGGACGAGTCGCTCCGTGCGGCCCTGGCGCCGTACCGGCAGCCGGTGACCGTCGAGGTGCAGCCGTTCGAGTTCTCGGAGTGGGCGCGAGCGGGGGCGGTCCTCGCGATCCGGCAGCTGCTCGAGACCTGATGCGGCACCACTGACAGCGCGTTAGTTACACACGTTGACAAACACTGCCGGAGACGGGAGGCTGGTGCGGTCCACCCATCGAAGGAGATGCCGTGACCGCTGCCCCCACCGTCCCGTGGCCGACCGACGGCCTGTCGTTCGGCGGCGACTACAGCCCTGAACAGTGGCCGCGCGAGGTCTGGCTCGAGGACGTCCGCCTGATGCGCGAGGCCGGGGTGAACCTGGTCACGATCGGGGTCTTCTCGTGGGCGCTGCTCGAGCGGTCGCCGGGGGAGTACACCTTCGACTGGCTCGACGACGTCATCGCCCTGCTGCACGACAACGGCATCGCGGTGGACCTCGCGACGCCGACCGCCGCCCCGCCGAACTGGCTGCTGACCGCCCACCCCGACGTGCTGCCGGTGGACGCCACGGAACGTCGCGAGCGCCCCGGTGGACGCCTCGGGTGGTGTGCGGCGTCGATGGTCTTCCGCGAGCACGCCCTGCGGATCGTCGGTGCCCTGGCCGAACGCTACGGTCACCACCCGGCGGTGCGGCTCTGGCACGTGAGCAACGAGCTCGGTGGCGGGAACGGCCGCTGCTACTGCGAGGAGTCGGCAGCGGACTTCCGGCGCTGGCTCGCCGACCGGTACGGGGACGTCGACACCGCGAACGCCGCATGGGGAACGGCGTTCTGGGGGCACACCTACACGTCCTTCGACGAGGTCTCACCCCCGCGCGGAGTCGGCGGCGCACCGAACCCCGGCCTCCTCCTGGACTTCGAGCGGTACTCGTCCGACGCCCTGCTCCGGCACTTCGACGCCGAGAAGGCCGTCATCGAGCGGCACTCGGACGTCCCCGTCACGACGAACTTCATGGTCGGTGCGGGATCGCAGGTCGTCGACTACGCCGCGTGGGCGAAGCACGTCGCGATCCCGGCGAACGACCACTACACGCTCGTCGACGACCCGCACCGCGAGCAGGACCTCGCCCTCGCTGCGGACCGGATGCGCGGCATCACCGCCGACCGCACCCCGTGGCTGCTCATGGAGCACTCGACGGGCGGCCCGAGCTGGCAGCAGCGCAACCGGGCGAAGGAACCGGGCGAGATCCTGCGGAACTCGCTCGTGCACGTCGCCCGCGGGTCCGACGGCGCACTGTTCTTCCAGTGGCGGGCCTCCACCGCAGGGGCCGAGCAGTTCCACTCCGCGATGGTCCCGCACGCCGGCACCCGCACTCGGATCTGGCGCGAGGTCGTCGCGCTCGGCCGGGCACTCCGCGACCTCGCCCCCGTGCAGGGCAGCCGCGTCGAACCGGCCCGGGTCGCGATCGTCGTCGACGAGCCGTCCGGTTGGGCGCTGCAGTCCGGGCTGAAGCCGCACCGGGCACTGCGGTACTCGCGGGAGCTCCGTACCTGGTACGCCGCGTTCCACGACCGGCAGGTGCTCACCGACGTCGTGCCCTCGGACGCCGACCTCGACGGCTACGACGTGGTGGTCGTCCCCACGATGCTGGTCGTCGACGACGCCACCGCCGCGCGGATCGCCGCAGTGGTCGACCGCGGCGCGACCCTGATCGTGACCTATCTGTCCGGCGTCGCCGACGAGACCGCCCGCATCCGGACCGGCGGCTACCCGGGCGCGTTCCGGCAGGTGCTCGGCGCCTGGAGCGAGGAGTTCACCCCGCTGCAGCGCGACGAGACCCACACGCTCGATGACGGCGGCACCGTCACCGACTGGGCCGAGGCCGTCGTGGTCGACGACGCCGACGTCGTGCTCCGGTACACGGACGGGCCGCTCGCGGACCGCGCAGCGGTCACCCGCCGCGCCGTCGGCGGCGGCGCCTGGTACGTGTCCGCGATGCTGCCTGCCCAGAGCACCCAGCGGCTCGTGGACCGAGTCATCGAGGAGCGCGCGCTCCCGCGGACGGTCACCGCGCCTCCCGGCCTGGAGGCGGTGCGCCGCGTCCACGACGACGGATCCGTGTTCCTGTTCCTCGTCAACCACCGCGCGGACGACGTGACGGTCGTCGCGTCCGGTACGGACCTGCTCGACGGCTCCGGCCACGGGCCGGAGACCGTCGTGCCCGCCGGTCGCGTCCGCGTCCTGCGCGAGGAGCGTGCGTCGTGACCGTCGTGGACCGCGAACCGGCGCCGGCGCGCGCACTCGACGGACGGCAGGTGCAGGTCCTGCGCGGCGGCGGGGTGTCGCTCGTGCTGGCGACCGCCGACGACGGGCTGCCCGAGGTGCTGCACTGGGGCCGCGACGTCGGACCCGTCACGGACGGCGACGGCGCCGAACTGCTGCTCGCGCTCGGACGGCCGCTCGGACCGAGCGCCCTCGACGCGGCCTGGCCACTGACCGTCCTGCCGACCGAACGCGACGGGTGGGAGGGCCGACCCGCGATCGCCGGGCACGTCGACGGGCTGCCGCTCGTGCCGCGGTGGCGCGACGTCGAGGTGACCGCGGAGCCGGACGTGCTGGTCGTGACCGCGGCGTCCGACGAACTGCTGCTGCGGAGCACCTTCCGGCTCGACGCCGCGGGGGTGCTGCGCGTCGGGCACACCGTGACGAACGGGGCCACCGTGCCCGTGCACCTGCAGGCGCTCGAGGCGACGCTGCCCGTGGGCGAACGGGTCGGCGAGGTGCTGGACCTGGCCGGACGCTGGACCCGGGAGCGCACCCCGCAGCGCCGGACCCTGACCGCCGGCAGCCACGCGCGGGAGAGCCGCCGCGGTCGCACCGGCCACGACGCTCCGACGCTGCTCGTGCTCGGCACACCCGGCTTCTCGGACGCCCAGGGTGAGCTGTGGGGCGTGCACCTGGCCTGGAGCGCGGACTCGGTGCACCGGTACGACCTGCTCGCCGAAGCGCGACCGCTGCTCGGCGCCGGGGAACTCCTGCGCGCCGGCGAGGTCGTCCTCGGGCAGGGAGAGTCCTTCGCGGCGCCCGACGCCGTCTTCGTCTGGAGCGACGCCGGGTTGGACGGACTGTCCGACCGGCTGCACGACTCGCTCCGCAGCCGTCCCGGCCACCCGAAGCGCCCCCGGCCGGTGGTGCTCAACACGTGGGAGGCCGTCTACTACGAGCAGGGCCTCGCGCCCCTGGTCGCACTGGCCGAGACCGCCGCGGACATCGGCGTCGAGCGGTTCGTGCTCGACGACGGCTGGTTCCTCGGACGGCGCTCGGACTCGACGTCGCTGGGGGACTGGCGCGTCGACCCGACGGTGTGGCCGGACGGCCTCGGGCCGCTCGTCGACCGGGTTCGCGGACTCGGCATGGAGTTCGGGCTGTGGTTCGAGCCCGAGATGGTGAGTCCGGTGTCCGAGCTCGCGGCCGCGCACCCCGAGTGGTTGTTGCAGCGCCCCGAGGACGACGTCCGCACCTGGCGGAACCAGTACGTGCTCGACATGGCGAACCCACTCGCGCGGGCGTACGTGCTCGAGGCGATGTCCGCCGTCATCGGGGCGCACCACGTCGACTTCGTGAAGTGGGACCAGAACCGCGACATCGTGCACGCGGTCCACGCCGGACGAGCCGGCATCGACGCGCACACCCGCGGGGTCTGGACGCTGATGGACGCCCTGCGCGCCCGGCACCCGTGGCTCGAGATCGAGGCGTGCGCGAGCGGCGGCGCCCGGGTGGACCTCGGCGTGCTGGAGCGCACCGACCGGGTGTGGCCGTCGGACTCGAACGACGCGTTCGAACGCCTGCCGATCCAGCGCTGGACCGAAGCACTGCTGCCGCTCGAGCTGATCGGCTCGCACGTCGGCCCCGAGGTCTCGCACACCACCGGCCGGCACCTGGACCTGGACTTCCGGATGGCGGTGTCGTTGTTCGGCTCCGCCGGCATCGAGACCGACGTCACCCGACTGGCGCCCGCGGAACTCGACCGGCTACGGGCGTGGACGGCGTTGTACAAGCGGGAGCGCGGGCTGCTGCACACCGGGCGACTGCGGCACCTGGAGCTCGGCGACCCCGGGCTCGTGGCGACCTCGGTCGTGGCCGTCGACCGGTCGCGGGCGCTGGTGCGGA
Organism: Curtobacterium sp. AB7; assembly: GCF_044909335.1. NCBI lineage: Bacteria > Bacillati > Actinomycetota > Actinomycetes > Micrococcales > Microbacteriaceae > Curtobacterium > Curtobacterium sp. AB7. Next base: position 376,567 of record NZ_JBIYED010000003.1, on the reverse strand, counting down.
TCGCACGGACCGAGACCGGGCCGCAGTCGCTGCCGGTGCCGCTCCGGATGCGGGGGCTCGACCGCGCGCGGCGCTACCGGCTCGCCCCCGTCACGGGGCTGCGGGTGCCGCACGGACTCGACATGGTGCCGCCCGCGTGGCTCGTGCGCGGGCACCTGGAGCTGTCGGGCGCGGTGCTCGAGGACGTCGGGGCGCGGCTGCCGCTGCTGGCCCCCGCGACCGCGATCGTGTTCGAGCTGACCGCGCTCGACTGACCCGCCCTGCCGGCCGCTGCCGGCCGCCGTCGACTGACCCGACCCTGTCGGCCGCCGCGGTGGTGCAGGCGCGGCCCAGCCGAGCGGGCGAAATGCCCGGGTGCCTGACGTGGGAACCCGGGCATTTCGCCCGCTCGCGGTCCGTGCATGCCGCGCGGGCGATACATCCGGGTGCACGGCGTGGGAACCCGGGCATTTCGCCCGCTCGCGGATGGCCCGCTCGCCGACAGCACGGTCGGCGAGCGGGCGCCCGCGTCAGGGGAGGAGCGAGCCCGCGTGGCGGAGGACGAGCGGGCCGACGAGCGCCTCGGGGTCGATGCCCGGCGCACCCGTCACCGTGAACGTCACCGACTCGCCGGCCAGCAGGGACACCAGCCCGTCGTCGACCCGAGCGGCGGGGTCCACGCGGTCCGGGAACAGCGAGACGTCCCGCGCGTAGGACGTCGCCGTCACCGTGACGACCGCCCCGTCGTCCGTCCCCGTGACCGACGTGGACAGCGGTGAGCGGGCGAGCACCTGGTCGACGACCTCGGCGAAGTCGAACACCGTGCGGGTTCCGGCTCCGGTGACGACGAGCACCTCGGACCCGGCGTCCTCGGGCACCGCGAGTGAGGCCGGCAGCGTGACCCGATCGGCATCGGCGGGTCCGGCGGCGAGCGCGAACGACGACGAGTCGAGCACCGTGCCGTCGAACGCGACGCGGGCGACCGTGACCTCGTCGGCGACCGGCGCCCCGGACGCGTTCACGAGCACGACGTCGAGCCCGCCAGCAGCGCCCGCCGCGCCCGCAGCCCCGGCAGCAGACGGCTGCACGGTGAGCAACACCGGCTGGTAGGCCTGCCGCACCGCGTACCAGACGGGCTTCCGGATGCCCGCGTGGTCGACGAGCGCCCAGGACACCACGGGCCAGTCATCGTTGAGCTGCCAGACGATCATCCCGGTGTTGTCGGGCGTGCGGGACCGGAACCATTCCATGCCGAAGCGGATCGCGTGCGCCTGGTTGAGCTGTGACGCGAAGTGCCAGTCCTCGATGCCCGTCGGCGTCGGCAGGTGCCCGCGCATGCCGTCGGCGAGCTTCCGGTTGCCCTGGTCGGCCTTCTGGTGCACGAGCATCTCGTGGCCGTCGGGGTCGAGCGGCTCGTCGTGCACCACCGCGGTGAGGGTCGACCAGGCGGGCGGGCCCTGGAACCCGAACTCCGCCACGAACCGCGGGTTCCAGTCGGCGTAGGCGCGGTAGTCGAGCCGGTTCCAGACGTCCCAGATGTGCACGCTGCCGTTCCGCTCGTCGTTCGGCGTCAGGTACTCGTCGAACGAGAACGGGCTGCCCGGCGTGTACGGACGGGTCGGGTCGAGCTCGGCGACGATCGAGGGCAGCAGCGAGCGGTAGTAGCCGTTGCCCCAGGTCCGGCCGACGAGCGACGGCCGCCAGCCCCACTCGGCGTACGCGACGAGGTTCTCGTTGTTGCCGTTCCACACCACGAGCGACGGGTGCGGGCTCAGGCGGGTGACGGCTTCGCGGACCTCGGGCTCGACCTCGTCGGCCAGCCAGGGCTCCTCGGCGTAGGCGGCGCAGGCGAACAGGAAGTCCTGCCAGACGAGCACCCCGAGCTCGTCGCAGCGGTCGTACAGGTCGTCGGACTCGTAGATCCCGCCGCCCCAGATGCGGAGCAGGTTGACGTTCGCCTCGATCGCGTCGTCGATCCGGTCGGCGTAGCGCTCGGGCGTCATCTCGGTCAGGTACGCGTGGTCGGGGATCCAGTTCGCGCCCCGCACGATCACCGGCCGGTCGTTCACCCGGAGCAGAAAGGGCGCTCCGTCGGCGTCGGCCGCGGTGTCGAGCGTCACGGTGCGGAACCCGACGCGGCCCGTCCAGACGTCGTCGCCGACCTCGACCCGGACGTCGTACAACGGCTGCTCGCCCTCGCCGCGCGGCCACCAGACGGCGACGTCGGGGACCTCGAGCCGCACGACGGCGGAGCCGTCGACGACGGCGCGCACGCTGGTGACGGACGTCGCGCCCGGCACGGACGGGCGGCCGGGAGGCACGGTGCCGGACCCGACGGGCGTCGCCGCCGCCTCGGTGCCGCTCGCGCCGGGGGCGGGCGTGCTCTGCTCGGCCAGGGCGGCGCCGTGGCCGTCGGCCCCGCCGGGGGTGACGTGCGGGGTCAGGGTGACCCGCGCCTCCAGGCCGGCCCGACCGGACACACCTGCGACCGGAGCCGACCCGATGTGCTGGGAGAAGGCCCCGGTGGAACCTGCGGACTCGACGTCGACGTGCGCGGTGAGCACGCCGGTGGTGCGGTCCACGTCGACGAGCGGGCGGACGGCGGCGATGCGGGCGCCGCTCCACGACTCGATGCCGATCGACTTCCAGATGCCGCTCGTGGCGACGTCGATGCCCCAGTCCCAGCCGAAGTTCGACGCGTTCTTGCGGAGCGCGTTGTACGGGTGGTGGTTGACGTGGGGCAGTTCGCCGCCGTGCAGGGCGGACAGCCGCTCGGCCGCGGGGACCGGGGCGTCGAAGGTGATCACGAGCTCGTTCGTGCCGGGGCGCAGCAGGTGCCCGACGGGGAACCGGTACGCGCGGTGCTGGTTCGCGGTGGTGGCGACGACGATGCCGTTCAGCTCGATCGTCGCGAGGGTGTCGAGCCCCTCGGCGACCAGGTCGTGGCGGACGTCCGTGCTCGTGCCCGACCACGCGAAGGTGCGGCGGTACCGCCACACCGTGTCGCCGATCCACTGGGTCGCGGCCTCGTTGTCGCCGTCGAACGGGTCGGGGATCCGGCCCGCCCGCAGCAGGTCGGTGTGCACGCAGCCGGGGACGATCGCGGCGACCGGCTCCCGGTGTGCATCGGCCTGCGCCGGGCCGTGCACCGCCTCGACCGTCCACGTGCCGTCCAGGGTGGTCCGCTCCATCGCGTCTCCTCAATCGTGACGGGGCCGTGACCCGACCCCTTGACCGCCTTAGTTTACGCGTGTAACAATCACGCTCACAACGTGGATCCTGCGACGACGCAGACCGAGAGGACAACGATGTTCAACCCAACCCGTTCACGGCTCGCCATCGGCGCCGCCGTCCTCCTCGCCGCCGGCCTCGCGCTGAGCGGCTGCAGCGCGAGCGGCAACGCCAGCACGAAGGACGACGCCGCCTCGACCCTGGTCGCCTACACCGGACAGTCCGGCGACTACCAGATCAACTTCAACCCGTGGTCGCCGTCGAACATCGGCGGCGTCGGCACGATCTACGAGTCGCTGTTCTTCATCACCAACGTCAACACGAACGACCCGAAGCCGCTGCTCGGCAAGTCGTACGAGTGGAACACCGACGGCACGCAGCTCACCATCACGCTGCGCGACGGGGCGACCTGGAGCGACGGCGAGCCCTTCACCTCGAAGGACGTCGTGTTCACGCTCGACATGCTCAAGCAGCAGAAGGCCCTGAACTCGATCGGCTACGACGGCACCGCGAAGGCCGACGGCGACTCCAAGGTCGTCGTGACGTTCGACAAGCCGTCGTTCGTGCTCGGCCCGAACCTGCTCGGCAAGACCTGGATCGTGCCCGAGCACCTGTGGAAGGACATCGACCCGACCACCGACGTCGTGCGCGAGCCCGTCGGCACCGGTCCGTACACGCTCGGCACCTTCAAGGCGCAGGCCTTCACCCTCGAGGCGAACAAGAAGTACTGGGACGGCGCCCCGGCCGTGAAGACCATCCGCTACCTGTCGCTCTCCGGCAACACCGCCGGCGCCGACGCGCTCAAGCAGGGCTCGATCGACTGGCAGACCGGCCCGGTGCCGAACATGGACGACATCGCCGGCAACTACAACGGCTACGACGGCATCACCGTCGGCCAGAACCAGATGGCGCTGCTCACCTGCGCGAACACCGACCTCGGCTGCACCGGCCCGCAGACCGACCCGGCCGTGCGCCACGCCATCGCCGACGCGATCAACCGCAAGCAGCTCAACTCGCTGGCGTTCGAGAACACCGCGAGCGAGATCTCGCCGACCTTCGCGCTCACCACGACGCAGAAGGACACCATCTCGAAGGACATCGAGCCGGCCGTGATGCCGGAGACCGCCGACAAGGCCGCCGCCGCGTCGTCGCTCGAGGGCGCCGGGTGGAAGAAGGGCGCCGACGGCATCTACGCGAAGGACGGCAAGAAGCTGTCGCTGACCGTCGAGGTCGTCACCGGCTGGACCGACTACATCACCGCGATCGACACCATGACGCAGCAGCTCAAGGCCGCGGGCATCGAGCTCAAGGCGCAGCAGTCGTCGTGGAACGAGTGGACCGACAAGAAGACCAAGGGCAACTTCGAACTCGCGATCGACTCGCTCGGTCAGGGCCCGACGGCGAACCCGTACTACCTGTACAACAACTACTTCACGACGGCGAACACCGCGAAGGTCGGCGCAGCAGCCCCGATGAACATCTCGCGGTACAGCAACCCCGACGTGGACAAGGCCATCGCGAAGCTCGCCACGATCAACCCCGAGGACACCGCCGCCACGCAGCCGGAACTCGACACGATCCAGCAGCACATCGTCGAGGACCTGCCGTACATCCCCGTGATGACCGGCGGCACGACGAGTGAGTTCCACGCGGCGAAGTTCACCGGCTGGCCCACGAAGGACGACCTCTACGCCTTCCCGGCCGTCTGGGCGAGCCCGGACAACGCCGAGATCTTCAAGGCACTGAAGCCGGCGAAGGGCTGACCACGATGGGATCGCGACCGAGGAGCACTCGACGATGACCTACTTCCTGCGAAAGATCGGCTTCTACATCGTCGCGCTGTGGGCGGCACTGACGCTGAACTTCATCATCCCGCGGCTGCTGCCCGGGAACCCGGTGGACATCCTGCTCGCCAAGCTCCAGCAGCGCGGCGGGCAGGTGACCCCGGCGACACGGCAGGCGTACGAGCTGCTCCTCGGTGGCGATTCCTCGGAGCCGCTGATCTCCCAGTACGGCCACTACCTGGTCAACGTGTTCCGCGGTGACCTCGGGGTGTCCGTCAGCTACTTCCCGGCCCCCGTCACCGAGGTCATCGCGAGCTCGCTGCCGTGGACCATCGCCCTGGTCGGCATCGCCACCATCCTGGCCGCCATCATCGGCGTCGGCCTCGGCGCCTTCGTCGGCTGGCGTCCGGGCACCTGGCTCGACTCGTTCGTGCCGGCCACCACCCTGCTCGCCGCGGTGCCGTACTTCTGGCTCGCGCTGATCCTGGTGTACTTCTTCGCCACCGGCATCCACCTGTTCCCGGCGCAGGGCGGCTACGACGTCATCCTGACCCCCGGGTTCAACTGGGACTTCATCGCCTCGGCGATCCAGTACGGGGTGCTGCCCGCGGTGACGATCGTGCTCGCATCGCTCGGCGGCTGGCTGCTCGGCATGCGCAACATGATGGTGTCGACGCTGTCCGAGGACTACATCACCACCGCCCAGGCCAAGGGGCTGTCCGACGGCAAGATCCTGCGGAACTACGCCGCCCGGAACGCCGTGCTGCCCTCGGTCGCCGGGTTCGCGATCTCCCTCGGGTTCATCGTGTCCGGCTCCGTCGTCACCGAGCAGGTGTTCTCGTACCCGGGCATCGGGTCGAAGCTGCTGTCCGCCGTGACGAACAACGACTACGCGCTCATGCAGGGGATCTTCCTGTTCATCACCCTGGCGGTCCTCGGCGCGAACCTCGTCGTCGACCTGCTGTACGGGCTCATCGATCCGCGGACGCGGGCGCGGAGCTAGGGAGGACACGCCATGACCAACATCCAGCAGGACACCGAACCCACCATCGGCGCACTCGCCGAGGAAGCCGACGCCGGGTCGACGCGGAGCATCGCCACGGCCCGAGCGTCCCGACCGAAGGGCGGCATCCGCCGTTTCCTGCCGACCCTGACCCCGTGGCTCGTCACGGGCATCGCCCTCGTCGCCGGCGTCACGTTGTTCGGCGTCCTCGGGCCGCTGCTCGTCGGCGACCCGACCACCATCCGCGACTCCGGGCTGCAGGGACCGAGCGGCGAGAACCTGCTCGGGACGACCCAGACCGGGCAGGACGTGCTCGCGCAGCTCGCCTACGCCACCCGCGGCAGCCTGCAGATCGGGCTGATCGTCGGCGTGCTCGCCACGGTGCTGTCCGCGTTCTTCGGGATCCTCGGCGCCTACCTGGGCGGGATCATGGACGAGGCGTTCTCGCTGTTCTCGAACGTGTTCCTCGTCATCCCCGGTCTGCCGCTCGTCATCGTCATCTCCGGCCTGGTCCCGCGCGAGGCCCGCGGGCTGTGGACCATCGCCGTCGTCCTCGCGATCACGTCGTGGGCCGGGTCCGCCCGGGTCCTGCGGGCGCAGACGATGTCGATCCGGAACCGCGACTACGTCTCCGCCGCCCGGGTCGCCGGCGAACGACCCTGGCGGGTCATCGCCGTCGAGATCCTGCCGAACCTGCTGCCCGTCCTGGCGTCGCAGTTCGTGTTCGCGGTGATCGCCGCGATCCTCGGGGAAGCGGGGTTGTCGTTCCTCGGCCTCGGGGCGTCGAACTCGTCGACGCTCGGCACCATGCTCTTCTACGCCCAGAACGGCTTCGCGCTGGCGAACGGTGCCTGGTGGTGGTTCGTGCCGCCCGGCCTGCTCATCGCCCTGCTCGGCATGGGGCTGTCCCTGGTGAACTTCTCGATCGACGAGGTCATCAACCCACGACTGGCGAACGTGCGTGCCCAGCGGCGGCGCGAACGTCGCGCCAAGCGGGCCGCCCGCGCCTCGCGGTCCGCACGCACCACGAAGGAGTTCGTCCGATGAGTGCCGAAGCCGTGCTGACGATCGACCACCTCGACGTCGTCTACGAGACCGAACACCCCGTGCACGCCGTCAAGGACGTGTCGCTCACCCTGGCGCCCGGCGAGATCCTCGGGCTCGCGGGGGAGTCCGGCTGCGGGAAGACGACCCTGGCCTACGCCATCACCCGGCTGCACCGACCGCCGGCGAAGGTCGCCTCGGGCAGCATCACGTTCCACGACCGCGACGGCACCGACATCGACCTGCTCGGGCTGCCGCACGAGCAGCTGCGGGCCGTGCGCTGGTCGAAGCTGTCGATGGTGTTCCAGGGCGCGATGAACGCCCTCAACCCGGTCACCACCATCCGGGCGCAGCTCGACGATGCACTGAAGGAACACCGGCGCGACCTGTCCCGCAAGGAGCGGCGCGCGATCGCCGAGGACGCCCTGAGCCGCGTCGGCGTCGATCCGTCCCGCATCACCGCGTACCCGCACGAGCTGTCCGGTGGCATGCGGCAGCGCGTGATGATCGCGATGGCGATGCTGCTCGAACCGCAGATCATGATCATGGACGAGCCCACCACCGCGCTCGACGTCGTGGTGCAGCGCGAGATCCTGCGCGAGATCGTCCGACTGCGCGACGAGCTCGGGTTCGCCGTGGTCTTCATCACGCACGACCTGCCGCTGCTGCTCGAGATCAGCGACCGCATCGCGATCATGCTGCGCGGCGAGGTCGTCGAGTGCGACCGGGCCTCGGTCATCCAGCACGACCCGAAGCACCCGTACACGCAGAAGCTGCTGCAGTCGTTCCCGAGCCTGTCGGGGGAGCGCGGCGCGTTCATCCGCTCCGGCGTCGACGACCACGCGGCCGCAGTCCACGAGGAGATCCGATGACCAGCGTGACCGTCAGCCATCTCGGCAAGGACTTCCACACCCGCAAGGGCCTGAAGCGCACCACGCTGCACGCCGTCGACGACGTGTCGTTCGAGCTGCTGCCCGGGAAGACCGTGGCGTTGGTGGGTGAGTCCGGATCGGGCAAGTCCACCATCGCCCGGATGCTCGCCAAGCTCGAGAGCACCACCCGCGGCACGATCGACGTGCAGCTCGAGGACGGCACCCCCGTCGTCGGCAGCATGTACCGCCGGCACGTGCAGATGGTGTTCCAGGACCCCTTCGCGTCGCTCAACCCGTTCCACTCGATCGAGCACCACATCGCCCGGCCGCTCCAGCTGCACCACCGAGCCCGGGGCACCGACGAGACCGCCGAGAAGGTGCGGGAACTGCTCGGCCGGGTGAACCTCGACGAGGACTTCGCGAGCCGCCGCCCGCACGAGCTCTCCGGCGGACAGCGGCAGCGCGTCGCGATCGCCCGCGCACTCGCCCCCGGCGCCCAGGTGCTCATTGCCGACGAACCGGTGTCGATGCTCGACGTGTCGATCCGGCTCAGCGTGCTCAACCTGATGGGCCGCCTGCAGCGTGAGGACCACCTCGCCGTGCTCTACATCACGCACGACCTGGCGACCGCACGGCACTTCTCCGACGAGATCCTGGTGCTCTACCGCGGCCGGGTCGTCGAACGCGGGCCGTCCGACGCCGTGATCCTCGACCCGCAGCACGACTACACGCGGCTGCTCGCCGAGGCGGCCCCCGACCCGGAGCGCATCGACCGCAAGGTGACCTCGGGCAGCGCTCTCGACCGCTCGAAGATCGACAACACCACCTGCTACGACCACGGTGTCGGGGCGTGGGTGTCGAGCGAGCCGGCACCGGTCGGCGCACGGTGAGCGGAGCCTTCGCCGACTGGGTCACGCCCGGTTTCGCGGCACGCTTTCGGATCGGCGACGACCAGCCCGCGGCACTCGTGTCGTTCGTGACGGCCGGTGGAGCGCTCGCCGACGGTCCGGACGATCCGCAGCCGCTGGTCGAGCTGACCACCGTCGGACACGGCCGGTTCCCGGGCGGGTACCGGCACGTGGACTCCACCATCGGGGCGCGACTGCGATCCGTGTCGTGGCGTGCGTCCAACGACGCGACCGATCCGTGGTTCCGGATCGTGCAGGCGGACGCGGCCACGGGCCTCCAGGTCGAGTCGGTGTTCCGGGCGCGCGACGATGTCGCGGGCTTCCAGACGTGGACCGAGGTGTCCGCCGTCGACGGCGAGCACGTCGTGGACTTCGTGTCCTCGTTCGCGACCGGGGCGTTCCTGAACGACTCCGGGGCCGGCGTCGACGACCTGGCCCTCGTGCACGCGGACAACGACTGGGCGGCCGAGAGCCGGTGGCGGACAGATCCGCTGCGGTCGATCGGACTCGCAGCGATCGACCGCGAGGCGCAGCACCACCCGCCCCGCAGCCGCGCCGTCGTGCAGAACCGGGGATCGTGGTCGACGGGCGAGGCGCTGCCGATCGGCGTGCTGACGCCTGCTGCATCCGCTGGTGCCGGGCCCTACGCGCTCGTCTGGCAGGTCGAGCACAACGGGCCGTGGCTGTACGAGCTCGGCGAGACCCGGCGGCACGCGTACGTGCTGCTGAGCGGGCCGACCGACCAGGAGCACCAGTGGACGGCCGTCGTGGCTCCGGGGCAGCCTTTCGTGTCCGTGCCGGTGTCGGTCGGGATCGCTGGTTCGGTCGGTGGCGCGTTCGAGGTGCTCACGGCGCAGCGTCGGGCGTTCCGGCACGTGCGCGAGGCCGATCGGGCCCTGCCGCTCGTGTTCAACGACTACATGAACACGCTCATGGGCGACCCGACCACCGAGAAGCTGCTGCCGTTGATCGACGCCGCTGCCGACGCCGGAGCGGACCTGTTCTGCATCGATGCCGGCTGGTACGCCGAGGGGCACTGGTGGGACACCGTCGGGGCCTGGGAGGAAGCCGCGTTGCGGTTCCCGACCGGGCTCGGGTTCGTCATCGACCACATCCGGTCGCGGGGGATGCAGGCCGGGCTGTGGCTCGAGCCCGAGGTCATCGGCATCCACTCGCCGCTGGCCGCGACCCTGCCGGACGACGCCTTCGTGCACCACCACGGTGTGCGGGTAGCCGAGCACGGACGGCACCTGCTCGACATCCGGTCACCGGCCGCGCGGGCGCACCTCGACGCGGTCGTCGATCGACTCGTCGGGTCGCTCGGGGTCAGCTTCTTCAAGATGGACTACAACACGATGACGGGGCCGTTTCCCGGCATGCTCGAGCACCAGCGCGCACTCCTCGACTGGCTCGACGACGTGCAGGCCCGGTACCCGTCACTGCTCATCGAGAACTGCGCCTCGGGAGCGATGCGCGCCGACTCCGCGATGCTGTCCCGGTTGCACATGCAGTCGACCTCGGACCAGCAGGACCCGGTGCTGTCGGCCTCGATCGTCGCTGCTGCCCCCGCCGCGATGCTGCCCGAGCAGGCCGGCAACTGGGCGTACCCGGCGCCGTCGATGTCGCCCGACCTGTTCGAGCTGTCGCTCGTGAACGGGGTGCTCGGGCGGATGTACCTGTCGGGCTACCTCAACTCGATGAGCACATCGCAGCGGGCGGTCGTGCGTGCTGCGATCGAAGCCCACCGGACAGTGCTCGAGGTCATCGAATCGTCGGTGCCGGTGTGGCCGCTCGGGTTGCCGGCCTGGGAGGACTCGTGGCTCGCGCTCGGCTTGCGGGCGGCGTCGGGCGATCTGTACTTGTCGGTGTGGTCGCTGCCGGGTGCATCGGGGTCGGTGTCGTTGCCGCTGCCGGGCTTCGCCGGGCAGGCGGTCGTCGTCGAGCCGCTGTTCCCGACGGCGCTCGGGTCGTGGTCCGTGGCGTGGGACGCCGCCTCGGGCTCGCTCGAGGTCGCGAACGGCGGGGCGACCCCCACAGCGCGGGTGCTCCGCGTCCGACCGGAGGGGGCGGGCGCGGAGCACTGAGCGGGGCGCGCGTCGATGGCAGCGGGGCGCGTCACATGGTGAGCAGAAATGGTCGGGTGGCTCTGGTGCACCCGACCATTTCTGCTCACGAAGCGCACCGGGGGATCAGGGGAGCAGGCGGAGCTCCATCGCGCGGGTCACGGCACGGGTGCGGTCGTTGACGCCGAGCTTCTCGAACACGTGGCCGAGGTGCGTCTTCACCGTCGTCTCGCTGAGGAACAGGGCGCGGCCGATCGCCGGGTTCGAGTTGCCCTGGGCGACGAGCTGCAGGACCTCGAGCTCGCGCGGGGTCAGCGACGGGCCAGTCGGGATCCCACCGGTGGCACGCCTGACGAGCGCAGCCGCGGCCGAGGGCGCAAGCGCGGTCTCGCCCCGCGCGGTCGCCCGCACCCCGGCGAGGATCTCGGACTCCGGGGCCGCCTTGAGCAGGTAGCCGGTGGCGCCGGCCTCGATGGCCGCGAGGATCTGGTCGTCGGACTCGTACGTCGTCAGGATCAGGACGCGGACGCCCGGCTCGGCCGCGAGGATCTCCGCCGTCGCCGCATCACCGTCGAGCTCGGGCATCCGCAGGTCCATCAGCACGACGTCGGGGCGCTCGGCCAGCACGACGGACACCGCGGCACGGCCGTCGCTGGCCTGGCCCACCACGTCGATGTCGTCGGCGTCCTGCAACAGCGCGACGATGCCCGAGCGGACGATCGGGTGATCGTCGGCGACCACGACGCGGATCACCGGGTCACCTCCGCCACGGGGTGGCGAACGGCGGCCGGGAGGCTCGGCTCGGGTCCGGTGGGCAGGCCCGCCTCGACGACGGTGCCCCGGCCCGGGGTGCTCGTGATCGTGCACGCACCGCCCGAGAGCGCCAACCGTTCGTGGAGGCCCCGGAGACCGTGCCCGGCCGTCGGGACGCCGGTGTCAAAGCCGACGCCGTCGTCGGTCACACGGACGCCGACCCGTTCCGGCGCGTGCTGCAGGACGATCCGGACGGACCCGGCATCGGCGTGCGCACGGATGTTCGCGAGAGACTCCTGGACGACCCGGAGCAGCACGACCTGGGCGTCGCGGTCGAGCGGGCGGTCGGTGGCATCGACCGTCACGGGGGTGCCGGTCTCGCGGGTGTAGCGCTCGGCCAGGCGGTGCAGGGCCCCGGCCAGGCTGCCACTCGTGGCACCCGCGACTCCGGCGGCGATGAGGGCACGGGAGTCCTCGAGCGCCGCTCGTGCCGACTCCTCGAGGACCGCCAGCCGTTCGTCGAGCGCGGCACCGCGGTCGTTCGCCAGGTCCTTGCGGGCACGTTCGGTGAGCATGACGATGCCGGCGAGGTTCTGCGCGACGGTGTCGTGGATCTCGCGCGCCAGGCGCTCCCGTTCGCTCGCGACGCCCGCGCTGCGGTGGGCGTCGGCGAGGGACTGCTGGGTGGCGCGGAGTTCGTCGAGGAGCTGGCGGCGCTCCTCGGACAGGCCGGCGACGCTCGAGATCCACACGCCCATCGCGCAGGCACCGATCACGCTGATGCCCTCGATGAGCAGGGTGCTGACGAGGGCGTCCGGGCCCTCGGAGACCTGCAGGCCGATGCCGCTCGCGACGCCGACCGCGATGGACAACAGGACCGCGGTGCGGACCCGCTCGGACTGCACCCAGACCAGCGGGAACACGATGCACTGCACGAAGGCGGTGCTCGGGACGACGGCTGGCAGCACCAGGGCGGCGACGATGACGAGCGGCAGGAACGCGGCGGCGGCTCTGGGGGTGTCGTAGCCGCGGTGCCCGTACCCGAGGTACGCCACGACGAGGACCACGACCGCGAGGTACGCGGGCCAGCGGGTCGACCACGGGGACCAGCCGAGCGCGGTGATCACGGCGGTGAGGAGCATCGTGCCCGCGAAGAAGACGTGCAACCACCGGTTACGCATCCACGTCTCGCCGCTCATGACGACAGCATCCCATCGATGCAGCACCGCGGAGCGGTTCTCCACAGGCCCCATCACGCGTCCTTGGGATTCCAGCGGAACGTGAGCAGGCAGGCCACCGTGCCCAGGACCAGCCACGCTGCCAACACGAGGGCTCCGAGGCCGAGGTGCCACGCGCCTCCCGGCTCACCTGACTCGAACGCACCGGGCAGGAAGACGGACCGCATTCCGGACGCCATCCAGCGCAGGGGGAAGACGGAGGCGACGTCCTGCAACCAGGTGGGGAGCTGCGTGAAGGGCAGGTAGACGCCGGAGATGAACTGCAGCACCAGCACGATCGGGACGATGGTGGCGGTGGCGCGGCGGCCCTCGCGGGGGAGCGCCGAGACCGCGATGCCGAGGACGCAGCTGGTGGCGATGCCGAGGACCATCACGCCGGCGAAGACGCCCCAGTTGCTCGCGGCGGTCGGCAGGTCGACGCCGAACACCAGGCTCGCGATCGCCAGCAGCAGGGCGGTCTGCACGAGCGTGGTGACGAGGACCATGCCGATCTTGCCGACGAAGTACGACAGGACGGGCAGTGGTGTGCCGCCCAGTCGCTTCAGCGTGCCGTCGCTGCGTTCGGTGGCGATGTCGACACCGAGGGACTGGGTGCCGGAGAGCAGGATGCCCGTCGCGACCAGGCCGGGCAGGTAGTAGGTGGCGTAGTCGACGCTGACGTCGGGGCCGGCCTGGATGTCGGCGGCGCCGGAGAACGCCACCGAGAACAGCGCCAGCATGATGATCGGGAACAGGAAGGTGAAGAAGACCGCGTCGGGAGCGCGGAAGTAGGTGCGGATCTCGTACGAGATGCGGCTGGTCGCTGTCTTCATTTCTGTCCCACCATGTCGAGGTAGACGTCCTCGAGGGACGGGCGGATGACTTCGAGGTCGTGCATGGGTGTGCTGCTGCTGCGGATGAGCGCTGTCGGGTCGGTGGTGCGCTCGTCGTGGCGTTCGCCGCCGTCGTCGCGCCAGCGGACCCGGGGCGTGCGGGCCTCGGTGCCGCCGATCTCGTCGATGGGTGCGAGGTCGAGGAGCTTCCCGTCGGCGATCACCGCTGCCCGGTCGGCGAGCTGGGCGGCTTCGTCGAGGTAGTGCGTGGTGAGCAGGATCGTCGTGCCCTCGTGCTGCACCTGGCGCAGGAGGTCCCAGAACTGCCGGCGGGCCTCGGGGTCGAAGCCCGTGGTCGGTTCGTCGAGGAACAGGACCTCGGGGCGGCCGATGATGCCGAGGGCGACGTCGACGCGGCGGCGCTGGCCACCCGACAAGCGGCTGATGCGGGTGTTGCGCTGCGTCTCGAGCCCCGTCGCGGTGAGGAGTTCCTCGACGCTGCGGTGCTTCGGGTACAGCGTCGCGAAGTGGTGCAGCTGCTCGGCGACGGTGACGTTCGGGGACTCCGCGCTGGTCTGCAGGACGATGCCGATGCGTGCGTTGTGGCTGCGGCTCGTCCGGGCGGGGTCGTGGCCGAGGACGCGGACCTCGCCGGCGGTGCGGGAGCGGTACCCCTCGAGGATCTCGACCGTCGTGGACTTGCCGGCACCGTTGGGGCCGAGGAGGGCGAAGGTCTGGCCGCGTTCGATCGTGAAGGAGACGTCGTCCACGGCACGTTTGCCGGTGGCGTACTGCTTGCCGAGGTGCTGGACCTCGATGGCGGGGGACTCGGGCATGGGTCCAGCTTCGCCGCCCGGTCGCGGTGGGGGATCGGCCGGGGCGGTGGTCTCGGCATCGTCCGATCGGGGGATGGTGCCGGACCGGAGGCGCGGTGCGGGTTGGTCGTCCACAGGCCACTGCCCGGGTGGTTGCGTCCGGTAACTCTCTGATATGTTGCGTCCGGGGATGTGGCGCAGGCTGCAACGGCAAGACGGGGGAGACGATGGCTGATCTGACGGTGTCGTGGAGCACGCTCGAAGCTGTTCACGGCGCGCTCGAGAGGGCGACCGGAACGTTCACGGGCGCCTCGCTCCCGGCCGAGGGCGGTGCATCCGGATCAGGCGACGTCGCCCAGGCGTTCGCGGCCTTCCGGACGGCCCACGAGCGTTCGGCCGAGTGGTTGGCCGACACGAGCCGGACGCTCGGCGAGTACGCGAAGGACACCAGGTCGCTCTTCGCCGACGCCGACGACGACCTGGCCGGCAAAGCCGGGGGCAAGTGATGGCGGCCGACCCCCTCGCCGGCGACCCTGGCGCGATCACCAAGCTCTCGAGCGCTCTTGCCGATCACCAGGACGACATCCGCACGGGCGCGCACCAGGTCGTCAGTGCGCAACACGACGCCGACGGGTGGGAAGGCGCATCGAAGGACCGCTTCACCACCACCATCGGCACGATCGCGCCCGCCGCGCAGCGCATCATCAGTCGACTCGACGCAGCGATCGACGTGCTCGACACCTACGCCGAGGCCGTCCGACAGATCCAGGACGAGGCCGAACGCATCCAAGCCGCTCAGCTGACGAACGCCGTCGACTCGATCGCCAACGCCGTCTCGATGGGCAGCGCTCAGTCGACTGCTGCGGGCAGCGACGCCACCGAAGCCGACGACCGACGAGTCGATCGTCTGCGGACCGACGCCGACGACCTCGCCGCAGCCGCCAAGCGACTCGACGCGGAGTGGGACGCCCTCGTGGAGCGGCGGGCTGCTGCGGACCGGACAGCAGCCGCGGGGCTCACCGACAGTGAGGTGCGCGGGGTCGCCGTCGGGTACGCGGGGACGCTCGCCGCGATGAGCGACACCGACTTCCTGCGGGCCGTGGCCGGGATGCCGCCCGAGGTGCTCGCGGCACAGGGGAACGGCGTCGCGGACCAGATCGCAGCTATGCCACCCGAGATCGTGCAGGCGTGGTGGGACGGGCTCGGTGGCCGGGGGACCGCGGGCGAGCACTCGGCGGCGCAGGACGCGTTGATCACGGCGTTGCCCGCGGTGATCGGCAACCTGAACGGGGTGCCGTACTGGGCGCGTGACCAGGCGAACCGGCTGGGTGCGCAGCGGGCGTACGTGGAGGCGACTGAGGCTCTGGGCAAGGCCCGAAAGACGTACGGGAAGGCGGTCGGGCGTGCTGCGCAGGCTGTCGCTCACCGGGCGCTGATCGCGGCGCAAGAGCGGTACAACCAGCTCAAGAACTTCACGGCCGGCGCCCGCACCCAACTCGCAGTCGACGACTCGGTCCCACGGCAGATGGTGTCGTTCCACGATGGGGAACCACCCCTCGGCGCGTTCTCCGTCGGCGATCTCGACACCGCCGACGGCGTCAGCTTCGTTGTCCCGGGGATGGGGTCGTCGCTGGCTGACACGACGCAGTACATGCGTGCTTCCTCGAACGTCATGTTGTCGCAGCGCCAGATGGATCGCGGAGCGAACACGGCGATGGTCACATGGTTGGGGTACGAAGCTCCGCCTAATGCCGCCACCACCGGGAACCTCGGCGTCTTCGGCGATTCGTACGCCGAACGAGGAGCACCGAAGCTGGCCGCCGACCTCGGTGGATTCCGTGCGACGCGGCCAGACGCTCAGCTTGATGTCGTGGCACATTCCTACGGTTCGACGATGTCGTCGATCGCGCTCCACGAGAACCCCGACCTGGGCGTGCACTCGCTCGTCACGCTCGGTTCAGCGGGCATTCCGACTTCCATCCCGAACGCAGCGGCGACGAACGTCGAGCACATGTACGCGGCGCAGGGAGTCGAAAAGGGCGACATCGCGTACATCGGCCGGAAGTACAGCATTCGACTCGACCCCGCTGACGGTTTCGACGGTGCGACGAGGATCAAGGCATTCGGAGAGAACGGCGTGAACATCCATGGCCTCACGGCGCCGACCGGTTCGCATGATCACGGCTACCTCGACTTCGGTACCCCTACGCTGGCAGCCGTGGCGAAGGTGACCCTGCCGTGATGGCGAAGCAACGCATCGGGCTCGTCCTGTTGACGGCGAGTTTGGTGACGGTGGGCCTCACGGCCTGTGCAGGAGGGAATCAATCGATGCACACCCCCGAGGACGCGAAGGCCGAAGCCTTGCAGCTGCTCCGCAAGACGGAAGAGGCCGTGGACGTGTCGTGGCCAGACACCCCTGAACCGACCGCCGAGCCGTGCGATGACGGCGTCCGCTTCGCTTACTTGATCCCGGTGTCGGTCGACAACGACGCCAAGGCGACCGCCAAGTCGCTTCGGCAGTTGTGGGAGTCGGAAGGGCTTCGAGTATCGCCGTCCGAGACGGATTTCGGGGGGACGAGGGGCACGCTCTACTCGGCGACTGCCGACCGGGACGGTGCGGCAGGAGCGGCGTACCAAATCAGTTCGACGTCGGTCGCGGTGCAGGTGACCTCTCCGTGCGCAACGGGGTCGGTGCACGATTACGACGAGTGATGGCGTCGAGGCGAGGGGGGCTCCGATGATCAGGCGTGTGGACAAACCCATGGACGCTGCCGCTCTGGCCGGCACGATCGCCCTCGCGCTGTCGGGGTGCGGGCTGACAGCGCCGGGAAAGACCATGACCATCGACGAGGCGCGCTCGCAGGCCGTGACCGAACTCCGGTCGGTCCTGGAACTCGCTCCCGACACGTGGCCGCAGGAAGTCCCGAAGCCGGCCGCGAACGACTGCCAGGTCGACGGGCAGAAGGCGGTGCAGTTCAGCTACTACGTCGAGGTGATCACGCCGGATGACCCGCAGGTGCTCGTCGAACAGGCCAGTGAACACTGGAGGAAACAAGGGTACGAGCTCACAACGACGCGGACCGAGATGGACGCACAGACGGGCGACGTGTCCGCTGCGGTTGCGCGCGCCGAGGGCAAGC
The DNA here is from genome assembly GCF_044909335.1 of Curtobacterium sp. AB7. Classification (NCBI taxonomy): domain Bacteria; kingdom Bacillati; phylum Actinomycetota; class Actinomycetes; order Micrococcales; family Microbacteriaceae; genus Curtobacterium; species Curtobacterium sp. AB7. The sequence continues at coordinate 358,925 of NZ_JBIYED010000003.1, read as the reverse complement.
CTCGTGCGTCGATCGCAGCCACGAATACCCGCGCGCACGTCAACGTGGACTCGCGCTGCGTGCCCGGTGACCCGGACGACTACCGATGACGACCGGGAAATCCGCGACCGCCGTCGTCGAGACCACGACGACCGATGACGACGCGCTGCACCGGCGCAACCGGCTGATCCTCGGGATCGTCCTCGCGCCGATCGGAGTCCCGATCGCGCTCTTCCTCGAGTTCATGGTGCAGATCAGCTTCGCATGGCGCTCGTCGAACGACGGCGGGGCAACTGCAGCGCCACAGGTCGCCGCGATCGTGGTCGGACTGCTTGCCACCGTCCCGGCGCTCGTCGGCGGGATCCGAGCTCTCCGCGACCGAGTCTTCCGAGCGATCGCGTCGGGAGCGACGGTGGTCGGCGGGATCGGCTTGCTCGCTGTCGTGCTGCTCGTCGTCGTCCCGGCGTTCGACACGCTTCCTCGGGCTGCGAGCGACGCGCGCTCTCTCAGGGAACAGCAACGTCAGGACGAGCTCGAGTTCGTCGGGGTCGGCGGCCCAACGTCGGCCGAGGAAGCGGGCGAGCTCATGCAGAACGATGTCGATCGCGCTCTGCGAACGCTCTCGGTTCGCTCCGACGTCGTCGCGCGCCGGACGTGGTCCACCACAAGCACGACTGACCTCGGGAACCGTTGCAAGGTGTTCCACGAGCGCATCAGCCTCCCGGACAGCGTCGATCGGAAGCGAGCGGACCAGCTGCTCGCAGCCGATTGGAAGTCCAGAGGCCTCGGTATCGAGGACACGGACCGCCAAGGCAACCCGCAGGTGACCATCGTCGAGTCCGATGCGACGCTCACGTACCTCCGAGGCACCAACCAGCTCCTGGTCGAGAGCGATTGCATCCCGTTCGCGGCCCCCTGAAGAGCTCGGCCAGAGCGGGTCCGGTGGCCCGGGTCGCGTCGCAACCAATGAGGTCTGACGGTTCTGGTTCGCGATCGTCGGGGATCGCGAACCGGAACCGCCACGACTTCAGTACTGCGGACGGATCCAGTCCGTCGGTTGCACGAAGCGGGCGCGGGGCAGGGCCTCGTCGGGCTCCGCGGTCCGCACGCTCGTGATGATCGTGTCCTCGCCGTACTCCGACAAGCGACGGGCGATGCCGTCGCGTTCGTCGATCACCAGTGTCGCGCGGGTCGCGGGGTCCCCTCGGTGCTCGAACGTCACCAGGATCGAATGCTCGCCGATGTGCTGGACCAGGATCGGGTGGAAGCTCTCGGGACCGCGACCCCATCGGAGCATCAGGTTGGGCACGGCCATCCGGACGACGGGATACGAGACCATGCTCCGGGCGAACGACACCTCGATCGGGCCGTCGTCGGGCTCGTGGAACACGCCGTCGCGGTAGGAGACCGGCTTGGCACGCTGGCGGACGAGCGTCCAGGTCTGCGCGGCCTCGTCGATGTCGACGCGGAACTGCCAGAACTTCTGCCGGGACTCCTGATGGATGCCCTCGAGGACGTACCGGGCTGGTCGGCGGAGGGCGGCGAGGTCCTCGGCGATCGCGGGGCCGTCGGACCGGGTGAGGAGTTCGTCGAAACGCACGGTGCCAGCATGGCGCACCACGTGCAGTGGACGTCACCCCGTGACGGACTGGAGGCCCGTGGCGGCCTGGCGTCGTGCCTCCCGTCCGATGGTGGGTCGCGTCAGGTTGCGTCAAGCAACGTCCGCGTAGACCGGGAAGATGCAGGTCGTCGGAGTCGAACAGTTCGGAGGGCCGGAGGCCCTCGCCGTCCACGAGGTGCCGGAGCCGCACGCCGGTGCGGGGTCCGTGCGGATCCGGGTGCAGGCGTTCGCCGTGAACCCGACCGACACGGGGGTGCGTGCCGGGCAGCGGGACAGCTCGCAGGCTTCGCCGCCGTACGTGCCGGGGATGGACGCCGCCGGGGTGATCGACGAGGTCGGGCCCGACGTCACCGGCTGGCAGGTCGGCGACGAGGTCATGGCGATGGCATTGCCGCTCAGCGCCCACGGTGGCGCCTACGTGCAGGAGCTCGTCGCGCCGGTGGGGTCGTTCACGCGGATCCCCCGTGGGACGTCGATCCCGCTCGCCTCCACAGTCCCGATGAACGGGTTGACGGCGCTGCAGATCCTGTCGCACGCCTCGCTCGCGCCTGGACAGACGCTCGCCGTGACCGGGGCCGCTGGGTTGCTCGGGAACTACGTGGTGCAGCTGGCGAAGGCCGCCGGGCTGACCGTGATCGCGGATGCAGCTGAGAAGGACGAGGCGCTGGTCCGGTCGCTCGGGCCGGACCACATCGTGCCTCGCGGGGATGGGTTTGCTGCCGCTGTCCGTGAACTCGTGCCGGACGGGGTCGATGCGCTCGCCGATGCTGCGGTGCAGCGGTCCTCGGTCGTGGATGCGGTTCGCGACGGCGGAGTGTTCTTCGATGTGCGGGGGTGGCAGGGCGACGGGGCTCGGGGCATCGAGTTCGTGCAGGTGATGGTGTTCTCGGAGTACCGGTCGTTCGACAAGCTCGAGCAGCTGCGGCACGCGGTGAAGAGTGGGACGTTGACGCCACGGGTCGCCGAGGTGTTGCCGGCTGCTCGGGCTGTGGAGGCGCATGAGCGGTTGGAGGCTGGGGGGACGCGGGGGCGGTTCGTGTTTACGTGGTAGCTGTGGGTCAATGCGACGGGACATCGAAGACGCCGGTGCTGCGCTACTCTCGAGCAGTTCAGCGGGCCGCTAGTGACTTGAGTAACCGACGGACTCGTGCCGAGGCGCTTTCCGAGTATTTGAGCGGAGAGCGCTCAACTGTTGATCTCAATGGCCCAACGGATGAGAGCGTCGAGGAGTCGAGTGTGGAAGAGGATCCCTACGATGACGAGTGAATCGAGGCGGCGCTAAAATTGACACGGGGACGCTCGCGTTAGCCGGAGAAGGTGAAGAGCCGTCGGGCAGCGCCGTGATCGTCCGAAACGCAGACGGTACTCGGGGTGAGCGTCGTGCCTGCCAGCCGTGGCGTGGCACACATCTATCCGCGACCAAAGGGGTCAACTGAGTATGGGTTTCAGGAGAGTAAAGGGGTGAGCTACCTCGCGGCGTCGCTGATCTCAGTCCACAGGAGTTCGAAAGCCGGTTCGTCGCGGAACCATGCGAACGTGTCCGGAGCTAGGTCTTTCAACCGCCGCTTAGCGGGGCCGGCATTTCTGCTTTCGAATGCGGTCAGGAACGCGACCTGGTAAGCCGGAATGTGTTGCGCCGCAGCCCATTCGAGGAGTTGCGCCTTTCGCTCAACGTCAATGGGGCCGTCCGTATGAACGGCCTCGATGACCCAGAACGTTCCGTTTCCTCCGGCATCGAAGAGCAGTGCATCGGGAAGTAGCTGGCTGACCGCGATGATAACCCCAAGCGTCTGTAGCCGCTGCTCGTCAACGTAGGCTTGCTTTTCTCCAGGTTCCGAGATCGCAAGGACTAGAGGGGTGTGCAGCTTGCGAGGTGCCCACTCCTCGATAACGCCTTTAAGGATCAGCGAAGCGTGACCACGTTCGAGGAGCCGGACAGAGCCATCAGGGAACGTGACTTTGACGGCATCGGTCGCGCGTGCATGGTCGCGGACGGCCATGGCCTTCGCGCGAGCGCTGGTGGTCATGTGAGTTTCGATCCACGTCGTGATTGCAGCGTCAAGGTCATCAGCTTCAAGCGTGGGGTCGAAGAGATCCGCGAAGTGGTCAGCGAGAGCCCATCGGGCTGCTGATGAGGTGGTTTTCACGCCCGGTCGCGTCACCATTGCGTTGTTGGCGCGGAGGAGGTTCCATGAGTCGTCGCGGAGCGACTCGCGCGAGTCTTGCGCGTACCACTGCTCGAAAGCGATGTCCCACGAGCTGAGAAGCGCGGCGACCTTCTCGCGTCCGCGCATTGCGGCTTTACCCCACGAGATCCGGTGCTCTTCTGTGGTCGCGCTATAGAGAATATTTTCTTGCATCCACAGGGCCGTGGAAGGTCGTGCCCAGACGGTGTCTGGTCCCGGGCCGACGGCTCCCACGTAAATGAGCGCGGCTACGCCTGCGGCCGAGATTGGGCTGGAAAGGTTTGTGTCGAACGCCTCCCGAGGGAAGATCTTCAGAAGCCGTTCGGCGGCCAGCTCCCGGCTGATGATAGGGCGGAGCGATGGCATCAGCTGAGCCTGTACGCCTTCGCCACGGCCGACTCAAGCTCCTCGCCGCGGAGGTCCTCCCAGGAGGCGAGTACTTCAGCGTCAGGGAGAGGCAGTGCGGCAAGCTCGTAGCTCGACACGGCGACCGTGCCACTGAGGCAGCGCATGACACGATCTAGGGTCCGCGTGGCGAGGATACGTGCGACAGCGCCCCGCGATAGTAGCGGAAGTGGCGTCGTCGGCAAGAGCACATTGACGTGGTTTTCGATGACAACGCTTCCGCCGAACTCCTCCAGCCTTCCGGATGTGAGCTCGGCCGGGACGAGGCGCCTCGTCTGCTCCGGCGCTGTCGTGCGTTGCACCAACACGGCCGGCTCGTTGAGTGTCATCACCTTGGCATCGTGGTCGTCCCTGAGAGCTAGGTAGCGCTGCGCGTTCCGCGCGGGAGCGCAGCGCACTTCGCCGCCGTCGATGTCTGCGCCCCACAAGATCACCCGTCTTGCTTTGCCCGGGCGAGCGAAAATGTGTTCGCGTCGCCGGTTCCACACAAGCGGCCCGGTCGAAGCGCGATAGCCGACGGTTGTTAGTGTGAGCGGAAGCTGTGCTGCGGCTGCCGCGGTCACTGCATCAATTGGATCCCGCGGAATGAGCCAAGGGCCTTCACCCTTTGGCGGTGTGATGGATGCGACGGGCTCTATGTTTCCATTGACCCGTGCCACCGTGGTCTGAGGGTGGCGTTTGCGTTGGAATACGGCCAAGCAGGTTTCCTGGAGCACGCCGGTGAAGGAGCCGCTGCGATCGAGGACAAACGCCACGCTTCTTAACGGTGCCTGCTCCGAGAGGTAGCGCCGGAGTCGATGCTGGTAAAGCCCCGCGGCGAAGCTTGTCGGGACGAGTGCGCTGAGCAGACCATTGATGGTGAGGTTGCGAGCCCCTTCGGCCATGAAGAGGCCATAGATGTTGGCGTGTCCGTAGAGCACGTGCGCGTACTGCTCACGGGTTGCGGCGTCCAACGGCACCCGGCCGTAGGGCGGGTTCATGATCGCGATCACCGCTGGCGGGAGAGCGGAGTCCAATCCGTCCCCCCGTCGAATGAGAGGGGGCAGCGGACGCCGATTCTTCTCAGGTACCCGGACGAGCGTCGGCAGCATCTCGGCTGCGAGAATCACACTCCCTACCCACGCGGCGAGCCCGTCCTGATCGATACCTTCGATCAGTTGCGGCAGTGCAGCGATTGTCAGTGCCGCATCATCGGCAGCTGTGGCGCGCAGGTGCTCGCGAAGCGGTGGTAGGAGCAGCGCCCCGGATCCAGCCGCGGGATCCCGCAGCAGTCCGGGTAACCGGTGATCTTCGCTGGTCCAGCTCAACGCTGCTCGGGTCTGCGCCCACAGGTGGTCCGCTAGATCGGCAGGGGTGTAGTGCTGGCCATGCCGCGCGCGGCTCGAAGGGGACAGGGTCTGCACGTATGCCTGTCCGAGCTCATGTCCGGACCGGTCGCGCAGGTCTGGGGCATCCGGCGAGTCATTGAACGACGGCGCGACTGCTCCAACGGCGTGCTCCGGATCGAGCCACCGACCGGAGAGGCCGACATGTGCCGCCCGATGCGCCCACCATGAGCGCAGTGAGGCGAGCATCTCTGTGGTGGCATCCGGTCGGTACGCAGCTGTTGATGCGGCCGCAGCCTTCGTTCCCGTACGTGCCATGTGACAACGATATGGGTGAAAGGAGCGCATCGCAGCGGCGTGCCCGCCCGTGTCCGAAGATGCACCCGTGCATATCCGATGGGGTCGACATGGTCCCGACGTGCTCGGTACATGTTCCAGTCATGGACGTCGTCGCCTCGTGCCGACCGGAGTGGTGTCGTGAGTACCTGTCATGATGAGGGTTGGAAAGGGGAACCTCGCGTGGATGCGAAACCTGAGCACGAAATCGTGGCCGCCCGTCGTCGGCAGTTCGACCGGGTCCGCCTGCTGAATGAGGAGATGGACCGGTTGACGATCGATGTCGACCAACGAGCCGCGAGCGTCTCGAGCAAGGCCTCATTCTTGGCCGTTGCTGCCGGTGTCATCATCGGAGCATCCGTTGCGCAGCTGTGGACCGTGCTTCCCTGGATCGGCGTCCTCGCGTTGGGCTTCGCGTGTGTCGGGCTGTTGTGCGCCACAGTGGCGCTTCGACCAGGACGCCGAATCGGGCTCGTTGCGCAGCGACTTGCCGACCTCTACCTGGACTCGGAGTTGTACGCAGCCGCGATCGAGACGCAGTTGGTTCGACAAAAGGCCGACGTCATCAGCGCGCGTGAATCTGACCTAATCAAGCGGGCGCGATGGGTGGCAGCCGGGTCCACTGCGCTGCTGGTGTCGGTTGCTGCGCTTACGATCGTATTCGCAACTCAGACCCTGGGAGGGTGACGATGGGACGACCGGGCTTCGACGAAAATGCACCAGGCGGTAGTGGCGACGACGAATCCGACGCCGGACTCATTGGGTTCGTCCAAGAGAGTGGCGATGGCACGGGCTTCCTGACGGCGAGCGCCAACGAAGACGACACTTACACGGCAGACGGCGGGGGTGAGGAACACACGCGGTAAGCGATCCCGTGGGTCTGAAGTTGCGGCCATCGCGACGGCACGTATTCAAAGATATATTGTGCCGCCGTATCGGCATGTACGAGAGCAGCTGGCCACGCTCAGAGTTGCCGGCTCTCCTATGTGTGGGGGCGGCGTCAGTTCCCGTCGCGGACGGCCGGGGTGACGCGACCGTGACAGGAGACTTCGTGGCGGTTCGCGTTGGCTGCTCGCGGATCTTCAAGAGTTCTTCAGAGGACCCGCGCTTGGTCGCGTTACTTGCGATGGTGGGATTGGTGCGATTGGAGCGGCCAGATCCTGACGTACTCGGCAGCCGACTGACTCGCGTCGTCCCTGGCTGTGGTGCTCGCGTCGGACGGCGAGCTCGAGTGCAGTGTCCCGGCGGCCGAACCGCACCATGTGCCGTCGGCGCGCGTCGTCCGCTTTCCAGTGCTCCATCTCGAGGATCGTCGTCGAGTGGTCTCGACCCCGCGCGGGCGGACACCCATCAGTGCATGAAAATCAGCGGAGCACGGTTGCGGGGAAGCGAACAGCCATCGGAGGAACGGCGCCGGCAAGTGTCCCGAGGACGGCGACGCGGCCGTCGGCTGGTAGGTCGCGCAGCGTGATCCCGATCTCCCCGCAGTACCTCCCCGCCGACGCCAACTGGACGGTGACGGACCCCGCAGGCCTCGGCTGACCACCGACTTCGGGCAGCGGCAACCCGGCGAACCGCTCTCGCGAGTGCTCCAGCCGGATCATGGCCTCAGCCGCATCAGGGCGGTTCCGATCGGGGACCGCCAGCGCCTCGATGACCGCCGGATGAACACCCGGGGCAGCAATGCCGTCGAGCACGACGAGGTCATCCCGGACGAACGACCCGAGCCGCGACCACGTGTGATCGGTGAGCGCCGGATCACCGACGTACACATCGTCCACGCCTACATCGACGAGTTCGAGCGCCTGGAACAACGGCGGCACGGTCCGGTGCCCCTCGACGGTCGGCAGCCCCTCGCCGAGCGGCCCACGCCGCACGGAGTCGCCGGCGATGAACGCCCCGACGCGCCAGCCAAAGGACCGGGCGACAGCGACCGACGACGCCACTGACGAAAGCGCCAGCCCGGTCCACTCCCGCGGGTAGAAGTTGTGGATCAGTTCGACGTCCAGGTCAGCGAACGGAGCCAGGTCGGCGGCCCGCAGCGTGCTCGCGTTGAGCGCGATCGGCAGGACGGCAGCGATCGAGAGGATCTCAGGGACCGAGAACCCGAAGTCGATCCGCGCCCGAGCCACTCCGATCGACAGCAGGAAGTCCCACGGCGAATCACCGAGCAACCGCGCAGTGTTGGGGGAGACATCGGCGACGACGGACAACCCCGAGGACGCAGCAGCCGACACGATCGCGGTCGCAGCGGCTCGGGCGCCCGAAGGCGAGTCCTCCGGGATGTGCAGCGAGGTGAACGCGAGCGTCGCACCGGCGGCCGCGGCGGACTCGAAGGTCGGACCAGCCAGCTGACCATGCGCCAGGTACGCGCTCGCGCCCAACCGCATCAGCGCGCAGTTCCCACAGAGTCAGCCGGCGTGACCTGCACGTCGAGCGGGGCGTCCGGAGCGACGGGGTCGCCGGACGGTGCAGACGACTGCGCCTCGAGGTCGGCTCGCACCGAGTCGGACACCCCGAACAACAACGTCGCCACGAACCCGACGACGTACGCCACGATGAGCCCCGACCCGTACCCGAGCAGCGCCCAGCCGTAGCCGGACGAGCCGTTGAGCAGCGGGAGCAGGGACAGGTCTGAGGCACCGATTGCGATCGCCCCGACGGAGTGCCCGAGCTGGTCGAACAGCCCGACGACACCGCCGCCGAAGGCCCCACCGATGCACGCGGTGACGAACGGACGACCGAGGGGCAGCGTCACGCCGTAGATGAGGGGCTCACCGACACCGAGGAGCCCAGCCGGAAGTGCACCACGGATGGTGCGGGAGAGAGCCTCGTTGCGACGGAAGCGCATCCAGAGCGCGAGCGCGGCACCGATCTGCCCGGCACCACCCATCGCCAGGACGGGCAGCAACACGGTCCACCCGGTCTGGTCGATCAGGGTGGTGTGGATCGGAGTCAGGGCCTGGTGCATACCGGTCATGACGAGCGGCAGAAAGAGTCCTCCGAGGACGAAGCCGGCGAACGCCCCGCCGTTGGCGAGGAGCCACGTGGCAGCGGTCCCGATCGCGACGGAGACGACTCCGGCGACGGACATCAGGATCCCGAGCGTGATCGACCCGGCGACCAGAACGGTCACGGTCGGGACGACGATGAGCGCGATGACATCGGGAGTCACGCGCCGCATGAAGCGCTCGACGTACGCGGCGAGGATGCCGCCAGCCATGGCGCCGAGCACGCCGCCCTGCCCGGGAGCCAGGGTCTCGCCGAACACGGTGACGTTCGCGACGCCGGCCGCGACGATGATGCCGCCGACCGCGCCGCCGAGGATGGGCGTGCCGCCGAACTCCTTCGCGGCGTTCATCCCCACGAACACGGCGAGCAGCGAGAGGAACCCGGACGAGAGCACGCCGAGGAACGGCGTCACCCCGGGCAGCCACCCGAGGTTCGTCAGGATGCCGTTGATCCCGGCGATCAGCCCGCAGGCGATCAGCGCCGGGATGAGCGGGATGAAGATCGCGGAGATCTTCCGGATCGCACGCATCGTGCGGCCGTCGGAGCGAGACCGTGCGGACGCCTTGATGGATGCGCCGCGAGCGGCGAGCTCCTCGGGCGACGCACCCGACGCACCGGATGCACCCGACGCGGCAGCGGCACTGGACGAACCAGCACTACCAGCCGCAGCCGACGGGGCGGCCGCGCGCAGGGCCTCCAGGTCGACGGCCACGCGGTCGACGAGACCCGGGCCGAGCACGATCTGCAGGTTCGAGCCGGCCGCGATGGCGGCCATGACGCCTTCGGTGGCCTTGAGGTCCTCGAGCGCGACGGAGGAGTCGGACACGACCTCCACCCGCAGGCGGGTCATGCAGTTCTCGACGTCGGCGATGTTCGCGGAACCGCCAACGGAGTCGAGGATCTGCTGGGCGAGTTGCTGTGCATCGGGCATTGCTGTGCTCCTCGGGGGAAGGAATCGAGCGGAAGGAAAGCGGAGAAAGGGGAACGGGATCTACAGCACGGCGCGCAAGGAACCGGAAGCGGCGACGAGGCGCTCACGGGCCGAAGCAGCCGAGGCACCAGTCAGGATCACGGCGATGGCGGTCTTCACCTCGCCGTCCGAGGCATCGAGCGCAGCCTGGACGTCAGCGGGGGGAGCGCCGGTGACGTCCTGCACGAGCGAGAACGCCCGCGCGACGAGCTTCGCGTTCGTCGCCCGCACGTCGACCATGCGGTTGCCGTACGTCTTGTGGCTGCGCACCATCGCGAGCGTGGTGAGCATGTTGAGCACGAGCTTCTGCGCGGTGCCCGCCTTCAGGCGGGTCGACCCGGCGATGAACTCGGGGCCGACGACGACGTCGACGGCGATGTCCGCCTCCCGCCCCGCGGCCGAGTCGGGGTTGCACGCGACGGAGACCGACAGGGCGGACCGGCGCCGGGCCTCCAGGATGGCTGCGATCACGTAGGGCGTCCTGCCGGACGCGCTGATCCCGACGACCACGTCGTCGGCCGTCAGGCTGAGCGCGTCGAGGTCGCGGACGGCCGCTGCTTCGTCGTCCTCGGCGCCCTCGACGGCGGTGGTCAGGGCGACGTCGCCGCCGGCGATCAGGCCGACGACCTGCGACGGGTCGGTGCCGAAGGTGGGCGGGCACTCGCTGGCGTCGAGGACGCCGAGCCGGCCCGGCGTGCCGGCGCCGACGTAGATGAGTCGGCCGCCTCGACTGAACGCAAGAGCGATCGAGTCTGCCGCCAGGGCGATGGCCGGGAGGCACGGCTCCAGTGCCGCAGGCACGCTGCGGTCGCCGGCGTTCATGCGCTGGGCGGCTTCCAGTGTGGAGATCGTGTCGATGTCGTCCAGCGAGTGGTCGGTCGCCTCGGTGGTGAGGGCGGCGAGTTCGTCGCGGAGGGCGTCGTGGGTGTCGGTCATGGTGGTGCTCAGTTCCGGTGGTGGGTGCGGACGGCGTCGCGGCTGCGGGCGAGGAGCGGCTGGGACCGCTCGTCGGTGCGCTGCGCGACGACGATGAACAGGGCGTCGACGATGGCGAGTTGGCTCATGCGGCTGCCCATGGCTGCGGGGCGGAGGGCACTCTCGGCACCGGCGACGCCGAGCAGGACGTGGTGGGCCGCGGTGGCGAGCGGGGCGTTGGCGTGGCCGGTGATGGCGACGATCGTCGAGCACTGGGCCGCGGCGGCGTGGGCGACCTCGAGGGTCTCGGTGGTGGAGCCCGAGTGGCTGACGAGCACCAGGACGTCGTGCTCACCGATGACGCTCGCGAGGGTCAGGGCGTTGTGCGGGTCGTCGGCGATCGAGCTCACGATGCCGATGCGCTCGAGCTTGAGGTGCAGGTCCCGCGCGACGATGCCGCTCGCGCCGACGCCGTACAGGACGACCCGGCGGGCACCGCTCACGGCTGCAGCCGCTGCTTCGAGGGCGTGCGGGTCGAGTGCGGCGCGGGTATCGGCCATCACGGCGCGGACATCCTCGGTGACCTTCGCGATGACGGTGGCGACGTCGTCGTCGACGGCGACCCCCGCGTGGATCTCGGTGTGCTCCCGCTCGTGGATGCCGCGCTCGACGGCCCGGGTCATGCTGCGCTGCAGACCCGCGAAGTTCGCGAAGCCGAGGTGCTGGGCGAAGCGAGAGACGGTGGCGGGGGAGACGCCCGCGCGGCCGGCGAGTTCGGCGGCGTTCGTGGTGGCTGCGGCTGCCGGGTCCTCGAGGACGGCGTCGGCGATGGCGCGCATGCTCGACGGCATCGTGGCCGACTGGGTGCGGACGAGAGCGAAGGCGTCGGCGCGCTCGACCCGGTCGGTGATCGTCATCCCGCTATGAAAGCGGCTTTCGTGCGCGAGCGCCAGGGGTGAAAGTAAATTGCGTGTTACAGGTGGTGGGCGTGCCGGGCCTGGCGGCGAGGTGCGGCGCGCTTCCGGTTCGCGCAACCGGAGTCAGCTCGCGCCGCAGAATCGCGCGGCTCGGACGCACTTTGGTTGTGCGGACGGTCGTGCTCGTCAGGCCTACGGTGTCGGGGAGGCGGCGACAGTTGCCGCCCGCAGGTACCGCCGCGATCGACGTACTGCGCGCAGCAGGATCGGCGTCACGATCAGTGCGGTGATGAGCAGTGCTGTGCAGAGGAACCGGGGGAACGCCGAGCCGGAGACGTCCTCGTCAGCGAACATCGGGAACTGGGCGCCAGCGATGCCGAGGTAGAGCAGGAGGAACTGGGCGAGGGCGAGCGGCTGGTAGGTGGAGAGCAGTCGTGCATGCTCGCGTGCCCGGAGGGCGAGGTCGGACTCGGGTGGCTGGATCGGGCTGCCGGTCTTGATCGCTTGCGTCACCATGCGCTTACCGGCAGGGGAGAGCCCCGCCGTTGTGGCCTGCATCGCGGTCGACATCCCGATCGTCGTGGCGAGGATCGAGAAGGTACCGGTCAGGCCACCGACGGACGCGCCGAAGCCGACAACGGTGAGGACTGCGACGGCGCCCGACTCGGTCGTGGCCAGCAGCCCGCCGATGACGGCGCCGACGACGGCTCCGATCAGTGCGAGCAGGGCCGTCCGTCGCCAGGCGCGCCGTGCTGTCAGTTCGAGTTCCCCCATGCCCCCACCCTACGAGCGGATCGCCCGACGGTGACGACGGTCGCGATGATGGCGATCGGTGCGACGAACAGCCAGTAGGTCAGCTCGGTGTTCGTCGTGATGATGCCGGCCCAGACGGCAGGGCGATCGTGAACGACTTGTTGTGGGGGAGCCTCCGCCGCCGCACAACCAAAGTCACCTCGAACCGCGGAATCGCGCGGCGCGAGGTGATTCCGATTGTTCGCCGGGCGGTGGACGGGACCAGACCGACGGCGCGGGCGGCGGGGCGGAAGCGGGCTGGGCCTCCCGGTCGACCGCCGTCAGGCGATGCCGCGTCGCGGACGGAAGACGCCTGCGCGGACCAGCCACACGTAGAGCAAGCAGCCGATGCAGACGTCGAACACGGCGTTGAGGAAGGCTGCGACCAGGGCGACGGCCGCGCCGATCGGGGCCGCGTACGGCACGCCGAGCAGGGCGAGGAGCAGGGCGACCGCGGTCACGAACAGGCCGACCTGCTGGGCGAAGGTCGGAGGTTCCGGAGCCTCGAGTTCGGCGGGCGGGGCGAGCCGCGGCCGGACGACCCGTCGGAAGAGCGCGCCGTAGGGGTGGCGGCGGATGCCGGCGATGCCGCCGATGGCGAAGAGCGCCACGATGACGGCGAGCAGGACGATGCCGACGACCCACGTCGCGGGGATCAGCGTGAGGACGATCGTCAGCGCGAGCAGGACCGTCGTGATCGCGGCGCCGAAGCGCGGGGAGCGCGGGTCGATGCCTGCTTTGTCGGGGGCGGTGGTCATCGGGACTCCTGTGGGCCGGTGAGGACGGTGTCGAGGGCTGCGGCGAGCTCCGGTGGGCGGGGTGGCCCTCCGAAGCGGGTGCGGACGGCGTGGGAACCGTCGACGAGCAGGACCGTGGGGGTCTGCAGGACGTTGAAGCGAGTGGCGAGGTGCGGGTGCTCGGTCAGGTCGATCTCGAGCCGGGTCACGCCGGCGTACTGCGCTGCGAGGCTGTCGAGCTGGCGGGCCGTCGCGGGGCAGCGGGCGCAGGTCGGCGTCGAGAACTGGACGAGGGTGGCGCGGGTGCCGAAGGCGGTCGGGGGAGCGATGTCGGCGACGGTGCTGTCGGTACTGGCTTCCGTGTTCCGCGCGCGGCCGGTGCTTGTGCGCAGGAGCAGGCCGATCACGGTGGCGAGTGCGAGGACTCCCACCAGGATGGCGACGGCCACGATGACGGTCATGCCGTGACGGTACGTCGTTCTGGTGCGTCGGGGGCGAACGTGACCGAACGTGACGGTCTCGGGGCACGAGGCCGTTGGCTCGTTCGCTGTCGCAGCGTCGCCGTCGGCGTCGTCGTCAGAGCGCGGTGCGCGCCTGGTCGATCCGCTCGATGAACGCCCGGACGCCCCAGATGACGAACGTCAGCCGCTGCCCGTCCTGCAGGACGACCTGCACCTGCCGCGAGACGTTGCGCGAGGTGTCGTGGAGCTCGGCGATCGAGTCGAGCGGGATGCCGAACGTCGGCCGGACGACGTTGAACGGGTGCGCGCGGAACCAGAGGACCGCGGGGGTCAGGGTGAGGCGGCCTCCAGCGGCTTCGTGGCGGCGCATCCCGAACCGGCCGGGTGCTGCGATCGAACGGACGAGGCCGGCCTCCGCTGCCGCGTCGTCGATGACGAAGTTCGCGTTCTTGCGTGCCAGCACGGTCTCCGCGTCCCCCAGGCCCATGCGCTGACCGTACCGTGCTCAGACACGGCGTAGCAGTCGGGCGACGGTGCCCTGCAGCACGAGGAGCAGCGCCCAGAGCAGGCCGATGTTCGGGAACACCACCGAGAGGATCAGGGCGAGCGACAGCAGGCCGGCGGCGATGAGTCCCCGCGCCGAGTCGCCCAGCGGTGTGGCGAGCAACTCCGGATTCCGGCGCAGCACGAGTTCGATGCCGGTGAGCGCCAGGCTCGTCACGACCATGCTGCCGAGGTACAGCGCGTGCGCCACCCGGTCGTCGTTCTCGCCGCTGTTGAGCAGGTTCGCGGCGAAGGGCAGGAACACGATGCTGATGAGCCACACGAAGTTCAACTGCATGACCCGGGCGTTGTAGGAGCGGACGTGCTCGAACACCTGGTGGTGGAGGATCCAGAACCGCGAGATCAACCAGAACGTGATGAGGAACTCGAGCAGGGCGGGCCAGTGCGCTCTGAGCAGGTCGCCCGCGCCCTCGCCGTCGCGCAGGTCGCTGGCGATGTCGACCAGCGGCAGGATCAGGAGCGTGATCGCGATGGCGACGGTGGCGTCCGAGAAGTTGACGAGTCGGTCGAGGCCGCGGTCCGTTCGAGCGTGCTCGTTCATGGCCCGAGTGTAGGAGCGCTCTGCCGCCCGGCCCTAGCATCGCGGGTGTGAGCGACGACGTGACTCCTGGCCGGTACCGACACTTCAAGGGCAACGACTACGAGGTGCTGCTCGTCGCCCGTGACGTCGAGACCGAGGAACCGGTGGTCGTCTACCAGGCGCTGTACGGCGAGCGGGGGCACTGGGTCCGCACGCTGGCTGACTTCACGGCGCACGTGACGCGCGACGGGTACGACGGGCCGCGGTTCGTGCCGGTCTCCAACGGTCAGCTGCGCTAGGCGCCCCCGCGACGGCGGCCCCGACGGCTGTGGAGCACGACGCCGACGAGCTCGCTACTCACGAACACCGCCGCAGTGCCGAGCGTCGCCGTGAGAGCGGAGACGAGTGGCACGGTCGGGTCGATGGCCGAGAGCCACGAGGCATCCACGCCGGTCGCGATCGCGACCAGTGCCACGCCGAGGGCCGCACCGAGCCCGATCAGGGAACCGCTTGCGCCGATCGCGACGGCTGCCACGGAGAGTGTGGTGGTGGTGCCGGCCCGGGTGCAACCGATGCGCCTGAGCGCGGCGAGGTCGGTGCCGGTCCCGCGGCTCTGTGCGAGCGCCGAACCCACCGATGCTGCGGCAGCGATGCAGAGCGCCGGACCGAGTGTGAGCCCGAGTTCGACCAGGCCGGCTCCGGCTCGCTCGCTCGCCAGGCTGTCCGCAACGGTTGCTGTCATGGTCCTCGTGACCGTCAACCCGACCCCGGCTGCGACCAGCGTCGTGAGCGCGCCGAACAACCCGATTCGGGCTCGGGCCAGGCAGAGTCCGATGAACGGCGAGAGTGGACCGGAACGCAGGAGGCGAGCGGCGCTCCCGACCATGGACTGGGATGCGTCCGAGGCGACGATGGCTGCCGCGCCGACGAGCCCGAAGCCAGCGGCGGACATCACGATGAGCGGACCGTCGGACGAGTCGAGCACGGTCAGGCGGCTGGCAGCTGTCTCGTCCCCGGCGCCGCTGACCATGCTCAGCAGGTGCGGCGCGAATGCAACTGCGAGTACCGTGGGCACCAGGAACAACGCCGCCACAGCGAACGCGCTCGCCGCCCTCCAGGCACGACCGGACCGGACGACGGCGAACCGGCCAGCTCGGACCCTACTCCACCAACCTGCTGCACAGACGACCGCGAGCAGACACGTGATCACACCGCTCGGGACGCCGCCTGATGGAGGAGCCGTCACGCCGAGGACGTCCGCCAGGCCGACGACCCAGCTCGTCCGAAGCCGTTGTGCGACCACGACCGCGAACAGCACGGCGACGACCGCTGCGGAGGAGACGACCACGGCTCCGAACGTCCAGAACGTCGTCCAGCTCGTGCCCAGTGCTCGAAGGCAGCGCGTTTCCGGCAGCAGCGAGACCGCGAGTCCCCGGGCCGACACGAACGAAGCGACAGTCGAGCTGAGCGCCGTGAGTTGCATGACCGCTTCGAGTGCTCGTGCGGTGTCCGGGTGGGCGCCCGCGAGATCGAGCCCGCCGCCGACCACCACCCCGAGCCCGAGCACGGCGGCGACCACCGTGATCACGAACCCGAGCGCCGGACGGGGATCAGCGCGAACGGTGCGAGCCAGAGCGAGGAGCGCGATCACGAGGGCACCGTCATGAGGCGGCGGACCTGCTGCTCGGTCGGACGATCGAGCAGCGCTGTCGTCCGGCCGTCGACCAGCTGAACGATCCGGTCGGCGTCCGCTGCCAGCTGGAAGTCGTGGGTGACGGCGACCACTGTCCTGCCCGAGGTCGCCGCGCTCCGGAGGACTCCACGGACGAGCCCGGCATTCGAGTCGTCCAGCGCCGTGGTCGGTTCGTCGCAGGCAAGCATCGCCGTACCGGCTGCGCACGCTCGCGCGAGGGCGACTCGCCTCCGCTGCCCGCCCGACAGGTGCTGTACCGGCGTTCGCCGAACGTCACGGTCGAGGTTGAGCGCCGCGCACACCCGTTCCGCGAACGATCGGTCGATCCTGCGAGCGAGTCGTTGACCGAGCAGGACGTTGTCGTCGACCGACAGCGCATCGATGAGGTCGTCACCTTGTCGTGCTGCGGCGAACACCCGCGCTCGCAACCGTGCTCTGGCAGAGTCCGTGGCAGGGTGCATGCGCGTGCCGCCGAGCAGGACCGAGCCGGTGGCTGGCACTTCGATTCCCGTCGTCAGGTCGAGCAGAGTCGACTTGCCGGCTCCGGACGGTCCGACGATGGCGGTCAGGCTGCCGGGCTCGGCGCGGAAGCTCACGTCGCTGATGATCCTGCGGCCGTCCGGACGGATCGAGCGTGCCGAGATCCCGAGGACGGAGAGCGCGATCATCGGTGTCCGCCGCGGAGGAACGACGGAACATCCTGCTGCACGTCGCGACCACGTTCGAAGTCCTCGATCGCGGCCAAGGCGGTGAGGACGCCTGCTCCGCCATGCCCCCAACCGTCGTCGACTGCTCGGAGATGCTGGTCTGGGTAGGCGACCCCGTCGGGAGTCTGGAGGCGGTGCAGCGCGAAACGCCGACGGTGTTCGTTCAAGCGCTCGCCGACGGACTCGGCATCGAACGGTGCGATCCCGAGCTCGCCGACGTCGACGAGGAAGTGGACCAGTCCTGCACGTCCGTCGAGCAGACCCGGATGCGCGGTGAACTCCGGCGACGCTGCTTCGGCTACGCCGTGGAGCACCGGCAGGAGGTCCTGGTCGGTCGTCGCGCGGAACACCTGTACGAGCGCGACCCCGACGCCGGCGGAGCCGGACCCGAGGAAGGGCACGAGTCGGCCGCTGTGACGGAGCTGCCGGCCCCACCCTTGTCGATGCTCCAGGCGCTGCGCGTCGATCTCCAGCATGCGTCGGGAGGCCTCGACGGCCGCGTCGTCTCCGTGCAAGCGTCCGTACAGCGCCAGGAACAACGCGATGCCGGACGGTCCGTTGCGGAGTCCGGCCGGCAGGTGCCGGGAGCGGTTGTCGTCGCGGCTGAACTCCGTGAGACGTCCCGCGATCACGTCCACGGTGTCCCGGTGGACGCCCGGTGTCGGCGCGCTGAGGAGCGCGAGGCCGATCCCCGCGAGCCCGTCCTCGAGATCGACGCGCAGCATGCCGAGGACCTCGTCCCGCAGTCGGGCGAGGAACGCCGGCGTTGTCCTGCCCAGGAGCACCTCGGAAGCCCGGCCGGAGAACAGGCCCGCGCCTGAGGACGCCTGGCTCGAGAGAGGACCCGGGGGAGTCCTCGTGTCGGGCTCAGACCGTCGCAGCGCAAGTGCGAGGCCGTCCGCTCCGCGCTCGAGGCCGGGCCGGTGCGCCGACCCGGGCGCTTCCCTCCGCGATCTGATCGCGTCCCGGAGCTCGGCAACACCGGGTGGCGTCGTTCGCGCAGTGTTCCCGTCCGGCAGGGCAACGCATCGACCGAAGACGACACGCAGTGCGTCCACTGGCGCGGTCGGGAACCAGACCCGGGCTGCGGCGAGGACTTCATCGATCTTCCCGGGGTCCAGTGGGAAGAGCGACGTGAGGGGAACGAGTGCGGCGAGGTGCAGGCATGCGATCGAGAACAGATCTCGGTCTGGCCCACGGACCGCGTTCGGCGCGCTGAAACCCGGCGTCGCTGGCACGATGGTCCCGGGTGGGTCGCCGACCGTGCACGACTCGAAGTCGATCAGCCGCGCGGCCGACGGAGATTCCACGAGCACGTTCCGTGGCGAGATGTCACCGTGGACGGCTCCGAGCGTGTGCAGCCTCTCGGCTTCGCGCTCGATCGCCCGCACGACGTGGTGGACGCTCGCTGCGTGTTCGTCGAGCGCCGTGCGGTCGGCCTCGGCGGCGGTGAGCGGGTTCTGCGACATGACTGCGCGGTTGAACGGTGTGCCCGGCAGCCGTTCGCTCATCATGAACGCCGAACCTCCGGAGCGGAACGTACCGTAGACGCGCGGTGCCACCCCTGAACGTTCCAAGTGGCGAAGGGCCTCGAACTCGTCTTCGACGCGACCAGCAGCGTCGCGCCCGGCGTGTTCTCCGACGTGCTCGCGTCCTTCCTTGAGGACCACTTCGCCGTGCGCGTCGTGCAACGCTCGGTACACACCGCCAGCGTTGGAGAACGAGTACGCGCCGGAGACGCGCATCCGTGAGAGCGGCTCGTCGGCTCCAGCTGATCGAAGCCGTTCGGCCACGACCCAGTTCGGCAGCTCGACCCAGTCGGGCGGGTCGAACACGACCCCTCGTCGGTCCGGCACGAGGGCGCCGCTCGGATCTCGGATGGCAGGCATGCCGTCCCAGTCGGAGAGCGAACGGAACGCTCCGTAGCGCACGTGCACCACGGAGTTCCGCCACTGGAGGTCGCCGAGGATCCGCGGCCCGCAGCAGTCGTGGAGGACCGCAGCCAGATGGTCGAGCAGCGCTTCGTCGACCGCGGACGCAGGAGGGTAGATCGTCACGAACTTCCCACTGCTCGTGCGAGGCGCATCCTTGGCGTTGGCACGTTCGAGGACCGTCCGGTCCGTCAGGTACTTGAATGACCATCCTGCGGTCCTGCAGAACTCGGCAGCCAGCGATCGAACCCGCTCGGCATCCTGCAGGCGAGCCGACAAGTGGATCTTCCAGCCCTGGTCGGGCGGTGCCCCGACCGGCTGACCGAAGCGCGTCCAATCGAGGTCGCTCGTGATCCGCCAGTCCGCCCAGTCGCCGCTCAAGCGCGCCCACCCGATACCCATGCCGAGATGGTGGCAGCGGAGTGTTTGACATGTCAAACGCAACGTGTGTACGTTCACGATCGTCAACTCACCGACGAAAGGACGACGACGATGAACGCTCATGATCTCCAGGCAATCGAGGCCGACGCGCCCGAGGAAGGCGGTCACATCCTGCTCTCCTCCATCAGCCTCTTCATCTGCTGGTAATCCGAGTTCGCAGAGGAACGGGTCGGACCCTGACGGGGCCGACCCGTTCCCGTTCGGGTGTCGGCGCTCGCCCCTAGGCTTTCAGCGCACCGGAGAACAAGGGGGAACGCATGCAGATCGGCGTCGACGGGCACGTGCTGCTCAGCCCGAGTGACATGAGCACGTGGTCGGCCTGCGAGTGGGCGTTCCTGCGCCGGCTCGACGTCAAGCTCGGTCGCGGGGAACCCCTGTCCGAGGCGCACGACGACATGCTCGAGCGCACCGCCCGCCTGGGGGACCAGCACGAGCTCGACTACCTCGACATCCTCAAGCAGACCCGGAACGTCGTCGAGTTCGACCGCCCCGCCCCGCCGGACTACGCACGCGCCGCAGCCGAAGCGCGACAGGCCTTCGCCGACGGCGCCGACGTCCTGTACCAGCCGACGTTCCACGCGGCACCCACGGCGGACAGCCCGGGCTTCATCGGCTTCGCGGACTTCATCATCCGCAATGACCGGGGCGAGTACGAGGTCTACGACACCAAGCTCGCCCGGCACGCCAAGATCAGCGCCCTGTTGCAGCTCGCCGCCTACGCCGAGCAGATGCAGGCACACGGCATCCCCACCGGGGCGCAGGTGCACCTGGTGCTCGGTGACCGGACGACGACCACGCACGACCTTGCCGACATCGCGCCGGTGTACCGCACGCAGCGCGCCGAACTGCAGCGGGTCATCGCCGAGCGCATCGCCGCCGACGAGCCGCTGCGGTGGGGTGACCCGCGCTACTCGTCGTGTGGCCGCTGCGCCGTCTGCTCGACCCAGGTGGCCGAGCACCGCGACCTCGTCCTCGTCGCCGGCATGCGCCTTGACCAGCGGGCGAAGCTCATCAAGCACGAGGTGCGGACGATCGACGACCTGGCGGTCCGCACCCGGGCAGTGCCGGGCTTGCCCCGCGCGACGCAGGATCGGCTGGTGCGCCAGGCGGGCCTCCAGATCGAGACGGAGACCGCCCGACGGAACGGCGCCGACGGGCCGGACCAGCCCGCGAAGCCGCGCTTCGAGGTCCTCGATGCCCGCGCGCTCGATGCGATCCCGGCGCCGGATCCCGGCGACGTGTTCTTCGACTTCGAAGGCGACCCGCTGCACACCGAGGACGGCGTGCACTGGGGCCTCGACTACCTGTTCGGCCTGGTCGACGACCGCGCGGAGTTCACCGCGTTCTGGGCACACACGATCCGCGACGAGCGAGTTGCGCTGGAGCAGTTCCTCGCCTTCATCGAGGAACGCCGGCAGCAGTACCCCGGCATGCACATCTACCATTACGCGGCCTACGAGCGGACGCACCTGCTGTCGCTCGCCGCCCGGCACGGGGTCGGTGAAGAGGCCGTCGACGACCTGCTGCGCGCTGGCGTCCTGGTCGACCTGTACCCGATCGTCCGCAAGGCCCTGGTCGTCGGCAGCCACAGCTACTCGATCAAGAAGCTCGAGCCGCTGTACATGGGCGACGACCTGCGGCTCAGCGATGTGACGAACGCGGCCGACAGCATCACCGCCTACGTCGACGCGATCGAGGAGCTCCGGAACGGAGACCCCGTCGCCGGCCAGCACATGCTCGACGAGGTCGCCGACTACAACGCCTACGACTGCCGCTCGACCCTGCGGCTGCGTGACTGGCTCCGCTCCCTGCGCACCGACGACCCGGACGCAGCGGATCCGGCACTCGAGCTCGACGTCCCGCCGATCCCCGTCGAGCGCGAGCCGAACCCGGTGTACGTCGCGCTCGCGTCGCACCTGGAGGACGTCGACGCCCTCGACCGCACGCCCGACGAGACCGCGTTGGCGCTCGCCGCAGCAGCGATCGACTACCACCGGCGCGAGGCGAAGACCTTCTGGCAGGACCACTTCGACCGCCTGCGCAACCCGGTCGACGACTGGGCCGACACCCGTGACGTGCTCGTCGTGGAGCGTGCGTCCGTCGAGCGGGACTGGGACACGCTGCCGCGTGCCCGCTCGCAGTCGCGAGAACTCCGGTTGTCGGGGACGCTCGCGCCCGGTTCGCGGCTCCGGCCGGGAGGCACGCCCCACCTCGTCTACGACGACCCGCTTCCGCCTTCGGTCGTGTCTCCGGGCCCCGGGTCGAAGGGCGCGTCGTCGCGCGCCGTGATCGTGGACGTGTGGGACAACGGCGACGCCGTCGAGGTGCTCGTGAAGGAGGGGCTGCCCGTCGGGGCGGAGCCGCACCACGAGTTCCCGGTCGTGCTCGCGCCCTCGGCACCGCCCCGGGCGAAGCCGCAGCCCGAGGCGATCGCCGAGTGGGGGCAGCAGGTCCTCGACGAGCTGCCCTCGATGGTGTCGGACCCGGCCTTCGACCTGCTGCGCCGGGTGCCGCCACGCGGTGCGATCGTGCCCGTGCAGGGCGACGACACGGTGTCCGCCGTGGTGGCGACGCTGCTCGGCCTCGACCACTCGTACCTGGCGATCCAGGGGCCTCCCGGCACGGGCAAGACCTACGTCGGGTCGAACGTCGTCGCACGGCTCGTCCGCGAGTACGGCTGGCGGGTCGGCGTCGTCGGGCAGTCCCACGCGACCTCCGAGAACTTCCTGTCCTCGGTCGTGAACGCCGGCGTGCCCGCGGACCGGGTCGTGAAGGTGCCGAAGTCCGGTGCGACCGAGGACGAACTCGACGCGGCCGCGTGGACGCCCGTGAAGAACGGTGCTGCGGTCGCCGCGTTCCTGTCATCGTGCGAGGCCTCCGGCACCGGTGGTGTCGTCGGCGGGACCGCATGGACGTTCGCGAACGCGTCGACGATCGAGCGCCGGTCGCTCGACCTGCTCGTCGTCGACGAAGCCGGGCAGTTCTCGCTCGCACCGACGATCGCGTCCTCGATCGCCGCGACCCGACTCCTGCTGTTGGGGGACCCGCAGCAGCTCCCGCAGGTGTCCCAGGGCTCGCACCCGGAGCCCGTCGACGAGTCGGCGCTGGGCTGGCTGGCGGACGGCGAGCACGTCCTGCCGCCGGAGTTCGGCTACTTCCTGGCCCGCACCCGGCGGATGGAGCCGGCGCTGACCGAGTCCGTGTCGGCGCTGTCCTACGACGGGCAGCTCGCGTCGATGGTGTCCGGTCGGCACCTCGACGGCATCGACGCGGGCGTGCACCCCGTGCCGGTCGTGCACGCGGGCAACACGACCTCGTCACCGGAGGAAGCCGCCCGCGTGGTGGCCCTCGTCGGCGATGTCGTCGGGCGGACCTGGACCGACGGCGACTCCACCAGGTCGTTGACCGACGAGGACGTCATCGTCGTCGCCCCGTACAACGCGCAGGGTGCCCTGATCCGTCAGGAGCTCGATCGTGCAGGCTTCACCGGCACCCAGGTCGGCACGGTCGACCTGTTCCAGGGCCGCGAGGCCGTGGTGTCGATCGTGTCCCTGGCGGCGTCGAGCGCAGCCGACATCCCTCGCGGGCTCGACTTCCTGCTCATGCCGAACCGGCTGAACGTGGCGCTGTCGCGGGCGAAGTGGGCGGCGTACCTCGTGCACTCGCCCGCACTGACCACCGGACTGCCGCCGTCGATCGCCGGGCTGTCGCTGCTGTCCCGCTTCATCGAGCTCGTCGAGCCCGCTCGCTGACGGCCGCGCCGGCCGCGCCGCCGTCACTGTGACGCCAGAACGAGGGCTGGTCCCGACACCTGTCGTCCTGGGACGGTGGACCCATGGGGGAGAACACCGCTGTCGCCGACCACCGCCCGACTCCGAGGGGCGGGGCCGCGCTGACGCTCCGTGCACGGAAGCCCGGGTACGCGGTCATGCAGGAGTGCCTGGCCATCCAGGCTGAGGGGCCGGCGCGAACCGGCTGGCAGCGCTTCTGGGGGCACGACCCGCTTCGTGACGAGGCCCGCTCGTGGTTCAAGGGCGCTGTCGGAGAACGGCAGGTCGCCGCCCAGCTCGATGCGCTCGGCCCCGAGTTCACGGTGCTGCACGCGGTACCGGTCGGGACGAGCATGACGGACATCGACCACGTCGTCGTCGGACCCACCGGCGTGTTCTCGATCAACACCAAGAACCATTCGGGGCAGAAGGTGTGGGTCGGCGGCCGGATGCTGACCGTGAACGGGCAGCGGACACCGCACGTGCACCGCGCCCTCGCCGAGGGGGAACGAGCGACTCGCCTGTTGTCCGCCGCAGCCGGCGGACCGATCCCGGTGCAGCCCCTCCTGGTCGTCGCAGCGGGAACGCTGCAGTTCGGGAAGACGGCACCGGCCGTCGTGACGGTCGCGCCCCGTCAGATCGGCGCCTGGATCAGGGATCTGCCGCGAGTCCACTCCGACGAAGCCGTCCGATTCCTGTCGATGCTGGCCGAGGAACGCGGGACCTGGCACGTCGAGGCTGTGGTGGTGAACGACACCCTTCGCCACGTCCAGCGGTTCGAACGGCTCGAGCGGGAGATCGGCCTGGCGGCGCGGCGGAACCGGATGATGCGTCGCGCCGTCGCGGTCGCCGTGCTGGCAGTCCCGGCAGGAGCGCTGCTGGGCTACTGGTGGGCGATCGCCGGTGCTGCTCTGACCGCGAGCAGCTGAGCAGCAGCCGACCTGCCCGGCGTTTGATTGGTATGCCTGTTCAAGCGTGCGCCATGCGGCGGCGGCGTGCCATGCCTGACGCGGCGCGACTCAGTCGTCGGCCGTCGGGACGCCACCCTGCATCTGCACCCGCATCTGGGCGAGGACGTCGGCGTGCAGGAAGTTCGCCGCCTCGGCGCTCGTCGGGTCGACCACGATGCCGAACTCCTCGGGCAGCGCGGTCACGAGCTCGGACATCGGCACCGGACGCCCATCGGCGTCGGGCAGACCGGCGGCGAGTTCGTCGGGGTCGGTGAAGACGGGCACGAACGGCTTGTCGCGGATCATGACGTGTGCGACGCTGCCGGCCTCCGCTGTACCCGCCGGCTTCCACGGGACCCACGCCGCGCTGCGCAGGAAGCCCGCCGGCGAGGCTGCCATCCGGCGGCGGAGTTCGGCGGCCGCGGTCGGCGGGGCCTTGTCGACGCCTCGGCCGAAGGCGGATCCGTTCGTCTGGTCGTTGCTCACGCCAGCCATGCTGTCACGGTGCGGCTCAGTACGCGGCCGACTGCCCACCGTCGATCGGGACGACCGTCGCGTTGACGTAGGACGCGTCGTCGGACAGCAGGAACGCGACGACGGCGGCGATCTCGGGGGCCTCGCCGTAGCGCTTCGTCGGGTTGACCTGGATGAACTCCTCGGCGGCCTTCCGGGGGTTCTCCGCGTCGAGCTGCTTCATCGAGTTCTCGACCATCGGGGTCCAGATGGCGCCGGGGGCGATGGCGTTGATGCGGATGCCGTAGCGGCCGTACTCCACCGCCGAGTTGCGGGTCAGGCCGACGACGCCGTGCTTGGCGGCGGCGTACCCGGACTGGTTGCCGATGCCGCGGATGCCGCCGACGCTCGCGGTGTTGACGACCATGCCGGAGCCCTGCTCACGCATGACCTTGAGGACCTTCTCGAGGCCGAGGAACACGCCACGCAGGTTGATCGACAGGACCTTGTCGAACTCGGCGGCGGTGAAGGACTCCGTGGGGTTCTGCTTGCCCTCGATGCCGGCGTTGTTGAAGAAGCCGTCGATGCGCCCGAAGCGCTCGGTGGTGGCGGTGACGTAGGCGTCGACCTGGGCCTCGTCGGAGACGTCGGCAACGGTCGTCAGGACCTGGGCGGCGGGGGTGGCCTCGAGCACGGCGGACTTCGTCGCCTCGAGTCCCTGCTCGGAGACGTCGACGAGGGAGAGCGCAGCGCCCTCGGCGGCCAGACGGACGGCGGTGGCGCGACCGAGGCCGGAGCCGCCGCCGGTGATGAGGACGACTCGGTCGGCGAAGCGGGACGTGACGGAGTTGGTTTCGGGCATGGGGAGGCCTCCTGGGGTCTTCGACGATGAATTCCCTTTAGGCTACACCTGTCGTTTTGCAGGAGGGTCGAGGGGGCGAGAGACTGCCCGGTGCTGCCGACTTCAGCTCGTGATGACCGTGGTCGTCGTCGCGGTGGTCGCCGCCATGATGACGATCATCGCCGCGGCCTGGATCTCCTCGAGCACGGCCTTCACCGCCGGGCTCGCCCAGGTACCCGAGGTGATCTCCTTCACCAGGCCCTTGTCGACCGCGCCGAACTGCTTGCGGAGCGTGTTCGTCGCGTCGAGCAGCCCGATGACCGCGGCGGAGAACGGCGTCGGGCCCGCCCGCCGAGCCAGGACGTCCGCGATGCCGGATCGCAGCAGTGCCTCCGGTGCTCCGTCGCGCTCCGGGTGCTTCGTGGTGGGGAAGAGCCCGAGCACCTTGCCCTGCTCGACGCTGATGATCCCTCGCTCGACGAGTCCGGCGACGACGTCGTCGCGGAGCCGCTGCTTGCCGAGCCGGCTCACCCACCACTTCGCCTTGCGCGGTGTACCGGCCGCCGCGATCGACCCGACGACGCCGTCGAGCACCGGGTCGCCCGTGGCGGCGCCGTCGACGACGGTGACCAGGCCGTTCTGCAGCGAGACCGCACCTCGGAGCGCGAGGTCGGCGAGGACCGCTCCCGCGAGACCGGTGTCCAACGTCTGCCCGTCGACGGACTTCCGGCCATCGGGCTCGATCTGGAGGAGCGCGAACGCCTGCGGGACCGTGAGTTGCTCAGCCATGTCCGCAGCCTGCCACGCGGGGCGGAGGTGCGCCGGGCCTCCAGGCCGACACCCAGCGGCGCCGGCCCGCCCGACGTCAGCAGGCGTCCAGCACCCGAACCATCGCGGCCCGCTCTGCCGGAGCCACCCACAGGCGGTACTTCGCCTTCACCGTGACCTGGTGCTCGATGTAGGTGCAGCGGAAGGCCGTGTTCGCGGGCAGCCAGGTCGCGGCGTCACCCGAGCGCTTCTGGGAGTTCGACCGGCCGTCGACGGCGAACAGGTTCGACGGGTCGTTCGCCAGGGCCTCCCGCTCCGACTGGCTGAGCTGCTGGGCGCCGGTGCGCCAGGCGTTCTCGAGCGCGACGACGTGGTCGATCTGCACGAGGGTCGAGGTCGTGTTCCCGCGCACGAAGTCGATCGTCGCCCCGGTGTACGGCGACACGAGCGTGCCGGCCATCACCTTGCACGGCCCCTGCCGCGCGATGCGGCGGAGGTCGCGAGCGAGCACGTCGTTCCGGGTGTCGCAGCCGTTGTGGTCGACGTCGATCCACGCGCTGCCGAAATCGCCGGTGCGGTCGTAGCCGGTGCCGGGGGCCTTGCCCTTGACGGGCAGCGTGGCGAGGAGCGCGCGGGCGTCCGCAGCGTCGGTGTCGGTCGACGTGCTGACGGTCGGATTCGTCGGACTGGAGGCGCGGCTCGGCTCCGGTGCGTCGCTGTCCGTGCCGACGGTGGCCGTGGCGACCGCCGTCGGACCGGCAGCCGCGTCGGCGTCCGGTCCGAGGACGCCGGTGGCGTCGAGCGCGTAGCCACCGACCGCGAGGGCCAGGACGACGAGGACGGAGGTGAGGCTGATGCGGGTGCGGCGGCGTCGGCGGGACGTCATGGGTGCGTGGAACTCCTGGTGGTGCGGTGGTGCGGTGGTGCTGTGGTGCGGCGCCGGGCGGCCTCGACGATCATGGCGGAGACCTCGGACATGGCCGTGGACCGCCACGCTCTGAACTGATGCGCGACCACGGCGTAGACAGGTCCGCATGACCGATTACGCGAATCCGTCCGTGTCCGTCACCGGTGGGTCGATGCCGCTCCTGGGCTTCGGCACCTGGCAGATCCCCGACGGCGAGGCCCCCGCCGCCGTCGGCGAAGCACTGGCGGCCGGGTACCGCCACATCGACACCGCCACCGGCTACAGCAACCAGCGCGGCGTCGGCAAGGCCCTCGCCGAGTCCGGCCTCGCCCGTGACGACATATTCGTGACGACGAAGCTGCCGCCGGACAACGCCGACCGCGTGCGCGAGACGATCGAGGAGAGCCTCGACCAGCTCGGCCTCGACCACGTGGACCTCTGGCTCGTGCACTGGCCACCGAACGGCGAGGCCCGCCCTGACGTGTGGGAGCAGGTCGTGCAGGCCCAGGCCGACGGACTGACCCGAGCGGTGGGTGTGAGCAACTACTCGCTCGACCAGATCGACGAGCTCGTCACCGCGACCGGCACCACCCCGGCCGTGAACCAGATCAAGTGGAGCCCGGTCGAGTACGACCAGGCGATCGCGGACGGGCTGGCCGAGCGCGGGGTCGTGCTCGAGGGCTACAGCCCCTTCAAGGCGAGCAACCTGCAGGACCCGACGCTGCTCGACATCGCGGGCGAGCACGACGCCGACAGCGCCCAGGTCATCGTCGCGTGGCACGTCGCGCACGGCTTCGTCGTCATCCCGAAGTCGTCGAACCCGGAGCGCATCCGGTCGAACGCCGCCGGTGCCCGCATCGAACTCTCGACGGACGAGGTCGCGGCGATCGACGCCCTCGCTCGCTGACGCGCTCGCCCACGCTCGCCTGACGCGCAACCGCGCACTGCGCCCGCGCGTCAGGCGAGCAGCGAGCGGATGTCGTCGGCGGTCAGGTCGTCGGCGAACAGGGCGTCGTCGTCGATCATCGTGGCGAACAGCTCGGCCTTGCGCGCGGCGAGGGCCAGGACCTTCTCCTCGATGGTGTCCTCAGCGATGAAGCGCTGCACGCTCACCGACCGGGTCTGCCCGATGCGGTGGGTCCGGTCGACGGCCTGGGACTCGGCGGCGGGGTTCCACCACGGGTCGAGCACGAACACGGTGTCGGCCTCGGTCAGGGTGAGCCCGAAGCCGCCGGCCTTCAGCGAGATGAGGAACGCGGGCGCGGTGCCCTGCCGGAAGCGCTCGATGACCTGTGGGCGCTTGCGGGTCGACCCGTCGAGGTACTCGTAGCCGACGCCCCGCTCGTCGAGGGCGTCCGACACCATCCGCAGGAACGACGTGAACTGGCTGAACACCAGGGCGCGGCGGCCCTCCGCCGCGAGCTGTTCGAGCTCGTCGAGCAGCAGGTCGAGCTTGGCGGACGGGATCGACGTCGACGGCGACAGGGTCGAGTCCGACCCGTTCGACACGAGCGCCGGCGACAGCGCGAGCATCCGCAGCAGCGTCAGCGACCGGAACACGATCATCCGGTTCTTCGACAGGTCGTCGATCAGGTCGAGGACCTTCAGTCGCTCGCGGTTGAGCGTGCGCTCGTACAGCTCGCGGTGCGCTGGGTCGAGCGTGACGCGGACGACCTGCTCCTGCTTCGGCGGCAGGTCGGCGGCGACGGCCTGCTTCGTGCGGCGGAGCATGAGCGGCCGGATCCGCCGCCGGAGCTTCGCGGTGAGCTGCTGGCGCGCTTCGCCCCGGAGTTCGGGGGAGGCGAGCGGCTTCACGTAGTCGTCGCCGAACCGGGTCCAGGTGGACAGCAGCCCGGGCGCGACGATGTGGAACAGCGCCCACAGGTCGGTCAGCCCGTTCTCGAGCGGGGTGCCGGTGATGGCGAACTTCACGGGTGCGTGCAGCTCGGACGCCACCCGGTGGGTCTGCGACTGCGGGTTCTTCACGAACTGCGCCTCGTCGAGCACGAGTGCCGACCACGGCAGGTCGGTCCATGCCTGCGAGTCGAGCCGGAGCAGCGCGTACGAGGTGACGACGACGTCGGCCTGCGAGGCCGTGCGGGCGACGAGACCGGGGTCCTTCAGCGAGGTCGAGGTGACGGCCGCCACCCGCAGTGACGGCGTGAACTTCGCCGCTTCGGCCACCCAGTTGCCGACGACCGAGGTCGGCGCGACGACCAGGAACGGTGGCCCGTCGGGGTCGGCGGCACGGCGCGCTGCGACCATCGCGAGCACCTGCAGGGTCTTGCCGAGGCCCATGTCGTCGGCGAGTACCCCGCCGATGCCGTGCGCCGCCAGGAACGACAGCCACGCGTACCCGGCGTGCTGGTACGGCCGCAGCTCGGCGTGCACGGTGTCCGGCACCGGGACGTCCCCCGGGGGAGTCGCCCCCATCAGCCCCGCGGTGATCGCCTGCCAGCGTTCGTCGTGCGAGGTCTCGTCGGCGAGCAGGTCGAACTCGGTCCACAGCCCGGCCTGCAGCGGCGTCACGTGGATCGGCTGGTCGGGCTCCCATTCGTCGAGGTCGCGGGCCTCGTCGATGAGTTCCTTGAGCCGGTCGAACGCGGGGTCCGCGAGTGACAGGTACGAGTTGTCGACGAGCTTGAGCCGCCGCTGCCGACCGGCCAACGCCGTGAGCAGCGGCGTGAACGGGATCTGCTTGCCGTTCACGCTCACGATGATGCCGAGGTCGAACCAGTCGTGCTTGTCCGACGGCATCGTCGTGACGCGGATGTGCGGCCGCCCGCTCAACCGCTCGTAGTCGAGGCGCTCACCCTGCACCGCCGTGCGGACGCCGAGCGCCGGCAACTCGGGCAGGAACTCGTTCGCGAACACCGCGACGTCGGCGCCGTCGATGGTGCCGTCCTGGAACCAGTCGAGCCCACCACCGGGTCCGGCAGGGCGGACGGGAGGCTCGCCCGCGGTCGCGCCGTCGGCTCGCGCTGTCGACGTGGCGGGTTCCAGGGCCGCGGGCACGTCGGCGTCGGCGGTCGCCGCCTCGGTGCCGGCCGGAACGTCGGTGCCGGCCGGAACGTCGGTGCTGGCTGGGCCGTCGGTACTCGCTGGGTCGTCGGTGCTGGCTGGATCGTCCGCGGCGCGGAGCCCAGACAGGTCGGGCAGCGGCCCGTGCAGCGAGACCGGGTCCTTGCGGCCGTCGACGTGCCAACGCCAGTGCAGGTGCACCCGGTCGTCGGTGCGGGGTGCCCGGGCCGCCTCGAACGTCGCCGTCAGCACGAGCTCGGGCGGCGTGCGCTCGGGCAGCTCGACCGACCCGTCGGAGCTGACCAGGCCGAGGGCACCGCGCAGCCGGGGCGACCAGTCGGCCAGGAACTCGTCGACCTCGGCCGTCGGTACCGTGATGCGGGTGCCCTCGAGGAGCATGCGGCGCTGGTCCTCGGGCACGGGCGCCGGGGTCGGTGCGAGTCCGACGGTGAACTCGGGGCTCTCGCGGAACACGTACACACCGTGGTCGCCGACCATCCGTGCGGCACCGTGGACCACCGGGCGGCCGTCGAGCACCGCGCTCGCGCCGATCACCACGGCGTCGTCGTGCCGGGCGACGTCGAGCAGCACCTGGGCCTGCTCGCCGAGGACCGCGCCGCCCTCGCGCTTGCCGGTGACGAAAGCGATGTCGAGCCCCGACGCCTGCCGGAGCAACGGCCACAGGAGCGGGCTGCGGAAGTCGTCGAGGTGGAGCCAGTCGCTCTCGCCGGGCAACCCCGCGAGCTGGCCGGCACGGTGCAGGGCCGCGAGCTGCATGAACCACCCGTGCTGCTCGGCGCCGAGGCCCAGGCGGTTCTGCGAGTAGGGGAGCGTGCCCCAGGTGAGCTGGCCGCGCACCCAGTTGCCGGCGTCGCTGCGGGTCACCGGTCGGACCCCGAGCCGGACGGTGCGGGACGGCGCCGGCAGGGCGCGGCCGGCGGCGCGGGCACGGGCCGCGAGGGCGGCGGGGACCGCGTCACGCAACTCGAACTGCAGACCCATCCGGGTGCCCTGCGGGGTGGCCGCCTGGTCGTCGTCACCGGCGAGGCGGGCGAGGTCGTGCCTCCAGTCCGAGGGCGGCGGAGCCGACGCTTCCGGACGCGGGCCGGCGTTGGCGGCCAGGGCACGCGCGTTGATGGTGAGCAGCGCGGCGGCGACGTGCTTGCAGTCGCCGCCGAGGGGGCAGCTGCACGTGCTGCGGACCGGACGGATGAAGTCACCGCGGGCCACGGTCATGTCGATGCGGCACTCGTACGGGTCGTCGGCGGTGCCGGAGACGGTCGCCGTGACGGTGCCGTCGTCGGCGTTCCAGACGGCATCGTCGACCAGGCCGGCGCGCACGACGTCGCGTGCGCGCCCGAAGGTCTGCGGCCCGACGAAACGGATGACGTCGACGGCGTCGATCATCGGGGCTGCTGGCACGGGTCAATCGTGCCAGGTGCCACCGACGCGCGGAGCCGCCGACCCGAACGGCACACATCGAGCAGGGCTACCGTCTGCGTGGACGGGCGACGACTGCTCGTCGCTCTCCACTCGATTGGACACGCTCATGCCGGACCGCTTGCGGTGGGTGCACGACTCCGCAGACCACTGGAACGTGTGGCTCGGCTCCGAGGTCGTCTGCGACGTCACCCGGACCGACCAGTTCACGGTGGACTCGCCGGACCACTCGATCAACGGGGCGCACTCGTCGCTCGAGAGCGCTGCGGCGCAGGTGCAGGGCTGGGTGCGCTGGAGCGGACGCTAGGCCGACGGCTTCTCCGTGTTCGCGGGTTCGGCTGCCGCCAGCTTGCTGTGCTTCCGCGAGTAGCCGAAGTACACGCCCAGACCGATCGCGAACCACACCGCGAACCGCACCCACGTCTCCCACTGCAGGAACGTCACGAGCCACAGCGACGCGATGACGCCGATGATCGGGATGACCGGCATGAACGGCAACCGGAACTGACGGTCGAGGTTCGGCTGGCGGTAGCGGAGCACGATCACCGCGGAGCAGACCACCACGAACGCGAGCAGGATCCCGATGTTCGTGAGCTCGGCGACGACGCCGATGGGCAGGACGCCTGCCAGGATCGCCGATGCGATGCCGAGGATCCACGTGACGCGGGTCGGGACGTGGCGCTTCGGGTCGGTCTTCGCGAACCACTTCGGCATCAGGCCGTCACGGCTCATCGAGAACCAGACGCGGCTGGCGCCGAGCATGAACGTGACGAGCACCGTGACGATGCCGACGATGGCGCCGATCGCGATGACGTTCGCGACACCGCCGAGGCCGACCGACGCGAACGCCGACGAGAAGCCCGAGGCCGGGTCGATGTCGGTGTACTTCTGCATCCCGGTCAGCACCAGCGTCGCCAGCACGTACAGGACCATCGAGATGCCGAGGGACAGCAGGATCGCCTTCGGCATGTGCTTGCGGGCGTCGACGGACTCCTCGGCCGCGGTGGACATGGCGTCGTAACCGAACACCGCGAAGAACACCGTCGCGGCACCGGTCATCACGCCACCGAAGCCGAACGGGAAGTACGGGGAGTAGTTCGCGCTGTTGATGTGGAACACGCCGAGCACGACGATGAGCACGACGAGCGCGACCTTGATGCCGACCGCGACGAACTCGAACCGGGCGGCGCTGCGGATGCCGCGGGTGAGCACGAACGCGGTGACCAGGCACAGGATGATCGCGAAGACGTCGATCACGTGGCCGTCGCCGGTGCCGGGGGCGCCGAGCATCCAGGCGGGCAGGTCGATGCCGAACTGGCCCACCAGGAACCCGACGTAGCCCGAGATGCCGATCGCGACCACCGCCACGATCGCGGTGTACTCGAGCAGCAGGTCCCAGCCGATGAACCACCCGACGATCTCGCCGAGGACCGCGTAGCCGTACGTGTACGCACTGCCGGCCTTGGGGATGAGGCCGGCGAACTCGGCGTACGACAGCGCCGCCGCAGCACTCGCGACGCCGGCGACCAGGAAGCTGATGAGGACCGCGGGACCGGCCACGCCGTTCGCCACGGTGCCGGCGAGGGTGAAGATCCCCGCGCCGATGATGCCGCCGATGCCGATCGCGGTGAGCTGCCAGAGGCCGAGGTGCCGTTTCAGGCCGCCCTCGGCTCCGGTGTCGTCATCGATCGTCTCGATGGGCTTCCGTCGGAAGAGCGTGCGTGTCGTCGTCGTCACCCGCCCATGGTGCACCTTGCGGCGGTCTCGTGCGCGGGCGGCGGGCCGCGGGCCGCCGGCGGGCGGGCGGGCGGCCGCGCCGAGACTCGGGCTGAGCGACAGTTCTCGCGCCGCCGGGCCCGTGAAGTGTCGCTCACCCCGAGACTCACGCCCGCACACCCGAGACTCGGGTACGCCCACCCGCCAGCCGCCCGCCCGACAGCCCGACCGCAGCTGTGCGGCGTAGACAGGACCGCATGCGTCATCCCACACGGATCGAACCCGGCCCCGGACAGGAATCGGTCTGGGACTACCCCCGCCCACCGGCCGTCGAGCCTGTCACCGCCCGCGTCGTCGTCCGGTTCGGCGGCACCGTCGTGGCCGACACGACCGATGCCGTGCGGGTCCTCGAGACCTCGCACCCGCCGGTGTACTACCTGCCGATGGCCGACCTCGACCTCCGCCCCGCCCAGGGGTCGAGCATGTGCGAGTTCAAGGGCCGGGCGCGGTACTTCGACGTGGTCGGCGGGGACGGCACCGTCGCGAGCCGCGCCGCGTGGAACTACCCGACGCCCAAGCCGGGGTACGAGTCGCTCCGGGACCGCGTCGCGATCTACCCGTCGGCGATGGACTCGTGCGAGGTCGGCGGCGAGGTCGTGCAGTCGCAGGACGGCGACTTCTACGGCGGTTGGATCACGTCGGACGTCGTCGGACCGTTCAAGGGCGCACCGGGCACGCTCGGTTGGTGACCCGGCCCGCGGAGCTGGGGCCCGCGCTCTGCGGCGCGACCACCCCGGGGCGCGACGGGCAGCGCGGGGCCGGCACGGGCCTCCCGGTCGACCGCGTCAGCGGTTCGCGTAGGGCGACCAGAACGGCGGCGGGAACGCGCCGGCGGTCGCGATGACGAGCAGCTGCCAGACGATCATGACCAGCCCGGCGGCGCCGACTACGATGCCGATCCACGCCCAGACCTGCACCGCGCGGCGACGGCGACCGGCGATGGCGATCGCCCGCCAGCCGCTCAGCACGCAGACGATGCCGAACGCAGCACCGAGCAGGACGTGCCGGACCGTGCCCTGGGCCGGCACGATGATGCCGAGGTAGAACGCGACCGGGCCGAGCAGCACGGCGAAGGTCGCGGGGGCCGCTGGCGGCTCGTGGTCCCGAGAGGGTGCTCCCATACGTCTGAATGTAGCGAGCCGGTCGGGTTCCGTACACGTGCGAGCGCCGTCGCCCGGGAGCAGGCACGATGGAGGCATGCGTTCCTTCCTCCGCGTCCTGCTCGGCCTGGCGCTCGTGTTCGCCGGCACGAGTCACCTCACCTTCGCGCGCAAGGAGTTCACGGCGCAGGTTCCGGAGTTCGTGCCGCTCTCCGAGGACACGACCGTGCTGGCGTCGGGTGTCGCGGAGATCACCCTCGGTTCGGCGCTCGTGCTCGCGCCGAAGCCGGCCCGGCGCTTCGTCGGTTCCGTCGCTGCACTGTTCTTCACGGTGATCTTCCCGGGCAACCTGTCGCAGTGGGTCAACCGTCGCGACGCGTTCGGCCTGGACACCGACGAGAAGCGGGTCGCGCGTCTGTTCGGGCAGCCGCTGCTCATCGCCGTGGCCCTCTGGTCCACGCGCGGCCGGCGGTCCTGATGGACGCGCCCGCCCGGTCGTCCGGTCCGGCTGACGCCGGTTCGGTGCCCGGCTCGGGTCCGGAGTCGGTTCCGGGTGCGCGTCTCGATCCGCTCGGGTCGGCTCCGGCGCGGTTCGGACGGGAGGCCCGTCACCCCTTGGCAGGGCGCCGCCGCGTCGCGGACATGGTGGCCTCCATCGCCCTGCTCGTGGTGCTGACGCTCGAAGCGTTGGCAGCGGGGTGGGGCATCAAGCTCATGTCGTTGGCGTTCGTGTCGTGCGCTGCCCCGGGGAACACCTGCAACGTGGGGCTCGGTGACTCGGTCGTGACGGTCGGGCCGATCCTGATCGCGCTGGTGCTGGTCGCTTCGATCGTGGTGTGCATCCTGCGGTTGGTGCGGCGTCGGCTGGCGTGGCCGGTCGTGCTCGTGGGGGTCGCGGCCGTCGTCGCGGTGTTCTTCGCGGCGCTGCTGCTCATCGAGAGCTCGGTGACGCACGGCATCTGAGCGGCGATGCCGTCCCGAGGTTCCGAGTGGACCCGAGGTTCCGAGTTGTCCTGAGGTTCCGAAATCTCGGCATGTCGGCGCCCCGTTCGTCGAGGTCTGGAACCTCGGCGATCAGCGTGCGGCATGTCGTGGAACCTCGCCGAGCCGGTCAGGTTCGGACTGGAGGCCCGTCCAGCGACCGCGGGGGCGTCGGGATCGCCGAAGTCGGAGGGCTCGCGGCCTCAAGTCGTCCTCCACAGGAGACTGCGGCGGCCAGGTTGTGCACAGATGCGCACGGTGGCCGTGAGTGTGCGGGTCGGGTTCGCGACGCTGGAGTCATGCCTGACACCGACACCCTCGACCGCCTGATCCGAACCCCTGTCCGCACCGACGACGACGTCGTCCAACTCGTCGCCTCCCTGGTCGAACGCCCGGTGCGCCGGCAGTGTTGGGTGGTGTTCCTCGACGAGCTCGGGATGTCGATCCCGTTCCTGTTGCCCATCGCGGATCTGCCCTACCAGCCGGACGAGCACGTCAGCGACTTCGCGTCGTTGATCTCCGAGATCGTCGGGCAGCTCGGCGCGGTCGACGTCGTCCTCGCGTGGGAGCGGCCCGGTGTCGACCGCGTGCACCCGGTCGACTGGGAGTGGGTCGACGCGTGCGCCTGCGCCCTCGACGAGCACGCGATCCGCCTGCGCGCGCAGGTCATCGTCCACGAGGGCGGCGCCGCGATGGTCGAACTCGACGAGCACGACCAGGACCAGGACGTCGCGTGACCGTCGGGCCAGGCGGTCTCGTGACCGTCGGGCCCGGCGGTCTCGTGACCGGTCAGCCCTGCGGGGCGGTGTCCGGCACGGTCTCGCCCGTCAGCCCCTCGACGACGGCCTTCGCCGCGGGCCAGGACTTTGCGTAGTGCTCGGGGTCCGAGTTGATCTGCACCGCGTGCGCCATCTGCGTCGGCGTCATCGTCTTCCAACCGGGGACCTTGACGAGCTTCGCGTAGAACATCGACGCCGCCGTGTACGGGTCCATCCGCTGCTCGTACGTGCCCCAGGCGCCGTTGTCGCGCTGCTGGAACAGGCCGCGGCTGTCCGGTCCCGCGGCGTCGCCGTGGTCCAGGTTCACCAGGCTCGACTCGCCGATCGCCGTCATGACCCCGACGGCCTGGGTGTGCGGCCCGATGCCGACTGCCCTCGCGGCTTGGATCACCGACGCGGCGTTCACCAGGCGGTCCTGGCAGAAGCCCGCGATGGGGCCGGCGGGGACGACCAAGCCGCCGACGGTCTTCGAAGCGACCTTCGGGCACGTGGGGGTGGCGTCGGCACCGCTGGACTTCGCGATGCCGGCGATCGAGTTGACCGCGATCACGACGAGCACCACCACCCCGATGCCGACGACCACGATGCCGGCGCCGAACACCGACGCGAGCGTGATGCCGACACGGCGCATGACGGGACCTCTCGACGGACGGGGCGGGGCAGGCGGAGCACGACGAGCGTACGGGCGCCGCCTGGGAACCGCACCCGCCCGATCGGGGGTCGCGCCGTACTGCCGCCCCGCCGTCCGTCCGTCAGACGTCGCGGTGGTCGTGCGGCGGGTGCTGCACCTTCGTCGGTTCGGTGACCAGACCGGTCGGGGCCTTCTCGGCCTGCTTCCGGCCGTGGGTGAGCCACGTCACGAGCCAGAGGACCACGCCCAGCGCCAGCAGTGCACCGGCGATCTGGTACTGCTGCGGGTCACGTCCGGACGAGAACGGCAGCACGAGCCACAGACACGTGATGATGCCGATGACGGGGATGATCACGCCGGCTCGGAAGTGCTTGTGGTCGACCTTGTCGCGTCGGAGCACGAGCACCGTCAGGTTCACGACGGCGAACACCGTGAGCAGCAGGAGCGAGGTCGTGCCACCGAGGACCACCACGATCGGGGAGTCCGGGTCGAGCGAGACCCAGCCGATGAGCAGCAGGGAGATCGCGGTGGTGAAGACGATCGCGTTCGACGGGGTGCGACGGGCGGGGGAGATGCGGGCCAGGAAGCCCGGCAGCACGCCCTGCTTGCTCATGCCGTACAGCAGTCGCGACGCCATCATCATGTTGATCAGGGCGGTGTTGGCCACGGCGAACATCGAGATGAACGGCAGCAGGTCGGCGATCGGGAAGTCCGGCGCGGCGGTCTGCACGACGGTGACGAGCGGGGTCTCGTTGCCGGCGAGCTCACCGATCGGCACGACGGCCACGGCACAGATCGACACGAGCGTGTAGATCACGGCCGTGATGCCGAGCCCGGTGAGCATCACCTTCGGGAAGATGCGCGAGGGGTCCTTGGTCTCCTCGGCCATGTTCACCGAGTCCTCGAAGCCGACCATCGCGAAGAACGCCAGCGACGTCGCCGTGGAGATCGACATGAGCAGGGTCTTGTCCTCCGGGGTCTCGAACATCACCACCCGCGAGAAGTCCGCGTTGCCGCCCGCGATCGCCCAGAAGCCGATCAGGATCACCATGACGAGACCGGACAGCTCGACCAGGGTGAGGACCACGTTCGTCTTCACGCTCTCGCTGACCCCGCGGAAGTTGATCGCCATCACCGCGAGCATGAAGCCCATGGCGATGAGCATCACGACGACGTTCGGCAACTCGAGGCCGAACCCGACGCCGAGGTTGGCGGCGAACGCCCGCGACGCCGTCGACGCCGAGGTGATGCCGGAACACATCACGATGAAGGTCACGATGAAGGTGATGAAGTGGACGCCGAACGCCTTGTGCACGTAGAGCGCAGCGCCTGCGGTCTGCGGGTACTTCGTCACGAGCTCCAGGTACGAGAACGCCGTCAGCAGGGCGACCGCGAAGGCGATGAGGAAGGGGAGCCACGCTGCTCCTCCGACCTCTGCCGCGACCTGACCGGTGAGCGCGTAGACACCCGTTCCCAGGATGTCGCCGACGATGAACAGCAGCAGGAGCTTGGGACCGATGACCCTGCGGAGCTCGGGCTGCTCCTGCTGTGGTCGGTCCGTGTTGGTGGTGGTCATGCACCAACCTCTTCCGGGGGACACCACGCTGTCCGGTTTCACAGGAAGCTCCCCGGAGATCGCAACACGCCCGTGCCCTGGCGGATACGCTCCGGGCCATGGACCACGAGTCGAACACCACCGAAGAGCCCGTCGAGTTCGCCGACTTCAACGCGAAGCTGCTGGTGCTCGACGTCCTCTGCTACGACCTCGACGTCCTCGACCCCTACGACCCGGAGACCGCCGACGAGACCGAGGAAGACCTCGACGTCGACGGCCAGGACGACCGGGCCCGCGAGTACTACGACGACCTGGAACTCCTGCCGTCGCACCTGTCGCTCGTCACAGAGCTCTCCGTCGACACCGAGCTCGAGGTACTCCAGGACGTGCACCCCGGGTGGGAGGGCTCCGACGACCGCTTCGACCCGCAGAACTGGGACGATGTCCTCGACCTGCCGGCACTCCGCACCGTGTACGCGGCAGCGCCGCTGCCCGCCCACGTCGCCGAGGCCCTGGGCGCAAAGGGCGTCGAGTTCCGCTCAGCCTGAGCGGAGGAACCGGCACGGGGAACGAGCCGGCTCAGGGAACTAGCCGGCTCAGGGAATTAGAGCGAGCGGTCCAACGCTCGTAACTGCTCCGTGAACTGCGTCGCGCCGCCCTGCGCAGGGTGCCGGACGGCGATCGCCTCGATGCCAGCCAGCGCGAGCGCTCCCTGGGCCTTCCGACCGACGGCCACGACCCGGACCTGGTCGACGCCACCGAGTGCCTCGAGCAGTGCGAGGGCGACGGGTGCTCCCGAGCGCACCTCGGCAGGTCGGGGCGTGCGGTTCGTCAGCCGGTCCGCCGCGACGAACGGGTGGTGCGGGAAGATCGCCCACGCCACGGGGAGCGGCCCGGTCCAGTCGGACAGTGCCGCCTGCACGACGCGCGACGAGGCCTCCCACGGGGCTGTCGGCTCCGGCGGCACCAGGTAGTCGTCGCCGAACCGGTCCGTCTCGAGCTCGCGCATGCTCGTGAACGGGATGCCGGTGTTCGTCATGCCGCGCCACCCGGGTGCCTCGGCCACGAGCAGGGTGTCCGCCGCCGACCCGAACTGCTCCAGGTACCGCTGCAGGTTCGACCGCCGCAGCCGCCCCTCGGCCGAACCGAGGTCGTAGAGCGCCTCGGCGTCCGCCTCCACCGGCACGGCGTCGAGCGCCGCCCAGAACCCCGACGCGTCGAAGCGGCTCACGAGCGCCCGAGCACCCGGCGGTACACGTCCTCGAGCCCCGAAGCCGATCGCTCCCAGCTCAGGCGCTCCGCGTGCTCCCGACCGGCCGAGGACAGTGCGGCCGCGTACCCGGAGTCCGTCAGGATCCGCTCGATCTCGGCAGCCCACACCGACGGCTCGCGCGATTCGAGCACGACACCCGTCTCGCCGTCGACCACGGCCTCACGCAGCCCCCCGGCAGCCGCGGCCACGACCGGCACCCCGGACGCCGAGCCCTCCAGCGCCACGAGGCCGTACGTCTCGGAGTGCGACGGCACCAGCACGGCTGCCGCGCCACGGAACAGGAACGCCAGGTCGGCACGCGACTGCGGCCCGATGAAGGTGACGCGATCGGCGATGCCACGCGCGGCGGCGAGCCGACGCAGTTCGTCCACGTAGTCACCAGCCTCGCTCGATGCGTCCCCGGCGATGACCAACGTGGGACGGGCCTCCTCGCTGATGCCGGCGATCGCCTCGATGGCCAGGTCGAGCCCCTTCAACGGCTGCACGCGAGCCGCCGCGACGACGTAGGGCGTGGCGGCCCGGCGCGCGCCGGCGGCTGCCGGGCGGAAGACCGACCCGTCGACCCCGGGCGGCACGATCCAGATCCGCGCGTCGGCACCGCCGAGCCGCGTCCGGACCGTCGACGCCTCGGCCTCGGACACCACGACGACCGCATCGGACCCACGCGCCAGCTGCTGCTCGCCCGTGATGCGGCCGGCGGACTCGGGCCGCTCACCCTCGGACAACGGCGTCTCGGGGTCGGCGGCGATCGAGTGGAACGACTGCACGTGCGGGATGCCACGCTCACGGGCCACCGGCAGGGCAGCGGCACCGGAGAACCAGTGGTGCGAGTGCAGGACGTCGAACGGCCCGAGCTGCTCGAGCTCGTGGCGGAACGGCTCGATGAACGCGTCGTGCTCACCCTTCGGCACCGGTTCGGCCGGACCCGCCGACAGGAACCGCAGGCACACACCCGGCACGAGCGAGACCGAGTCCGGCTGCGTCGGCGCCGAACGCCGCGTGATGATGTCGACGTGGTGGCCACGATCGGCCAGCGCCTCGGCCTGGTGCCGGACGACGACGTTCATGCCGCCGACCTCGCCCGAGCCGGGTTCGTCTCCGGGGGAGGTGTGCAGCGACACCAGCCCGATGTGCAGGGGTTCGCTCGTCGTGCTCACCGGTCAACCCTAGCCGCGCGCGCCCCGCTGCGACGGGCGCGCGGGCGCCACCACGACGGGCCGGCGGCCCGCCTCGTCCACCGGGTCGGTGGGGAGGTCCGGATCGCCTCCCAGGATCTGCACGCGCTGGTCGCCGTGACGCTCCCAGAACGCCGCCGTCCAGGCACACAGGGCACCGTCGAGCAGGTCCTCGCGGTGCTTGTGCGTCGGCCCGTGCAGCACCGACGGGTCGGCGAGGCTCGCCGTCAGCGGATGCGAGTCGAGCTGCAACGGCGGGTCGAGCGGGGTCTCACGCAAGCGCCGGACGAGCTCGTCGAACGCCTCGGCGCGGCGTGCCCGGGCTTCGGCGGCCGGCACCTTCAGGTCCAGGCGCTTGTAGCGGGGCCGCTCGACGTCGTACCCGAGCTCCTCGACACCGACGAGGGTCGTGTACGGGTAGCACTCGAACACCGCCGGCCCGCTCCGGGCGTGCATCGAGGCCGTGTCGGACACGTAGCCGACACCGAGCGCGGTGAGCCGGTCGAGC
The DNA here is from genome assembly GCF_044909335.1 of Curtobacterium sp. AB7. Lineage (NCBI taxonomy): Bacteria > Bacillati > Actinomycetota > Actinomycetes > Micrococcales > Microbacteriaceae > Curtobacterium > Curtobacterium sp. AB7. The sequence continues at coordinate 317,485 of NZ_JBIYED010000003.1, read as the reverse complement.
AGGCGGGAGCCGGCGCTCGCCGCGGAGGCCTGGTTCGTCGGGTTCGCCGCGACCTTCCACCGGCCGTAGCGCTGCCCGACCTGCCGTTCGGATTCGCGGATGCCGGTCGGGTTCGTCACCACTAGCGACGCGTCGACGGCGATGAGCGATCGCGGCCCGAGGTGCTCCGTGATCCAGGCCGTGACGTCGTCGACCCCGCGGGCCCACCCGGCGTCGGTGATCGTGCCGTCGCGCTCCATCGCGATCAGTCCGGTCTCGTTCGGCGCGCGGCTTGCGGTGCCGAGCCCCCACGCCAGGTCCACTCCGAGGTACGCGCTCACCCGTCCATCGTGCACCGAGTACCTTCCGCTGCATGGCGAGCGAAGCGACGACGGTGCGGGTTCCCGGTCCGGACGGAGACCGCGAGGTCCGGATCAGCAGCCCGTCCCGGGTGCTCTGGCCGGACGCCGGGATCACCAAGGCCGACCTCGCCGAGTACCTGGTGACGGTGGGCGACGCCTTCGTCCGCGCGAACGGCGACCGACCCGTCTCGCTGCAGCGGTTCCCCGGCGGCGTCGACGGCGAGCAGTTCTTCTCGAAGAACCCGCCCAAGGGTGCGCCGGACTACGTGCGGTCGGTCATGGTGACGTACCCGAGCGGCCGGGAGCACCCGCAGCTCGTCATCGACGAGCCGGCCGTCGCGGTGTGGGCCGCGCAGATGAACACCGTGGTCTTCCACCCGTGGGCATCGCGCGCCGAGGACAGCGATCACCCGGACCAGCTCCGCATCGACCTCGACCCGCAACCCGGCACGGACTTCTCGGACACGGTGCCCGTGGCGCAGGAACTCCGGAAGGTCCTGGACGAAGCGGGTCTGACGGCGTGGATCAAGACGAGCGGCAACCGCGGTCTGCACGTGTTCGCCCCGATCGCCCCCGAGCACGAGTTCCTCGACGTCCGGCATGCAGTGATCGCCGCCGCCCGAGAACTCGAACGGCGGATGCCCGACCGGGTCACGACGGCGTGGTGGAAGGAGGAGCGCGGCCAGCGGGTCTTCGTCGACTACAACCAGGCGAACCGCGACCGCACGATGGCCGGTGCCTACAGCCCGCGCGCACTGGCGCACGCCTCGGTGTCGACGCCGATCACGTGGGACGAGCTGCCGACGGCGGACCCGACGACGTTCACGATCCGGACCGTCCCCGAGCGCCTGGCGACGATCGGCGACCCGTGGCAGGCGATGCACGACGAGCCGGCGAGCATCGCGCCGTTGCTGGCGTGGTGGGAGCGCGACCTGGAGAACGGCGCGGGTGAACTGCCGTTCCCGCCGGACTTCCCGAAGATGCCGGGCGAGCCGCCGCGCGTGCAACCGTCCCGAGCGAAGAAGTCCTGACCCGGACCAACGCGAACCGTCAGACGGCGGGCAGCGTGTCCGTCGAGCGGTCGGGGTCGTCGACGCGGGACGTCTGCATCGGCAGCCCGACGCTCGCCGTGTGCAGGCGGGTCAGTCGCGACCAGGTGCCGCGGTGCGCGTCGCTGATGCCGTCGACGATCACGAGCCCAGGCCGATCGTGACGAGTGCGAGCGCGGTGGCGGTCACGCCGGCGATGGCGCTGATGACCGCACTGAGCTGCAGGGTGCGCTGGCGGCGTGCCTCGCGTACCTCGGTGAAGGGGTTCCGCTGCGAGTGGCGGACAAGCGTGCTGGTGCTCATGTCGATCCGCTTTCGGTCCTGGGGCTCCCGGGATGGGTGCCTCGTGGTGCTGATCACCATCGTGGCAGCGTTTCGCTAGTTCGGCTAACTACTTTCCTGCGATGAGCGGGAAGACGACGAAAAACGGACAACCACGCGTCAGGACAGGACATCCCGCAGGTCGTACGCCGACGGCACCTCGAGCTGGTCGAACCCGCACGACTCCGCGTCGCGGTCCGGACGCCACCGTTCGAACTGCACCGTGTGCCGGAACCGGTCGCCCTCCATCTGGTCGTACCGGACCTCGAGCACGACCTCCGGCGCCAGCCGGACGAACGACGTGTCGCGACCCGACGAGAAACGCGACCGTTCCCCGTCACCGGTGACGGGCCTCCCGTCCGCATCGCGGAGCACGACGGGCTCGAGCTCGTCGACCAGGGCGAGTCGGCGCTCGTCGGAGAAGGCGGAGACGCCGCCGACCTGGCGGAGCTCACCGTCGTCGCCGTACAGCCCGACGAGCAGCGACCCGACGCCCGAGCCGCTCTTGTGAACGCGGTACCCGATCGCGACGACGTCGGCCGTCCGGTGGTGCTTGATCTTGAGCATGGTCCGCTTGCCCGGTTCGTACGGCTTGGCACGGCGCTTGGCGACCACACCGTCGAGTCCGGCGCCCTCGAAGGTGGTGAGCCACTCGCGGGCCTGGTCGACGTCGAGTGTGGTGCGCGTGACGAACAGCGGCTCGGACATGCCGCTCGCGAGGTGTTCCAGCCGGTCGCGGCGTTCGTCGAACGGCAGGTCGACCAGCTCGTCGCCGTCCGCCGCGAGCAGGTCGAACGCGACGAACTGCGCGGGCGTTTCGGCACTGAGCTTCGCGATCCGCGAGGCAGCCGGGTGGATGCGCTGCGACAGCGCCTCCCAGTCGAGGCGTTCGGCTCCGGGCTCGCCGGAGCGCAGGATCACCTCGCCGTCGAGCACCACCGGGTGGTCGCGGCCGCCGAACTGCGCGCGGAAGGCCTCGACGAGTTCGGGGAAGTAGCGCGTGAGCGGTTTCGCCCCGCGGCTGCCGATCTCGACGTCGTCGCCGTCGATCGTCACGACGCCGCGGAAGCCGTCCCACTTCGGTTCGTACCGCAGCCCGCCGGTCACGCTGTCGGGTTCCGGGACGTCGGCGACGGCCTTGGCCAGCATCGGTGCGATCTCCATGCGTCGTGTCTACTCGGGCTCCGGTGGGCGGCGCTGCGCGCTTCGTGAGCAGGAATGGTCGGGTCCGGCGAGACGACCCGACGTCTTCTGCTCACGAAGTGCGGCCGGGAGGCCCGGAGTGCGCTGGGCAGGTCGGCTCGCGTCAGTACTGTGGTGCGGGTGACGACCGTGCCCCCGTCGGCAGCGCCGACTCCGGAACCGATCAGCCCCATGCAGGCCGCCGCGCTCCGCGACGGCGTCCTGCCGCCCGTCGAACAGGTCCGGCCGGGCATCTGGACCTTCGCGGTGCCGTTCCGGTTCGGGGTGCCCGATGCGACCCTGGTCTACGTGGTGGAGGGGTCGGACGGGTCCCTCGCGCTGATCGACCCTGGGTGGTCGGCCGACGGCGGTCTGGACGAGGTGCGCGCCGCACTGTCGGCGATCGGCCGCTCGCTCGACGACGTGTCCCTCGTCGCCGTGACGCACCTGCACGCCGACCACCTCGGTGCCGCCGCCGCGGTCCGTCGAGCGACCGGTGCGCGGGTCGCGATGCACGGGCTCGAGGTCGCCGCGCTGGACCGTGAGCGCGCCGACGCGGTGCAGAACGACGCGGACATCGCCACGTGGGGCCTGCCGCAGCACCTGCACGACGGGGTCGTCGCTGCGTGGGGGAGCGGGCGACGGATCGGGCTCGGGCGGAGCGAGGCGCCCTACGCCGACCTGCTGCTGGCCGACGGCGACGTGCTGCCGATCCCTGGGCGCACCATCCGGACGCTCTGGACGCCCGGGCACACCGCCGGGCACGTGTGCTTCGTCGACGAGGCGGACGGGCTGCTGTTCACCGGCGACCACGTGCTGCCACGGATCAACTCCGGGATCGGCCTCGGCGGGCGCACCGACACGAACCCGCTCGGCGACTACCTGGCGTCGCTCGGTCGACTCGACGTGCACGCGGGGATGGAGGTCTGCCCGGGCCACGAGTACCGGTTCGCCGACGTCGTCGCACGCGCGCAGACGTTGGCTCGACACCGCGAGGAGCGGTCGCGGCACGTCGCCGAGGCGCTCGACGCGCTCGACCGACCCACGCTGTTCGAGGTCGCCGCACGCGTGCCGTTCAGTGGCGGGATCGAGTCGATGTCCGGGTTCCTGCTCGCGAGTGCACTGACGCAGACGGCGTTCCACGCGGAGCTGCTCGGCCGGTCCGGCGAGGTCCGCCCCGCCTGACCGCTCGCGTCCTGACGTCAGCCGAGGGTCGACGCCAGGCGCTCGATGGTCGTCTTCGCGTCGGCGAACTCGGCGGACGCGTGCTCGGCGAGCGGGGCGAGGTCGGGCAGCCGGTCGGCCAGGGTGGCGCTGACCGTGATCGGGTAGGGCTTCATGCCGAGCGCCGTGCCGAGGATGAGGTGCAGGACCGGCGAGCCGTGGTCCCAGTCCTCGGTCGGGGTGCCGGCGTCGTAGGTCGCACCGCGGCTGACCACGGTCACGACCGGACGGCCGGCCAGGGGCTGCACGTCGCCCGCCAGGACCCCGGGGACGTGGATGCGGTCGATCCAGGCCTTGAGTGTCGACGGCACCGTGTAGTTGTACAGCGGCGACCCGACGACCACGACGTCGGCGGCGAGGAGCTCGTCGATGACCTCCTGGCGCAGTGCCTCGGCCTCGGGAGCGACGGATTCGTCGGCGGTGCGGTCCGCTGCCGCCCAGTGCAGCGCCGAGGTCTCGAGGTGCGGGAGCTGGTCGACGTGCAGGTCGCGGCGGACCACGGTGTACTCCGGTCCGCGTGCGCGCCAGGCATCGGCGAACGCGGCGGTCAGCGCGCGCGAACGGGAGTGGGAGAGGTCGGCCGAGGAGTCGATGTGCAGCAGCGTGGGCATGGTGCCCACGCTACCGACGGTGGGACGGGAACGGCCCCGCCGCCCCGGCGAGGGGGCAGGCGGGGCCGAGCCGGGCCTCCCGTCCGTCACGCAGGCACGCGACGGACGGGAGACGACGGGGACCGTCAGCGCTCGTCGTACGTCAGCGCTGTGCGCGGCGACGGCGCAGGGTGCGGGCGCCGATCAGGCCGGCACCGGCGACGAGCAGGCCGAGGGCCCAGGGCAGGGCGCCGGTGGCCTCCGAACCCGTGTAGGCGAGCTGGCCGCCACGGTTCGTCGGGGTGACCGGGGCCGCAGCGACCGGGGTCGTCGGGGTGACGACGGTGGCGGCGGTCGGCTGGACCTCGACGGCGAACGAGGTGCTGAAGGACCCGAGCGCGACGGACAGGTTGTGGACCGAGGCGTGCGGGAACGTGACGTTCACGAGACCGAAGTCGCCGAAGTCGGGGTCCGGCGTGATGACGTCACTGGCGACGTCCGACGTGACGGTCGGTGCGACCGCCGGAGCGTCCTCGTCGAGCCCGCCGATCGTGTTGCCCCAGCGGTCGACGAGACCGCCCTGGACGACGAGCGTCCCACCCTGCTTGATGGTCGGGCGACCACCGACGGCGAAGTCGTCCTCGGTGAGGGTGAGCACGGTGCCGTCGGGCTCGACGACCCAGGTCGTCCGGTCTTCGGTCTCGTCGTCGGTGATCAGGCCTGCGCGGTCGGTCGTGAACACCAGGACGCCGACCGGCGCGCCGGCCTCGACGGTGAGCGAGACGTACTGCGTGACCGAGACGGTGCCGCTCGTCGCGGTGACGGCGAAGTCCCAGTCCCAGGCGTCGGTCGTGGTGCCGCTGAGCTCACCGGTCGACGCGTCGAAGGTCAGTCCTTCGGGGAGCTGGTCCGCGGGGGTGGTCTCCTCCTCGGGGTACTCCTCGGCGTACTCCGCGTCGTCCTGCGAGAACCAGTCGAGCTTGTAGGTCGGCTCGGGCGAACCCTGAGCGCGGAAGGTGTGCGAGAACGCGTCGCCGGCGGCGGTGGTCAGTTCGAGCGGGTGGTCGGCGTCGGCACCGGCCGTGGTCGGCTTGCCGTCGGTGCCGAGGAACGCGGGGTCCTGGGTGACGGGCGCGGTCGCAGCGGAGGCCACCGAGGTCGTCTCGGTCGCGTCGGGCAGGGTGCCGGTCACCGTGACGGTGATCGTCTTGCGCACGTCGGTGGGGTCGATGCGGTAGGTCGCGGTCTTCGACAGGACGTTGCGGTCCTGGTCGGCCCAGACGTACTTGTACGTGGAGTCCTCGTCGAAGCCGGTGACGACGGCGCTCAGGAGGGTGCCGACCTTGGCTGCACCGTCGATGGTGACGGTCGCGTCAGCGGCCTTCGTGGTGACGTCCGGGGTGGGCGTCGCGGTCGGAGCCGGGGTCTCGGCGGCCGGAGCCGTGGTCTCGGGTGCCGTCGGCTCGGCGGCCGGGGCGGTCGCGTCGCCGCTCGGAGCGGTGGCACCCGTCCCGTCGCCGGCCGGGGCGCCGTCGTCGCCGGTGGTGTCACCGGTCGTGTCGCCCGCGGCAGGGGCGCCGTCGGTCGAACCGGCGTCGGCGGCGGGCGTGCCGGTGCCGTCCGTCGCGGAGTCGCTCGGCGTGGTGCCGTCAGCGGTGCCGGTCGTCGCCGGGCTGGTGACCGTCGTGGTCGGCTCGGCCGCCGTGGCGGCGGTGGCGGTCATGACGCCCAGACCGGTCGTGAGACCGATCAGCGCGACGGTGGTGCCGACGGCGCACGCGCGTCGGACGGTGGAGGTGCTACGGCGCACTTCTTCCCCCAGGAGTTCAGTCCGGTCGGGTGCCGGAACATAAGAATCCGCCGAGAATCCTCGGCTTGCTCGGATCGTATTGGTAGACGCGCGCGGACACGACCGTCTTGATCAGAATGTGACCATGGTTGGGGGTTCCCGCACGACGGACGGGAGGCCCGCTACCAGCTGGCACCGGGCCTCCCGTCCGTTCGTCGGTCGCGTCTCAGGCGCGACGGCGGCGCAGGCGGTGGACCAGCAGGCCGCCGCCGGCGGCGAGGAGGCCGAGGGCCCACGCCAACGGCGTGGTCTCGTCGGCGCCGGTGTAGGCGAGGGAGCCGCCGGTGCCGCTCGTCGTGGTCGCGACCGCGGCCGCGGCGACGGGACGGACGGCGACGACGAACGTGGTCGAGGCGCCACCCTGGGTGATGGTGAGGCGGTGGTCCGACGCGTGCGGGAACGTCACCTTCGAGGCGTCGCCCCGGGGATCGGTGACGACCTGGTCGGACGCCACCGAGCTGGTCACCGTCGCGCCGAAGCCGGTGCCCACGGATGCCGGCGCGGTCGGGTTGCCGAACCGGTCGACGGCGAGGCCGGAGACCTCCAGCGAGCCGCCCTGCTGGACGGGGATCGACGACACGGTGCCGAGGGGCTCCCCGCCGCCGGTGAACGCGCTGATCACGCCACCGGGGGCGACCGACCACACCGTCGCGCCGGGCGTGCCGGTGTCGACGATAGCGAGGACCCCGACGGGTGCGGCCGGCAGGACGGTCAGGCGCACGTACTCCGTTGCGGTCGCGGTGCCGCGGAGAGCGACGACCTCGAAGTCGTACGTGCCCGCCGTCGTGACCGTGCTGGTGAGCACGCCGGTCTCGACGTTGACGGTGAGGTCGGGCGAGGGCGCGTCCTGGATCGCGTACGCCAGCGACCCCGTGCCGCCCGTGGTGCGGAAGGTGTGCGTGAACGTCGCGCCGGCGGTGGCGGTGAGGGCGAGCGGCTTCGCCTTCGTCGACGGCTCGGTGAAGACGACCGGCGACGGCGAGACGGTCAGCCGGACGTACTCGGTCACCTGTGTCGAGCCGCTGAGGGCGACGACCTCGAAGTCCAACGTGCCAGCGGTCGTCGGGGTACCGCTCAGCTCGCCGGTCTCGACGTTCACCGTGTAGTCCGCCGACGGGGCGTCCTGGATGGCGTACGCGACCGTGCCGTCGCCGCCCGTCGTGGTGAAGGTGTGGCTGAACGGCGTGCCGACCGTGCCGGTGAGGGCGAGCGGGGCGGCCTGGGTCGACGGCTCGGTGAACGCGAGGTCGCTGCCGTCAACCGGTGCTGCTGCCGCCGGGGTGGCGCTGTCGGTGGCCGTCGTGGCGGGGCTGGCGCTGGGTGTCCGCGTCTTCGTCGTCGGGCTGGCGCTGGGCGTCGGCGCTGGCGTCTCCGTCGGCGTCGGGACGGCGCTCGGTGTCTCGGTGGCCGTGGTGCTCGTCGGCGTCGGCTCGGTCGTCGGCGTCGCCGCCGTCGCGGACGCACCGACGCCGATGACCGAGCCGATGGCGGTGGCCGCCACGACGATGCCGATCGTCGCCGCGCGGCGGACGGGCGGCTTGGTGGACTGGTGCATGGTTCCCCCCTGGGAGTCCGGGTCGCGAGCGCCCGGTGATCGTGCGCTCGTCAGTGCTGACACTACGATTCGCGGGTTCGTTCCGATCCCGCCGGAGATCACGGTTTCATCTCGGTACTACCTGCTCTGATCTGGGGTTTCTCACAGGATCGCGCGACGACGGACGGGAGGCGCGGGCGGTCGTGCCCCGCGCCTCCCGTCCGTCAGGCGGTCGCCGTGACGTGCCTCAGCCGAGTCGGCGACGCAGGCGCCAGACGAGCAGGCCGGCGCCCGACGCCAGGAGGCCGAGGGCCCACGCGAGCGGGCCGGACTCGTCGGCACCGGTGTAGGCGAGGGTGCCCGACGCGGTCGGCGTGCGGGTGGTCGAGACCACGGTCGTCGCCGTCGGCTGCACCTCGAAGCGGATGGTGCTCGTCACGTCCCCGTAGGCCACGGTGATCGTGTGCGGCGACGCGTGGTCGAAGGTCACCCAGGTGGCCGCAGCTTCGGGGTCGTACTCGATGCGGTCGCTGGCCACGTCGCTCGTGAAGGTGAGGTCGGCGTGGTCACCGACCGGCTGCCCGTCGGCGTCCACGGCCAGGGCACGGATCTGTACCCGGTCACCCTGTCGGGCCGGGATCGCGTCGACACGCTCCGCGTCGCCGTCCGCCGGGTAGTAGGTGATCACGTCGCCCTCGACGCCCCAACGGTCACCGGACGTCTCGTCCGCGGGGAGCACCCCGACGGCGATGCCGGCGACGGCAGCGGGGGGCTCGGAGACGCGGACCGTGAACGAGGTCGAGACGCCGCCCTCGGACACCGTCAGCGTGCGGGTGCCCGGCTCCGAGAACGTCACCGTGTTCGCCGACCACTTCGGGTCCCAGACCACGCCGTCGGACGCGGTGGTGCTCGTGACGGTCGACCGCGGGTACTCGTCGCCCGGGGTGGTGCGGTTGCCCAGTGCGTCGACGGCCAGCCCCGCGAGGGTCATCGAGGCGCCGACGGTGGCGGGGACCTCCGACACCACGGTCGCACCGGTGCCACCCGGCGTGGACTCCCGGATCGTCCCGTCGGCGTCGACCTGCCAGCTGAAGTCGGAGTCCGAGCTGTCGACGCCGAACGTGACACCCACCGGCGCGCCGGGCTCGATGTCGACCTGGACGTACTGCTTGGCGGTCTGGTGCAGGTCGGTCGCAGTGACCAGGAACAGTGCGGGCCCGTCGAACGTGCTCTTCGGGGTGGCGCTCAGGACACCGGTCTGCTCGTTCCAGGACCAGCCGTTGACGTCGTTGGTCGCGTCGAAGTTCACCGGGGCGAAGAGGTACTCCAGCGGGCCGTCGCCGCCCTGGGCGGTGAAGGTGTGCGAGAACGGCTGGCCGGCGGTCGCGGTGAGGACGATCGGCGCGTCCTTGGTCGACGGCTCCGCCCAGGTGACGGGCGTCGATGCCTCGGGAGCAGGCTGTTCGGCAGCGGCGGCGGGAGTCGTCGTTTCTGGGTCCGTGGCAGGGGTGGTGGTCCCGGCCTGGGTGGGGGCGGGCGCGTCGTCCGGTGCGGCCTGCTGCGCGTCGGTGTCGGTGTCGGTGGCCGCGGTGGTTGCGTCCTGCGGTGCGGACGTGGTCGTGCTGCTCGGTGCGGCGGTCTCGTCGGTGGCCGCGGACGCGGCGCTCGCCCCGATGCCGAACGCCGACGAGGCGGTGACGATCGCGATGGCCGCTCCGATCGCCGCGTTGCGACGGAGCGTGTACTTGCAGGACTGGTTCATGGGATCCCCCTCGGATGCCTGGGCGGGACGCTCGATCAGCGTCCTCTACCCAGGGAGTGTCCGACGATGACCGGTCCTGACGTGTCGGAGGTCACGGATCGGTCACGACGTCCGTACCGGTGTCGCCCACCGCGGCGGCCGCGCGTTCGAGGGCGTGGCGGAGTGCGCGGACCGCGGGGGAGGACGACCCGGCCGACCGGACCACCGTGAAGATCGTCCGTCGGGGGTGCTCGGGCAGCTCGACCAGGCGGCACGTCGTCGTCCGACCGGTCCACATCAGGTCGGGCATCAGACTGACGGCGTTCCCGGACTCCACGAGGCGGATCTGCGTCTGCAGGTCGGCGGTCTCGTAGCGCACGTCCGGCTCGAAGCCCCAGCGACGGCAGACCTGCTCGGCGAAGTGCCGCGACGCGGTCCCGCGCGGCTCCATCACCCAGGGGAGTGCCTCGGCGTCCTCGATCGACGACACCGGAGCGAGGGCGGTGTCGATCGGGGGCAGGGCCAGCCGGACGGCGTCGGTCGTGAGGTCCTCGCGGTGCAGCCCCGGCAGGTGCGGAGCCGCGTGCGCGGGGTACTGCTCCGCGATGACCACGTCGAAGTCGCGGGCCCAGGTCTCGTGCAGTGCTGTCTCCGGCTCCCGCTGCACCATCTCGATGCGGACGTCCGGGTGCTCGGTCGCCATGGCGTGCAGGGCGTTCGGCATGAGGGCGAGGGCCGCGGACTGGAACACCGCGACGCGAATCCGGCCCTGCACGGTCGGCATGGTCTCCTCGACCTGCGACTGCGCCAGCTCGAGGACGTCCATCACGTGCCCGGCCGCCTGCACCAGGACCTCGGCCTGCGGGGTGAGCTGCAGCCGCCGACCGGCCTTCCGGAGCAGGGGCACGCCGGCCTCGCGCTCCAGGGCGCTGAGCTGCTGCGAGACCGCCGACGGGGTGAAGTTCACGGCCTCGGCGACCGCGGCGATCGTGCCCCGGATGGAGAGCTCACGGAGCAGGACGAGACGGCGGACATCGAGCACGCTGACACTGTAGCTCCGCTGAACGGTATTCATCACAAACCGTTGCTTCCGCTTCAGCATGCGGCGCTCCACACTGAACCCATGACGACCCTGCACGAGCACCCCGCCACCGACCACGACGCCCTGGCGGACCAGTCCGTCGCACTCGTCCGACACTGGCTGGCCGAGGCCGAGTCGTTCCCGGTGGACGGCTCCGCCAAGCAGCTCGCCGGGGTGCTCGCCGACCCCGCCGGTCTGGACTTCGCAGTCGGCTTCGTGGACGGCGTCGTCCGCCCGGAAGACCTCGCCGTCGCCGCCCGCAAGCTCCGGCAGATCGCGCCCGGGGCCCCCGGCTTCCTGCCCGCAGCGATGCGCGGACTCGTGCGCCTCGGTGGCGGCATGGCGCCGGTGCTGCCGGGCGTCGTCGTGCCCATCGCCCGCCGGGTGCTGCGGGGCATGGTCGGCCACCTCATCGTCGACGCGACCGACTCGAAGCTCGGCCCGGCGATCGCGAAGATCAAGCGGGACGGCGTCCGGCTCAACGTGAACCTGCTCGGCGAGGCCGTGCTGGGCGAGCGCGAGGCCGCACGCCGGCTCGAGGGGACGCACAAGCTCCTGGCGCGCGACGACGTCGACTACGTGTCGATCAAGGTCTCGTCGACCGTGCACCCGCACTCGCCGTGGGCGTTCGACCACGCCGTCGACGACATCGTCGAGCAGCTCCGCCCGCTGTTCGAGCGCGCCGCGGCCTCGACCCCGGCGAAGTTCATCAACCTCGACATGGAGGAGTACAAGGACCTCGACCTCACCATCGCGGTCTTCACGAAGCTCCTCGACGAGCCCGCGTTCCTCGATCTCGAAGCCGGCATCGTCCTGCAGGCGTACCTGCCCGACGCGCTCGCCGCGATGGAGCAGCTGCAGGAGTGGTCCGCCGCCCGCCGTGCCCGCGGCGGTGCCGGCATCAAGGTCCGCCTGGTCAAGGGCGCGAACCTGCCGATGGAGCAGGTCGAGGCCTCGGTGCACGGCTGGCCGCTCGCCACCTGGCACACCAAGCAGGACTCCGACACCAACTACAAGCGCGTGCTCGACTGGGCGCTCACCCCGTCCCGCGTCGAGAACGTCCGCGTCGGCGTCGCCGGACACAACCTGTTCGACGTCGCGCACGCGTGGCTGCTCGCCGGCGAACGCGGTGTGCGGGACGGCATCGAGTTCGAGATGCTGCTCGGCATGGCACAGGGGCAGGCCGAGGCCGTCCGCCGCACCGTCGGTTCGCTGCTGCTCTACACGCCGGTCGTCCACCCGGGCGAGTTCGACGTCGCGATCGCGTACCTGATCCGCCGCCTCGAAGAAGGTGCCTCGCAGGACAACTTCATGTCCGCGGTCTTCTCGCTCGTGTCGTCGCCGCCGCTGTTCGCCCGCGAAGAAGAGCGGTTCCGCGCCTCGCTCGTGCCGCTCGCCACTCCGGAGGGGCTCGCTGCCCCCGCGTCCCACCGCGTCGCCGACCGCTACGCGGCCGTTGGTCGCCCCGGGCCCGGCCGGTTCGAGAACACGCCGGACAGCGACCCGTCGGTCGCGTCGGTGCGTCAGTGGGGGTCGGCCATCACGGACCGGATCGCGTCGTCGACGCTCGGCGTCCGCGCCGTCCAGGAGGCCCGGGTCGACTCCGCCGCGTCGCTCGACGCGGCGCTCGCTCGCGTCCAGGCCGCCGGTGCGGTCTGGGGGACCTGGTCCGGTGCCGCTCGTGGCGCCGTGCTGCACGCCGTCGGCGACGCGCTCGAGGCGAACCGCGCAGCACTCATCGAGGTCATGGCCGCCGAGACCGGCAAGACCATCGACCAGGCCGACCCCGAGGTGTCCGAGGCGATCGACTTCGCGCACTTCTACGGCTCGCTCGCGTCCCAGCTCGACGACCTCGACGGTGCCACGTTCACCCCGGCCACGCTGACCCTCGTCGCGCCGCCGTGGAACTTCCCGGTCGCGATCCCCGCCGGCTCGACCCTGGCCGCACTCGCCGCCGGGTCCGCCGTCGTCCTCAAGCCCGCGCCGCCCGCCGAGCGCTCCGGGGCCGTCCTCGCGTCGATCATCGAGACCGCGCTCGACGCCCACGGAGCCCCGGCTGACGTGCTCGCGTTCCTGCAGGTGTCCGAGAACGACCTCGGCCAGCAGCTCATCGCCTCGCCGATGGTCGACCAGGTCATCCTCACCGGTGCCTACGAGACCGCCGAGCTGTTCCGCTCGTTCCGCTCTGACCTGCCGCTGCTCGCCGAGACCTCGGGCAAGAACGCCGTGATCGTCACCCCGTCGTCGGACCTCGACCTCGCGGTGAAGGACGTCGTCGCCTCGGCCTTCGGACACGCCGGCCAGAAGTGCTCGGCCGCGTCACTCGTGGTGATGGTCGGCTCGGTCGCGAAGTCGAAGCGCTTCCGCAACCAGCTCCTCGACGCCGTGTCCTCGCTCACCGTCGGCTACCCGACCGACGCCGCGACGCAGATGGGCCCGGTCATCGAGCCGGCGTCGGGCAAGCTGCTCGACGGCCTGACGACGCTCGGCGCGGGCGAGTCCTGGGCCGTCGAGCCGAAGCGGCTCGACGAGACCGGCAAGCTCTGGAGCCCCGGTGTCCGTCAGGGCGTCCGACGCGGCTCGGAGTTCCACCGCACCGAGTACTTCGGTCCGATCCTCGGCATGATGACCGCCGACACCCTCGACGAAGCAATCGACATCGTCAACGAGGTCGACTACGGCCTGACCTCGGGCCTGCACTCGCTCGACCCGGCCGAGATCGGCACCTGGCTCGAGCGGATCCAGGCGGGCAACCTCTACGTCAACCGCGGCATCACGGGCGCCATCGTCCGTCGGCAGCCGTTCGGTGGCTGGAAGAAGTCGGCCGTCGGCGCGGGCACGAAGGCCGGCGGGCTGAACTACCTGCTCGGGCTGGGGTCGTGGGCGCCCGCTGCGTCGACTGCGTCGGCTGTTCCATCCGCCGCGGTGCATGCGTTCGTCCGGGCGACCGAGGTCACGTCGCCTGTGCTCGACCGGTCGCTGGCATCGGACGAGCAGGCCATGTCGACGCTGTTCGGCACCGCGACCGACGTCTCGGCCCTCACCGCCGAGCGGAACATCGCGCGGTACCTGCCGTTCCCGTCGGTGCACGTGCGGCTCGCTGCGGTTGCAGGCTCCGACGCTGACGCCTCGGTGGTCGAGCTCGTGCGCGTCGTTGCCGCCGCACTCCGAGCCGGCACGACGATCGAGGTGTCGACGGTCGCGGCGCTGCCCGAGTCCGTCGCTTCGGCGATCCGCTCGCTGCCCATCGCCCGGTCCGTCTCGCAGTCGGTCTCCGACGAGTCCTTCGTGTCGTCCATCGCGGCGGGCCCGTCGACCCGTGTGCGGCTCATCGGCGGCAACACGTCGGCGCTGTACTCGGCGGTCGGCGGGCGTCCGGACGTCGCGGTGTACGGCGGCCCGGTGACGGAGGCCGGTCGGCTCGAGATACTGCCGTTCGTCCGTGAGCAGGCGGTCTCGATCACGGCGCACCGCTTCGGCACGCCGAACCACCTGACCGACGAGCTCGTCTAGCGTCTCCGCGCGGCTCACCGCTGTCCGCTCGCCGCACGGCCACGGGTACTTCGGAGGGGCAGAGCGTTGCCTCGGGTGCGCGTCGCAACCACGGCGCGCACCCGGCGGCCCTGCGTCGGGTCGAACCCGGAGGAGCTCCACCATGACCGAACCGTTCGCACGCCCCACCGCCCTGGCCCACGTCCGCGTCACGGTGACCGACATCCACCGCAGCAAGGCCTTCTACCAGCAGCTGCTCGGCACCGACCCGGCGATCGACTTCAGCGACCAGGTCGACGAGCCCGGCGTGCGCGAGGACCGCGAACGCTTCTACGGCGGCTCCGTGTTCCAGCTCGGCGACCAGGTGTTCGGACTCCGCCCGGTCGCCCCGGCGGGGCAGACGTTCAACCCGGACACCGTCGGTCTCGACCACGTCAGCTTCGTCGTGGGGTCGGTCGACGAGCTGCACCAGGCGGCCGCACGCCTCGACGCCGCAGGGGTCGAGCACGGCGAGGTCACCGACCTCGGCGACGCCGGCATGGTGATCCTGTCCGTGCAGGACCCCGACGACATCAACCTCGAGCTCGCTGCCCTCAAGTCCTGAGCAGTTCTCGGGCCGCGGGCTAGCATGGGGCGACGAGAGGGGACGTCATGCGCTTCGTGCAGGCCATCGGCCGGGGGATCGGCTTCGTGTTGTCGACCGTTGCGAAGGTGCTCGGGACCCTGAACGGCGCGAAGCCCGCGGGCGACGACCTCGCCGTGCGGCTGAACCAGCCGCGCGGTGACGACTACCGCCCCTGACGCGTTCTCTGCGCCGCGCGCAGCGTCAGTCGGCGACGGCGGGCTCCGGGGCGACCATCGTGCCGGTGACGAGCGCGCGGAGCGACTCCGGCAGGGGGATCGGTCGGCGGGCACCCTCGCGGTCGATGATGACGTGCGCGAATTCTCCGGTGGCGAGCAGGGCGCCGTCGGACTGACGGAACAGGCCGAACTCCCACGACAGGCTGGTGTTGCCGAGGTGCTTGGACCGCATCCCGACCTCGATGACGTCCGGCCACACGGCGGACTCGACGAACCGGCAGCTCGACGACACCAAGACCGCGATCCACTCCGACGTGAAGGGGTCGAGGCCAGCTTCCTCGCGGAACCAGTACGTCGACGCGTTGTCCATCGCCGAGTAGTAGATCGTGTTGTTGACGTGCCCGAACATGTCGTTGTCGTTCCACCGAGTGGGGTAGAGGCGGCGGAACGGGTACTCGTCGATGGTCATCGGTCTCCGATCGGAGGTGCGGGTGTGGCGTGATCGGCGGCGGGGCGCAGCACGTACTCGAACGCGGCGCGTGCCCGGACGGGGTCGGGGGCCTCGCCGGAGATGAACTCAGCGTAGGTGAACGACTCTGAGATCCGGACGAGCAGCCTTGCCAGCTCCTCGGAGGACAACGGCGCCGGATCGAACTCGCCGGACGACTGCTCCTCGACCACGAGCGCGGTGACCCGCTCGACGAACCGGCTCTGCACGTCGCTCTCCGAGGTGGTCAGCAGGCGCATCGCCCGCGCGGGCTCGCGGGTCAGGAAGGCGCGGAAGTAGGTGGCCTCGATGAGGTCGGCGGTGAACCGGTCGAGCACGTCGACGATGCGCGCCGCTCCGGACGACCCGATCGTGTCGGCAGCACGGGACGCCCGGTCGAGCGTCGGGACTGCGAGGGACCACAGGATCTCGGACAGCAACCGGTCACGGTTGCCCACCCACCGGAACAGCGACGTACGGTCCACGCCGAGTGCGGCAGCCAACGCGCCCATGTCGATCCGTGAGCCGTCGATGAACGTGTGGCGGGCCTCCCGGAAGGCGCGCAGCGCAGAATCCGATGTGTACACGCGGTCCTCTCTTGCAACGTTTTCGAGAATGATGCATCGTTGGTTCCATGTCAACGCTGACGCCCACGACGGGCCTCCTCGAATCGGACTTCTACGGCTTCCAACAACAGCTGACCGAGCCGGAGCGGGCGTCGATCGGGCGGCTCCGCGAGTACCTCGAGCGCGAGGTCGCGCCCATCGCCGACGGGTACTGGGCACGCGCCGAGTTCCCGATGCAGGTGATCGCGCCCCTCGCCGAGCTCGGCATGTACGGGCCGGGTATCCCGCTCGTTCGCCAGTTCGAGAACTCGGCGGTGTACCGCGGGTGGGCGGCGCTCGAGCTCGGACGCGTCGACGCCAGCGTCGCGACGTTCATCGGTGTGCAGTCGGGTCTGGCGATGAACTCGATCGCCGTCGCCGGAAGCGAGGAACAGCAGCGCGAGTGGCTGCCGCGCATGGCCGCCGGCGAACTCATCGGGGCGTTCGGCCTGACCGAACCGCTGTCCGGCAGCGACTCCGCCCGTGGCCTGCGCACCACCGCACGCCGCGACGGCGACACGTGGGTGCTCGACGGTGAGAAGCGCTGGATCGGCAACGCCACCTTCGCCGACGTCGTCGTCATCTGGGCGAAGGACGTCGCCGACGAGCAGGTGAAGGGCTTCCTGGTCACCACCGACACCCCCGGCTTCACCGCCACCAAGATCGAGGACAAGATCGCGCTGCGTGGGGTGCAGAACGCCGACATCGTCATGCAGGGGGTGCGGGTGCCGGAGTCGCGTCGACTCCAGCGCGCCGACTCGTTCCGTTCGACGGCGGAGGTGCTCCGCCTGACCCGCACCGAGGTGGCCTGGCAGGCCGTCGGCATCGCGGTCGGCGCCTACGAAGCAGCCCTCGCCTACGCCCGCGAGCGGATCCAGTTCGGCAAGCCGATCGCGTCGCACCAGCTCGTGCAGGACCTGCTCGTGAAGTCGCTGTCGAACATCACCGCTTCGATCGCGCTCTGCACGCAGGCTTCGGCCATGCAGGACGCCGGCGTCGGGGGCGACGAGCACTCCGCCCTGGCGAAGGCGTTCGCGACCGCGAAGATGCGCGAGACCGTCGGCTGGTGCCGCGAGGTGCAGGGCGGCAACGGCATCGTGCTCGACAAGGGGGTCGCCCGGTTCTTCGCGGACGCCGAGGCGATCTACTCGTACGAGGGCACGCGCGAGGTGAACACGCTCATCGTCGGGCGGGCGATCACGGGCCAGGCCGCGTTCGTCTAGCGCGGGCGGACCCGGGTCGGTCGGGCGGATCCGACCCGGAACGACGTTCTCGATGTCGTGCGACGTCGATCGTGTCGTTCCGGGTCGACCGCCACGCCCGCGCTACCCGAGCAGCTCCGGTCGCTCCCACTCTTGGCCGAGCACGTGCTGCCCGAGGAACGCGAACACCGTCTCGTACCAGACCACGGCGTGCTGCGGCGAGAGCACCCAGTGGTTCTCGTCCGGGAAGTACAGGAACCGGTGCGGCATCGTGCCGTCGTCGGCCGCGTGGTGCTCGGCGAGTTCGGACCACAGTCGCAGCCCCTCGCCGATCGGCACCCGGTAGTCCTTGTCGCCGTGGACGACGAGCATCGGTGACGTGATGTCCGCCACGAAGCGGTGCGGGTCGTTGGCCTCGATGCCGGCGGCGTCGAAGATCGACGACCAGTACTGCGACGAGTCCGTGGTGCCGTTGAACTGGTCGAGCGCCCACAGGCTGGCGTGCGTGACGATCGCGCGGAACCGGTCGGTGTGCCCGGCGACCCAGTTGGCCATGTAGCCGCCGAACGAGCCGCCCATCGCCGCCGTACGGGCCTCGTCGATGTCCGCTCGGGCCTCGACCACGTCCGTGATCGCCATCAGGTCGGTGTACGGCGCCTGCCCCCACGCGTTCCACCCACGGTTCACGAAGTCGAGCCCGTAGCCGGTCGACAGCGCTGGGTCCGGCAGCAGCACGGCGTACCCGCGCGCCGCCAGGAGCATCGGGTTCCACCGCCACGACCACTGGTTCCACGAGTTGAGCGGCCCGCCGTGGATCCAGAGCAGCAGCGGGTGCGGGCCGTCACCCTCCGGCACGACCAGCCAGCCGCGCACGCGCACGCCGTCGGCCGCGGTCGTCTCGACCTCTTCCAGGTGCGCGGGGACCTCTGGCAGGGGCGCGGGCGTCGCGAGCGGGGTCACCACGCCGTCGGTCGCGATCCGCACGGGGTGCAGCGGCGCCGCCCAGGAGGCCCGGAGCGCCACGACCACACCGCTCGCCTCCGCCACGCGCAGGCTCGAGTACGCCCAGTCGTCGTGGGTCAGCTGTTCGACGGCTGCGCCGTCGAGCGGGATGCGGAACACGGGTGCCCGGCCGTCCTGGTCGGCAACGGCGAGCAGTGCCCGGTCGCCGTGCTCGAACACGAGCTCGCTCGGCCAGCGGTCCCAGTCGGTGGCGATGCGGCGCGGGTCCGAGCCGTCGATGCCGGCGGTCCAGACCTCTTGCTGGTTCGCACCGGCGGGGGTGGAGCGCACCGTCCGGACCCACGCGATCGTGCGGCCGTCATGGCTCAGGGTGGGCATCTCGTGGTCGACGTCGACGTCGTCGAACAGCACCGTGCGGTGGCCGCTCGTGCAGTCGATCGTGACGAGCGTCGAGCGGTCCCCACGGGCCTCCCGGACGCCCACGGCTGCCAACAGGACGGACCCGTCGGGCGTGAGTGCCCCGGTGACGTGGTCCAGTGACCGGGCGGGTGCCGGCGTGCGGTCGACGGGCTGCGCGAGTTCGTCTGATCCGCCGGCCGTGTCGAGCGTGAGGACGTGCGTCTGGTCCGGGCCGAGGTCGTGGTCCCAGTACCGGACCGGGTACGTCTCGTGCAGGATCGCGCGGACCTTCTTGTCCGCGCGGGCCTTGCGGAGCGCTGCGTCGGCGTCGATGACCGCGGCCGGGTCGGTACCGGCACCGGGGAGCAGGTCGGCGGTGAGCGCGACGGTGTCGGCGGCCCCTGCGGTCGCGAGCACGCCGCCGACCCCGCCGGTGAGCCGCGTGAGGGGGCGGGCCTCACCACCGGCTGCCGGCAGGACCCAGAGCTGGGCAGCCTCGACGTCGGTGGCGTCGGCGTCGGGGCGGGCGGAGACGAAGAGCAGGTCGCCGGTGCGGGTGAAGGCGATGCCGCCCTCGCCCTTGGCGGACCGGGTGAGGCGGACGGGGGACGCGGGTGCGCCACCATCGCCCTTGCCGGCTGGCACCTGCCAGATCGAGCGCCGGTATCCGGTGTGATCCGGGTCGAGCGCACTGACCGTCAGGGCGACGCGCTCTCCGTCCGGACTGATCGCGATGCCGTCGACCCGGGGGAGCGCGATGTACTGGTCGAGTTCGGAGAACGGCGTCGTCATGCGACCACGCTCACCAGGTCATCGGCCCAGAAGGCGGCGATCTGCTCGGCGACCGCTGTGCCCTGGGCGCGGCCGGCCTCGGCCGAGGGAGCCTGGGTGGCCAGTGAGAGCGAGTTCGTGCCGAAGGCTTCCTGCGCGGTGCTGTCGGCCACGACGACCTCGACCGAGCTGCCGCCGGCGCGGAGCGACTCGACCGCGACGTCGAGCCACGGGCCGACCGGAGACGGACCCTCGGGACCGCAGGCGATGACGAGGACACGCTCGTGTCCGGCGGCGGCGTCGGCGTTCGTGCCGGAGCGGACCCCGCCGTCGACGTACGGTCGCCCCTCGATGCCGACGGGCGACCACACGAACGGCACGGAGCAGCTCGCGGCGACCGCGAGGGGGAGCGGGACGCCGTCGGCCGCGGTCAGCAGCCGGAACGTGCCGTCGGTGGCGTCGACCGCGGTGATCGCGAGCGGCTTGGCCGGCCAGTCGGTGGACGGCAGGGTCTCGGCGAAGGTCGCCACGCGCTCGTCGTCGGACTGTCCGTCGGTGACCTGCTGGGCGGCGAGGCCGAGGCGGGCGCGGGCGTCCTGCTCGCCGGTCGCCCCCTCGAGCGCGGCACCGATCCGCTGCTGGACGGCGTCGGTGTCGATGGCCGGCGGCTCGACGTAGGTCGTCGGTGCGGGAGTGTGCTGCTGGTCGTACGCCTGCTGCACCGCGCGGTTCCGGACGAATGCGCCGACGACGCTGCCGGCGCTCGTGCCGACGACGAGGTCAGCAGCGTCGAGGTCGACGCCGGCGTCCTGCAGGGCGGACAGCACCCCGACCTCCCACGCGATCCCGGCGACGCCACCACCGCCCAGGACGAGGGCTCTGGATCCGGGAACGGGCGTGCTGGCATCGGTCATGGGTCTTGCTTACCAGCTGCGTGCGACGGGCCGGTGGAGGCCGACAGATCCTGTGGAGAACCGACCTGTGGACAACTCCGTCTGCGTCGGTGGCGTGACCTAGCGTCGTGGTCATGGGGCAACAGCGTTCAGGACGGGTCGGCACGGTCGGGTGGCCGATCGTGGTGGCGGCCGCGCCCACTGCGGCGTTCCAGCTGCCGAACCTGTTCGCCACCCCGGCGGTCCGACTGTCGCTCGTCGTGTTCGGGCTCGTCGTGCTGGCCGGTGCCGTGGCGGTGCAGGTGGTCCGGACCCGACGCAGCGACGCTGCGCGGTCGGTGGCCGAGGAGAACGCGACCGCGGCCGAACTCGAACAGTCGACGGCGGTCCGCTACGCGTTCGGCCAGATCGCCACCCGGCTCGTCCGGTTCACCGAACTGCCCCGTTCCGAGCGCCACGCCGAACTCTCCGTCGTCGCCGACCGCGTCGCCGTGGCCCTGGCGTTCTACCTGCTGCCGAAGGTGCCCGACGTCCGCGCCAACGTGTACCAGCTGTCCACCGATCTGCGTGCGCTCGAGCCGATCGGTCACGGCGGCGCCGGCGACACCGCCGGGGTCTTCCGCGCGGGCACGCCCTACGGCGACCGCAACCTCGAGTGGGTGCTGGTCGGGGGATCGCCCCGGATCGTCGGCGACCGCTCGGCCGACGTCGACGTGGACCAGGACGCGCCGGGCTTCGAACCGCGCTACTCGTCGTACGTCTCGGTGGTGATCCGATCCGACCAGTACTCGTTCGGCATGCTCACCGTCGACTCCCCGGTCCCCGACGCCTTCACCGAACTCGACGCCAAGAACATCGCGATGATGGCGTCGTTCATGGCCGTGGCGTTCTCGTTGACCTACTCGTTCCCCGAGCGCGACCGCAATCCAAGGAAAGGCCCGTGATGCTCACACGCTCTGTCGGACGCTCGACGTACGATGCCCTCATGACGACCGTGAACCCTGCTCCGCCGTCGTTCGGGCGTGCCCGGATCTCATCGCCCAACTGGAACGACACCACCACCGACGCCGACTACGAAGACCTCGACGTCATCGCCGCCAACCTCGAGCGCGAGCGCGAAGCAGCCCGGATCCGGGTCGCCGCAGCCATCGCCGCGCGCCTGGGTCGCTGACCCTTCCCGCATCGTCCACGACGAACGGCTCCCACGGGTGTGGGAGCCGTTCGTCGTCTGGGCGTCGAGGCTACTGCGCCTCGGGAACGTCGATCAGCACCTTGCCGACGGTGTCCTGCTCGACGGCGTCGTGTGCGTCCGCGGTGCGGGCGAGGTCGAAGCGGGTGAGCGGCAGACCCGCGTCCGCGCCGACCGGCAGCACGCCGTCGTGCAGCGCCTCGGTGACGTCCTCGGCCGCGGCGGCCAGGGCCTCGTCGCCGATCGTGTAGAGCAGCAGGAACTGGTAGCGCGCGTTCACGCTCATGTTCGGGCGGATCGGCAGAGTCGCCTCGTCGCCGCCGTTGTTCGCGTAGATCGACACGACGCCGTGGTTCGCGAGGACGTCGGCGACCAGTTCGGCGTTCTGGGGGATCGACACCTCGACGACGATGTCGACGCCGTCCGGCGCGATCTCACGGATGCGGGTCGCGGCGTCGTCCTGTCGGTAGTTCACGACGTGGTGGGCACCCGCCGCAGTGGCGAGGGAGGCCTTGTCGTCCGAGCTGATCGTCGTGATCACCGTCGCGCCGGCCCAACGGGCGAGCTGGATCGCCGCGTGCCCCACCGCTCCGGCACCCCCGGCGACGAGCACCGTGACGCCGTCGAGCGCACCGGGGCCGAGTCGTGCGGGGCCGTCCTCGTGCGTCGTGAGGGCGCGGTGCGCGGTCATCGCCGGGACACCGAGCGAGGCGCCGACGTCGAAGCTCCGCTCGTCGGGCAGGCGGACCGCGCGGGTCTCCGGCACGACGGTGTACTCCTGCGCGGTGCCCGTCGGGCGCGAGGCGGCGGCCATGAAGAGCCACACGCGGTCGCCGACGGCGAGTTCCTCGACACCCGGTCCGACCGCGTCGACGACACCGGCGCCGTCCTGGTTCGGGGTGATCTCGGGGAAGGGCAGGCCGTCGCCGTAGGTGCCGCCCGCCCGTGCCTTCCAGTCCGTGGGGTTCACGCCGGAGACGACGACGCGGACGCGGACCTCGCCGGCGCCGGGTTCGGGCACGTCCCGCTCGACGAGTTCGAGGACGCTGCTGTCACCGGGCTTCGTGTAGACGATCGATCGCATGTCCCCAGGCAACCACTTGCCGCCGTCGGGGATTCCGAGTGTGGGCGTGGCGGCACTTCGTGAGCAGGAATGGTCGAGTGGGCGCTGCCGACCCGACCATTTCTGCTCACGAAGCGCCCCGACGCGCGCCGCACCCCCCCGCCCCGCCGCCCGCGCCCCGTCGCCGCACCGCCGCCCGCGCCGGGTCAGCGCGCGTCGTACTCCACGCGCGACACCGCGACGTCGTCCATGTGCGACGTCGCCCACGCCTCGAGCGGCTCGAGCACCCGACGGAGCGACCGGCCGCGATCGGTCAATTCGTACTCGACGTGCGGCGGGATCTCGGGGAACACCGTGCGGGTGACGAGTCCGTCTCGCTCTAGCGCCCGGAGGGTCTGCGTGAGCATCTTCTGCGACACCCCCTGCACCCGGTTCGCGATCGCCGAGTACCGTTGCGGCCCGTCGGCGAGGGTGCCGATCGTCAGCACACTCCACCGGTCGCCGATGCGGTCGAGCAGCTGCCGGCTAGGGCAGTCCGCCGCGTAGGGGCTGTACTCGAGTGCTGACATCCTGGCCTCCGTAACGCGAGCTCCGTAACGCACCGCGAGGTGCCTACTTACTCAAAGAGAGTAACTCTTGTACGGTGAGCAGCACCAGCCCCACGAAAGGAACAGCATGACCAGCATCGTCGTCTTCGGAGGCACCGGCTACGCCGGCTCCGCCATCACCCGCGAAGCCCTCTCCCGTGGCATCGCCGTCACCGCCGTCGCCCGCGACACGAGCAAGCTCGACGCCGCCGAGGGCCTGACCCTGGCGCAGGGCGACGCCTTCGACGCCGACTTCGTGGCCGAGGTCACGAAGGACGCCGACGTCGTCGTCGTCGCACTGCACGCCGTCCAGGCCGACGGCAGTGAGCTCAAGGACCGGTTCCAGCACTTCGTCGACGCTGCGGCCAGTGCCGGTGCGCGTCTCGGCATCGTGGGCGGCGCCGGTTCGCTGCTCGTCGCCGACGGTGGACCGCGCCTGTTCGACTCGGCCGAGTTCCCGGACGCGTTCAAGGGCGAGGCGAAGAGCCACGCGCAGATCCTCGACGCGCTCCGTGCCTCGGACACCGACGTCGACTGGTTCTACGTCAGCCCGGCCGCCGGCTACGGCAGCTACAACCCGGGCGAGCGTCGTGGCGCCTACCGCACGACCGACGAGGTCCTGCTGACCGACGCCGACGGCAACTCGGACATCTCCGGCGACGACTTCGGCCTGGCCTTCGTCGACGAGATCGCGAACCCGGCGCACCACCAGGCGCGTTTCGGCGTCGCCTACTGAGGCAACCGCTCGCGGGACGGGACGGGACGGGACGGGCGTGGCGGGGCCGCCCCGAGCCTCCCGCCCGTCCCGGACCGCGTCCGCGCCCCGTCGCGGGCATTGCGCCCCTGTGAGTCGGGGCGCGACGCCCGCAACGGGGCGCAACGCCTTGGCGCGTGCCGGACGGGAGGCCCGTGGCGATGCCGCCACGGGCCTCCCGTCCGCGGGGTGGGCGCGTCTACCGCCCCGCTCAGTGCGCGACGATGGCCGGCAGCGGCACGTGGTGGCGCATGCGCACGGCGAGGTGCAGGCCACCGCGGCGGGCGAGGACGAGCGCGATCACGGCGGCGGCCGCGGCGGGCACCCCACCGGCGACCATCATCCCGACATGCGCCCCGAAGTGGTCGACGACCTGGCCCATGAGCGGCCCGCCGATCGCCTGGCCGCCGAGCAGCACGAGCACGTAGAGCGACATCACCCGGCCGCGGATCGCCACGTTCGACGACAGCTGCACGAGCGAGTTCGACGCGGTCTGGAACAGCAGCTGCGACATCCCGACGGCGACGAGCGCCACGGTGAACGGCGCGATCACGGGGATGGACCCGGAGACCACGAGCAGCACCCCGGTCCAGAACACCCCGCCGACGATGGTCCGGAGCCGCACGACCGCCCGACGTGTGGAGAGCAGCGCACCGACGAGCGCGCCGATCGCCACGGCCGAGTTGAACACGCCGTACCCGGCGGCGCCGACGTCGTACACCTGTGACGCGAAGGCCGACAGCAGCACGGGCATCGTCAGCGCGAACACCGAGAAGAACGCGACGAGGATCACCGGCACGATGATCGTGGGCTTGTTCACGGCGTACCGGAGCCCCTCGATCAGCTGCCCCTTGCCGCGGGGTGCCGGGGGCGTCCGGTGCAGCTCCGAGACCTTCAGGAACCCGAGCGTCACGACGACGGCGACGCAAGCGATCGCGTTCACGCCGAACGACCAGCCGGCCCCGACGGCGACGAGCAGTGCGCCGGAGAGCGCCGGGCCGATCATGCCGCCCAGCTGGAACACCGACGAGTTCACGCTGATCGCGTTGCGGAGGTGCTGGTGGCCGACGATCTCGGTGACGAACACCTGGCGAGCCGGGTTGTCGATCACGGTGACCATGCCGACCAGGAACGCGATCACCCAGATGTGCCAGGCCTCGACCACCCAGGCGAGCGTCAGCACGGCGAGCAGCGCGGACAGCACCGCGAAGGCACCCTGCGTGATCATCATCAGCGCGCGCTTCGAGAACCGGTCGACGAGCACGCCGCCGAGCAGCCCGAACAGCAGCATCGGCGCGAACTGGCAGGCGACGGTGATGCCGACCTGCGCGACCGAGCCGGTCAGCTGCAGGACGAGCCAGTCCTGGGCGATGCGCTGCATCCACCCGGCGGTCATCGCGACGAGGTTGGTGGCCGTGAACAGCCGGAAGTTCGGCACGGACAGGGCGATGAGGGTGTGGCGCCAGGGCGGGCGGGTCGCCTGGATCGGGAGTGGTTCGGTGGGCGGGGGGAGGGTCGTCGATGACGCACTCACGGTGAGGGGTTCTCCGGACGTCGTTGCGGATCTGGTACCCCAACGAAACTACGTGGCCGCGCGCCATTCGACACCCCTATGGTGGCTATCAATCCATTGCGATGTCGAATGACCGCGCGAATGACCTCGCGAACGACCGCGCGAACGACCGCGCGGACGACCGTGCGAACGAACGAGGTGCCCGTGCTCGATCCGGTCTTGCTGCAGACCTTCCTGGCCGTCGCCGAGACGCAGAGCTTCACGCAGGCTGGTGCCCGCCTCGGCATCAGCCAGCCCACCGTCTCCCAGCACGTCCGGCGGCTCGAGACCGCCGTGTCCCGCACGCTCGTCGCCCGCGACACCCGCGGCGTCACCCTCACCGACAACGGCGACGCGATGGCCGGCTTCGCCCGGACGATCCTCGCGGCGCACGCCACCGCGGACGCGTACTTCTCCGGGTCGGCGACGCGCGGGCGCCTCCGGTTCGGTGCGGCCGACGACCTCGCGATCACGCAGTTGCCGCGCATCCTCCGCGACTTCCGGCGGCTGCACCCGCAGGTGAACCTCGAGCTGACGGTGAACCAGTCGTCGCCGCTCCTGCGCCGAGTGCACGCCGGCCAGCTCGACCTGGTGTTCATCAAGCAGACCGCGGGCGAGTCCGCCGAGGGGACCCGGGTCGCGACCGATCAGATGGTGTGGATGGCGCAGGACGGCATCGCGGTCGAACGCGACGAGCCCGTGCCGCTCATCGCGTACCAGGCGCCGAGCATCAGCCGGCAGATGGCGATCGACGCCCTCGAATCAGCCGGCCGCACCTGGCGGATCACCTGCAACACCCGCGACGTCAACGGCGTGCTGGCGGCTGTGCGGGCGGGGATCGGTGTGGCGGTGTTCCCGCACTCGCTCATCCCGGCGGACCTGGTGAAGGTGTCGCAGCGGCTCGGACTGCCGGACCTGCCGGCGGTCGACTACGTCCTCATCGCCAACCCGACGGTGCAGCGCGAGCCGATCGACGCCCTGACGAACGCGATCCTGTCCCGTGGGGTCGTCCGCGCGGTCTGACCGCGCCAGAGGCCGCTACGGCGCGAGGGTCGGGGTCGTCCCGGTCCCGGTCAGGTCGGGCAGCGTCACCCCTGCGAGCGGCAGCAGCGCCGCCGCGACGGCCCACAGCAGCACGAGCGTGCCGACGCCACCGAGCACGGCGCCGAGCAGCGCGACCGGCCGCTGCCACGTCGCCGCACGGTCGCGCAGCGTCACGAGCGACACCACCAGCGCGAGGAGTCCGAGCACGACGCCGACACCGTGCACGGTCGCCGGCGCGGTGAACCACCACGCCGCGAGTCCGAGCGTCGCGATGCCCGCCACGGCGCCCAGGACCGCTCCCGGGGTCGCACCGAGCGCACGGCGCGGCTCCGGCTGGGCGGCTGCGGCCACGGGCTGGTCGAGCAGTTCGGTCGGGAGGCCCGGCTCGGCCCCGACGGACGCGCTCGCCTCCGCCACGGGTGCGGTCGAGGGCACGGTGGCGTTCGTGGCCGCGGGTGCAGCCGCGGACGCCGGCGCCTGCAGGACCGCGTCGAAGGACCGCACGTGCGCGGACGCCGGCGTCGGTGCCGGGGTCACCGCGGTGGCGGCGGCCTGCTGGTGGGCGAAGCGGCGGGGCGTGCGGAAGCCGATCGGGCCGACGGGTTCGGGCTCGGTGCCCTCGACGACGACGTGCTCCAGGCCGGGCACGGAGAACCGCGGCTGTCCGGCGGAGGGCACGGGCGACGGTGCGGGGGCCGGTGCGGTGCGCGGAGCGGCGTCGATCGGTGAGACCGGGGCCGGTGCGGAGGCAACGGCGGCGGTGTCGAACGGCACGGTGTGCACGGTCGGAGAGGTCGGGGCCGGCGGCAGGAGGTCCTGCTGCGGCGGGTAGTCGGGGACCGTGACGTCGTCGTCGACCAGGGTGGCGATCGACGCCGGCTCCGGCGTCGGCGCTGCCGTCGGGGCGAGCGTGGCCGTCGGCTGCGGGGCGGAGCCGAGCACGGTGGTGGGAGCCGGCGCACCGTGGGCGGGGCGCGACGTGGCGGGGGTGGGACGGGCCTCCTGGCCGGTGCTCGCTGCGACGGACGCGGCCGGTTCGACGACCGGTGCGGTCACCCAGGACGGGACGGGACGGCGCGGCCGTTCCGAATCCTGCATGCGATGCGACGCCACTGCGGTGCTCCCTTCGTCGACTGATCCATCGTCAGTTCTAGCGGCAACGGTCGCGGATGTCGCAGCCCCAGTTCCGGGGGCGCCGGTACGTTCGGGGCATGACCGGAATCGAACACCGTCCACTGGGTCCCTCGGGGCTCGTCGTCTCCACCGTCGGCCTCGGCTGCAACAACTTCGGGCGGCCGGGGACCGCCTCCGAGTCGCAGGAGGGCACCGACGCCGTGGTGCGGGCGGCACTCGACGCCGGGGTCACGCTCTTCGACACGGCCGACATCTACGGCGGCCGGCCCGGCATGTCCGAGGAGATGCTCGGCCGGGCGATCGCGGGACGGCGTGACGAGATCGTGCTCGCGACGAAGTTCGGCATGGACATGCAGGGCGCGAACGGCCCGGACTGGGGTGTGCGCGGGTCGCGGCGGTACGTCCGGTTGGCCGTCGAGTCGTCGCTCCGTCGCCTCGGGACGGACTGGATCGACCTGTACCAGATGCACCGTCCCGACGACGTGACGCCGATCGAGGAAACGCTGTCGGTCCTCGACGACCTGGTCCGCGAGGGCAAGATCCGCTACGTCGGCCACTCGAACTTCGCGGGGTGGCAGATCGCCGAGGCCGAGCTGACCGCCTCGATCGCCGGCACGACGGCGTTCGTGTCCGCGCAGAACGAGTACAGCCCGCTCGCCCGTGCCGCCGAGGCCGAGGTGCTGCCGGCCGTCCGCGCCTACGCCCTCGGGTTCCTGCCGTTCTTCCCGCTGTACAACGGGCTGCTGACCGGCAAGTACACGAAGGCCGGGGGGCCGGCCGACGGGCGCCTGTCGACGTCGAAGCCGCAGCTGCTCGAGGACGCCCCGTGGGACGTCCTCGACGACTACCAGCGGTTCTGCGACCACCGCGGCGTCACGATGCTGCAGGCGACGTTCGCGTGGTTGCTCGCGCAGCCGGGGCTGTCGAGCGTCATCGCGGGCGCGACGAAGCCGGAGCAGATCACGCAGAACGTCGAGGCCGGCACCACGTGGGAGCCGACCGAGGACGACCTCGCCGACATGACGGTGATCTTCGACCGGGCGTAGGCGGCGGGCGCCGGGCGCCGGGCGCCAGGCCCGAGTCTCGGGGTGGGCGACAGTTCTCGCGGCGGTCGGCCCGAGGACTGTCGCCCAGCGCGAGTCTCGCCGCGGCGGGGCCGAGACTCGGGGGCGTCAGCGGGTGGCGGCGGAGAGCGCCTCGCGCAGCTGGTCGGCGGTCAGGCGCGGGCCGTAACCGGGGGTGTCCCGCTGGATGCGCCAGCCCTCGGCGAGGGGCCCGGCGTCGACGACGTCGAAGCCGAACTCGTCGATGAGGTCCGCGGTGATCTGTTTCGCCTCGGCGTCGTCGCCCGCGACCACGAGGGCGCGGCGGTCCGGAGTGCCGGCCGGGGTGGCGTGGCCGGTCAGGTCTGCGGCGCCGATGTGGTTGAACGCCTTGACGACCCGGGCGCCGGGCAGGTGGTCCTGCAGCAGCTCGGCCGTCGTCGTCGACTCGTCGTCGAGCGCCGGGATGTGGCCGTCGCGCTCCCAGTAGTAGTTGTTCGTGTCGATGACGACCTTGCCGTCGAGCGGGTCCGCCGGGATCGTCTCGATGGCGGCGAGCGGCACCGTCACGACGACGACCTCGCCCGCGGCGGCTGCTTCGTCGCGGGTGGCCGCACGGGCCTGGTCGCCGAGTTCGGCCACCAGGTCGGTCAGGGTCTCGGGGCCGCGTGAGTTCGCGATCACGACCTGGTGGCCGTGCTGCACCGCGAGCCGTGCGAGTTGGGAGCCGATGTTGCCTGCGCCGATGATGCCGATCGTTGTCATGGTGTCCATCCAACGCTCGGCGGCCACGAGCATTCCCGGTGGGGCACCTGCGCCCCGGGCGGAGCATGATGGCGGCATGGACCAC
The DNA here is from genome assembly GCF_044909335.1 of Curtobacterium sp. AB7. Taxonomy (NCBI): domain Bacteria; kingdom Bacillati; phylum Actinomycetota; class Actinomycetes; order Micrococcales; family Microbacteriaceae; genus Curtobacterium; species Curtobacterium sp. AB7. The sequence goes on along the minus strand of NZ_JBIYED010000003.1, from coordinate 287,744 downwards.
GAGTTCCGCGACGAGACCGATCAGGCCCGCTACGCGATGTACGTCGGCGGCGAGCTCGTGAGCGTGCTCGACTACCGCGAGAACGGCGACGCGATCGCGTTCCCGCACACGTACACGGTGCCGAAGCACCGCGGGCACGGCTACGCGGCCGAGCTCGTCGAGTACGCGGTCGCCGACGTCGAGACGAACTCGACGAAGCGGGTCGTACCGATGTGCTGGTTCGTCGGCAAGTGGTTCGACGAACACCCCGAGAAGTCAGACCTGCTCATCCGCAGTGCCGCGGACTGAGCCGACGCGAGGAGCGCGCCCGATGCCCACCATCACCCCCTTCCTCTGGTACGAGGACCAAGCCGAGCAGGCCGCCCGGTACTACGTCGACCTGTTCCCCGGCAGTTCGGTCGACAGCGTTGCGAAGACCCCGGACGGCGCGACCCTGGTCGTCGAGTTCACGTTGCTCGGGCAGCCGTACCGGGCGATGAACGGCGGACCCGGACACCCGCACACCGACGCCGTCTCGTTCCAGGTCGACGTCGACACCCAGGACGAACTCGACCGCATCTGGGACGCCCTGCTCGCCGACGGTGGGAAGCCGAGCATGTGCGGCTGGTTGTTCGACCGCTGGGGTGTCGCCTGGCAGGTGACCCCGTCGATGATGGGCGAGCTCATGACCGGGTCGGGCGATCCCGAGGCGAACGCCCGTGTCTTCCAGGCGATGATGACGATGCAGAAGCTCGACATCCCGGCACTCCGGGCCGCAGCTGCAGGTCACTGAGCCCGAACCTCGCGTACCGCCCGGTATGGTGTCGGCACGGAAGACCGCCGGCCGGCGCCGGCACCGACAGGCTGGAGCCACGATGGACCACCCGAGCTCCGGGATCCGGAACAGCGAGATCGGCCGGGCGTACACCGAGCTCGCCCGCATCACCCGACGCGCGAGCATCCGTGCCCGCGGGTCCGACCAGGCGCTGAGCGTGGTCGACCAGTCCCTCGTCGACTTCGTGGTGCAGCACCCCGGCTGCATGGCCATCGACATCGCCCGGTACCTCCGCCTGAACCGTTCGACGATCTCGCGGCAGCTGTCCGGGCTGCTCGCGACGAAGCTCATCGAGACGACCGACGGCGGCACCGGCAACGCGAAGCCCCTGGTGGTGACGGACGCCGGTCGCACCGCGCTCGAGCGCTCCGTGCAGCTGCACCGCGACGCGCTGGAGGAACGGCTCGCCGGCTGGTCCGACGACGACATCGCGCTGCTCGCCGGACTGCTCGAGCGGCTCGGCGCCTCGGACGAGGCCGGGCTGCCGATGCCCGGACGCACCCCGACGTGACCACGTCGTTCGTCCTGCTCTCCGACACGCACCTGCCGAAGCGGGCGAAGGACCTGCCCGCGGCGCTCTGGGCGGACGTCGACGCCGCCGACCTGGTGGTGCACGCGGGGGACTGGGTCGACCTCGACACCCTCGACTCCGTGCAGGCCCGATCCCGCCGGTTCGCGGGCGTGCGCGGCAACAACGACGGCCCCGAGTTCGACGACCGCCTGCCGGTCGTCGCGCACTTCGCGGTGGAGTACCTGCGGTTCGCGCTGGTGCACGAGACCGGTGGCGCGACGGGCCGGGAACGCCGCATGGCCGCCGAGTACCCCGACGTCGACGTGCTCGTCTTCGGGCACTCGCACATCCCGTGGGACACCGTCGCACCGTCCGGGCTGCGGCTGCTCAACCCCGGCTCGCCGACCGATCGCCGTCGGCAGCCGGACTTCACGTGGATGCGCGGCACCGTGACCGGCGCGGACCTGGCCGTCGAGCTCGTGCGCCTGCCGCCGCCCCCGCGCTGAGGGACCCAAGGCGCCGAGACTCGGGCCAGGCGACAATTCTCGGGCCCGGGGCCGCGAGAAGTGTCGCTCACGCCGAGACTCGGGCCTCCGGAACCGTCAGCGGCATCTCGAAGAACGCCAGCTCCCACTCGGTCGAGCGGCGGAACGCCCGCGCCATCCGTCCCCGCTCGGCCGGCGTCGCTGATGCCGCCATCTCCTCGACCAGCCGGGTCGCCTCGGCACTCGACGCCGCGAACCCCGGGTCGCCGTAGGCCGTGATCCAGTCCGCGAACGCGTGCCCGTCCGGCGCCGAGCCGAGCTGCGCCCCCACCCAGGCGTAGACCCGGAAGCAGGGGAGCACCGCCGCGGCGAGCACGGCTGCCGACCCGGAGTCCGCCGCCTGCTGCAGGTGTGCGAGGTACCCGGCACAGGTCGGGTGGACGGGGTCGTCGGCGTGGGTGCCGGCGAGGCGTCGGTGGTGCAGGTCGCGGGCCTCGGCGGCGCACCCCTCGGACGCCGCCGTCCAGAAGGCCGCAGCCGCAGGACCGCGACCAGCGCCGGCAGCCGCAGCGCCGCCAGCCGCAGCGCCGGCAGCCGCAGCGCCGGTACCAGCGCCGGCAGCGCTCGCCGCCAACGCGGCCAGGTGCTGCTCGTAGGCCCGCAGGTAGTGCACGTCCTGCGCGAGGTACCCGGCGAACACGTCCGCGTCGAGCGTCCCGTCGCGCAGCCCGACCAGGAACCCGCACTCGATCGTCGACCGCAGCACCGAGCTGACGTCGGACCACCACACGTCGGTGAACCGGGCCACGGGCAGCAACGCTCGGACCACGGCGCCGTGGTCGATCGGCCCGTTGCCGGAACCGACCTCCAGGGCATCGGCTCTCCGCAGGGCCGCCGTCAGCCAGGGCTTCGCCACCCCGACCGCGAGCTCCCAGTCCCCGTGCCGGGCAGCGAGCGTCGCGATCGCACTCGACAGGGAGCACCCGGTGCCGTGTGTGTTGGCCGTCGCGACGCGGGGAGCGGTGAACCGCCGAGCGGACCCCGGCGGCGACACGAGCACGTCGTCGGAGGTCGGCCCCTCGTCGTGCCCGCCCTTCGCCAGCACGAGCACGTCCCACGTCGACGCCACGAGCCGCGCAGCGTCCAGGACCGGCAACGAAGCAGGCGCGGCACCAGCAGCCGCACCAGCCCCAGCCCCAGCCAGCTCCGCCAACACCCGCAACTCGGCCCGGTTCGGCGTCACCAGGTCGGCCAGCCCGAACAGCGCCCCCATCGCCGCGGCGGCGTCCTCGTCGAGCAACCGGTCACCACTCGTCGCCACCATCACCGGGTCCACCACGACCACGGGCGGCCGGTGCTCCCGCAACCAGTCCGTCACGACGCGGACGACCGGTGCCGTGCCGAGCATCCCGATCTTCACGGCGTCGATCGTGACGTCGTCCGACACCGCGTCGAGCTGCTCCCGCAGGAACGCGACGTCCGGCACGTGCACCGAACGCACCCCGTGCGTGTTCTGCGCGACGAGGGCGGTGATCACACCCATGCCGTACCCGTCGTGCGCCGCGATCGCCTTGAGGTCGGCCTGCAGCCCGGCGCCGCCCGTCGGATCGGTGCCGGCGATGGCCAGGACGCGCGGGACGCTCACGACTCCGCCCCGTGGTGTGACGAAGCCCCCGACGGGAGGAACGGATCGCCCGCCGCGAGCCGCCCCGGCTCCGCCCCGTGGCCGGGTCCAGGGCCCCACGCGGCCACGTACGCGGCCGCTGCGGACCCGGGATCGGCTGCGGCGCAGATGCCCGACACGATCGCGACCCCGGCTGCACCCGCCGCCCGGAGCGGCGCGACGTCGTCGAGGGTCACCCCGCCGATCGCCACGCACGGCAGGTCCGTCGCCGCCGCGAGCCGGGCGAACCCGTCGTGCCCGAGCGCCGGCGGGTGGTCGGCCTTCGTGGTGGTGGGGTGCACGACCCCGACGCCGAGCAGGTCCACGGTGCCGCGGGGCAGCCGGCTGACGACGGCCAGGTGCTCCGGGGTGTTCGCGGTCAACCCGACGTGTGCGTCCGGCCCGAGCAGGGCACGAGCAGCGCTCACCGGCACGTCCGACTGGCCGAGGTGCACCCCGGCGACCCGGTGTCCCGCGTGCCGAGCGGCGAGGGCGACGTCGAGCCGGTCGTCGACCACCACGCTCGCGCGGTCGCCCACGGCATCGGCGACGGCAGCAGTCAGTGCCAGGAGGTCCCGTGCCGAGGCGTCCTTGTCGCGCACCTGCACGATCCGGACCCCGGCGTGCACCGCGGCGCGGACCACTCCGAGCACACCGACACCGTGCCGGTCGGCCAGGGTGCCGTCGGTGACCAGGTACACGCCGGAGTCCCCCGGCAGCCCGCTCATGCCGGCACCACCAGGGACGCGGGCTCGGCCTCGACCGTGATCCGGGCCTCGCGGACGACGTCCTCGGGGGTGAGTGACGTCAACCGGTCGAGGAACAGCGGCTGGAAGGTGCCGGGGCCGCCGGCCTCGCGGGCGGCGAGCTCCGCGGCGATCGTGTGCACCGCGGTCGCCGCGACGGCGGCCGCACCGGCGTCGTCGGGCGCGACCGACGTGAACGCGGCGACGACCGCGCCGAGGGCGCACCCGCCCCCGGTGATCCGCGTCAACAGCTCGGTGCCGTTCGCGACCCGGACCACACCGGTGTCCGGCGCGACCAGCAGGTCGACGGGACCCGACACGGCCACCGCGGCCACGAGCCTCCCGGCCGCCTGACCGGACACGGCGTCGACCGCAGCCGCACGGGCGTCCTCGGTACCCACGGTGCTGTCGACACCGCGGCCACCGGCCGACGTGCCGAGCAGGGCGAGGACCTCGGAGGCGTTGCCGCGCAGCACCGTCGGGTGCAGCGAGAGCAGGTCGCGGGCCAGGGCGGTGCGCACCGGCAGGGAGCCGACCGCGACGGGGTCGAGCACCCAGGGGGTCCCGGCGTCGCGGGCGGCGTGTGCGGCCTCGAGCGACGCGACCCGGGGTTCGGCGTGCGGGGTGCCGGTGTTCACCAGCAGGGCGTCGGCGACCCGGGCGAACGGTCCCGCCTCGGTCGCCACGTCGACCATCGCGGGCGAGGCCCCGAGGGCGAGCAGCACGTTCGCGGTGACGTTCTGCACCACGGTGTTCGTGATGCACTGCACCAACGGGCTCCGGGTACGGACGGCCTCGAGCAGTTCGGCGGTTCGGTGGGCCCAGGCAGGGGAGGGCGCAGCGGTTTCCATGGACGATCCCTTCGCGAGTACGAGCTCGAGCAGGTTCGACGGGTGTGATCTCAGCCGCTGGTTGCGGCACCCCGTGTCTCGATCGACACCGTACACGAGCGGCTGCGTCCTGCCACGGACCGTCGTCTCCGGCCCCGTCGTCTCCGGTCACATGCCCTGCACCGTGTGACAGGGTTGGTGTGTGCCAGACTCCACGCCTCCCGGACCGCCACCAGGCCCCCGCGACCCCGGCGACGCCTGGGCGGTCGGTCCGGACGGCACCAAGGCCTGGGGGCTCTTCGGCGCCGCGGGACTGCTCGTCGATGACGGCGCCGGACGCGTGCTCCTGCAGCACCGGGTCGAGTGGAGCCACCATGGCGGCACGTGGGGCATCCCCGGCGGCGCACGCCACCAGGGCGAGGACGCCGTCACCGGAGCACTCCGCGAGTCCGCCGAGGAAGCCGGCGTGCCGCACGACGGCGTCGACCTGCGCCACACCGCACTGCTCGACCTCGGGTTCTGGACCTACACGACCGTGGTGGGGCGTGCCGCGCGGCCGTTCGAACCGGTGATCGCGGACCGCGAGAGCCTCGCCCTGTCCTGGATCCCCGTCGACGAGGTCGACGACCTGCCGCTGCACCCCGGGTTCGGGGCGTCGTGGCCGGCACTCCGCGCGTCGATCACCACCGCCCCGCACGTCGTCGTCGACGCGGCGAACGTCGTCGGCAGCGTGCCCGACGGCTGGTGGAAGGACCGGGCGGGAGCCGCCGCACGCCTGCTGTCGTCGGTGACGGCGCTCGCCGTGTCCGGCGTGGCCGCCGACGTGCTGGCGCTGCCGTTCGCCCGGTGGTGGCCGCGGTGGACGGTGGTGCTCGAGGGCGAGGCCCGGGGCGCCGCCGTGCCGTCCGACAGCGCCGAGGTGCCCCGCGCACTCGAGGTCGTCGCGGCGCCGGGTTCGGGGGACGACGCCGTCGTGGACGCCGCTCGTGTCGCCGTCGAGGCCGGTGACGGTCCCGTTGTGGTCGTCACGGCCGACCGCGAGCTCCGTGCGCGCGTCGAGGCGCTCGGTGCCGTGGTGCACGGGCCGTCCTGGCTGCGCGACCAGTTCTAGCGGCGGTACGCCGTCGGCGCACGGCGCACGGCGCACGGTGCGAGGTCGCACGGCGCACGGTGCATGGCGTCCGGCGTCCGGCGCACGGCGCACGGCGCACGGCGTCCGGCGCACGGTGCGAGGTCGTTCGTTCGGTGCTGGCTTGATCGCTCCGTGCGCCGCATCAACCTCGCACCGAGCGGCCGGTGTCGCACGGGCTGACGCACCGCGCACGGTGCGGTGCCCGCACACGCCCCCGCCCCCGCACGCGCCCCAGCGCCCCCGCACGCCGGCGTGGCCGCGCCCCCGCGCCTACGCCGTCGGCAGGTACCGCCGTGACGACACGAGCACCGCGCACCACGACACGACACCGAGCCCGACGATCACCCAGAGGACGACGGGCAGCGCGACGACGTTCGCGATCGCCGCGATCACGGCGGGCGCCAGGAACCCCGCGTACGCCGCCGCGTAGAACACCCCGGTCAGTCCGGCCAGGTCGCGGGACCCGGCGATCCGCTGCACCTCGAGCAGCGACGACACCAGTGCGAGCCCGATCCCGACGCCGATGACGACGTTCGCGACGAGTCCGACCACGACGGACTGCAGCTCGATCGCGACGACGACCACGGCGATGCCGGCGGTCATGCACGCGAGGGCCGTCGTGAGCCCGCGGGCCGAGGTCAGCGAGTGCACGCGCCGCGCGAGCGGCTGGACCGCACTGGACACCCCGAGTGCGACGACGGTCGCGGCGGTGGCGAACAGCAGGCCCCACGCGCCGGTGGCTCCGGTGAGCCGGGTCGGCAGGTAGCCGTACCCGATCGCCGCCGAGCCGAAGATCCACGGAGCGGTGACGAGCACCACGCGGGTGAACCGTCGGTGCCCGGCGCTCGGCACCCGCAGCTGGCGCCACCACGGACCGGGGACCCCGCCGGAGCGGTTGGTCTCGGGGGTGCGCCAGACGACGACGGCGAAGGGCAGTGCGACGACGATGTGGACCAGGAAGGGCAGCACCTCGGGGATCGGCCCCCACTGTGCGATGAGCCCGGCCACCAGCGCGCCGGACGCCGAGCCGAGCGTGAACGCCAGCGAGGCCCGGCGGGCACCGGACCCGGCGTCGGCGGTGGGGTCGAAGCGTCCCTGCGACAGCTCCTTCACCCAGCTGTTGCCGACGGCCATCGCGATGCCGACGGTGATGCCGGAGAACAGCCGCCCGGCCGCCAGGAACCCGGGGCCGAGCGGTCCGAGCGCGAGCAGTCCGCTGCCGACGACGGCGGACACGATGGCGGCGAGCATGAGGGGCCTGCGGCCGTGCCGGTCGGACAGCGACCCGGCGACGAGCAGCGCCGGCGCGAGGCCGAGCACGTAGACGCCCAGGAAGACGTTGACGACGACCGACGAGTAGTGCTCGCGGCCCTCGTACATGAGCAGCAGGGGCGAGAACTGGTTGCCGCCCCACGAGCAGACGAACACCGCGCCCCACACGGCGACCCAGGGCAGCACGCGCGCCGAGGGGACGGACAGCGAGCCGGTGGTGGGGATGCTCCCCGTCGCGCTCACAGGGCACCCCGGTGCGAGGCGACGTGGGCGTGCAGGACCTCGGCGTAGCGGGCCGCGTCGCCCGCCGCCAGGGCTGCCGCGAGGGCTCGGTGGTCGTCGAGCGAGGCCTGCAGCTGCGACGGCTGCACCCGCATCAGCTGGTGTCGGAGGCGGTTCTGCCGGTCGCGGAGCGTCTGTGCGAAGCGCACCGCGATCGCGTTCCGCGACGCGCCGATCACCGCACCGTGGAACGCCGCGTCGACCTCGATGAACCGGTCGACGTCGCCCGTCACGACCGCCTGCTCCTGCTCCGCCAGCATGGCCTGGAGGCCCGGGGTGACGTCCGCCACGCGGCCGTCGGTCACGACGCGGGTCGCCGCCGTGGCCTCGATCGCCTCGCGCATCTCCAGCACGTCCGCCGCCTCGTTCGGGGACATCGGGCGCACCACCGCACCCTTGCGGGACTCCAGGGTGAGCAGGTCCTCGGCGGCCAGGCGGAGGAAGGCCTCGTGCACAGGGGTGCGGGACACCCCGATCTCCTGGCACAGGGCGTTCTCGCTGATCGCGGTGCCACCGGGGAGGTCGCCGCGGATGATCGCCCGTTTGACGTGGTCGTACGCGCGCTCGGATGCGGCTTGGGTCGTCGTGTGCTGCTCCACGGTCGTCGATCGTACGCTCTTGCATGCAACGCTGCATGCCGTCATGTGACGTGTTGTTCACACCACCGGCTCACACACGGCGGCACACGTCGATACGCTGGCCGGACGTCAACGGAGACGCACACACAGGAGGTTCCCCATGGAGCGGATCACCAGGGCCGACGACCGAGTCCACCGCCCGGCCGGACCGTGGACACCGACCGTCCACCGGCTGCTCGCACACCTGCACGAACAGGGGTTCGTCGCGGCGCCGGAACCGATCGAGCACGGCGACACCCTCGAGACGGTGACGTTCGTCCCCGGGGTCGCGGGGGAGTACCCGTGGACCGAGGACGTCGCGAGCGAAGCCGCCCTCGTCACGAGCGCCCGACTGCTCCGGCAGTTCCACGACGCCGCGGCCACGTATCCGCTCGACGCAACACGCGACCTCTGGTCACAGGCGGTCCGTGCCCCCGTCGAGACGATCGTGCACGGCGACTTCGCGCCGTACAACTGCGTCTACGACGGCATCCAGGCCGTGGGCCTCATCGACTTCGACACCGCACACCCCGGACCACGGGTCTGGGACGTCGCGAGCGCCGTGTACCGGTTCGCCCCGTTCACCACCGGCGCCGTCGAGGGCCTGACCGCCCCGGACCTCGACGACCGGCTCACCCGAGCCGCCGAGTTCTGCCGCGCCTACGACCTCGACGACCGCTCCCGCAGCGTCCTGGTCGAGACGATGACCGCGTCCCTCGTCGCGATGGTCACCACCATGGAGACCGAGGCCGCCGCCGGCAACCCGAAGTTCGTCAGCGACCTGGCGCACGGGCACGCCGACCTGTACCGGGCGGACGTCGCCTACATCGAGCAGCACGCCGACGCCATCGCCGCCGCCGTCGCGTGACCCCGACCCCTGCGCAGCTCCGCGCGATGCGGCTCGCCGCGCAGGGGATCGCCGTCCCCGATCCCAGCCCCACCGCGACCGTCGAACGGATGACCGCCGTGCAGGGGCAGGACCTCGGCCAGGTCCTCTGGGCCATCGGGGTCCGCACACCCGGGGCGAGTCGTGACGACGTCCGCGCCGCCTTCGACCACGGCGAGCTCGTCCGCTCCTGGCCGATGCGGGGGACCCTGCACGCCGTGCGGCCCGACGACCTGCGGCTCCTGCTCTCCCTGACCGCGGAACGGACCCTGCGCACCATCGCCCGACGCGCCTCCGAACTCGGCATCGACCAGCCCCTGCTCGACCGAGCACGGGACGCCACCGTCGCCGCACTCTCCGGTGGCCGCGCGCTCGTCCGCGACGAACTCTTCGACGAGTACCGCGCCGCCGGCATCGACCCCACCGCCGGCCGCGGCTACCACCTGCTGCTGCAGCTCTCGCAAGAGGGACTCGTCGCCTGGGGGCCCACCGCCCGCGTCGGCCAGGGACTCGTGCTCCTCGACGAGTGGGCACCCGCGGCCGCCGAGGTCCCCGACCGCGACGAAGCACTCCGCCGGGTCCTGCTCGGGTACCTGCGCGGCCGGGGACCCGCCACCGAGGCCGACGCCGCCAGCTGGACGAAGCTCCCGCTCGGCGACCTCCGCCGTGCCCGAGCCGCCGCCGGCGCCGCCGTCGAGGACCTCGGCGACGGACTCCTCGCGCTCGCCGACCGTCCCACCCCCGGCGGCACCCCCACCGGCCACCTGCTGCCCGGGTTCGACGAGTACCTGCTCGGGTACGCCGACCGCTCCGCCCAGCTCGACCCCGCACACGCCGACCGGGTCGTCCCGGGCGCCAACGGCATGTTCCTGCCCATGGCCGTGATCCGCGGGCGGGTCGTCGGCACCTGGAAGCGGAGCGAGCGCGCCAGCGGGGTGGCCGTCACCGTCACACCCTTCGCGGAACTCGACGACACCTCGGTGCGCGCGCTCGAGGCGGCCGCCGCCCGGTACGCGCGGTTCCTCGACGCGCCCGTCGCGTTCGGGGTGGTGGAGGCGACCAGCCGCTGACCGCAGCTTCCCTCGCAAGCTCCACCGCACCTCTCCCCACCGGCACGGCCGACCCGCCGCTGGCGCGTCGGTCCGGAACCGACGGCGTGGGCCCAGGCCGTCCTCAGCAACCACGCGGCGGACTCGTACCCTGCCTCGGGTAATGTCGCAGGGCCATGACCGACAGCCCGGCCGACGCCACCCCGTACGAAGTCCTCGGCGTCCCCGCGACCGCCGACGACGACGCGCTCCGCCGCGCCTACCGGCGCGCCGCCCGCGAATCCCACCCCGACCTCGGCGGCGACGCCCAGCGCTTCCGCCGCGTCCAACTCGCCTGGGAACGCATCGGCACGCCCGCAGCACGCCGCGCCTACGACACCGGCTCCCGCGGTGCGTCCAACGGCACCGGCCCGTTCGGTGCGTCCGGTTCGTCCGCCGGGAGGCCCGACACCGGTCGCGACGCCTACGCACCCCCGTCATCCCGTCGCGACACCCGCCCCCGCGCCCGGTCCCACGGACACCCCGGCGGACGCTCCCGCGAGGTCTTCCTGCAGGCAGAACGCGAATGGGTCGGACTCGGCGACCCCATCGAGGACCCGTACGACCCCACCCTCATCCGCTCGGCGCCCCGACACATCCGACGGCTGCTCGGCGAGGCGCTCGCCGAAGAGGCGACCGCCTCGATCGTCTCGGACATGGGCATCGGCGTCACCGTCTGGCACGACCTCGACGCCGGGGCCGAGGGCAAGCTCGACCACGCCGTCCTGACCCCGAGCGGGCTCTGGGCCGTCGAGTCGATCGACTGGGGAGCCCCGGTCCGGATCGAGCACGGCGACGTCGTCGGGGAGACCCTGGCGCCCGGCGAGCGTCCGGTGAAGGAACTCGTCCGCGCCGCCCGGGCCGTGCAGAAGCAGACCCGGGTGCGGTTCACCGGCCGGCTGCTCGTCGTGCCGGACTCCGCGGTCGAGGTCGACGTGCAGCTCGTCGGCTCCCCGAAGAAGCCGACCGCCCTGGTCGTCCGCCGCAGTGCGCTCGGGCAGGTGCTGAACGGCGTGTGGTCCCCGCCCGGATCGGTCGACGTGTTCGAGATCCGCGACCGCCTGCAGCAGACCGTCCGCTTCGTCTAGCGACGGGCGTCAGTAGCCGCGGAGCTTCTCGAGGTCGCGGCGCTCCCGCTTGCTCGGGCGTCCGGCGCCGCGGTCGCGCATCGGGACGAACCCCGCCTCTTCCTTGGACAGCCGCGGTGGGGTCTTGTCCTCGAAGTGCTTCGCGGCCTCGGGCGCACTCGTCCGCTTCAGGATGATGCCGGTGACGACGACGATCCGGTCGAAGCCGTTCTGCCGCACCCGGACCTCGTCGCCGGGGCCGATCGGCTGGGCGGGCTTCGCGCGCTCCCCGTTCACCCGGACGTGCCCGGCCTTGCACGCGGCGGTCGCAGCGGAGCGGGTCTTCGTGATCCGCACCGCCCAGATCCAGCTGTCCACGCGAGCCTTGGCCATCCCCTCACTCTAGGCGGCCCCTACGCTGAGCGGGTGAGCACCGGGGAACAGGCGGCGATCGCGCGGAACCGTGCGCTCGGCGTGCTGCACGATGCCGCGATCGGGGACCGGCTCGTGGTGCGGGCACACCACGGCGACGGTGCACAGGACGCCCTCGGGGACCTCGTCGCTCGCACCCCCGACACCGTGACGATCGCCACCCGCCGCGGCCCGGTCGAGGTCCGGCTCGCCGACGTCGTCGCCGCGAAGCCCGTCCCGCCGCCTCCGGCCCCGCGCGCGCCCCGTCGCTGACGCATGCGAGTGGCGGCTCGGTGCGAGGTTGCTCACCCGGTGCGAGGTTGTTGTGCGGCACGGAGTGGTCAACCTCGCACCACGCGAAGCGCACGCCACGCGCCGCGCCCACCCGCGCGCGCACGGCGAGCCGCACCCCTCCGCACCCCGCACCCGACGTAGCCTCGTGCCATGGCAGTCCCCGTCCCGCTCGGCACCGAGGACCGCACCGCCCGCCTCACCCTCCGCCGCCCCGACCAGTGGCGCCGCGAGGACTCTGCCCAGGCGGACCTGCGCGTCACCGGCGACGACATCGTCCTCACCGTCCGATCCCGACCCAGCGACCGCGCGATCGGCGACGAGAACACGGGCCTCCTCGCGAGACTGCCCGGTTCCGTCGAGGGGCTGCTGCTCGTCGGCTGCGACACCTGGACCGCCGCCGGGGCTCCGGCGCGCCTGGTCGAGTACGTCCGTCCCGACGAACACGGCGACGTCGCGGGTGCGCACCTGCTGTTCGTCACCGGCCGGCACCGCGTCGACCTGACGATCGAACGCCCCCTGGCACGCCTGCTCGGGACCGACGAGCTCGTGTTCGCCGTCCTCGAGAGCGTCCGCGCCACCGAGCCGTCCCCGGTCCGCCCCGAGCGCGACCTCGAGCCGCTGCCCACCCCGGCGCCCGGCCCGGAGCTCGACGGCCCCCGTCTGAGCGCCGACGCGGTCGGCACGCTCAAGAGCCTCGCCGGACGCCGGTGGAACCCGACGCTCCTCCGCACCGCGGCGGGCCGCGAACTCATCGAAGCGGGCCTCGTCGGCCGACTCGGCACGCTGCCCGAGTCGACCCAGACCCTGCTCGAGCCGTGGCAGGGCGATGCCCAACCGGTCACGCTGGAACAGCACCTCCCCGACGGTGGCGAGTCGCGCCTCCAGGCCTGGTCGCAGACCGTCGTGGACGGGACCGCCGAGGCGGGCGCGGTGGTCGCCTCCGTCACGCCGGACCGCGCGGTCGCGCTGACGGCCGGGAGGCTCGGCATCGGCCCGACGTGGACCTTCCCGTTCCGCACGGGGTCGCTCCCAGGGCACCTGCTCGGCCGCCGGCTGGCCGGCGGCTCCGACGCGCCGGACCTGCCGGATGCCCTCGTCGAGGCGGACCCGCGGCTCGCGCGCTTCTGGGCCGCGCCGTGGACGGTGTCGTACCTGCGTCGGCCGGGCAAGCCGAAGCCCGTGACGATCGTGCGCGCCGAGGGGATCGGCTTCGCCCGCGTGGGCAAGACGGAAGCCGGGGAGACCGTCTTCCAGACGGACTCCCCGGCCAACGTGTACCGGTCGGTGGTGCGGGCGCTGCTTCCTTCCGCCTAGGCGGCCGGGCCGGCGGTCAGGGTGACGGTGACGGTCTTGGCGGCGCCCGTGCTGTCGGTGTAGCCGACCACGACCTTGTCGCCGACGGAGTGCGACTGCACGGCGGCGGTGAGCTCGTCCGAGGTCGTGACCGTGGTCCCGCCCAGGCTCGTGATCGTGTCGCCCTCGGCCAGACCGGCGCTCGCGGCACCGGAACCCTCGACCGTGCCGGCGACTGCGACGCCGCCCGTGGTGCCCGCGGTGCTGCTGACCTGGACCCCGAGGAACGCGGGCAGGCCGATGGTGATCGTGCTCGAGGACTCGCCGGCCAGGATCTTCTCGGCGATCGCCTTCGCGGTGGTGATCGGGATGGCGTAGCCGGTGACGTCCGCGGTGCCCGAGGACGCCGCGGTCGCCATGCCGACGACCTCGCCCTCGCTGTCGACCACGGGGCCGCCGGAGTCGCCGGAGACGATGTTCGCCGCGATCTCGATCAGACCGGACAGGGACTCGGTCCCGGTGCCGGACTCGCTCTGCACCTGGATGTCCTGGTCGGTGGCCGTGACGGTGCCCTCGGCCGCGACGAGGTTGCCCGTGCCCTCGGCGTTGCCGACGTCGGTGACGGTGTCACCCGTGCTCGGCTCGCCGTCGTCGTCGAGTGTGACGGTGGACAGGCCGGAGGCGTCCTCGAGCTTCAGGACGGCGACGTCGTTCGTGGCGTCGGTGCCGACCACGTCCGCCTTGTACTCCTTGCCGGTGGTCTCGTCGGTGACGGTGATGCTCGTGGCGCCCTGGATGACGTGGTTGTTCGTCAGGACCGTGCCGTTCGAGCTGAGGATCATGCCGGTGCCGGCCGCCTGCGAGGACTCGTCGTAGTTCAGGACGGTGTTGATCGTCACGACGCCCTTCTTCTGGGCGGCGGTCGCTGCGGTGGCGGCGGACTCGGTGCTCGTGCCGGTGCTGCCGCTGTCGGTCCCGTTGCCGGTGCCGTCGGTGCCGCTGCCGTCTCCGGGGACGGTGAAGCCGTTCGTGCCGCCGCTCGTCCCGCTGTCGGGCAGCGTCGTGGTGCCCTGCGACTGGCTCGACGTCGTGGTCGTGCTCTGCGAGGAGAGACCGAGGGCCGTGCCTCCGGCGGCACCGACGATGGCGAGGGCCGCGATGCCGGAGCCGATCATCAGCCCGAGGCGGCGCGGGCGCTTCGTGCCCGCCCCCGGGTGGTTCGCCGTCGCCGCGGTGTGTGCCCAGGCGTGGTGGGTGCCGGTGAGCGCCGGGCTGCCGATCAGGTACGGGCCGCGGCCGTCGGGGGAGTAGGCGTAGGGGCCGGAGCCGTCCGGTCCGTACAGGTACGGGCCGGAGCCGTCGAAGGCGTAGGCCGGACGGAGGGTGGCGGGGTCGGCATGGGGTGCCTCCGAGCGCATCCCGTACGCCTGCTGCTGGTTCTGCTGCTGCGCGCCGTCGGTCCGGGCGGTGCCCTGCTCGTCGTGCTCGCGGTCGGCGTCGGCGGCGGGGTTCGGGGTCTCGTTCATCGGTGCTCTCCGGTCGTCCCTCGACGACCCGGGCGGGCGTCGATGGAGACCATTACAGGCGGCGATCCAATGACGAGCCTATGAACGGACCCAGTGACTGCTCCGGGCTTGCTCGGGGGACGCCGAGTGGGCTGCCGGTTCGGTCGCCCGGGTGTCCATTAGGGTTGCCTTACTTCCCATGCGCTCCTCCACGTCCGCGCCACCGGCGCTCGCCTCCGTCTCCCGCCTGGTCGGGGCGACCGTGCTGGCCGTCGTCGTCCTCGCCGTGGCGTGCGCGCTGTCGATCGCCTACGGATCCCGGCCGATCCCGCTCCACACCGTGCTCGACACCGTCCTGCACCCGGGGCGGAACGACGAGATCGGGCTCATCGTGCTCGGCAACCGCGTCCCGCGCACCGTCGTCGGGCTCCTCGCGGGTGCCGCCCTCGGTGTCGCCGGCGCGGTGATGCAGGGGGTCACCCGCAACCCGCTCGCCGACCCGAGCGTCCTCGGCATCAACTCCGGGGCGGCCCTCGCCGTGGTCGTCGGCATCGCGCTCTTCGGGGTGAGCGGCACGGCCGCCTACCTGCCGTTCGCCTTCGCCGGTGCTGCCCTCGCGGCACTGCTCGTCTACGGGATCGCCGCGGTCGCACGGCGTGGGCTGTCACCGGTCGGCCTCGCGCTGTCCGGTGCCGTCGTCGCCGCCGCGCTGTCGTCGATCACGACGGCGGTGCTCGTCACGAATGCGAGCCTGCTCGACCAGCTGCGGTTCTGGCAGGTGGGCGCCCTCGCCGGCAAGGACCTCGGTACCGCCGGCATCATCACGGCGCCGGTGCTGATCGGTCTCGCCTTCGCGTTCGGCCTGGGCCGGTCGCTCAACACCCTCGCCCTCGGCGACGAGCTCGCGGCGTCGCTCGGGCAACGCGTCGTGCTCGTCCGGGCCGTCGGCGGACTCGTGACCGTCCTGCTCGCCGGCTCGGCCGTTGCCGCCGCCGGGCCGATCGCCTTCGTCGGGCTCGCCGTGCCGCACGCCGTCCGCCGGCTGAGCGGCCCCGACCACCGGTGGACCATCCTGCTGTCCGCGATCGTCGCGCCGGCGCTGCTGCTGGTGGCCGACGTCATCGGGCGCGTGGTGGCGTACCCGGGGGAGCTGCAGGTCGGAATCGTCACGGCCCTCATCGGTGCGCCGGTGTTCATCGCGCTCGTGCGGTCGAGGGCGGTGCGGGGCCTGTGACGGCGTCGACGTCTCTCCGGGGTGCGCTCGTCGGTGTCCGGCGCGAGCTCGTGGTCCTGGCGGTCGTCGTCGTCGTGCTCGTCGCGCTGGTGCTCGTCGGACTCGGGGTCGGCTCGATCCCGCTCACCCCGGCGCAGGTGGTCGGCGCGCTGTTCGGCCAGGGAGACCGCATCTCGGACTTCGTCATCGGACAGCTGCGCGGCCCCCGGGTGCTCGGTGCGGTCCTGGTCGGCGCCAGCCTGGGGGTCGCGGGCGCCATCGTGCAGAGCGTCGTCCGCAACCCGATCGCGAGCCCGGACGTCATCGGCATCACCTCGGGTGCCAGTGCTGCGGGTCTCACCGCGATCGTGTTGTTCGGGGCTTCCGGCGGCACCCTGTTCTCGGTCGTGCTCGTCGGCGCGGTCGTCGTCTCGGTCGTGATCGCCGGACTGGCCTGGCGGCGCGGGATCACCGGCAACCGGGTCGTGCTCGTCGGGATCGGCGTCTCGGCGATCTGCCTGAGCATCACGGGGTGGATGCTCACCAGCGGCACCGTCACCCAGGCCGGCACTGCGCTGCTGTGGTTGTCCGGCAGCCTGAACGCCGTCGACCGGAACCTGGTCGGCGTGCTCGGCGTCGCGTTCGTCGTGCTGTTCCTGCTGGCCCTGCTGCAGTCGTCGCGCCTGACCGTCCTGACGCTCGGCGACGAGGTCTCGGCGGCCCTCGGGCTCCGGCCGGACCGTGCGAAGGTGCTGCTGCTCCTCACCGCAGTGTGCCTGACCGCCGCTGCGGTCGCCACCGCCGGGCCGGTGTCGTTCGTCGCGCTGATGGCGGCACCGATCGCCCGTCGGCTCGTCGGCGGAGGCCGCGTCGCACTCGGGCCGGCCGCCGCGGTGGGCGCGGCGATCACCCTCGGCAGCGACCTCATCGCCCAGTTCGCGATCCCCGGCAACGCCCTGCCCGTCGGCGTGGTGACGGGTGTCGTCGGCGCCCCGTACCTGCTCTGGTTGCTCGCGCGCGGTCGCTGAACCCGGACCGCGCGTTCGCGCACCGCGGACGATCGTCCACAGGCCCAGTTCGGGGCTGCCGCTGGAGCCCTCCTTTCCGATACGCTGGTGGGCCAAGAGGAGGAGGTCCACCGATGCCAGATCCAGTGGTCCCGCAGCCCGACGGTCAGAAGACCCCGGAGCAGCGGCTGGTCGACACCACGCTGACCTTCAGCATGGACATGGGCGCGGCGCTCACCGCCGAATCCGGTGTCTCAGCCGAAGAGCGCGAGGCGGTCAACGCCCTACCGTCCGGATCGGCGCTGCTCGTCGTGCGCCGCGGTCCGAACGTGGGTGCGCGGTTCCTCCTCGACTCCGACGTCACGACGGCCGGTCGACACCCCGACGCCGACATCTTCCTCGACGACGTCACGGTGTCCCGCAAGCACGCGCAGTTCCTGCGGCAGGGCACGTCCTTCACGGTGAAGGACAACGGCTCCCTGAACGGCACGTACTTCGACGGTGCACGCATCGACCAAGCGCCGCTCACCGACGGGGCCGAGGTCCAGGTCGGCAAGTTCCGTCTGACGTTCTACGCGTCCCGGGTCGACCTGGCGCGCCTGGCGAACGCGTAGTGGCCGCACGGTCCGCTGCGGCCCGGGCGGGGTCAGCGGCACCGGACCTGCTCACGATCGGGCAGGTCCTCGCTCGCCTCAAGCCCGAGTTCGCGGACCTCTCGAGTTCCAAGCTGCGCTTCCTCGAAGAGCGTGAGCTCGTCACGCCGATCCGCACGGCCAGCGGGTACCGCAAGTTCTCGGCTGCCGACGTCGACCGCCTCCGGGTGATCCTCGGCCTGCAGCGCGACCACTACCTGCCGCTCAAGGTCATCAAGGACTACCTCGCCGACCTCGACGCAGGGCGCGAGCCCGTGCTGCCTGGTGGTGGGGACGCCCCGCGCCCCTCGATCCTCGGGCGCGAGCGCCGGTACACCCGCGACGAGACGGCCCGAGCGGCCGGCGCGTCCCCGATGCTCTTGGCCGACGCGGTCTCCGCATCACTGCTCCCCGCTTCCGAGACCTACGGCGAGGACAGCGTGTCCGTCCTCAAGGCACTCGTCGAGCTGCAGCGGACCGGCATCGAGCCGCGACACCTGCGCACGCTCCGCAGCACCGCCGAGCGCGAGGTCGGACTCATCGAATCCGCGCTCATGCCCGTGTCCCGCCGCGGCGATGCGACGTCGCGGGCGAAGGCCACGGAACTCGCACGCGAGATCGCCGTCCAGCTCGAGGTCATCCGCTCGAGCCTCATCCGCGCGGCGATCGGTCGTCTCGACGCATGATCCGTTCCGGTGCTCCGCGGGGGCTTGTGCGTCAGTGGGTGGGGCGTATCCTCGACACGCCGGACGCGCCGAGTCGGATGTCCCGCGCGGGAGCGGTCGGAGTCGCTACCGTTGACCTCGGAACAACTCTCAACCCGTCGTTGAACCTTCGGGTGGGAGCTCGATCGTCGTGGAAGGCAAGCGCATGAGTGGGAACGACACCCCAGGCACCGAGTCGGACACGACGCGGTACGACCTCGGGCTGCTCTTCACCGACGGCCTCCCAGAACACGACGAGCAGAACGGCTACCGCGGAACCGTCGCCGCACGTGCAGCCGGCATCTCGTACCGACAGCTCGACTACTGGGCACGCACCGAACTCGTGCAGCCCACCATCCGCGGCGCTGCCGGCTCCGGGTCGCAGCGCCTGTACGGCTTCCGCGACATCCTCGTGCTCAAGCTCGTCAAGCGCCTGCTCGACACCGGCATCTCGCTGCAGCAGATCCGCACCGCTGTGAACCAGCTCCGCGAGTCGGGCGTGTCCGACCTCGCCCAGACCACCCTGATGTCCGACGGCGCCTCGGTGTACCTGTGCACCTCGGACGACGAGGTCATCGACCTGGTGTCCCGCGGCCAGGGTGTCTTCGGCATCGCGGTCGGCAAGGTCCTGCGAGAGGTCGAGACCTCCTTGGTCGAGCTCGACGCCACCGCGGCGGCCGACCCGTCCGACGAGCTCGCCGCGCGTCGGGCTTCCCGCGCTTCCTGACCCGCGCTTCTCCGCTCGGGTCGTCCCATCGGACTGCGCGGCTCTGATCGGTCGCGACTTGTCGCCTGCGCGACGCCGACTGGTCGCAACTTGTTGCCTGCGACGCTGCTGGGCGACGGTTGCTGACCTCTCGCCGGAACTGAGCGGGATGTCGTGGCCGCTGGGCGTGCTGGGGCCGGGCGTGTCCGCGTGGTTGCGCCTCCCGGCGGTCGTGGACTGGTCGCGACTTGTCGCCTGCGCGACGCCGACTGGTCGCAACTTGTTGCCTGCGACGTTGCCGGCCGACGGTTGATGACCTGTCGCTGGCCGTGGGCGGGATGTCGTGGCCGCTGGGCGTGCCGGGGCCGGGCGCGTCGGCGTGGTCGCGCCTCCCGGCGGTCGTCGACTGGACGCGACCTGTCACCTGCGCGACGCCGAGTGGTCGCGACTTGTCGCCTGCGCGACGTCGAGTGGTCGCAACTCGTCGCCTGCGACGCTGCTGGGCGACGGTTGCTGACCTCTCGCCGGAACTGAGCGGCATGTCGTGCCCTCTCGCGCCGCAAGTGGATCGTGCGAACTCGGCTGTCAGCGCGACCGCGCCCCGAGGCTACGCGCCAGCAGCACCCGAGCCATCGGCGTAGGGCCCGATCTTGCCGGTCCGCATGATGCGCTCGAGCAGCTGGTCGAAGTTGCGCGCCATCTCCTGCGCGGACTCGCCGGGCCACACGTGCAGGGGCTTCGCGGCACCCTGTGCCTGCTGCAGCGAGGTCCGCTCGGGCAGCTGCGGCGACAGGACGAGCGGGCCGAACATGTCGCGAAGTTCCTTGATGCGGAACTGGTGCTCGAGCGACTGGACGCGAGCACGATTCACGATGATGCCGAGCGGCTGCAGGCGGGGGGAGAGACCGCGGCGGATCTCCTCGATGGCCCGGAGCGCGCGGTCGGCGGCGGCGACGGAGAACAGGCCGGGCTCGGTGACGACCGTGACGCGGTCGGACGCCGCCCACGCGGTGCGCGTGAGGGCGTTCAGCGACGGCGCGCAGTCGATGAGCACGAGCTCGTAGTCCTGCTCGACGTTGGCCAGGGCCTCTTCGAGCTTCCAGATGTCGCGGATGGAGGGGTGCGGCCCGTCGAAGTTGATCGCGGACGGCGACCCGACCATGACGTCGATCTTGCCCTGCGAGCCCTTCGTCCACCCGGACGGGGCGATCGCCTGACGGACGATCTTCTCCTTCGGGTTCTCGAGGACGTCGGCCACGTTGAGGTGTCCGGCGAGGTTGATGTCGAGGCCGGTCGAGACGTCGGACTGCGGGTCGAGATCCACCACCAGCGTGCGCAGTCCCTTGGCGAAGGCGGCCGAAGTCAGGCCGAGCGTCACCGTCGTCTTGCCGACACCGCCCTTGAGGGAGCTCACGCTGAGTACATGCACGATCAGCAACGTTACCGCCACTAGGGTTGTCTCACCTCAACCCGGGCTGAAAGGGACGTCGTGTTCAGCAAGATCCTCGTGGCGAACCGTGGTGAGATCGCCATCCGCGCGTTCCGTGCCGCGTACGAACTGGGGGCGCGCACCGTCGCCGTCTACCCCTACGAAGACCGCAACTCCCTGCACCGCCTGAAGGCCGACGAGGCCTACCTGATCGGAGAGCGGGGCCACCCGGTCCGGGCGTACCTGGACGTCTCCGAGATCATCCGCGTGGCGCGCGCGTCGGGCGCCGACGCGATCTACCCGGGGTACGGCTTCCTGTCCGAGAACCCGGAGCTCGCCGCCGCGGCCGCCGCAGCCGGCATCACCTTCATCGGTCCGGGCGAACACGTGCTCGAGATGGCCGGCAACAAGGTCACCGCGAAGGAGCACGCGATCGCGGCCGGTGTCCCGGTGCTCGCGAGCACTCCGGCGAGTCGCGACATCGAGGAGCTCATCGCCGGCTCTGACGCCATCGGGTTCCCGGTGTTCGCCAAGGCCGTCGCCGGTGGTGGCGGTCGTGGCATGCGCCGGGTCGAGACCAAGCCCGAGCTCCGCGCGGCACTCGAGGCAGCGATGCGCGAGGCCGACAGTGCGTTCGGCGACCCCACCATGTTCCTCGAGCAGGCGGTGATCCGGCCGCGGCACATCGAGGTGCAGATCCTCGCCGACGCGACGGGCACCGAGGCGGGCACGATCCACCTGTTCGAGCGGGACTGCTCCGTGCAGCGTCGCAACCAGAAGGTCGTCGAGATCGCCCCGGCGCCGAACCTCGACCCCGCCGTCGCCCGTGCGCTGCACCGCGACGCGGTCGCCTTCGCCCGCTCGATCGGCTACGTCAACGCCGGCACCGTCGAGTTCCTCCTCGACACGGAAGGTGAGAAGAGCGGGCAGCACGTCTTCATCGAGATGAACCCGCGCATCCAGGTCGAGCACACCGTCACCGAAGAGGTCACCGACGTCGACCTGGTGCAGTCGCAGATGCGGATCGCCTCGGGCGAGTCGCTCGCCGACCTCGGCCTGTCACAGGACACCGTCTCCGTGCACGGGGCCGCGCTGCAGACCCGCATCACGACCGAGGACCCGACGCAGGGCTTCCGGCCGGACACCGGCCGCATCACCACGTATCGCAGCCCCGGCGGCGCCGGTGTGCGCCTGGACGGCGGCACGGTCGCCACCGGCGCGCAGATCAGCCCGCACTTCGACTCGATGCTCGCCAAGATGACGTGCCGCGGACGCGACTTCCCGACGGCCGTCGCCCGTGCGAAGCGGGCCCTCGCCGAGTTCCGCATCCGCGGCGTCAGCACGAACATCCCGTTCCTGCAGGCCGTGCTCGAGGACCCGGACTTCGCCCGTGGCGACGTCTCGACGAAGTTCATCGAGGAGCGTCCGCAGCTGTTCAGCGGCCACGTGTCGAAGGACCGCGGCACCAAGGTCCTGAACTGGCTCGCCGACGTCACGGTGAACAAGCCGAACGGTGAGCGGTCGCCGCTGGTCACCGACCCGAGCACCAAGCTCCCCGCTCTCGACCTCAGCGCCCCGGTGCCCGAGGGCCAGCGCGACCTACTGCTGGCGCAGGGTCCGGCCGAGTGGGCGAAGGCACTCCGCGCCCAGACCCGGCTCGCCGTGACGGAGACGACGATGCGCGACGCGCACCAGTCGCTGCTCGCCACCCGCGTACGCACGAAGGACCTCGTCGCCGTCGCACCGTACGTCGCGCGGCTCACGCCGCAGCTGCTGAGCGTCGAGGCCTGGGGCGGAGCGACGTACGACGTCGCCCTCCGGTTCCTCGGCGAGGACCCGTGGGAGCGCCTGGCCTCGCTGCGCGAGGCGATGCCGAACATCCCGATCCAGATGCTGCTGCGCGGCCGCAACACGGTCGGCTACACCCCGTACCCGACCGAGGTGACGGACGCGTTCGTCGCCGAGGCCGCCGCCACGGGCGTCGACGTCTTCCGCGTGTTCGACGCGCTCAACGACGTCAGCCAGTTGCGACCGGCCCTGGAGGCAGTGCTCGCGACCGACACGGCCGTCGCCGAAGCAGCGCTCTGCTACACCGCCGACCTCCTCGATCCTGCCGAGGACCTGTACACGTTGGACTACTACCTCCGCCTGGCGGAGCAGATGGTCGAGGCCGGCGCGCACGTCATCGGCATCAAGGACATGGCCGGGCTGCTCCGCGCCGGCGCCGCCGAGAAGCTCGTCGGCGCGCTGCGCGAGCGCTTCGACCAGCCCGTGCACGTGCACACCCACGACACCGCCGGTGGGCAGCTCGCGACGCTCCTCGCCGCAGCGCGTGCCGGTGCGGACGCGGTGGACGTCGCCTCGGCGCCGATGGCCGGCACGACGAGCCAGCCGAGCATGTCCGCGCTGGTCGCCGCCCTGGCCCACACGGAGCGCGACACCGGCCTGTCGCTCGACGCGGTCGGCGACCTCGAGCCCTACTGGGAGGCGGTCCGTCGGGCCTACGCTCCGTTCGAGTCCGGGCTGCCGGGTCCGACGGGCCGGGTCTACAAGCACGAGATCCCCGGCGGTCAGCTGTCGAACCTCCGCCAGCAGGCGATCGCGCTCGGCCTGGGCGACCGGTTCGAGCAGGTCGAGGACTGGTACGCCGAGGCGAACAGGATCCTCGGACGCCCGACCAAGGTCACGCCGTCGTCGAAGGTGGTCGGTGACCTCGCGCTGCAGCTCGCCGCGGTGAACGCCGACCCGGCCGACTTCGAGCAGAACCCGGACAAGTACGACATCCCGGACTCCGTCGTCGGGTTCATGGCCGGCGAGCTCGGTGACCTGCCGGGTGGCTGGCCGGAGCCGTTCCGGACGAAGGTCCTGGCGGGCCGCGACGTCCGCCTCGAGATCACTCCGGTGCCGGACACCGAGCGCGCGCACCTCGACGCCCAGGGGCCAGAGCGCCAGCAGGCGTTGAACCGGCTGCTCTTCCCACAGCCCACGGCACAGTTCGAGCGGGTGCGCGAGCAGTACGGCGACCTGTCCGTGGTGCCGACCGTCGACTACCTGTACGGGCTGCGCCCCGGGCAGGAGCACGTCGTGCCGCTCGGCAAGGGCGTCGACCTGTTCGTCGGGCTCGAAGCGATCGGCGAGGTCGACGACAAGGGCATCCGCACGGTCATGGCCACGATGAACGGGCAGCTCCGCCCGGTCTCGGTCCGCGACCGGTCGATCGAGGTCGAGACGAAGGTCGCCGAGCAGGCCGACAAGTCCGACCCGAAGCACGTCGCTGCGCCGTTCTCCGGTGTGGTGACGCTCAAGGTCGCCGTCGGTGACGTCGTCGAGGCCGGAGCGGCCGTGGCGAGCATCGAGGCGATGAAGATGGAAGCGGCCATCACGGCGCCCGTGGCGGGCACCGTCGGCCGTCTCGCGATCCCGGCGACCCAGCAGGTGGACGCCGGCGACCTCCTGGTGGTGCTGCAGTAAATTGACCGTCCGTCCCATCCGCCTGTTCGGCGACCCCGTCCTCCGTTCGCCTGCGGACCCGATCGCTCCGGCGGCACTCGGGTCGAGCGGGGTCCGCGACCTCGTGCAGGACCTGATCGACACCGTCAAGGAGCCCGGCCGCGCCGGTGTGGCCGCGCCGCAGATCGGTGTCGGACTCCGCGCGTTCTCGTACAACGTCGACGGCGAGGTCGGGTACGTCCTGAACCCCGAGATCGTCGAGGTCTCGGGGGAGCCCGAACTCATGGAGGAAGGGTGCCTTTCCGTCCCGGGGCTCGGCTACCCGACCCGGCGGCACCCGTACGCCAAGGTCCGCGGCGTCGACGTCGACGGTGCCGAGGTGGTGCTCGAAGGCACCGGGCTGATGGCCGAGGCGCTGCAGCACGAGGTCGACCACCTGGACGGAACCGTCTACGTGATGACGCTCGAACCCGAGGTCCGACGGCAGGCGCTGCGGGACATCCGGGCGCAGGAGTGGTTCCACTGATCCGCTGGTCATGAGTGCCTGCTCATGACACCCCCACGGGGGATTGTCGCTTTGTCCTGACGAAGAGGTACCGTATCGGCGTCGGCCTCCCACCGGCAGCCCATCCCACCCCCCAGGACTCCCGCATGACCATCCAGAACGACGAGCTCAGCTCGCACCGCACCCGCACCAACCGTCGTCCGGCCGACACCACCGTCGCCACCGGTTCGACCGCCGTCCTCGACGCCCCCGCGACGGAGCAGTCCCCGGAGGCCTGAGCCCCGCGCGCACCTGCACCCCGCGCGCACCTGGCGGAATCGGGCGTACCTGGTCGGAAGAAACGACCCGGTACGCCCGAAACGACCCGGTACGCCCGAATCGACGGGGCGCTACGCGCGGCGCCCGCGTCGCTCCTCGATGACGGGCGTCGCGGTCGTCTGCACCTTCGACCCCGAGTAGATGTGGTCGATGTCCGCCGCGAAGTCGCGCAGGATCACCGACCGCTTGATCGTCAGCTTCGGCGTCAGGTGTCCGGAGCCCTCCGTCAGCTCGGTGTCCAGGATCGTGAACGACCGGACGGACTCGGCTCGTGAGACCCGGCCGTTCGCGGTGTCGATCGCCTCTTGCACGGCGGTGAGCACGCGTTCGTCGTACGCGGCCTCGTGCGCGGAGAGCGCCGGGCTGATCCCGCGACTCTCGCACCACCCGGGGAGCATCTCGCGGTCGAGCGTGACGAGGGCGGCGATGAAGGGCTTGCCCTCGCCGACGACCACGACCTGCCCGACGAGCGGGTGCTCGCGAACGCCGTCCTCGAGCGGTGCCGGTGCGACGTTCTTGCCGCTCGCGGTGACGATGAGCTCCTTGGCGCGTCCGGTCACCGTCAGGATGCCGTCGTCGTCGAGCCGTCCGAGGTCGCCGGTGCGGAACCAGCCGTCGTCGGTGAAGGCCTGCTCGGTGGCCTCGTCGTTCCGCCAGTAGCGGTCGAACACGTCGACGCCGCGGATCAGGATCTCCTGGTCGTCGGCGATCCGGATCTCGACCCCGGGCAGTGCCGGTCCGACCGTCCCGATGCGCAGGTCCGCCGCGCGGTTCACGGTGGCGGGCGCGGTCGTCTCGGTGAGCCCGTAGCCCTCGAGGATGAGGACCCCGATCGACCGGAAGAAGTGCGACAGTCGCGGTGAGAGCGGCGCCGAACCGCTGACCGCGTACTCGGTGCGGCCCCCGAGGGCGTTCCGGAGCTTCGCGTAGACGAGCTTGTCGAACAGTTTGAACTTCAGGCCGAGCACGAGCGGGACCCGACCGGCGGCCAAGGCCTCGGAGTGGGCGACCGCGGTGTCCGCAGCGGCCCGGAAGACCTTCCCCTTGCCACCGAGGTCGGCCTTCTGCTCGGAGGCGTTGTAGATCTTCTCGAACACCCGGGGGACCGCCAGCAGGAAGGACGGCTTGAACGACGACACGGCCTGCATGAGGTCCTTCGTGTCCGGCTCGTGGCCGACCAGGACCCCGGCGGACACGGACATCGCCGCGATGAACCGGGCGAACACGTGGGCCATCGGGATGAAGAGCAGGGTCGAGGCGCCGTCCGCGACGACCTCGGGCATCGCGACGCTGGCGTTCTCGACCGTCGCGGTGAAGTTGTCGTGTCGCAGGACGCACCCCTTCGGGCGTCCGGTCGACCCGGAGGTGTAGATGATTGTCGCGTCGTCGTGGCCGTGGACCGATGCCGTCCGCGCGTCGAGTTCGTCGTCGGTGACGTCCTCGCCGAGCCGGGTCAGGTCGTCGAGCCCGCCGCCGTCGATCGTCCAGTGCTGCCCGAGGTGCGGCAGGTCCGGGGCGATCGAGGCGACCCGACGCGCGTGCTCCTCCTGCTCGACGACGATCGCGACGGCCTCGGAGTCGGAGAGGATCCACCGGACCTGGTCGGGGGAGCTCGTCTCGTAGACAGGCACGGAGACCAGGCCTGCCGTCCACACCGCGAAGTCGACGAGGGTCCACTCCAGTCGGGTGCGGGACAGGATCGCGACGTGGGCGCCGGGCTCGAGGCCGGCGGCGACGAAGCCCTTCGCGATGCCGCGGACCCGTGCCAGCACCTCGCCGGCGGTGATCGTCGTCCACGTGTCGCCGTGGCGCTGGGCCAGGATCGGACGCGACGGCGTCAGTCGGGCGCGGTCGCCGAGCAGCCGCGCTGCCGAGCCGTGGTCAGGAGCGACGGGGCCGCTCGTCGGACGCGAGGCGTGCCTCCCGGTCGGATCGCCGACGCTGTCGGTGACCGCCCCGTCGGGACGTGCGAAGTCGGTGACCGCGCTGTCGGCGAGAGCACCGTCGGTGGTGACGCTGGCGCGTTCGGGTCGCTGATCGTTCACGGTGACTCCCTTGTCTGCCGGTTCGATTCGAGTGCGCCCCTTCCTGCGAGGCGACACAGTCAGCATAGGACGCGTCACCGGGCGTTCCGTGAGTTCGCGGTGAACCGGTAGGCTCTTGGACCGTGCACGCCATCGGAATCGACATCGGGGGCACCAAGATCGCGGGAGCGGTCGTGACGGAACTCGGCGAGATCATCGCCGAGGACCGCGTGGCCACCAACGCTGCGGACCCGAACGCCATGCTCGACGACGTCGTCTCGATGGTCGAGCGACTCAGCTCAGGGCACGAGGTCGGCGCGGTCGGCGTCGCGGCCCCGGGCTTCATCGACGCCTCGCAGTCGATCGTCTACTACACGCCGAACATCCGGTGGCGGAACGAGCCCCTGCGCCAGAAGCTGCAGCAGCGCCTCGGCGACCTGCACATCACGGTCGACAACGACGCCAACGCCGCCGGGTGGGCCGAGTTCCGCTTCGGCGCCGGCCGGCTCGTCTCCGACATGACGATGCTGACCATCGGCACCGGTGTCGGCGGCGCCATCGTGACCGAGGACCGCCTGTTCCGCGGCGGGTTCGGCACCGGCGGCGAGATCGGCCACCTGCGCATCGTGCCGAACGGTCTGCCGTGCGGCTGCGGTGCGCGTGGCTGCATCGAGCAGTACGGCTCGGGCCGCGCCCTGCAGCGGATGGCCAACGACGTCGCCGACGCCGGCGGCATCGGGTCTGCGCTGGCCGACGCGCGCGAAGCCAACGGCGGCGAGCTCGACGGACACATCGTGGGCGACCTGATCCTGGCCGACGACCCGGGTGCCCTCGCGGCGCTCCGTCGCCTCGGTCGCCACCTCGGTGAGGCCTGCGCCTCACTGTCCGCGGTGCTCGACCCGCAGCTGTTCGTGTTCGGCGGCGGGGTCGCCAGCGCGGGGGACCGCCTGCTCGACCCGATCAAGCAGGCGTACCTCAACAACCTGCCGGCGCGCGGCTACCACCCCGAGCCGGACTTCGTGATCGCCGAGCTGGTGAACGACGCCGGAGTCGTCGGCGCCGCCGACCTGGCCCGCATCCACGCCCGCACGGCGTGAGCGCGTGCGGGTCCGCACGGCGTAGGGTCACTCGAGCCCGCCCCACCACCTGGAGTCGTCGATGACCTACTGGCTGCTGAAGAACTTCCTGCTCGGCCCGCTCATCCTCACCCTGTTCCGACCGTGGGTGGTCGGCCGTGAGAACGTCCCCGCCAAGGGCCCGGTCATCTTCGCGTCCAACCACATCTCGTTCATCGACTCGGTGATCCTGCCTGCCGTGCTCGACCGGCGGCTGTCCTTCCTGGCGAAGAGCGACTACTTCACCGGGCGGGGACTCAAGGGCTGGGCGACGAAGACGTTCTTCAACGCCATCGGCCAGCTGCCGATCGACCGCTCCGGCGGCAAGGCGTCCGAGGCGTCGCTCCGCACCGGCCTGCAGGTCCTGGCCCGCGGCGAGCAGCTCGGCATCTACCCGGAGGGCACCCGCAGCCCCGACGGCAAGCTGTACCGCGGTCGCACCGGCATCGCGCGGATGATCCTCGAGGGCCGGGTCCTCGTCGTCCCCGTCGCCATGGTCGGCACGCGCGAGGTGCAGCAGATCGGGCAGCGCTTCCCGAAGATCAAGCGCGTCGGGGTGGTGTTCGGCAAGCCGCTCGACTTCTCGCGCTTCCAGGGCTTCGAGACCGACCGGTTCATCCTGCGCAGCGTCACCGACGAGGTCATGCACGAGCTCGCGGGGCTGAGTCGTCAGGAGTACGTCGACGTCTACGCGACGAGCGTCAAGGAACGCGCGAGCTCTGCACGCGAGGCAGTCATGCGGGAACGGAAGTCGTCGCCCGCACGTTAGGCTCTGATGGTCCCGGCACTCCGCCGGGACGCCCGTTCTGCCGCCTTCCGGCGGCCAGGCGGGCCGCCCGCACAGAACACCGAGGTAACGCCCTTGTCCGAGTCGACCGACTTCGTCGCCCTGCAGGATCCGGACGTCATCGAGGGTCTCGACTATTGGCGCACCCTCCCCATCAAGCAGCAGCCCACGTGGCCCGACGCCGCGGCAGCCGAGGCAGCCTCGGCCGAGATCGCCACGCTGCCGCCCCTCGTCTTCGCGGGCGAGGTCGACAAGCTCCGCGAGCGGCTCGCCGCCGCCGCACAGGGCAAGGCGTTCCTGCTGCAGGGCGGCGACTGCGCCGAGACGTTCGCCGGCGCGACCGCCGACTCCATCCGCGACCGCGTCAAGACGATCCTGCAGATGGCCGTCGTCCTGACCTACGGCGCGTCGATGCCCGTCATCAAGATGGGGCGCATGGCCGGGCAGTTCGCCAAGCCGCGCTCGAGCGACTTCGAGACCCGCGGCGACGTCACGCTGCCCGCTTACCGCGGTGACATCGTGAACGGCTACGACTTCACGCCGGAGAGCCGGACGGCCGACCCGCGCCGCCTCGTGCAGGGGTACCACACGGCCGCGTCGACCCTGAACCTCGTCCGCGCCTTCACGCAGGGTGGTTTCGCCGACCTGCGCCAGGTGCACTCGTGGAACAAGGGCTTCGCGTCGAACCCGGCGAACGCCCGCTACGAGCACCTCGCCAAGGAGATCGACCGCGCGATCCGCTTTATGGACGCCTGCGGTGCCGACTTCGAGGCGCTCAAGCACGTCGAGTTCTACGCCTCGCACGAGGGTCTGCTCATGGACTACGAGCGCCCGATGACCCGCATCGACTCGCGCTCCGGTCTGGCCTACGACACGTCCGGCCACTTCATCTGGATCGGGGAGCGCACGCGTGACCTCGACGGTGCCCACGTGGACTTCCTGTCGCGGGTGCGGAACCCGATCGGCGTGAAGCTCGGCCCGACCACGAGCGTCGACGACATGAAGGCCCTGGTCGACAAGCTCGACCCGAACCGCGAACCCGGCCGTCTGACGTTCATCACGCGCATGGGTGCCGGCAAGATCCGCGACGAGCTGCCCAAGCTGCTCGAGGCGATCAAGGGCATGGACGCCAACCCGCTGTGGGTCACCGACCCGATGCACGGCAACGGCCTGACCACGCCCACCGGCTACAAGACCCGTCGGTTCGACGACGTCGTGGACGAGGTCCTCGGCTTCTTCGAGGCGCACCGGCAGGTCGGCACCTACCCGGGCGGCATGCACGTCGAGCTCACCGGTGACGACGTCACGGAGTGCCTCGGCGGGTCGGAGCACATCGACGAGGCCACCCTCGCGACCCGCTACGAGTCGCTGTGCGACCCGCGGTTGAACCACATGCAGTCGCTCGAGCTCGCGTTCCTCGTGGCCGAGGAGCTCGGCGCGCACCCGCACGTGCGCGCGTAGCGCGACCACCATCGGACGGGAGGCACGGTGCCAGCTGGCACCGTGCCTCCCGTCCGCCGTTCCGGCGCGTCTCGGGCCCGACCCGAGTCTCGGGGCAGGCGACAGTCCTCGGGCCCGACAGCGCGAGAACTGTCGCCCAGGCCGAGACTCGGGGCAGGCGCGCGCGACCGCTACTGGTCGTAGGAGAGCGTCACCGTGTCGCCGCGGTACACCGTGGCTCCGGCGCCCGGGTCGGTACCGGTCACGGGGAGCTTCGACTTCCAGTCGTAGAACCCGCACAGGATGTTCGTGCAGTCGGGAACGGAGACCTTGAGCCCGAGTCCCTCGAGCGTCGCGGTGGCCTCGTTGATCGTGGCGCCGACGACGCCGTCCTCGGGCACGGTGATCGGTGCGGGGCCCTTCGACACGACGACGTCGATCGCGGTGCCGCGCACGGCGGGGGAGTCCTGCACCTTCGCGGAGACGATCTGTCCGGAGGGGACGTCCTCGCTGAACTCCTCGGTGCGGGCGCCGAGGATCAGGCCGACCGCGTCGAGCTCGGCGGAGGCCTGGTCGACGGTCTTCCCGACGACGTCCGGCACGGCGCCGAGGGACACCGTGAGCGTGATCTGGCCGGTCTCGCCGTAGGCCGTGACCGACGTCAGGTCGAGCGCCTTGCCGCCGGACGCGCGGCCGGTCGCCGCGATGACGGTGTCCTTCGCGGCGTCGGCCGAGAACTCGTACTGGTTGTCCTGCAGCTCGAAGTCGTCGTCGAGCGCGGCGGTGACGGTCGAGATCGGCTGCCCGACGATCGCCGGAAGCGCGATCATCCTCGGCCCGTTCGACACGACGAGCTGCACCGACGTGCCCTTCTGCACCTCGCGCTTCGCGGCCGGCTTGGTGATGGACACCTGTCCCTTCGCGACGACGGCGTCGAACCGGGTTCCGGTCTTCGACGCCGCGTGCAGGCCCTGGGCTTCGAGCAGCTGCCGGGCCTGCGAGACCGACTTGCCCGTCACTTCGGGGATGCGCACGTTGCCACCCGGCCCCGGCCCGAAGTACCAGCCGAAGCCCGCGCCGATGAGCAGGAGCACCACGAAGACCGACAGCGCGATCCAGCCGCGCTTGCGACGCTTGGCGGAGAGGTCGGCCAGGCGCTGTCCCGCGGGCGAGAGCACCCCGGGCTGCGCGCCCGTGCGGCGCGGGCCCGGACCGGTGTTGCGGTTGCGTGCGGCGGGACGGCTCCGTTCCGGGGAGTCGATGATGGCCGTGGCGTCGGTCGCGGCCGGCGCGTCGGCGGCAGCAGCACGGGCACCAGCGGCAGCAGCGCCGACACCGGCCGTGGTCCCGCCGCCGGACGGCAGGATCGCGGTCGCGTTCTCGGGCCGCAGCACGGCGGTCCGGTACTGGCCCGTGGCGCGCTGCTGGTTGCCCGCCATGTGGTCGAGCATCTCGCGGGCGTCGCGTGGGCGGTCCTCGGGGTCGCGGGCGGTCGACCAGGCGACGAGCTCGTCGAGCTCCGGGGGCACACCGGACACCGCGGCGCTCGGGACGGGCACCGTGTCGTTCGCGTGCTGGTAGGCGATCTGCATCGGCTGCTCGCCCTTGTAGGGCTGCTCGCCGGTGAGCATCTCGTAGAGCATGATGCCGAGCGCGTAGATGTCGCTGCGCGAGTCGGCGGCGCCACGGGTGACGAGCTCGGGGGAGAGGTACGCGATCGTGCCGAGCAGGGCGGCCCCGGTCGCGGTGTTCGCCGTCGTCGCCCGTGCCAGGCCGAAGTCGCCGAGCTTGATGCGGCCGTCGTCGGCGAGCAGGACGTTCTCGGGCTTCAGGTCACGGTGCACGATGCCGGCGCGGTGGGCCGAGGCGAGTCCGGCCAGCACCGCGCGCAGGATGTCGGTCGCCTGCTCGGGCGTCAGGGCGTGGTGCTCCTGCAGCAGGTCCCGCAGCGTGATGCCCGGGATGTACTCCATGACGATGTACGCGGTGTCGTCCTCGGCGCCCTGGTCGTAGACGCCGACCAGGTTGGGGTGGGACAGCCGCGCGGCGGACCTCGCCTCCTGGATGAAGCGCTCACGGAAGGCCTGGTCGTCGGCCAGGTGGCCGTGCATGATCTTGATCGCGACGCGTCGCTCGAGGCGGACGTCGGTCGCGAGGTACACGGTCGCCATGCCCCCGCGCGCGATGCGGGAGCGGACGCGGTACCGCTGATCGATCATGCGACCGATCATCGGATCCGTGGCGGCGTTGGTGGTCATCGGCGGCATTCTACGAATCGAGACTGCACGGGACCGCACCGGCGCACCGGTCGTGACCGAATCTCGATCTTCCGGATGAGACTCAGAGGGTGGCCAGCCAGCCCTGGGCGGCGCTCGCCCAGTTGGCGTAGGCCTTCGGGTACGCGGAGAGCTGCACGGCCTGGGCGGCGTCGGTGATGCTCATCGACGACCAGCCGGGCACGTCGAGCAGCCCGCGGGTCTTGCCGACGTTCGGGTTGCTGCGACCGCCGAAGAACAGCTTCGTCGCGTACGCCGGGTCCTGCAGCTTCGCCGCGCTGCCCCAGCCCTGGCTCGGCCGCTGCTGGAACAGGCCGACCGAGTCGCGGTCGCCGTGGGGCAGGTTGCGAAGGCTCGACTCCTGCATCGCGGCGGCCAGGGCCACCACGATGCCGCGGTCGGACACCCCGAGGGAGCGGCCGACGGCGACGATGGTCGCCGCGTTCTGGCGCTGCTCGGCACTCAGGCCGACGGCGGCGCTCACCGCGGCACGCGACGGCGCCGTGGCGGTGGTCGCAGCAGTGCTCGACGACGGGATGACGAGGGT
Organism: Curtobacterium sp. AB7; assembly: GCF_044909335.1. NCBI lineage: Bacteria > Bacillati > Actinomycetota > Actinomycetes > Micrococcales > Microbacteriaceae > Curtobacterium > Curtobacterium sp. AB7. Next base: position 254,695 of record NZ_JBIYED010000003.1, on the reverse strand, counting down.
CTTGCCCGCGTAGATCGTGCTCGTGTAGGTCAGGCCGTTCGCCGACAGTAGCGAGGCGACGGAGACGTGGTGGGACGCAGCGATCGAGCCGATCGTGTCGCCCGAGGAGATCTTCACACTGGATTTCGACGAACCCGACGACACTGCGGCCGTGGACACCGAACCGCCACCGGACGAGCCGTGCGGCACCCGGAGTGTCTGGCCGGGGTAGATCACGCTGCGCTGCGAGAGCTTGTTGGCGCTGAGGAGCGCCGTGGTCGACACGCCGACGCGCGACGCGATGCCGGACACGGTGTCGCCGGACTTGACGTGGTAGCTCGAGGTGCTCGACCCCGAACCGGACGTCGATCCGGCGCTCGTGGTCGTGCGCGCCGTGGTCACCGCGGGCGTCGACGCCAGGTGCAGCGTCTGTCCGGGGTGGATGATCGTGTTCCAGCCGAGGCCGTTGCGCACCAGGACCTCCTGCGCCGACAGGCCGAACCGGGCGGCGATTCCTGAGACCGTGTCGCCCTGACGGACGGTGTAGTTCGTGGGCACAGCGCTCGTGGGGGCCTTCGTCGTCGCGGCGATCGTCGTGACGACGGTCTGCGACGGACGTGCGACCGCGGTGCCGAAGACCGGACGGTTGCCGACGGTGCGATCCTGGTCGACGTGACGCTTGTGGTTCGCGTCGGCGTCGTCGTGTCGCGGTTCGGCGTGCGCGATGGGGCCGGTCAGGCCGGCGGTCACCGCGATCGTGCCCGCGAGGACGATGGGCATGGTCGCGAACCGGGCGGATCGTGCGCGCCGGGCGGCTTCGTCTGCAGCGTTGTCCACGGTTTCTCCTGATCTCGACTGTCCCGTGCGCGTGCATGCGCGCACTCACAGGTGGCACAACGCTGGCATGGTGTGATTCCCAAGTCAACCAGAGAGCCGGATATGGTGTGTGTGACGAATGTGACGAACGTTGCGTACTCACTCGGCGCCCCGCTCTGGCACCATGGGCGTGTGAGTGCTGCACCCGTCGACGACCTCTCCCTCTCCGAGCGCTGGCTGACCGTCCCCGAACTGGTGGACCTGTTCAGCACCAGCCCCGGTCGGATCCACCGCCTGTTCGAGGAGAAGACCCTGCTGGCGGCCCGCGTCGGTGGCGTCCTGCGCGTGCCGAGCGAGTTCCTCGAGGACCGCGAGCCCATGCCCGAGCTGCGCGGCACCCTGACGGTGCTCAGCGACAACGGCTTCACCGACGACGAGGCGGTCCGCTGGATGCTCACGGTCGACGACTCGATGGGCGTCTCGCCCATCGCGGCGCTGCGCGCCGGTCGCAAGGCCGAGGTGCGTCGCGTGGCCCAGTCGCTGCTCTAGACGCGTTCCGGATGGACGGGAGGCCCGTGGCGGTGTCGCCACGGGCCTCCCGTTTGTCCTGGTGTCGCGTCTAGGACGACCGGCGGCTGACCGTGTCGGCCAGCGACGCGAGCTGCTCCCGTGCCGACGGTGTGAGCGGCGACGCGTCGAGCGCCGCCTTCGCACGCTGCACGTGCCGGTCGATGGAACGCTCGACCGCGGCGACCGCACCCGACTCGGTGAGCGTGGCGCGGAGCATCTGCACCTGCTCCTCGTCGAGGTCGGGGTCGCCGAGGAGTTCGTCGAGCAGCTGGCGCGGGCCGCTGGCCAGCGCCTTGCGGGCCGAGGCGATGAGCACGGTCCGCTTGCCTTCCCGCAGGTCGTCGCCGGCGGGCTTGCCGGTGACCTCGGGGTCGCCGAAGACGCCGAGCATGTCGTCGCGCAGCTGGTAGGCGACGCCGAGGGGGAGCCCGAAGGCGCGGAGGCCCTCGAGCTGGGAGTCGCTCGCGCCGGCCACCAGCGCGCCGATGACGAGCGGTGCCTCGATCGAGTACTTCGCCGACTTGAAGACGATGACACGCTGGGCGCGGAGCAGGTGCTCGGACTCGTCGATGACGGGCCAGGCCGTTTCCTCGTGCACGTCGAGGTACTGGCCCGCGGTGACGTCGAGGCGCATCGCGTGGAACTCCTGGCGCACGATACGAGCGCGAACCGGGTCGAGGAGCGCGAGGCCCTCGTCGAACACCGAGTCGCTGAGGGACAGCAGCAGGTCACCGAGCAGCAGCGCCGAGTTCGTGCCGTACTGCCCGCGGTCGCCGACGAAGCCGGACTCCTGGTGGAGGGACTCGAACCGGCGGTGCGCTGCGGGACGCCCGCGGCGGGTGTCCGAGCGGTCCATGATGTCGTCGTGCACCAGGGCCGCTGCGTGGAAGACCTCGAGCGCTGCGGCGACCGTGACGATCGCCTCGGCCGTGGTCTGGCGGGAGCCCTCCGCCAGCGGGTCGAACGAGCCCGAGCGGCCCGCGACCGACTGCCATCCCCAGTAGCAGAACAGCGCCCGGAAGCGCTTGCCGCCGGACAGCAGGTCTCGGGCGTACAGGTCGAACGGGGCGAGATCGGGGCTGATCGCGAGGAGCCGTTCACGCTGCTCGTCGAGGGCCCGGTCGATACGCGCCGATACGAGGTCCACTAATCGCGTACTCTCAGCCACAGTCCCTACCCTAGTGGAGCGGTTGGGACATAGAATCGGTGCTCTCAACCGAGCGTTGTTCAAGCCCGGTTTTCAACCTCGCGTCGATCCCAGGAACAGAGGGAACCAAGATGCCGCTCTCGGAACAGGAGCAGCGCCTTCTCGAAGAGATGGAGCGCAGCCTCTACCAGAACGATTCCGATTTCGTGGCGCGTGTCACACGTCGACAGGGTCGTCCGACGTACACAGCCATCACGCTCGGAGTGCTCGGTGCACTCGCCGGCGTCGCGATCGTGATCGTCGGTCTCGTGATCAAGGCCCCGCTGCTCGGCATCCTCGGCTTCGTCGTGATGCTCGCCGGTGTCCTCTTCGCGTTGCGCCCGGGCATGCGTGCCCCGAAGGCGAAGCCTGCCCGGCCGGGGGCGTCCGCGTCCGGTGGCTCAGCCCGTCCCGTCAACGGTGGCGGCGGCTCCTTCATGGACCGCATGAACGACCGCTGGGACAAGCGGAACGACCAGGGGCAGTAGCAGCCCTCCACACTCCTCCCTCGTGACGGGGCCGGCCTTCGGGTCGGCCCCGTTTCGCGTTCCCGGGCGCTGCGGTCGCGGACACGTGTGCGCGAGTGGTCACGACATGGCGCGCGGTGGTTGCGGGCGCGTGCGCGCGAGTGGTCACGACATGCCGCGCGGTGGTTGCGGGCGCGTGTGTGCGAGTGGTCACGACATGCCGCGCGGTGGTTGCCCGGGGGTCACGAACTGTCGGTTGGGGTCCGCGCGAGCGACGGTTCGTGACCACTCGGCGGCGGGGCGGCAGCACGTCGTGACCACAGGCTGGCCGGGGGCCGGGAGGGGTGGAGCCGAACCGTGCACCCGCCGGAGCAACGTGGCGGAGGTGGGGTGGGCCTCCAGACCGGGGGTGGACCGTCGCCGCGTGTCCGCGTGGGGGTCACGACATGCCGCGCGGTGGTTGCCCGGGGGTCACGAACTGTCGGCTGGGGTCCGCGTGAGCGACGGTTCGTGACCACTCGGCGGCGGGGCGGCAGCACGTCTTGACCACACGCTGACCGGGGGCCGGGAGTGGTGGGGCGGACCACGAACCCGCGGCGCGCCACGGGACGTCCCACTGGCTGCGAAATTCCTCCACTTTCCTCCACGCCCGCCACTCCCGTCCAGATCCCCGGCGCGACGGGCATCCACCACGGCCGTCCGGAGCCGAGCGCTGCCGAAACGGCCCCAGAAGGGGTGTCACGGGTCGAAAAGGGAGCGGAATCCTGCGCAGGGGGAGGGGAGTGGAGTAAAGTGGGGCTTGCAACGGTCCGGTGGAGCGGAGGGGAGGCCCGACGTGCTGCTCGGTACTCATGCCCCGAAGCTCGACGAGAAGGGTCGCGTGATCCTCCCCGCCAAGTTCCGGGACGAACTGTCCGGGGGACTCGTGATGACCCGCGGCCAGGAACGCTGCGTCGTGGTCTTCAGCGCCCGGACGTTCGAGGACCTCCACGAACGCATCCGGACCGCACCGATGACGTCGAAGCGCACCAGGGACTACATGCGCCTGTTCCTCTCGGGGGCCAGCGCTGAACAGCCCGACAAGCAGAACCGCGTGACGATCCCGCAGAACCTCCGTGAGTACGCGGGGCTCGAACGGGACCTGACGGTCATCGGCAGCGGTGACCGTGCCGAGATCTGGTCGACCACCGCGTGGGAGGCCTACTACGCCGAAGCCGAAGAGGCGTTCGCCGACAACGACGAGGAGGTGATCCCGGGGATCTTCTGATCCGTGGATCGGGACTCCCAGCCGTGAAGCCCTGACATCACTTCCCCGATGTCAGGTCGCATGGATGGGGATCCGGACCCGCGGCCCGGAAGACGAGGGGCTGCACATGGCCGACAACGACAACGGGACACCACGCTTCCCGCACACGCCGGTGATGCTCGAGCGCATCGTCGACCTGTTCACGCCGACGCTCGACGGACCGGGCAAGGTCGTCGTCGACGCCACGCTCGGCATGGGCGGACACTCCGAGGGGCTGCTCGAGCGGTTCCCGGACCTGACCCTGATCGGTCTCGACCGTGACACCGACGCCCTCGGCATCGCGGGGGAGCGCCTGGCCCGCTTCGGCGACCGCGTCCGCCTGGTGCACACCGTGTACGACGGCATCGTCGATGCGATCGAGGGCGAGGGCTTCCGTCAGGTCGACGGCGTGCTGTTCGACCTCGGGGTCAGCTCGCTGCAACTCGACCGGGCCGAACGCGGCTTCGCGTACAGCCAGGACGCCCCGCTCGACATGCGCATGGACCGGACCGAGGGGCAGACCGCCGCCGACGTCCTCGCCTCCTACGACGAGGGCGAACTGCGCCGCATCTTCCAGCGCTACGGCGAGGAGAAGCTCGCCGGCCGCTACGCCCGGGCCATCGTCGACCGCCGCGCGAGCGTGCCGTTCGAGATGTCGGGCGACCTGGTGCAGGTGCTCCACGACGCGACCCCGGTCGCGATCCAGCGCCAGGGTCACCCCGCGAAGCGCGTGTTCCAGGCGCTGCGGATCGAGGTCAACGCCGAACTCAGCGTCCTCGAACGCGCGATCCCGGCGGCGCTCGACGCCATCGCGGTCGGCGGTCGGATCGTCGTCGAGTCGTACCAGTCGCTCGAGGACCGCATCGTCAAGCGGGCACTGGTGGAGCGCACGAAGTCGAGCGCCCCCGCCGGGCTACCGGTCGAGCTCCCCGAGCACGCCCCCACCTTCTCCCTGATCGTCAAGGGCGCCGAGCTGGCCGACGAGGCCGAGCGCGCCGCCAACCCCCGAGCAACACCCGTGCGCCTGCGCGCGGCCGAGCGGATCCGGAAGTGACATGAGCACGAACCTCGCACTCGTCGACCCCGCCGTCGTCCCGTCCCGCGCCCCGCGCCCGGACCGCCAGAGTCGACCGGAGCTCGTCGAGGTCACGCCGACCGCGGCGCAGCGCCGCGCACGCCCCCGCATCGGCTACGCCGTCACCGCGGTCGTCGCCCTCGGCGTCCTGCTGCTCGCCCAGCTCGGCATCAGCATGGTGCTCAGCCAGGGGGCCTACACGCTGAGCGCGCTCGGCACGGAGCAGACGAACCTGTCCCGTACGCAGCAGTCGCTCTCCGAGGAACTCCGGGTGCTCGACTCGCCGCAGAACCTGGCCCGCAACGCGCAGTCCCTCGGGATGATCGCGAACTCCACGCCGGTCTACCTCGACCCCAAGACGGGCCGGGTCTACGGCACGCCGACCCCGGCGGTCGCCGACCAGGCCACGGCGAGCACGGAGAACCAGGTGCCGAACTCCCTGCTGAACGACGTCCCGCTCGCTGCGAAGCAGGGCGACACGTCGACGAGCAAGGAGACGGGCCCGACGACCGGCACCGCCACCACCGGCACTGCCACCACCGACAGCACCGGCACCGACAGCACCGGCGCCGCCGCGTCTGAGAAGACGAGCGGCGCCAGCGCGTCGGACGGGGGTTCCTCGAAGTCCTCCGTAGAGTCCGACGCGAACCAGCTCCAGGCGCCCTCCACCCGGTGACCTGCGGGTCTGAACCACCCTCAGCACCATCCGGGAAGGACCGCACCGCGTGACGAAGACGATCCGCAACCGCCGACTGCGCTACAGCATCGTGATGATCGCCGTGATCGCCCTGGTGGGTGTCTTCGTGGTCCGCCTCGTCGACATCCAGGTCGTGCAGGCCTCGGCCCTCAACGAGCAGTCGACGCAGAAGCGCAGCATCCCGGTGACGATCTACGGCACCCGCGGGTCGATCGTCGACCGCAACGGCACGGAACTCGCCGACAGCGTCACCCGGTACAACATCACCACCGCCCCGCGCCTGGTCAAGGCCTTCAAGGGGAAGCTCGGCGGGACCCGGGTCAAGGACATCAGCGTGTCGACGGCGCTCACCGCCCTGGCGAAGGCCTCGGGCGGCGACGTCGCGACCATGCGGAAGAACATCGCCGCGAACCCGAAGTCGGACTTCGCCTACTTGGTCAAGGGCCTCGACGTGAAGCACTACGAGGCCGTCACCGACCTCGGCATCCCCTGGATCTACAAGGAGCAGCAGGCGTCGCGGGTCTACCCGACGGGTGCGACCACGGGCAACGTCACCGGCTTCATGGGCACGGACGGTGCACAGGCCGGCCTGGAGTACGCCTACAACAAGTGCCTCGCCGGCACGAACGGCTCGGAGACGTACGAGCGCGGTGAGGACGGCGTCCAGCTGCCCGGCAGCACCGTGACGAAGAAGCAGGCCAAGGACGGCGGCACGCTCGTCACCACGATCGACAGCGACCTGCAGTACATGGCGTTGCAGACCATCGCGTCCGCCGCGAAGTCCCTGCAGGCCGAGTCCGCGACGGCCACGGTCACCAGCGTGAAGACGGGTGAGCTGCTCGCGGTCGCCGACTACCCGACCGTGGACCCCAACGACGTGGACGCCACCACCGACAAGGGTGCGTTCGGCTCCCGGGCCCTCACGGCGAGCTACGAGCCCGGTTCGACGATCAAGGCCGCCATCGCCGCGGCCCTGATCGACCAGGGCAAGTCGAGTCCCACCGACCAGGCGGTCGTGCCGTACTCGCGCACGTTCCCCTGGGGTGGCACGATCCACGACTCGGAGTTCCACGAGACCGAGAACCTGACGCTGACCGGCATCCTGCAGAACTCGTCGAACGTCGGCATCACCGAGCTCGGGGCCCGGCTGACGGCCCAGCAACGGTACGACTACATGCAGAAGTTCGGACTGTTCGAGCCGGAGTCGGCGATCGACTACCCGGGTCAGCCGTCGATGGACTACGGCTCGAGCCCGAACTGGGACCAGCAGACGAACATCAACTCGATGTTCGGCCAGGGCATCTCGACGACCGCGGTCCAGGTCGCCAGCGTGTTCCAGGCCATCGCGAACGACGGTGTCCGGATCCCGCTGCACTTCGTCAAGGGGTGCACCACCTCGGACGGCACGACCATCGACGCGCCCGACGTGCAGAAGCAGCGCGTCGTGTCCGCCGCCGCCGCGACCCAGGTCACCGACATGCTCCAGAGCGTGGTCACGGGCGGCACGCTCGTGGGCATGAAGCCGATCTCGGGCTACAACATCGCCGCGAAGACCGGTACCGCCGAGGTGGCCGAGGGCTCGAAGGGCTACGGCGGTCAGCGCATCACCTCGGTGGCCGGAATGGCACCCGCCGAAGACCCCCAGTATGTTGTCACGGTGACGTTCACGAAGCCGCAGACCAACAAGTGGTCGAGCGGAGCGGCTCCGGCGTTCCGCACACTCATGTCCCAGGTGCTCGAGAAGTACCGAGTAGCCCCCTCCGCGTCCGAGGCGAAGCTCTACCCGTCCACGTGGTGAGGAAGAAGGAACACTTGTCCGCACGGATCCCCCCGGTCCTCCGGCCCGAACACCCGACCCCGAGGGCGGTCGCCGAACTCGCGAACGCGTTCGGCCTCCGCGTCGTCGGCTCCGTCGACGCCGTCGAGACGACCGGTGTCACGCTGAGCGCCGCCGAGGTGCAGCCGGGTGACGTCTTCGTCGGCGTGCACGGTGCGAACCGTCACGGCGCGGAGTTCTCCACCGAGGCCGCCGAGCGCGGTGCCGTCGCCGTCCTGACCGACGACGCGGGCGTGGAGAGCGCACGAGCGGCCGGCCTGCCGGTCCTCGTCGTGGACGACCCCCGTGCTGCCCTGGGCGACGTGTCCGGCTGGGTGTACCGCACCCACCCGGACGAGGCCACCGACCTGCCGCAGCTGTTCGCCGTCACCGGCACGAACGGCAAGACGAGCACGTCGTACATCCTCGAGGGGATCCTCAAGCAGCTCGGCCTGGTCACCGGCCTGAGCTCGACCGCCGAGCGCCACATCGGCACGCTCAGCGTGACGAGCCGCCTCACCACGCCCGAGGCCAGCGAGATGCACGCGCTCCTCGCCCGGATGCGCGAGAGCGAGGTGCGCGCGGTCGCCGTCGAGGTGAGCGCGCAGGCCCTCAGCCGCCACCGGGTCGACGGCATCGTCTTCGACGTCGCGGCCTTCACGAACCTGTCGCACGACCACCTCGACGACTACGCCGACATGGAGGAGTACTACCAGGCGAAGCTCCCGCTGTTCCAGCCCGAGCACGCCCGTCGCGGGGTCGTCTCGCTGGACACCGACTGGGGCCACCGTGTGGTGCAGGACTCCCGCATCCCGGTCACGACGATCACGGTGCACCCGGACGTCGAGGCCGAGTGGCACGTCGACATCGTCGAGGCGCACGCCGCCTACACCGAGTTCCGCCTGACCGGTCCCGAGGGCCGCGAACTCACCACCCGTGTGCCCCTGATCGGCTGGCACATGGCGGCGAACGCCGCACTGGCGATCGTGATGCTCGTCGAGGGCGGTTTCGAGCTCGGTGCCATCGCGCACGCGCTCGACAACAACCACCGCCGCTACCCGGACGAAGACGGCCGCGACGAGCACGATGCCCGAAGCGACCGCGACCGCGACGGCGACGTGCGCCGCGTGTCCGCCATCGAGTGCTACCTGCCCGGCCGCACCGAGCGCGTCTCGGGCGAGCACGGCCCGAGCGTCTACGTCGACTTCGGCCACAGCGCCGATGCCTTCGAGAACACCCTCGCGGCCGTCCGCCAGTTCACGTCCGGCAAGGTCCTCATGCTGTTCGGCGCCGACGGCGACCGCGACACCACGAAGCGCGGCGACATGGCCCGCGTCGCAGCGGCCGGCAGCGACATCCTCGTCGTCACCGACCACCACCCCCGCTTCGAGGACGCCGCGTCGATCCGGAAGACCCTGGTCGACGCCGCGCGCGAGGCGTTCCCGGACCACGAGCTGCACGAGGTGAGCCCGCCCGAGGCCGCCATCCGCCTGGCCGTCGGCCTGCTCGGCGAGGGCGACTCGATCCTCTGGGCCGGCCCCGGCCACCAGGACTACCGCGACATCGCCGGTGTCCGCACCCCCTACTCGGCACGCGACGAGGCCCGTCAGGCCCTGCGCGAAGCCGGTTGGGAGCCGAACTCCGGACCGGCCGAGGACCTCCGATGATCGCGCTCACCCTCGCCGAGATCGCCACCGCGGTCGGCGGCGAGCTGATCGGTGGTGCCCAGGCGACCGACGTCGCCGAGCCCGGCGACCTGGTGGTGGAGGGCTCGGTCGAGACCGACTCGCGCCTGGTCCGCCCCGGCAGCGTCTTCTTCGCCCTGCCCGGCGAGGTCACGGACGGGCGCCGCTTCGTGCCCGCCGCGACCGAGGCCGGTGCCGCGCTGGTCATCACGCCCGAGCGCGTCGAGACCACCGCGCCGCAGATCGTCGTCGCGGACGGCTACGCCGCCCTCGCCGCGCTCGCGCACGAGGTCGTCACCCGGGTCCGGATGGCGTCCGCCGACCGCGTCGACGCCGAGGGGCGTCCGGCACCGCTGAAGGTCGTCGGCATCACCGGCTCGAACGGCAAGACGAGCACGAAGAACATGCTCCGGACGATCCTCGAGCAGCACGGCGAGACCGTCGCGCCCCGGGGGTCCTTCAACAACCACGTCGGGGCACCGATCTCGATGCTCCGGGTCACGTACGACACCCGGTTCCTGGTCGTCGAGATGGGAGCGAGCGGCGTCGGCCACATCGCTGCGCTCGTCCGCATCGCCGAGCCGGACGTCGGTGTCGTGCTCAAGGTGGGCCTGGCGCACGCCGGCGAGTTCGGTGGCATCGAGGCGACGCAGCGCGCGAAGTCCGAGATGGTCACCGACCTGCCCGCCTCCGCGACCGCGCTGCTCAACCTCGACGACGACCGGGTCGCGTCGATGCGCGACCTGACGGCCGCCCAGGTGGTCGGCTTCGGCACGTCGGCGGATGCCGACTACCGCATCACCGGCATCGAGACGGACCGCAGCGGCACCCGCTTCACCCTCACCGCGCCTCCCGTGCCCGCAGGCGACCCGTCTGCAGACGGAGGCCGACGGGGAGGCCCGGATCACGTGGACGTGCGTCTCGCGATCCTGGGGGAGCACCACGCGATGAACGCGGCCGCCGCCCTGACGGTCGCCCACCGCTGGGGCGTCCCGCTCGCCGACGGCGCCGCGGCGCTCGCGTCGATGACGCGCGCCGAGCGCTGGCGCATGGAGCTGCTGCAGGGCGGCCCCGAGGGCGTCACCGTCATCAACGACGCCTACAACGCGTCGCCCGACTCGACCGCAGCGGCGCTGCGGACCCTGGCGCAGATCGTGCGCCCGGGGGAGCGGACCGTCGCCGTGCTCGGCGAGATGGCCGAGCTCGGCGAGTTCTCGACCGAGGAGCACGACCGCATCGGTCGGCTCGTCGTCCGTCTCGGCATCGGACAGCTCGTGGTCGTCGGCCGCGGCGCGATGCCCATCCACCAGGCCGCCACCCTCGAGGGATCGTGGGACGGCGAGTCGGTGTTCATCGAGGACGTCGACGACGCCGTCCGGTCACTCCAGGACATGCTCCGCCCCGGCGACGTGGTCCTGGTCAAGTCCTCGAAGTCGGCCGAACTGCGATTCCTCGGCGACCGCCTCGGAGGTGTCACCGAATGATCGCGCTCCTCATCGCCGGCGCTGTGTCGCTGGTGTTCACGTTGCTGCTCACCCCGTTCTTCATCAAGCTGTTCCACCGTCTCGGGTGGGGGCAGTTCATCCGTGACGACGGTCCGCAGTCGCACCACACCAAGCGCGGCACCGCGACGATGGGCGGCATCGTCCTCATCATCGGTGCCGTGATCGGGTACTTCGTCGGCCATCTGGTCGGACGTGACTCGATCACCCTGTCCGGCCTGCTCGTGCTGTTCCTCATGGTGGGGCTGGGCTTCGTCGGGTTCATCGACGACTTCCTCAAGGTCCGGCGCCAGCGGAGCCTCGGGCTCGGCGGGTGGGCCAAGGTCCTCGGCCAGGTCATCGTCGGCGTCATCTTCGCCACGGTCGCCCTGGTGGTGCCGACGTCGAACGGCAAGCCCCCGGCGTCGACCATGATCTCGGCGATCCGTGACATCCCGTGGCTCGACTTCATGGCGCTCGGCACGGTCATCGGCACCGTGCTGTTCCTGGCCTGGATCGTGCTGCTCACGGTGTCGACGTCGAACGGCGTCAACGTCGCGGACGGCCTCGACGGTCTCGCGACCGGCTCCAGCATCCTGGCGATCGGCTCGTACGTCATCATCGGCTTCTGGCAGTCCAACCAGATCTGCGGCGGCGCCCGGCTCGACTCGAACACCGCACACGCCTGCTACACCGTGAGCAACCCGCTCGACCTGGCGGTCGTCGCGGCCGCGGTCTGCGGTGGGCTCATCGGCTTCCTCTGGTACAACACGTCGCCGGCGCAGATCTTCCTCGGCGACACCGGTTCGCTCGGCCTCGGTGGGGCGCTGGCGGGTCTCGCGATCCTCAGCCGCACCGAGCTCCTGCTCATCCTGATCGGTGGCCTGTTCTTCATCGTCACCGGCTCGGTGATCCTGCAGCGGGCGTACTTCAAGATCACCCACGGCAAGCGGATCTTCCGGATGAGTCCGCTGCACCACCACTTCGAGCTGAAGGGGTGGGCCGAGGTGACGGTGGTCGTCCGGTTCTGGATCATCGCGGGGCTCTTCGTCGCCGCGGGGGTCGGCCTCTTCTACCTCGAATGGATCGCCCGTGTCGGCTGACCGTCTCGTCTCGCTCGACAGCTGGTACTCCGAGGGGTGGAAGGGCCTGAACGTCGCCGTCCTCGGGCTCGGCGCGACCGGGTTCTCGGTCGCCGACACCCTGGTCGAGCTCGGCAGTGCGGTGACGGTGTACTCGACCGACGCACCGTCGGACAGCGTCGAGCTGCTCGACGTCATCGGCGCGCGCTTCGTGCAGACGCCGCTCGACACCGTGCCGGCCGCGCTGCAGGAGCAGGCACCGGACGTCGTCATCGTGTCGCCCGGCCTGCCGCCGCACAACGCGACCGTCCAGTGGTCCGTCTCGAACAGCACCGTCTGGGGTGACATCGAGCTCGCCTGGCGCGTGCGCGACAAGGTCGTGCGCGGTCCGGTCGCGGCGCCGTGGATCACGATCACCGGCACGAACGGCAAGACCACCACGACGCAGCTCACGACCGCGATGTACGAGGCCGGCGGCCTGCGTGCCGTGGCCTGCGGCAACATCGGCGTACCGGTGCTCGACGTCGTCCGCGACCCGGACGGCTACGACGTGCTCGTCGTCGAGCTCTCCAGCCACCAGCTGCACTACATGGCGACCGCGGGCGACGGCGCGGTCGTGCCGCTCGCGAGCGCCTGCCTGAACATCGCCGACGACCACCTCGAGTGGCACGGCTCCGCCGCGGCGTACCGCGCCGCGAAGGCCAAGGTCTACGAGCGCACCGTGATGGCGTGCGTCTACAACACGGCCGACGACGTCACGCGCGACATGGTGCAGGACGCCGACGTCGTCGAGGGCTGCCGTGCCGTCGGCTTCACGCCGGGAGTGCCCGCGCCCGGGGACGTCGGCATCGTCGAGGACGTCCTGTGCGACCGCGCCTTCACCGAGGACCGTCGGAACAGCGCGCTCGAACTGTCGACCGTCGCCGACCTCGAGGTCGCCGGGCTCGCCAGCCCGCACATGACCATGAACGTCCTGGCCGCCGCCGCCCTCGCCCGTGCCGGCACCGTCCAGCCGAGTGCGATCCGCTCCGCCGTCCGGGCCTTCCGCGCCGACCACCACCGCACGGAGCTCGTGGCCGAGTCGGCTGGCGTCGCGTGGGTCGACGACTCGAAGGCCACGAACCCGCACGCCGCCACCGCCTCGCTCGCCTCGTTCGACACCGTGGTGTGGATCGTCGGCGGCCTGTTCAAGGGCGTCGACGTCGACGGGCTCGTCGCCCGGTTCGGCCCCGAGGTCCGTGCCGTCGTCGTGATCGGCTCCGACCGGACCCCCGTCCTGGAGGCATTCGCGCGACACGCGTCCGGGGTGCCGGTGCTCCAGGTGGAGACGACGGACACTGATCAGGTCATGCCCGAGGCGGTCCGGCATGCCGCATCGGTCGCGAGGCCGGGCGACACGGTCCTCCTCGCCCCGGCGGCTGCGTCGTTCGACCAGTTCGGCTCCTACGCCGACCGGGGGCGTCGTTTCGCGGCGGCGGTCCACGAGTACCTGGGAGGCAACGCCGATGGCGACGACGGATCTTCCGAACAGTCGTAGCACGCCGGCGACGGGCAGCCCGCGTCGCACGAACGGTGCACTCGTCGCCGTCAAGAACGTCTTCGTCGCCGAGTCGAGCACCTTCTACACGATCCTCGGCGTCACGCTCTTCCTGGTCGTCTTCGGCGTCGTGATGGTCCTGTCGTCGTCGAGTGTCGAGCAGTACGCCGCGACGCACGACTTCTTCGGTGCAGCGTCCCGCCAGGGGCTGTACGCCGTCCTCGGCGTCCCGCTCATGCTCATCGCGAGTCGTGTGCCGACGCGCCTGTGGCGGAAGTGGGCGATGCGACTGCTCGGCGCTGCGCTCGTCCTGCAGCTGCTCGTGTACACCCCGCTCGGCATCGACGTCCAGGGCAACCGGAACTGGATCGGCATCGGCTCGTTCACCGCGCAGCCGTCCGAGGTGGTCAAGCTCGGCCTGGTGCTCGGCATCGGCGCGATCATGTACGTCAAGCGCGACAAGCTCGACGACTGGAAAGAGGTGTTCATCCCGATCGGGATCGCTTCGCTCCTGTCGCTCGGCCTCGTGATCCTCGGAGGAGACCAGGGCACCGCGATGATCATGCTCATCCTGGTCCTCGGTGCGCTCTACGTCGGCGGGGCCCGCGCCCGGCACCTGCTCGTCGGCCTGGCGGCGATGGCGGTCATGCTGCCGTTCGTCACGATGGCGTCGTCGTCCCGTCAAGTGCGCATCAGCGCGTGGCTGTCCGGCTGCACCGACTCGAACCAGTACGCCGACCTGTGCTGGCAGCCCGTGCACGGCATGTGGGCGCTGGCGTCCGGTGGTGTGTTCGGCGTCGGACTCGGCAACTCCAAGGCGAAGTGGTCGTGGCTGCCCGAGGCGGACAACGACTACATCTTCGCGATCATCGGCGAGGAGCTCGGCCTGATCGGCGCCGTCGTCGTGCTCGCACTGTTCGTCGTGCTCGCCGTCGGCATGATCAAGATCATCCGGCAGTCCCGCGACCCGTTCGTGAAGACCGTCACGGGTGGCATCCTCGCGTGGATCATCGGCCAGGCGCTCGTGAACATCGCCGTGGTGCTCGGCCTGCTGCCGGTCCTCGGCGTCCCACTCCCGCTGATCTCGGCCGGCGGGTCCGCGCTCATCATGACCCTGGTGGCGATCGGCGTCGTGCTGTCGTTCGCCCGCGACCTGCCCGGCAAGAACGACCCGCGCACCACGAACGCGCCCCTCGACAGCACCACCACGAACGGACGACTCCGGTGAGCAAGTACCTCTTCGCCGGCGGGGGCACCGCCGGACACGTCAACCCCCTGCTCGCGGTCGCCGACCGGCTGACCGAGCGCGAGCCGGACGCCGAGGTGCTCGTCCTGGGCACCGCCGAGGGCCTCGAGTCCCGCCTGGTGCCGATGCGCGGCTACGAGCTCCTGACGATCCCGCGCCTGCCGTTCCCCCGGAAGCTGAACGGCGCAGCCCTCCGCTTCCCGCAGCGCTTCGCCGCAGCCGTCAAGCGCACCGAGCAGATCATCCGTGAGCACGGGGTCGAGGTCGTCCTCGGCGTCGGCGGTTACGCGGCGGCACCGGCGTACATCGCGGCCCGGCGCACCGGCACCCCGATCGTCGTGCACGAGCAGAACGCGAAGCCGGGGCTGGCGAACCGCCTCGCCGCGTTCCTCACCGAGCACGTCGGCCTGACCTTCTCGAACACCCGACTGCGGCACGGCCGGGTCGTCGGCATGCCGCTCCGGCGCGAGATCGAGTCGCTCGACCGCCGTGCCAGCCGCGCCGAGGCCCTCGCCGAGTTCGGGCTCGACCCCGCTCGCCCCGTGCTCCTCGTCACGGGGGGATCCTCGGGCGCCCGCAGCATCAACCGCACGATCAACAAGTCCGCGGCGACCATCGTGGGCGCCGGTTGGCAGATCCTGCACGTCGTCGGAGCGGCGTCGGACATCGGCCCGAGCGACCTCGACGGCTACCACGTGCTCGCCTACTGCGACCGGATGGACCTGGCGTACGCGGCGAGCGACTTCGTGGTGTCGCGTTCCGGCGCCGGCATGGTCTGCGAGCTCACCGCGGTCGGGCTGCCGAGCGTGCTCGTGCCGTACCCTGTCGGCAACGGCGAGCAGCGGCACAACGCCAAGGACGTCGTCGACGCCGGGGGAGCTGTGCTCGTGGCGGACGGGGAATTCGACCCCGACTGGGTGACGTTCCAGCTCCTGACCATCCTGCAGGACCGGGCCCGCATCGCGGACATGACGGTCCGGGCAGGGAGCGTCGGGCACCGCGACGGCGCGGACCGGATGACCGACCTCGTCCTGGACGCCGCACGGGGAACCGCGCGAGGCGACGCACGAGGAACCGCACGAGGCAACGGCGCCGCCAGCACCACGGAGGAACCATGACCATCAAGCCGGACCTGACGCAGCCGATCCCGGACGACCTCGGCACCGTGCACTTCGTCGGCATCGGCGGCGCCGGCATGAGCGGCATCGCCCGCATGTTCCTCGCCGCCGGTCACCGCGTCACGGGCAGCGACTCCCGCGAGACCGAGACGACGGGCATCATGCGCGACCTCGGCGCCGCGGTGCACATCGGCCACGACGCCGCGAACATGGGCGATGCGGACACGATCGTCGTCACGAGTGCGCTCTGGCCGGACAACCCCGAACTGCTCGAGGCGCAGCGCCGCGGCCTGCCGGTGCTGCACCGGTCCCAGGCCCTCGCCGCCCTCATCGCCGAGCACCGCCTCGTCGCGGTCGCCGGCGCGCACGGCAAGACCACCTCGACCGGCATGATCGTCACCGCGATGGTCGAGCTCGGTCTCGACCCGAGCTTCGTCAACGGCGGCGTCATCCAGTCGCTCGGCACGAGCTCGGCGCCGGGCTCGAGCGACCTGTTCGTGGTCGAGGCCGACGAGTCCGACGGCTCGTTCCTGCTCTACGACGTCGCCGTGGCCCTCATCACGAACGTCGACGCCGACCACCTCGACCACTACGGCAGCGAAGCGGCCTTCACCGAGGCGTTCGTGGAGTTCGCCGCGAAGGCGAGCGAGCGCGTCGTGATCTCGAGCGACGACGCCGGCGCGAAGACCGTCACGGCGGGCATCCGCGCGCGTGCCGACGCACCCGAGGTCGTCACCTTCGGCGAGGCCGTCGACGCCGACGTGCGCATCGAGCGGATCATCGAGTCGGCGGGCGTCGAGGTGGACTTCCGCGCCAGGGGCGAGGCCCACCACCTGACCCTCCGCGTGCCGGGCCGGCACAACGCGATCAACGCCGTCGGCGCCTTCGCGGTCCTGACCGGCCTGGGCGTGAGCGCCGCCGACGCGATCCGGGGGCTCGAGGCCTTCGGCGGCACGCAGCGCCGCTTCGAGCTGCACGGTGTCGAGCGCGGGGTGTCGGTCTACGACGACTACGCGCACCACCCGACCGAGGTCGCGGCGGCGCTCAAGGCCGCCCGCAACGTCGTCGGCGACGGCCGCATCATCGCGATCCACCAGCCGCACCTGTACTCCCGCACCCGTCTGATGGCCGGTGACTTCGCGCGGGTCTACGAGGAGCTCGCCGACCACACCGTCGTCCTCGACGTCTACGGCGCGCGCGAGGACCCGGAGCCCGGCGTGACCGGCGCCCTGGTGCAGGAGCGCTTCGCCGACCAGTCCCGCGTGGAGTTCCTGCCGGACTGGGACGAGGCCGCCGCCCGAGCCGCCGCGGTCGCCCGCGACGGCGACATCATCATGACGCTCAGCTGCGGTGACGTGTACCGGATCATCCCGCAGGTGCTGGGAGCGTTGGGCCGGTGAGACGACCCGAGGGGTTCGACGAGGGGGACGCCCGCAGGGACGCCCCGGTCGAGGGCGCCGACGTGCCCCGGCAGCGTCGTGGCCCCTCGATGCCGCGGCTTGCGTTCCGCGGGCGCACGGCGGACGACCGGGAGGCCCGTCCCACGCCCGACGACGAGGCTCCGGTCGTCGAGACGGCCGAGCCCACCCCCGACCCGCCCGTGAGCACCGATGCGTCCGGGTCACCCCGCGACCGCGTCGGCGCCCTCGCCGGCGCCGCCGGGCGCCGCTTCGGCGCCGGACTGTCCACGGTGGCCGACCGCCTGCGCGAGTACACGCCGAACGAGGACCACCGTGACCCGCGCCCCGACGCGGGCAACGCGCCCCGAGGAGACGGGGCGCAACGACCGTCCGGGGGCGCGGCGGGCAGTGCACGCGACCACGACGCGACCGTGACCGACGTGCTCGAAGCAGGCAGTGCCTCCCGGCCGGTCCAGCATGACGACGCACCCATCGGTGCCGGCGTGCGCGCTGCCGAGACCGCGCGTGAGGCGCGCATCGCGAAGCGTCGCCGTCGCCTGCTCGAGCGGGCCGAGGTGCGGCGGTTCACCCGGCGCAGCCGCCACCGTCGCGCCGCCTGGATCACCGCGGCCGGCATCGTGCTCGTGCTCGGCGTCTCGATCCTGGTGGCCGTGTTCTCGCCGCTCATGGCGCTGCAGACGATCGAGGTCAAGGGCACCAACCGCGTCGACGAGACCGCCCTGCGGCAGGCCCTGTCCGACCAGATCGGCACCCCGCTCGCACGACTCGACTTCGACGAGATCAAGCAGGACATCGCGGGCTTCCCGCTCATCGAGAGCTACGTGACCGAAGAGGCGCCGCCGCACACCCTCGTGGTGACGGTGACCGAGCGCACGCCCGTCGTCGCCGTGCAGTCCGGCAGCTCGTTCGACCTCGTCGACCCGGCCGGCATCGTCGTCCAGTCGTCCCCGAAGCGTCCGGACACCATGCCGCTCGCCGACATCGCCCGTGCGCGCCTCGGGTCCTCGAGCTTCCGCACGATGACCGAGGTCGTGCTGGCGCTGCCGTCGACCGTGCGGTCGCAGGTCACGCGGGTCGCAGGGTCCACCGCCGACGACGTGACCCTGACGCTCAAGGACGGCTCGACCGTTGTGTGGGGGAGCCCCGACGACTCCGAGGCGAAGGCCGCGCTGCTCGCCGCCCTGGTGAAGGACCACGCGGCGCGGAACCCGGGCGTCGTGGTCGAGTACGACGTGTCGGCACCGGACAACGGCGTGATCCGCGCGAAGGACTGAATTGCCGACCTGATCGGCGACACGCGGCGTGGCGGGGCGACAGTGCGCGGAACCCACCCGTAGCGTCGAAGCCAGCACCACATCTACCAGCATTGCCCCTGAACTTCAAGTAGAGGTTGAGGGTTCAACCGGAGGCCTGACTGACGTGACCACGAACCACAACTACCTCGCCGTCATCAAGGTCGTCGGTGTCGGCGGCGGCGGCGTCAACGCCGTCAACCGGATGATCGAACTCGGCCTCCGTGGCGTCGAGTTCATCGCCATCAACACCGACGCGCAGGCGCTGCTGCTCAGCGACGCCGACGTCAAGCTCGACGTCGGCCGCGAGATCACCCGCGGCCTCGGCGCCGGTGCGGACCCCGAGGTCGGCCGTCGTGCCGCCGAGGACCACGCCGAGGAGATCGAAGAGGCACTCGCGGGTGCCGACATGGTCTTCGTCACCGCCGGTGAAGGCGGTGGGACCGGCACGGGTGGTGCGCCCGTCGTCGCCCGCATCGCCAAGTCGATCGGCGCGCTCACCATCGGTGTCGTCACGAAGCCGTTCAGCTTCGAGGGCAAGCGTCGCCAGTCCCAGGCCGAGAACGGCGTCGCCGGGCTCAAGGACGAGGTCGACACGCTCATCGTCGTCCCGAACGACCGCCTGCTCGAGATCAGCGACCGCGGCATCTCGATGGTCGAGGCCTTCGCCACGGCCGACCAGGTGCTCCTCGCCGGCGTGCAGGGCATCACCGACCTCATCACCACCCCGGGGCTCATCAACCTCGACTTCGCCGACGTCAAGTCCGTCATGCAGGGTGCGGGTTCCGCGCTCATGGGCATCGGCTCGTCGCGCGGTGCCGACCGTGCCATCAAGGCCGCCGAGCTCGCGGTCGCATCCCCGCTGCTCGAGGCCTCGATCGACGGAGCGCACGGTGTGCTGCTCTCGATCCAGGGTGGCTCGAACCTCGGCATCTTCGAGATCAACGACGCCGCGCGTCTGGTGCAGGAAGCCGTGCACCCCGAGGCGAACATCATCTTCGGTGCGGTCATCGACGACACCCTCGGCGACGAGGTCCGCGTGACCGTCATCGCCGCGGGCTTCGACGGCGGCGAGCCGGCGCAGCAGCAGAAGGAGCGTCGCTCGAGCTACGTCGACCCCGAGGTGAGCGCGACGGCCCCCGTCGCCGCCTCGACCGGTGCGATCGAGGACTCCAGCACGTCGAGCCCCTCCTGGGCTTCGCAGGAACACCAGCCGCCGGTGCAGCGCGCCGCCGACCCGGCGTTCGACGACGACGACGAGCTCGACGTCCCCGACTTCCTGAAGTAAGCGTTCCATGGCAGGTGATCCGCGCCTCCCGTCCACCTCGTCACCAGACGAGAGATCGTCGCCTCGTGACGACGGACTGGAGGCGCGTCTCGCGTACGTCAGGAGTGGCATCGCCGACGCGGCGCGCGCCGCAGGGCGCTCGGCCGACGACCTCACGCTGATCGTCGTCACGAAGTACCACCCGGCCTCGCTCGTCCGTGCGCTGGCGTCCCTCGGCGTCACCGACGTGGGGGAGAACCGCCACCAAGAGGCACAGGCCAAGGCCGCGGAACTCGCCGACCTCGACCTGACCTGGCACTTCGTCGGGCAGCTGCAGTCGAAGAAGGCCCGGCAGGTCCGTCGCTACGCGCACGTCGTGCAGTCCCTCGACCGCACATCGGTGGTGGACGCCTTCGCGCCGACCGAGGCCGAGCCGGAGCCACCGGTCATCGACGGGTTCGTGCAGGTCAACCTGACCGACGACCCCGGACGCGGCGGTGTGCAACCGGACGACGTCGAGGCGATGGCTGCACGCGTGCTCGAGACCGGCACCATCCGGCTGCGCGGGGTCATGGCCGTCGCGCCGCTGGACGAGGAGCCCCGAGCGGCGTTCGCGCGACTCCGGGCGATCTCGGAGCGGGTCGTGGCGCTCGAGCCCGGCGCCACCGACATCTCGGCCGGCATGAGCGGCGACTACGCGGACGCCGTGCTCGAGGGCGCGACACACCTGCGGATCGGCACCGCAATCACGGGAAATCGGCCGGCGGCACCCTAGCCTCGTTGCAGGGCATCCACGTGCACTTACCTCCGGAGGAACCATGGCCAACCCGCTGAAGAAGACGATGGTCTACCTCGGCCTCGCCGACGAGGAACTCGACTACGAGGACGAGCAGCCGCAGCAGGCTGCGCCCGCGCGTCAGCAGGCCCCGGCCGCTCCAGCCGCTGCGCCGGAGAGTCCCGCACCGGCGGCTTCCCCGGTCGCCACGGCTGCTCCGGCCGCAGCTCCTGCAGCCGCACCGGCTGCCACGAAGACGCACACCCACCAGCGCGGCGCCCAGGTGACTCCGCTCCGCCGCTCGCACACGACCGCACAGAAGGCGACCCCGGTCCAGGAAATGAACGAGATCCTCACCGTCCACCCGCGCGAGTACAAGGACGCCCAGTCCATCGCCGAGAGCTTCCGCGACGGGATCCCCGTCATCATCAACCTCTCGCAGATGACCGAGAACGACGCGCGTCGCATGATCGACTTCGCATCCGGCCTCTCGCTCGGCCTGTACGGCAAGATCGAGCGCGTCACGAACAAGGTCTTCCTGCTGTCGCCCGCACACGTCGCAGTGAGTGGTGAGCCGGCTGAGGTAGAGTCCGACATCGAGGCGAACTTCTTCGCCCAGTCCTGAGCCGTCCCCGGCCACCCGCCCGTGAGCGTCGTCACCTGACGGCACTCGCCCGAGACGAGCGAGCCCCATCGTGTCCGTGATCCTAGGGATCATCTCCCTCGCCCTCCTGCTGTACTTCTTCGTCATGTGGGGGCGGTTCGCGCTCGACCTCGTGCAGAACTTCAACCGGTCCTGGCGGCCGCGCGGAGGACTGCTCGTGGTCTCCGAGTTCGTCTACACGATCACCGATCCGCCGATCCGCGCGGTTCGGCGGGTCCTGCCGCCGCTCCGCATGGGGCCGGTGGCACTCGACTTCGGCTGGACGATCGTCATGCTCGTCGTGATCATCGCCCGGGTCGTCGTCAACGGCATCGCCGTCGCGGTCTGACCCGATCGCGGGCCGAACCCGGCTCGATCCAGGTCCGGTTCCGGGTCGATCCAGGTCCGCAACACGCGCCGCGCCGACGCGGCGGTCATCGTTCCTCCCCATCGTCGGTGTACGGTGGTCGGGATCGATGCTCGCCTCCGGCGCGGCATCCGCACCACACGTGGTGACTGGTACGTTCGGTCACGACGCAAGTGGTTCCACACGTTCAGCAGTTCTATTGAGGTGACGGCAATGGCTTTGACGCCGGAAGACGTAGTCAACAAGCGGTTCCAGCCGACGAAGTTCCGCGAGGGCTACGACCAGGACGAGGTCGACGACTTCCTCGACGAGGTCGTGGTCGAGCTGCGACGCCTGACCGCGGAGAACGACGAGCTCCGCCAGCGCCTGCAGGCGGCCGAGTCGGCCCCGCAGTCGGCGCAGACCGAGCAGCCCGCTCCGGCGGTCGAGACCGAGCCGGAGCCCGTGCCGGCCCCGGTCGAGGCGGCTCCCGAGCCCGCTCCGGTCGCAGCGGCCGCCCCGGCGACCACCGTCCCGGCGGACGAGGACACCGAGGGCACCACGAACCTCCTGACGCTCGCGCGTCGTCTCCACGAGGAGCACGTCCGCGAAGGCGTCGAGAAGCGTGACGCGCTCATCGCCGAGGGCACCGCCCAGGCAGCGCGCCTCGTCTCCGAGGCCGAGGCCAAGCAGCGCCAGATCATCGCCGACACCGAGAACACGAACCGTCAGCGTGTCCAGGTGCTCGAGCAGGAGCAGCGCCAGCTCGAGGGCAAGATCGACGAGCTCCGGACGTTCGAGCGTGACTACCGCGCCCAGCTCAAGAGCTACATCCAGGGGCAGCTCTCCGAGCTCGACTCCTCGAACGAGCAGTCCGGTCTCACCCCGGCGCCGGCATCGGCGCAGGGCTTCGGCAACTGACGTTGTCGCGACCAGCATCACGAGCGAAGGTCAGTGTCCGCGCGATCGCGGCACTGGCCTTCGCCGCTGTCGTGGTGGTGGCGTTCGACCAGGTCGCGAAGGCGCTGGTCGTCGCGAACCTGCCGTACGGCACCCCCGTCCCGATCCTGGGCGGGGCGCTCCAGTTCCTGTACGTGCGGAACCCGGGTGCGGCGTTCTCCTTCGCGGTGAACATGACGTGGGTGTTCTCGATCATCTCGGCGGCGGTCGTCGTCGCGATCATCGTGTACTCGCGTCGGATCCGGTCGATGTGGTGGGCCGTCGTGCTCGGCATGCTGCTGGGCGGCGCGCTCGGCAACCTGATCGACCGACTCTTCCGTGAACCCGGCTTCGGCCGCGGCCACGTGGTCGACTTCATCTCGACGCCGTGGATGATGCCGGCGATCTACAACGTCGCCGACTCGTTCATCTGCATCAGCATGGTGGTCTTCGTGCTGCTGGTGATCCTCGGGGTGAACCTCGACGGGTCCCGCACGGTCTCCGCCAAGCGCGCTGCGCAGGCGGACACGACGGAGCCGCTCGACGGTGGGGCCGCGTTCTCGGCGCCCGCAGCCGACGCTGCATCGTCCGCAGGCGGCCTGCCGGAGCCGGAGCGGGCCTCCCGTCCGGAACAACACGACCGGCGCGACCCGCTGGGGCACGACGCAACGTGACCGAATCGCGTGCTCTTCCCGTCCCCGACGGGCTCGCCGGCGAGCGTGTCGACGCCGCCATCGCGAAGCTCCTCGGGTTCAGCCGGTCGTTCGCGGCCGACGTCGTCGCCGCCGGTGGGGTCCGGGTCGACGGCGCCCCCGTCGACAAGTCCGACCGCCTGCACGCCGACTCCTGGCTCGAGGTGGAGTGGTCCCCGAAGGAGCCGCCGCGCATCGTGCCGGCGGTCGTCCCGGGGATGACGATCGTGCACGACGACGAGGACATCGTCGTCGTCGACAAGCCCGTCGGCGTCGCCGCACACCCCTCGCCCGGCTGGGACGGCCCGACCGTGCCCGGGGGCCTCGCCGCAGCGGGCTTCACGATCGCGACCTCGGGTGCCGCAGAGCGCGCGGGCATCGTGCACCGCCTCGACGTCGGCACGTCGGGGCTCATGGTCGTGGCGAAGACCGAACTCGCGTACACCCACCTCAAGCGGGCCTTCAAGGAGCGCACGGTCGAGAAGGTCTACCACGCGCTCGCGCAGGGCCACCCGGACCCGACCTCCGGCACCGTGGACGCCCCCATCGGCCGGCACCCGTCGAGCGACTGGAAGTTCGCGGTCACCGCCGACGGCAAGCCGAGCGTCACCCACTACGAGACCCTCGAGGCGTTCCGCTCGGCGACCCTGCTCGAGGTGCACCTCGAGACCGGTCGCACCCACCAGATCCGCGTGCACATGGCCGCGACGCGCCACCCGCTGGTCGGCGACACGATGTACGGCGCCGACCCGGTCCTGGCGCAGGAGCTCGGGCTGACCCGCCAGTGGCTCGATGCCGTGCGACTCGGGTTCGACCACCCGCGCACGGGTTCGTGGGTGGAGTTCCATGCGGAGTACCCCGACGACCTGCGTCTCGCGCTCGACCGCATCCGAGCCGCCTCGTCCTGACGGGCGCGGGCGCTGTTCGGTCCGGTCGCGTGGGTCCGTGGCCGCGTGGGTGCGTCGTCGCGTGCCGCTGAGGTTCCGAAATCCGGGCATCTGGGCGCGCCGAACGTCGGTCCGTGGAACCTCGGCGGAGTGCGGGCGGCGTGTTGTGGAACCTCGGCGGGGCGAGCGACGGGGGAGCGACGGGCGTGCCGGGTGCATGCCGACTTCGTCTCGCCAGGCCCCGGCCGGGAGGCCCGTGCCGACCCCGCCCCGCGCCCCACGCCCGCCACGCGCGGGCTCCACCGCCGTGGGGACACGTTCCTGCACCCTCGTCGGACTGCGCGCGGCGTGTCGTGCGACCTCGGCGTCGGAGCGATCGGACACGCGCGGGTTTGTCCGCGGTCGCGGTTAGGCTGTTCGCGTCCCGCAAGCAGCTCGTTCGACCGGAGGTTCCGTGGCGGATTCCGACTCCTTCGTCCACCTGCACGTGCACAGCGAGTACTCGATGCTCGACGGTGCGGCCAGGCTCGGCGACCTCGTGCAGGAGACCGCTGCGCAGGGCATGCCGGCCGTGGCGGTGACCGACCACGGCAACATGTTCGGCGCCTTCGAGTTCTGGAAGGCCGCCAAGGCCGGCGGCGTCAAGCCGATCATCGGGACCGAGGCGTACATCACGCCCCGGACGCACCGCACGGACAAGACCCGCGTGCGGTGGGGCGACGGCGGTGGGGACGACGTCTCCGGTGCCGGCTCGTACACGCACATGACGATGTTCGCCGAGAACACGACGGGCATGCACAACCTGTTCCGGCTGTCGTCGAAGGCGTCGCTCGAGGGCTACTACTTCAAGCCGCGCATGGACATCGAGCTGCTCGAGGAGTACCACGAGGGCATCATCGCCACGACGGGGTGCCCGTCGGGCGAGGTCCAGACGCGCCTGCGCCTCGGTCAGTACGACGAAGCCGTCAAGGCCGCCGCCGACTACCGCGACATCTTCGGCAAGGAGAACTACTTCGCCGAGGTCATGGACCACGGGCTCGAGATCGAGCGTCGGATCATGAGCGACCTGATCCGGCTGGCGAAGGACCTCGACATCCCGCTGGTCGGCACGAACGACCTCCACTACACGCACTCGCACGACGCCAAGTCGCACGCCGCGCTGCTGTGCGTGCAGTCGGGTTCGACGCTGAACGACCCGAACCGGTTCAAGTTCGATGCTGACGAGTTCTACTTGAAGTCCCCGCAGCAGATGCGGCACGTCTTCCGCGACAACCCCGAAGCCTGCGACAACACGCTGCTCATCGCCGAGCGGTGCAACGTCGAGTTCGACACCTCGGCGAACTACATGCCGAAGTTCCCGGTGCCGGCGGGCGAGACCGAGCACTCCTGGTTCGAGAAAGAGGTCGCCAAGGGGCTGGACTACCGGTACCCGGACGGCATCCCGGCCGAGGTGCAGGAGCGTGCCGACTACGAGGTCGGCATCATCAACCAGATGGGGTTCCCGGGGTACTTCCTGGTGGTCTCCGACTTCATCCTGTGGTCGAAGAACAACGGCATCCGGGTCGGCCCCGGCCGTGGTTCCGGTGCCGGCTCGATGGTCGCGTACGCGATGCGCATCACCGACCTCGACCCGATCCGGCACGGCCTGATCTTCGAGCGGTTCCTGAACCCGGACCGCGTCTCGATGCCCGACTTCGACGTCGACTTCGACGACCGGCGCCGCGGTGAGGCGATCAAGTACGTCACCGAGAAGTACGGGTCGGAGCGCGTCGCACAGATCGTCACGTACGGCACGATCAAGGCGAAGCAGGCGCTGAAGGACTCCTCGCGCGTGCTCGGGTTCCCGTTCGGCATGGGCGAGAAGCTCACGAAGGCGATGCCGCCGCCCGTGATGGGCAAGGACATCCCGCTCACCGGGATCTTCGACAAGGACCACCCGCGCTACAAGGAAGCCGTCGACGTCCGCACCGTGGTCGAGAACGACCCCGAGGCGAAGACCGTCTTCGACACCGCGCTCGGGCTCGAGGGGCTGAAGCGCCAGTGGGGCGTGCACGCGGCCGGCGTCATCATGTCGAGCGATCCGCTCATCGACATCATCCCGATCATGAAGCGGGAGCAGGACGGCCAGGTCGTCACGCAGTTCGACTACCCGGCAGCGGAGTCGCTCGGCCTGATCAAGATGGACTTCCTGGGGCTCCGCAACCTCACGATCATCAGTGACGCCCTCGACAACATCAAGACCAACCGTGGCATCGAGCTCGACCTCGAGACCATGGGACTCGAGGACCCCGAGGCGTACGCGCTCCTGCAGCGCGGTGACACACTCGGCGTCTTCCAGCTCGACGGCGGCCCGATGCGTGGCCTGCTCCGCCTGATGAAGCCCGACAACTTCGAGGACATCTCCGCGCTCATCGCCCTGTACCGTCCGGGCCCCATGGGTGCGAACTCGCACACGAACTACGCGCTCCGCAAGAACGGCGAGCAGGCGATCACGCCGATCCACCCGGAGCTCGAAGAGCCCCTGGCAGAGATCCTCGGCGGGACCTACGGCCTGATCATCTACCAGGAGCAGGTCATGGCCATCGCGCAGAAGGTCGCGGGGTTCTCCCTCGGCCAGGCGGACATCCTCCGCCGCGCGATGGGCAAGAAGAAGAAGTCCGAGCTCGACAAGCAGTACGCGGGCTTCGAGAAGGGCATGCTGGACAACGGCTACTCGCCCGCGGCGATCAAGATGTTGTGGGACATCCTGCTGCCGTTCTCCGACTACGCGTTCAACAAGGCGCACTCCGCCGCGTACGGCGTGGTCTCGTTCTGGACCGCGTACCTGAAGGCGCACTACCCGGCCGAGTACATGGCGGCGCTGCTCACCTCGGTGGGCGACGCCCGCGACAAGCTCGCGCTGTACCTGAACGAGTGCCGCCGCATGGGCATCAAGGTCATGCCACCGGACGTCAACGAGTCGATCGGCTTCTTCGCCGCCGTCGGTGAGGACATCCGATTCGGCATGGGCGCCATCCGCAACGTCGGGTTCAACGTCGTCGACGACATCGTGAAGGCCCGCACCGACAAGGGCGCGTTCGAGTCGTTCCACGACTTCCTGCGCAAGATCCCGATCTCGTCGGCGAACAAGCGGACCGTCGAGTCGCTCATCAAGGCGGGTGCCTTCGACGAGTTCGGCGACTCCCGCCGTGCCCTGGTCGAGATCCACGAGGGCGCGGTCGAAGGCGCCGTCAAGGTCAAGCGCGACGAGGCCCACGGCAACGTCGGGTTCGACTTCGACTCGCTGTTCGCCGAGGTCGCCGAGGAGTCGCCGGCCACCGGTCCGGTGTCGCAGGTGCCCGACCGTCCGGAGTGGTCCAAGCGCGACAAGCTCGCGTTCGAGCGCGACATGCTCGGTCTCTACGTCTCGGACCACCCGCTCGCGGGCCTCGAGATCGAGCTCGCGAAGCACCAGTCGATCACCATCGCCGACCTCATCGCGGCCGACGACTCGGTCGAGGGCGAGACCGTCACGGTCGCGGGGCTGCTGACGAGCGTGCAGCACCGGGTGGCGAAGACGAGCGGCAATCCGTACGGCATCGTCGACATCGAGGACTTCGGCGGCCAGATCGGCGTGATGTTCCTCGGCAAGACCTACCAGGAGTTCGGTCCGTCGCTCGTGGCCGACTCGATCGTGGTCCTGCGCGGTCGCGTGAACGTCCGCGACGACGGCAAGGCGCTGCACGCGGTGAGCATGTTCCAGCCGGCGATCGGCGACGCGATGGGCTCCGGCCCGCTCACGTTGTCGCTGCCGGAGCGGCAGGCCACCACGTCCACGGTGACGGAGCTCGCGGCCGTGCTCGGACGGCACCAGGGTGAGACCGAGGTCCGTCTGAAGCTGCTGAAGGACGACGTCGCGCGCACGTTCGAGCTGCCGTTCCCGGTGAACCTGACACCCGACCTGTTCGGCGAGCTGAAGAGCCTGCTCGGGCCGCGCTGCCTGGTGTGACAGGGATGTGACCGTGGCCGGACACCGGATCTTCGGGACGCCCTTCGCGGAGGTCTACCCGCACTACCTGGCGAAGGTGGAGCGGAAGGGCCACACGAAGGGTGATCTCGACGCCGTCATCACGTGGCTGACCGGGTTCGACGACGCAGTGCTCGCACGGCACCTGGCGGACGAGACCACGTTCGAGGACTTCTTCGCCGCCGCGCAGTTGCACCCGAACGCGCCGCTCATCACGGGCGTGATCTGCGGCGTCCGGATCGAGGAGATCGACGACCCGCTCATGCGACAGATCCGGTACCTCGACAAGCTCGTCGACGAGGTCGCGAAGGGCCGTCCGATGGCGAAGGTGTTGCGGACCGCGTGACCGGAGCGGACCGGAGCGTTCCCGACGCTGGGGTGCTGCGTGCCTTCGGGGTCGCGGGGTCCACGCCCGTGCCGCTCGCGGGTGGGCGCGGGCTGACCTGGCGTGCCGAGAACATCGTCCTCCGGCCCCACGACGGTCCGGCGGTGACCGACTGGCAGGCCGGCGTCCTGGCGGAACTCGGACACGCAGCGGAGACCGAGCACCCAGCCGAGTTCCGCACACCCCGGCCCGTGGCCACCCGCGACGGCAGCTGGCGGTCGGGGGACTGGGAGGCGTGGGGATTCGTGGCCGGTGCGGCGGACGAGTCCCGCGTCGAGGACGTGGTGCGGGCGGGTCGTGCCTTCCACCGCGCGATCGCCGGTGTGGAGCGGCCGGCGTTCCTCGACACGGAGTCCGGTGCCGTCAGAGCCGCCACCGACCCGTGGGCCCGCGCCGACCGGATGGCGTGGGGTGAGGAGCCCCTGCCGACGGATCCGACACTCGGCCGGCTCGCCGCGGCGTTCCGTCCCGTGCGAGCGCCGTCGCAGCTCGTCCACGGTGACCTGCTCGGCAACGTGCTGTTCGCCGACGGGCAGCCGCCGACGATCATCGACTGGCCGCCGTACTGGCGTCCGGCGGAGTTCGGCGCAGCGATCGCCGCCGTCGACGCCGTCTGCTGGCACGGCTTCCCGGTCGGGCGACTGGCAGCCCTCGGCAGGACCGCGCACGGGGCTGCGGCCGAGGCAGACGAGCCGGAATGGACGTCGCTGCTCACCCGGGCGCTCGTGTTCCGCATCGCCACACTGCACCTGCTCGGTGCCTGGGACGCCGCGGCCGTGGCACACCACCGGCCCGTCGTCGATGCACTGGTCGGACGGCGGACGCCCACGTCACCTCGGTAGGCTTGTCCCCTGATGATGCAGCGAATCGACCTCCGTGGCGGGCTGCCCGCCCGTGCCGACCTCCTCCGACTCATGCCGCGCGCCGTTGGCGACGTCGCGCACGCGGTCGACGCCGCCCGCGAGCTCGTCGAGGACGTCCGACACCGCGGAGCGGACGCACTGCACGACCAGGCCGAACGCTTCGACGGCGGCGCCCCGGCGAAGGTGCGGGTGCCGGTCGCCGAGATCGCGGCGGCCGTCGCCGGGCTGACCCCTGAACTGCGGGAAGCGCTCGACGAAGCAATCCGCCGCGTCCGCGCCGCCAGCGCCGCTCAGGTGCCGGCCGGCTCCGTCACCACGCTCGCCGACGGCGCCGAGGTGCACCAGCGCTGGCAGCCGATGCGCCGCGTCGGCCTCTACGTGCCCGGCGGCAAGGCCGTCTACCCGTCGAGCGTCGTCATGAACGTCGTCCCCGCTCAGGTCGCCGGGGTCCGGTCGATCGCGCTGGTGTCCCCGCCGCAGCGCGACCACGGCGGCGCGGTCCACCCGACGATCCTGGCCGCGGCCGGACTGCTCGGAATCGACGAGGTCTACGCGATGGGCGGTGCCGGGGCGATCGGCGCGCTGGCGTACGGCGTCCCCGCGATCGACCTCGAGCCCGTCGACCTGGTCACCGGTCCGGGCAACAACTACGTGGCCGCGGCGAAGCGCCTGGTGCGCGGTGTCGTCGGCATCGACGCCGAGGCCGGCGCGACCGAGATCCTCGTGATCGCCGACGAGACCGCCGACCCCGGGTTCGTCGCCGCCGACCTGATCAGCCAGGCCGAGCACGACGAGCAGGCCGGCAGTGTGCTGGTGACGACGTCGGCGACGTTCGCCGATGCGGTCGAAGCCGCCATCCCGGAACGCACGGCCGTGCTCGGGACGGCTGCGCGCCTCCAGACCGCCCTGGACGGACCGCAGTCCGCGATCGTGCTGGTGGACTCCCTCGCCGACGCCGCGACCGTGAGCAACGCGTACGGGCCGGAGCACCTCGAGATCCAGACGGCGGACGACGACGCGGTGCTCGCCGACATCGACGCCGCCGGAGCGGTGTTCGTCGGGCCGAGCACGCCCGTCAGCCTGGGCGACTACCTGGCCGGGTCGAACCACGTGCTGCCCACCGGCGGCCAGGCGCGCTTCGGCTCCGGGCTGTCCGCGTCGACGTTCCTGCGGCCGCAGCAGGTCATCCGGTACTCGGCGTCGGCGCTCGACGAGGTCGCCGCGCACATCGTCGCGCTGTCGACCGAGGAGCAGCTCCCCGCGCACGGCGCCGCCGTGACGGAGCGCACGAACCGATAGCCTGGGCGACGACATGTTCTGCCCCTTCTGCCGCCACCCGGACTCCCGCGTCGTCGACTCACGGACGAGCGACGACGGAACCTCCATCCGCCGCCGTCGACAGTGCCCGAACTGCGGACGACGCTTCTCGACCACCGAGACCGCGTCGCTCAACGTCGTCAAGCGCAACGGCGTCACCGAACCCTTCAGCCGCGACAAGATCGTCTCCGGCGTGCGCAAGGCCTGCCAGGGGCGCCCGGTCACCGACGGGGACCTGGCCGTGCTCGCGCAGCGCGTCGAGGAGACCGTCCGATCGTCCGGATCGAGCCAGATCGACGCGAACGACATCGGCCTCGCGATCCTCGCGCCGCTCCGTGAGCTCGACGAGGTCGCCTACCTGCGGTTCGCCAGCGTCTACCAGGCCTTCGACTCGCTCGAGGACTTCGAGGACGCCATCGGCCAGCTCCGCCGTGACCACCGCGGCGTGGACGGCGGTGCTGCGGCCGCCGGGGTTGCGGGCGCTGGGGTCGCGGGTGCCGGATCGCCTTCGGGTGCTGCCGGCTCGCCGGCGGGTGCCGGCGCGTGAGCGGCGTCGCGGAAGGCCTGGTCCGCTCCGGGTACGCCGTCGTCTTCCGGTCGGTCTTCGCCAAGATGGACCCCGAGCGGGCGCACCACCTGGCGTTCGCCGTCATCAAGGCGCTCCCGCACGTGCCGTTCGTGGGCGGTCTGGTCGAGCGGTACTCCCGCCCGGCAGCAGCCGACGGGGTCACGACGATGGGCATCCACTTCCCATCGCGCTTCGGCCTCGCCGCCGGGTTCGACAAGGACGCCCGCGGCATCGGTGGCCTCGGCCTGCTCGGCTTCGGTCACGTCGAGGTCGGCACGATCACGGCCAAGCCCCAGCCGGGCAACGAGCGCCCGCGTCTGTTCCGCCTCGTCGAGGACCGCGCGCTCATCAACCGGATGGGCTTCAACAACCACGGCGCCGGCGCCGCTGCCCGACGACTCGAGCGTGCCCGACGCAACCCGGGTCGTCCGGTCATCGGCGTGAACATCGGCAAGAGCCGGGTCGTCGCGGTCGAGGACGCCATCGACGACTACTTGGAGTCGACGCGTCGCCTCGCGCCGTTCGCCGACTACCTGGCGGTCAACGTCAGCTCCCCGAACACGCCCGGCCTGCGCGGCCTGCAGGAACTCGACCAGCTCCGGCCGCTGCTGTCCGCCGTCCGCGACGCCGCGGGCGAGACGCCCGTGCTGGTGAAGATCGCGCCGGACCTGACCGACGAGCAGGTGGACGCCATCGCCGGCCTCGCGGTGTCGCTCGGGCTGTCGGGCATCATCGCCAACAACACGACGATCTCCCGATCAGGACTCACCGCGGACCCGGCCGACGTCGAGGCCATGGGTGCCGGGGGACTCTCCGGCGCACCCGTCGCCGCGCGCTCGCTCGCGGTGCTGCGTCGGGTCCGTGCCGCGGTGCCCGCCGAGTTCTGCGTCATCGCCGTCGGCGGGGTGACGACCGAGCAGGACGTGCAGGACCGCATCGACGCCGGGGCCACCCTCGTGCAGGGCTACACGGCGTTCCTCTACGAGGGGCCGAGCTGGGCCACGCGCATCAACCGCTTGCGTCGCAAGCGGCTGCGCCGCGCCGCGCGCTGAGCGCACGCGGGCGCGTCCGGGATCGTCCGGCGCTCCCGGCGTTCCGGGCGGTCTCCAGGTTCCGAGATCTCGGCATTTCGTGGCGCTCCGCGGCCATCTCTGGAACCTCGGCGACGTGCACGCGGCGAGTCGTGGAACTTCGCCGACCACCCCTGGGACGGGAGGCCCGGTGCGGTCCCGCCACGGGCCTCCCGTCCGTCGGTGCGTGGCCACGCCCGGCCGCGGCCGCCGACAGTCCGAGATTTCGGAACCTCGGCGCGCGTAGGGGCCATTTGTCGAACCTCGGCGACGTGCACGCGGCGAGTCGTGGAACCTCGTCGGCCGCCCCTGGGACGGGAGGCCCGGTGCGGTCCCGCCACGGGCCTCCCGTCCGTCGGTGCGTGGCCACGCCCGGCCGCGGCCGTCGACAGTCCGAGATTTCGGAACCTCGGCGCGCGGGCCGGCCGCCTCTGGAACCTCGGCGGCGCGCACGCGGCGAGTCGTGGAACCCCGCCGCGCCGCGCGGTGTGCGCACGCCGGAACGACGAAGCGCCGCCCGGCGAGGCCGGGCGGCGCTTCGGGACAGCGACGCTGGGGTCAGAGGGCGGGGTACTGCCCGCGCTTGACCTGCGGCTTCGGCAGGCGCAGGAACCGCAGCTGCCATGCCCGCGTCAGGATGTAGAGGAACGTGCCGCGCTGCATCTCGCCGAACTTGGTGGTGAGCTTGCGACGCATCGACAGCCAGAGGACCACGCAGTCGATCACGAACAGGGCGACGAACGCCCACACGAGCAGGAGCGAGTACGAGGCGATCGCGGTCTGCGAGGCGGCGAACCCGACGATCAGGAACAGCACGAGCACCGGCATCATGATCTCGCCGACGTTCCAGCGCGCGTCGATCCAGTTGCGGAGGAAGCGACGCTGCTCACCGCGGTCCTTCGCCGGCAGGTAGCGCTCCTCGCCGTTGGCCATGCCGACCCGGGCACGCTCGCGGTCGGAGTTGAGACGCGCGCGGGCGGCCTTCTTGTCGACCGGCGTGTTGCCGACGAGGGGACGGCGGTTCGCTGCCTCGCGCTCACGGCGGGACGGCGTCGGGCGGCCCTTGCCCTGCTCGAGGAGTTCTTCCTCGGTGGGGTTCACGGTCGTGTTGGTCTTGGGGGCTGCCTTCGCCACGGTGCGTTCCTAACGGCGTTGTGCGTGCGGGATCGTCCTCTAGATTACCGGGCATGACCGACACCGCACAGCCCAGCTCCGCGACCGACCCCGCGCTCCTCGACGCCCTGCGCGAACAGGTGCACGGTGCACTGCCCACGACGATCGCCGATCTGTCCGCGCTGGTGCGGATCCCGTCGGTGTCGTGGTCGGCGTTCGACGAGTCGAACGTGCTCGCGAGCGCGCGTGCCGTGGCGGACCTGGCGCTGAGCACCGGGGTCTTCGCCGAGGACCAGGTGGAGATCATCCGGTCGGCGATCAGCGACGACGAGCCGCTCGAGCTCGGCCAGCCCGCCGTGCTCGCCGTCCGCCCGGCCCGGAACGGCAAGCCGACCGTGATGCTCTACGCCCACCACGACGTGCAGCCGCAGGGCGACGACGCCTTGTGGGAGACGCCGCCGTTCGAGCCGACCCTCCGCGGAGACCGGCTGTACGGTCGCGGCGCCTCGGACGACAAGGCCGGCGTGATGACCCACATCGCGTCGCTCCGGGCGATCCACGCGCAGTTCGGCGACGATCTCGACCTCGGTGTCGTCCTGTTCGTCGAGGGTGAGGAGGAGTTCGGCTCCCGGTCCTTCCGCACCTTCCTCGCCGACCAGAAGGAGCGCCTGGCCGCCGACGTCATCGTGGTCGCCGACAGCGACAACTGGTCGGTCGACGTGCCGTCGATCACCGTTTCGCTCCGCGGCAACGTCACGTTCAAGCTCACCCTGACGACCCTCGAGCACGCCAGCCACAGCGGCATGTTCGGGGGGGCGGCCCCGGACGCGATGATCCCGATGGTCAAGCTGCTCGCGTCGCTGCACGACGACGCCGGCTCCGTCGCGGTCGAGGGGCTCACCTCGTACGAGGCCGACGTCCCGGCGCGCACCGACGACGAGCTCGCCGTCGATGCTGCCCTGGTGGCGGGCGTCCGGCCGATCGGCACCGGCGAGGTCCTGTCCCGCATGTGGTTCCAGCCGTCGATCACCGTGACCGGCATGGACGTGCCGAGCGTCGCGAACGCCTCGAACACGCTGCTCCCGGCCGTCTCCGCCCGCGTCTCGGTGCGGGTCGCACCCGGCCAGCCCGCCACGGAGGCGTACGCGGCCGTCGAGCGGCACCTGCGGGCACACGTGCCCTTCGGCGCCCGGATGGAGATCTCCGAGCCGGACAGCGGCGACGGCTTCCTCGTCGACACGGCCGGCTGGGCCGTCCAGGAGGCCCGCACGGCCATGCGCGAGGGCTGGGGTGCCGAGGCGGTCGAACAGGGCATCGGCGGCTCGATCCCGTTCGTCTCGGACCTCGCGGCAGAGTTCCCGGAGGCCCAGATCCTGGTCACCGGGGTGGAGGACCCGGACACCCGCGCACACAGCCCGAACGAGTCGCAGCACCTCGGCGTCCTGCACCGGGCCATCGCGTCCGAGGCGATCCTGCTCGCCAGGCTCGCGACGCGCAGCTGACGGTGCTTACAATCGACGCCAGGCGCGGTGAACCGCACCGCCCGGAGGGAGACGCGCGATGAGCGACACCATCACCACCGACGCACCGGTGACCGAGGCGGCCGCGCACGGCGTCCTCCTGAGCGACGCCGCGGCCGGCAAGGTGGCGAGTCTCCTCGAGCAGGAGGGCCGCGACGACCTGCGTCTGCGTCTCGCCGTCCAGCCCGGGGGATGCTCGGGCCTGATCTACCAGCTGTACTTCGACGAGCGCCTGCTCGACGGTGACGTCACCGCCGAGTTCGACGGGGTCGAGGTCGTGGTCGACAAGATGAGCGTCCCGTACCTCGACGGCGCGACGATCGACTTCGAGGACACCATCCAGAAGCAGGGCTTCACGATCGACAACCCGAACGCGCAGGGCAGCTGCGCGTGCGGTGACAGCTTCCACTGATCACCAGCCGATCCGACACGCGAGCGGGGAGCGACCGACACGGTCGCTCCCCGCTCGCGTTCGTCGGGGGATGCGGTCGCAGTGTGACCGGGGAAAACGGCCGGTCAGGAGTGCGGATCGCGGCGATGAGCGTGTCGGGTGTGCGCGAGCGGCACCGAGCTGCGAGTAAGCTAGGAGTGTTCCAATCAAGCTGGGAGCCAGCCAAGTGTCGCCTTCGTGCGACTCGGCGGGTTCGGCTCCGGGCTCACGTCTTTTGCGAGAGGTAACAGTGCGTTCGAATCGCCGTATACGTTGGGCGGCCGTCCCGGTGGCCGTCGGTCTGGTCATCGCACTGGCTGGCTGCACGCAGCAGCAGATGAACGGATGGCTCCCCGGCACGGAGGAGACGAAGGACGTCACCAACCACACGAGCCGCATCGTCGGCCTGTGGACCACCAGCTGGGTGGTGCTCCTCGCCGTCGGTCTCATCGTCTGGGGCCTGATCATCTGGGCCGCCATCGTGTACCGCCGCCGGAAGGGCCAGACCGGCCTGCCCGTGCAGATGCGCTACAACATGCCGCTCGAGATCTTCTACACGATCGTGCCGCTCATCCTGGTGCTGGGCTTCTTCGCCTTCACGGCGAAGGACCAGGCCGCGATCGAGAAGCCGTTCGACGACCCCGACGCCACCGTGCACGTGTACGGCAAGCGCTGGGCGTGGGACTTCAACTACATCAACAAGGACAACCCCGAGGACAGCGTCTACTACCAGGGCATCCAGGCCCAGGAAGAAGAGAACGCCAAGGGCGCCATCGACGAGTCGCAGCTGCCGACCCTCTACCTGCCGCAGGGCAAGAAGGTCGCGATCGAGCTCTCCTCGCGCGATGTCGACCACTCCTTCTGGATCATCGACTTCCTGTACAAGAAGGACATGCTCCCGGGCAAGACGAACTGGGAGTACTTCATCCCGGAGAAGCTCGGGACGTACCAGGGCAAGTGCGCGGAGCTCTGCGGTGAGTACCACTCGCTGATGCTCTTCCAGGTGAAGGTCGTCACGCCGGCGCAGTACCAGGACTACCTCGACACCCTGAAGGACCAGGGCAAGGTCGGGCTCCTCGGCGACGAGTACAACACCAACACGAACGAACCGAACAACAAGGCGCCGGTCGAGGCGTCCAGCGAGAACAAGTAGGGGCTCGTCAGATGACAACGTCTTTCGTCGGCCAACCGACCCAGACTGCTTCGCCGGACTTCCAGGCGTCGAAGGTGGGCCGGAAGGGCAACATCATCGTCCGGTGGATCACCTCCACCGACCACAAGACCATCGGGTACATGTACCTGATCGCGTCCTTCGTCTTCTTCCTGCTCGCGGGTGTGATGGCCCTGGTCATCCGTGCCCAGCTGTTCGAGCCCGGCCTGCACGTGGTCGCGACCAAGGAGCAGTACAACCAGCTCTTCACGATGCACGGCACGATCATGCTGCTGATGTTCGCGACGCCGCTCTTCTCGGGCTTCGCGAACGCGATCATGCCGCTCCAGATCGGTGCTCCCGACGTCGCCTTCCCGCGACTCAACGGCTTCGCGTTCTGGCTGTACCTGTTCGGCTCGCTCATCGCGGTCGGCGGCTTCCTCACCCCGCAGGGTGCGGCCTCGTTCGGCTGGTTCGCCTACGCGCCACTGAGTGACACGACGTTCACACCAGGCCTCGGCGGCACACTCTGGGTCTTCGGACTCGGCATGACCGGCTTCTCGACGATCCTCGGCGCGGTGAACTTCATCACCACCATCATCACGATGCGCGCCCCGGGTCTGACGATGTTCCGCATGTCGATCTTCACGTGGAACACCCTCGTGACGGCGCTGCTCGTCCTGATGGCCTTCCCGGTGCTCGCCACCGCGCTGTTCGGCCTCGGTCTCGACCGGGTGTTCGACGCGCAGATCTTCAACCCCGCCAACGGCGGTGCGCTGCTCTGGCAGCACCTGTTCTGGTTCTTCGGGCACCCCGAGGTGTACATCATCGCGCTGCCGTTCTTCGGCATCGTGTCCGAGGTCTTCCCGGTCTTCAGCCGCAAGCCGATCTTCGGGTACAAGACCCTCGTCTACGCGACCATCGCGATCGCGGCCCTGTCGGTCACGGTCTGGGCGCACCACATGTACGTCACCGGCGGCGTTCTGCTGCCCTGGTTCTCGCTCATGACGATGCTCATCGCGGTCCCGACCGGCGTGAAGATCTTCAACTGGGTCGGCACCATGTGGCGCGGCTCGGTGACCTTCGAAACCCCGCTGCTGTGGGCCGTCGGCTTCCTCATCACGTTCACGTTCGGTGGTCTCACCGGTGTGATCCTGGCGTCGCCGCCGCTCGACTTCCACGTGTCCGACTCGTACTTCGTCGTCGCGCACTTCCACTACGTGGTCTTCGGCACCGTCGTCTTCGCGATGTTCTCCGGCTTCTACTTCTGGTGGCCGAAGTGGACGGGCAAGATGCTCAACGAGCGTCTCGGCAAGATCCACTTCTGGCTCCTGTTCATCGGGTTCCACACCACGTTCCTCATCCAGCACTGGCTGGGCGTCATCGGCATGCCGCGTCGCTACGCGACCTACCTGCCGAACGACGGCTTCACCTGGATGAACCAGCTGTCGACGATCGGCTCGATGATCCTCGCGATCTCGTTCCTGCCGTTCATCTTCAACGTCTACGTGACGGCCCGGAACGCACCGAAGGTCGCCGTGAACGACCCGTGGGGCTACGGCCGCTCGCTCGAGTGGGCCACCAGCTGCCCGCCGCCCCGCCACAACTTCACGTCGATCCCGCGGATCCGTTCCGAGTCCCCGGCCTTCGACCTGAACCACCCCGAGGCAGGTGTGCCGATCGGTGTCGGCCCCGCGAAGGACGCCCCGGATGCCCCGACCTACGACGCCGCGAAGGGCGAGGTGAAGTAAGCCGATGCGCGCGAACACCAACCTGTTCTGGATCCTCTTCGGGTTCTTCATCCTCGCGGACGCCGCGTACACGATCTGGGCGCTGCTCTACTACGGCCACCCGGAGTGGGTCGGCACCGTGGCGATCGGCCTGACCGGCATCATGTCCGCGTTCATCGCCTTCTACCTCGGCAAGGTCATGGCGTCCCAGGGCGGCGTGCTGCCCGAGGACCGTCCCGACGCCAACATCGAGGACGGCGACGCCGAGCTCGGGCACTTCAGCCCGTGGTCGTGGTGGCCGATCCTGCTGGCAGCAGCGGTCGCCGTCTGCTTCCTCGGTGTCGCAGCCGGCCTGTGGATCGTCCCGATCGGACTCGCCCTGGTGGCGGTCACCCTGGTCGGCTGGGTCTACGAGTACTACCGCGGCAACTTCGGGCACTGACCTGACGCTGCAACGCACCTGACACTTCGGGCGGCACCACTTCCGGTGCCGCCCGAAGTGCGTCCAGGCGCTGCACACCACAGCGCACGACCCGGCGCTGCAGGACAACAGCGCCGCCCCACGATCTCCGGTCCCCGATCCGGAACAAACGGGCCCGCCCGCGGCTTGACTGGAGCGGACCTCCCACCACAGCGAAAGGAGTCACCTCAGGTGACCGACAAGCGCACCCTCATCATCTTCGGCGCGACGGGCGACCTCGCCTCCCGCCTGCTGCTGCCGGGCCTCGGCACGTTCCTGCAGAGCGGTCGAGCGGTTCCCGTCCAGCTCATCGGCACGGGCCGCAGCGCCCGCAGCGAGGAGCAGTGGAAGGACATCGTCACGAAGTCCTTCGCGTCGCAGGACGTCAAGGGCCCCGAGGTCGACGCCACGCTCGCGTCGACCCAGTTCATCCAGGGCGACCCCACCGACCCGGAGCACCTCAAGACCCTGCTCGACGCGGCCGAGGCCGAGCCGATCCTCTACTTCGCCCTGCCTCCGCAGATCGCCTCCGACATCTGCGAGGCACTGCAGCAGGTCGAGCTCCCCGCGGGCACCACCTTGGCCTTCGAGAAGCCCTTCGGCACCGACGTCGCGAGCGCCCAGGCCCTCAACGAGACCGTGCTGAAGCTGGTCCCCGAAGAGCGCGTGCACCGCACCGACCACTTCCTCGGACGCACCACGGTCCTGAACATCATCGGCCTGCGCTTCGCGAACCGCCTGTTCGAGCCGATCTGGAACGCGGACAACATCGAGAAGGTCGACATCTTCTACGACGAGACCCTCGGTCTCGAGAACCGCGCCCAGTACTACGACGAGGCCGGCGCGATGGTCGACATGATCCAGTCGCACCTGCTGCAGATCCTCGGCATCGTGACGATGGACGCCCCGGCGGACATCGATTCGGTCGAGTTCCGCTCGTCCCTGGCCCGGGTGCTCCGTTCGACCGAACTCAAGGGCGGCGACCCGAAGATCGCGTCGCGTCGTGCCGTCTACACGGCCGGCACGATCGACGGCAAGGAGCTGCCGTCCTACCAGGACGAGGACGGCGTCGACAAGTCGCGCGGCACCGAGACGCTCGCTGAGATCTCGGTCGAGGTCGACACCGCGCGCTGGAAGGGTGTCCCCTTCACGCTGCGCTCGGGCAAGGCCCTCGGTGCCAGCCGCAAGGAGGTCCTGATCACCTTCAAGCCGGTCACGCGCCTGCCCTCCGGCCTGAGCGGTCGCCCGAAGACCGACACGCTCCGCATCGTCCTGAACCCGGACGAGATCGAGCTGACCGTGTCGGCCAACGGCGGTGGCAACCCGTTCGAGATGGGCCAGGTCACCCTCTCGTCGTCCTTCGCGGACGGCGAGCTGACCCCCTACGGCGAGGTCCTGAACGGCATCTTCCACGACGACCCGCTGCTCTCGATCCGCGGCGACGTGGCCGAGCGCTGCTGGGAGATCGTCGAGCCGGTCGTCAAGGCCTGGAAGGCCGACGAGGTCCCGCTCGAGGAGTACCGCGCGGGTTCGCG
This sequence comes from Curtobacterium sp. AB7, assembly GCF_044909335.1. Lineage (NCBI taxonomy): Bacteria > Bacillati > Actinomycetota > Actinomycetes > Micrococcales > Microbacteriaceae > Curtobacterium > Curtobacterium sp. AB7. Next base: position 214,246 of record NZ_JBIYED010000003.1, on the reverse strand, counting down.
CGGCCCGGCGGACTGGGAGTCGTCGTCCTGACGGACGTGACCGTCGCGCCCTGAACGGGCGGAACTGCGGACGGGAGGCACGGTGTCAGCTGGCACCGGGCCTCCCGTCCGTTTCGTGGTCAGGACCACCGCATCAGGCGGGGGTGCCGGCGCGCTCGCCCTCGCCGGTCCACGAGCGGGTGCCACCGTCGTGGACGGGCAGCCGCGTGCGGTGCCCGGTCGACGCACCACGCGCCCGCGCGATGGCGTCCGACGCGGACACGAGCGTCAGGTGCGACAGCACCTGCGGGGTGTTGCCGACGTGGTGCCCGGTGGCGACGTCGATCTCCTCTGAGAGCATGCCGACGTCGTTGGCGTACCCGACGAGCACGTCCATCAGGCGCTCGGCGTCGTCGATCCGGCCTGATGCCGCGTACTGCTCGACGAGCCAGAACGAGCACGCCAGGAACGGGTGCTCCGCGCCCGTGAGGCCGTCGAACCCCGACGACGTCCGGTACCGCAGCACGAGGCCGTCGGAGCCGGTCGACAGGTCCTGCTCGATGGCGGCGACGGTGCCGGTCATGCGGGCGTCGTGCGCGGAGACGTACCCGATCTGCGGCAGGACGAGCAGGCTCGCGTCGACCTCGTCGGTGTCGTAGTGCTGCCGGTAGCTGCCGCGTGCAGCGTTCCAGCCGTGCTCCTCGATCTCGGCCCGGACCTGGTCGCGCAGGGTGCGCCAGCGGTCGACGGGCCCTTCGAGACCGAACTCCTCGACCGCGGCGACCCCACGGTCGAACGCGGCCCAGATCATCGCGCGCGAGTGTGTGAAGTGCCGTCGCGGGCCGCGCATCTCCCAGATGCCGTTGTCGGGCTCCTGCCAGTGCTCCTCGACGTAGCCGAGCAGGGCGCGCTGCAGGGCCCACGAGTCGGCGTTCTCCTCGACCCCGAGCTCGCGGGCGTCGTGCAGGGCCGCCAGGACCTCGCCGAACACGTCGCCCTGGTACTGCGTGTACGCGCCGTTGCCGACCCGGACGGGCGTCGAGCCGGCGTACCCGGGCAGGTGCGGGAGCTCCCGTTCCGGCAGTTCACGCTCCCCGGCGATGCCGTACATGATCTGCACGTCGGCGGGGTCACCGGCGATGGCGCGGAGCAGCCAGCCGCGCCAGTGCGCCGCCTCGTCGCGGTAGCCGTGCGCGATGAGCGAGGCGAGGGCGAGGGAGGCGTCGCGGAGCCAGACGTAGCGGTAGTCCCAGTTGCGTTCGCCGCCCGGGTCCTCCGGCAGGCTCGTGGTCACGGCGGCCACCACGCCGCCGGTCTCGCCGTGGGTCATCGCGCGGAGCAGCAGGAGGGAGCGGCGGGCGGCGTCGGCGTAGCGACCCTCGGTGCGCGCCGTCGCCATCCAGTCCGTCCACCACGTCACGGTCCGGTGGAGTTCGGCGTCGACGTCGACGGGTTCCGGGGGTTCGCGGTGCGAGGGGTACCAGGTGAGCACGGTGTCGAGCACGTCGCCGTCGTGGATCGTCGCGGTGGCCGTGTGCCGGTGGTCGGAGGCCCGGAAGCGCGGGCCGCGAACGATGACCGACCCGGGGCCGGCGGTGGCGAGCAGTGCCGGGTCCTCGTCGCCGCCGATCTGGCGTACCCACGGCAGCGCGAGGGCGTAGTCGAACCGGATGCGCAGGGTCTGCTGCACCTCGACCGAGCCGCTCAGGCCGCGGACACGGCGGACGATGGACGGCCGGTGCGCGCCGACGGGCATGAACTCGGTCACCTCGACGACCCCGTCCGCCGTGGTCCACACCGTCGACAGGACGAGGGTGTCGCCGAGGTACTTCCGGTGCGCCGTCGCCGCGGGGTCGCTCGGACGGAGCGTCCAGTGCCCGTGGTCCTCGGTGCCGAGCAGCGAGGCGAACGTGGCGGCGCTGTCGAAGCGCGGCAGGCACGCCCAGTCGATCGTGCCGTCGCGGCCGACGAGTGCGGCGGTCGAGGTGTCGCCGATGACGGCGTGGTCCTCGATCAGGTTCGGGGGAGTCGCGGGAGACGCGGGTGCTCGCTCGGTGCTCATGCCCCGATCGAACACCCGGAGGCCGAGCGTCGTGGCCGCGCGGACGGGCCGCCGGCCGTCTGGCGGCCACGTGCCGTCGGCGTGCCTGAAGCCTCGCTCAGGCCGGGTCGGAGGCGTCCGCCTCGGCGAGGCCGACGCGCGCGAGCTCGGACCAGAGCCCGGCGCCGTCCGGCGCGTAGACCCACGGCGCCGAGGTGTCGCGGGAGCGTTCCTGCGCCCGGGAGCGTCCGCCGGCCAGGACCGCCTCGCTCGTGGACAGCTGCCGGATGGCGACGCCCGCGACGTTCTCCGGGTGCTCGCGGGCGAACTCGCCGTACAGCGACTCGTCGTGCTGGCCGTCGTCGCCGACGAGCAGCCACTGGACGTCCGGGAAGTCCTTCGCCAGACGCCGCAGGTTCTGCTGCTTGTGCAGCTGCCCGCTCCGGAAGAACCGGTCGTGCGTGGGCCCCCAGTCGGTGAGCAGGAGCGTGCCGGACGGGTACATGTTGCGGGTCAGGAAGCGCTGCAGGGTCGGCGCGACGTTCCAGGCCCCGGTGGACAGGTACACGGTCGGGGAACCGGGGTGCTGCGCCTGCACGCGTTCGTAGAGCACGGACATGCCCGGCACGGGGCGGCGGGCGTGCTCGGTGAGGACGAACGAGTTCCACGCGGCCAGCATCGGACGGGGGAGCGAGGTCACCATGACGGTGTCGTCGATGTCGGACAGCAGCCCGAAGCGGGTGTCGGGGTGCACGACGAACACGTCCGCCTCGACGTCGCGCCCGCCGCCGGCCGACAGGCGGACGGTGCGCCATCCCGGCTCGAGGTCGATCGGCACGATGGTGTCGACGACCCCGCCGCGGTCGGTCTCGACGACGTGCGAGACGCCGCCGGCGGTGACGGTGACCTCGGCGTGGTCGACCGCGACGCTCGTGAAGCTCTTCCACCCGCGGACGCCGGCGTACGAGACGTCGGAGGCGAGGCCACGGCGGGTCAGCAGCACGCGGCAGAGGATGCGGACCCATCCGGGAGCGCCGTAGCCGGTGTAGGGGACGACGGTCGGGACCAGTCCACGGCTTCGGGCGCGGTGCTCGCGGAACTCCTGGACGGCGTCCTCGATGCGGGCCGCGCGGTGCAGGAGGGGCTCGGCCAACGACGGCTCGTGGGGCGTCGGGTCGGGCATCGCCCCATCATCCCATGCAGGACCTGGAAGTCCACGTCCCGCGGCACCTGTGGTGAGTCGCAGCCATGTTCCAGCCGGTCTCTGCGAAAATCGTCCTCGTCACACCAACGAACCGCGCTGGAGCGCAAGAGGAGAACACGTGCTCGTCACCGAGGTAACGAACGCTCTGCCGGGGGGATCATCACTGCTCAGGAACGAGCCGGTCCAAGCCCGCAGTTCGGCGCGCCTCGCGGGTCTGCTCGACGCTGCTGCGGCGGTGATCGACGAGATCGGGTTCGAGCGACTCACGACCGCGATGGTCGCCGAACGGGCCGGGGCCTCCATCGGCACCGTCTACCGCTACTTCCCGGACCGCATCGCCGTGGTCGACGCCCTCGCCATCCGGTGCACGCAGCGGCTCGCCGCGCGCTTCGTCGCAGCGCTCGACGCGAGCGGCGCGGAGACCTGGCAGCAGGCCTGCGACGTGCTGATCGACGAGACCGCGGAGCTGTACCGCACCGAGCCCGGCTTCCGCGCGATCCGCTTCGGCGACACCGCGGACACCGGCACCGGTGACGCCGAGGACCGCATGGGCGCGCTCGGCGCCGCCGTCGGGCAGATCATGCGCGACCGGTTCGGGCTGCCCGAGAACGAGCGCATCGCACGGGCCTGGGTGGTGCTGGCCGAGTCCGGCCACGCCGTGCTGGCGCGGGCGCACCGCGACCGCGAGCACCCCGACACGGCGCTCATCGCCGAGTACCGCACGATGAGCCGCGCCCACCTGGAGTCCGTGGTCGCAGCCGGCTGAGCGCCGCGGGGTCCCGCACCCACCCGACGACGCCCGCGCCCTCCGAACAGGAGGCGCGGGCGTCGTCGTCCGCGCGGGTTCCGTCGTGCGCTCGGCCCGGTCCACGGCGGTGCGCACCTGTCCGGGACGCGCCGCGTGCCGGAACGGGTGAACCGCTGTCGGACCCGACGGGTACTCTCATCCGGAGTCGGGCTACCTCCGAACAGAAGGGCACCCATGATCGAGTTCCGCTCGGTACGAAAGACCTACCCGGACGGCACCACCGCGGTCGACGACTTCGACCTCGTGATCCCGTCCCGGACCACCACCGTCTTCGTCGGTTCCAGCGGCTGCGGCAAGACGACGCTGCTCCGGATGATCAACCGCATGGTCGACCCCACCTCGGGTTCCGTGCAGATCGACGGATCCGACGTCTCCGGCGTCGACCCCGTGAAGCTCCGGCGGAGCATCGGGTACGTCATGCAGAACTCCGGTCTGCTGCCGCACCGCAAGGTCGTCGACAACATCGCGACCGTGCCCCTGCTCACCGGGGTGTCGAAGGCCGACGCCCGTACGCGTGCGCTCGAGCTCATGGACACCGTGGGACTCGACCGGGCGTTCGCCGACCGGTACCCGTCCCAGCTGTCCGGTGGGCAGCAGCAGCGCGTCGGTGTGGCCCGCGGCCTGGCCGTCGACCCGAACATCCTGCTCATGGACGAGCCCTTCGGTGCCGTCGACCCGCTGGTCCGAAACGACCTGCAGGACGAGCTCATCCGCCTGCAGCGCGAACTCGGCAAGACCGTCGTGTTCGTCACGCACGACATCGACGAGGCGTTCAAGCTCGGCGACCAGGTCGTCATCCTGAAGAAGGGCGGCGAGATCGCCCAGCAGGGCACGCCGTCCGAGATCCTGGCCGAGCCGGCGGACGACTTCGTCGCGAACTTCATCGGCGTGGGCCGCGGCCGTCGGTCGCTGCGCGTCGAGCACACCCCCACGGGCCCCATCGTCGTGGACGGTGACGGCCGCGCCGCCGGGGTCCTCACCGGACCGGTCAACGTCGTCGACGCCGCCGCCGCGGTGCCCGCCGACACCGCAGCGAACCAGGCCGGAGCGTCGCAGCACGCTCCGGGTGCTCCGGCGCAGGGTGGGGGCACCCGGTGAAGTGGGTGCTGGCGAACCTCGACACGATCCGTGACGCCACGGTCGCGCACCTGGCCATCGCCATCCCGCCGATCGTCATCGCGTTCCTGCTCTCCATCCCCGTCGGCTGGCTCGTCGTCCGACTCCAGCGCCCCGGGGGATCGCGATTCGCCTCGGGCGTCGGCAGCGGCATCGTGACGTTCGCGGGGCTGCTCTACGCGATCCCGTCCCTGGCGCTCTTCGTCGCGCTGCCGAGCATCATCGGCACCGGCCTGCAGAGCCCGGTCAACGTCGTGATCGGTCTGACCCTCTACGGGCTCGCGCTCATGGTGCGGTCGACCGTCGACGGCCTCACCTCGGTGGACTCGGGGACGAAGTCGGCCTCGACCGCGATGGGGTACTCGTCGGCGCAGCGGTTCTTCCGCGTCGAGCTGCCGCTCGCAGGGCCCGTGTTGCTCGCCGGACTGCGGGTGGTCTCGGTGTCCACCATCTCGCTGACCACCGTGGGTGCGGTCCTCGGCATCCAGAGCCTCGGGTCGCTGTTCACGGACGGCCTCGGCCGTGGGATCTACGAGGAGATCATCTCCGGCATCGTCATGGTCCTCGTGCTGGCGTTCGTGCTCGACGGACTCCTGGTGCTGCTCGGCCGGATCGTCATGCCATGGACCCGGACGACCTCGGTGTCGCGCCGACGGACCCGCCGTGTCCTGCAGGCAGCGGAGGTCTCCTCGTGATCATCGGACAGGCCTTCGCCTGGGTCTTCGACCCCACCAACTACTCCGGCTACAACGCGATCCCCGGGCGCCTCTGGGAGCACGTCTGGATCACCCTGCTCGCCGTGGTGATCGCCTCGGTGATCGCCGTGCCGATCGGGTACGCCATCGGCCACACGCGTCGCGCACGGGGCTTCTCGATCGCGGTGTCCGGGGGGATCCGCGCGCTGCCGACGCTCGGCGTGCTGTCCCTGTTCGGTCTCCTGCTCGGCATCGGTCTGCAGGCTCCGCTCCTCGCGCTCGTCGTGCTCGCCATCCCCTCGGTGCTGGCCGGTGCGTACTCGGGCATCGAGTCGGTCGAACCCGTGACCGTCGACGCCGCCAAGGCGCAGGGCATGACGGGGTGGCAGATCCTGTGGAAGGTCGAGGTGCCGCTCGGCCTGCCCCTGCTGATCGGCGGGTTCCGCGCAGCCGTGCTGCAGGTCGTCGCCACAGCGACGCTCGCCGCCTACGTCGGTGCCGGTGGCCTCGGCGGCTACTTCTTCCTCGGTCTGAAGACCCAGGACTACGCCGAGATGCTCGGCGCTTCAATCCTCGTGATCGCGCTCGCGATCGCGTTCGAGATCGTGTTCGCCGTGCTCCAGCGTGCGTCGGTGCCGAAGGGCACCGCCGACCCGTCTGCCCGGCAGCGCCAGGGATCGCGCGAGCGAGCCCGCAATCCCATCCCGGAAGGAAATCCATCGTGATCACAGCAAAGATCCGTGCGGGCGTCGCAGCAGCGCTCGCACTGGGCGTCGCCGCCGCCCTGACCGGCTGCGCGTCGAGCGACCCGCTCGACAGCGGCTCCAGCGCGTCGTCCGACTCCAAGACGATCGTCGTCGGCTCCCAGCAGTACTACTCGAACGAGATCATCGCCGAGCTGTACGCCCAGGTCCTCGAGAAGAACGGCTTCGAGGTCAAGCGCAACTTCAACATCGGGCAGCGCGAGGTCTACATCCCGCAGCTCGAGAAGGGCGCGATCGACGTCATGCCCGAGTACAGCGGCAACCTGCTGCAGTACTTCGACAAGGACTCGAAGGCGAAGACCGCCGACCAGATCGACGACGGCCTCGAGACGGCCCTGCCGAAGGGCCTCCGCGTCCTCGACGAGGCCGAGGCGACCGACCAGGACAGCTACACCGTCACGAAGAAGTTCTCCGAGGACAACGACGTGACCAGCCTGGCCGACCTGAAGAACGTCACGTCGAAGCTCACCGTCGGTGCGAACTCCGAGTTCCAGACCCGTCCGTACGGTCCGAAGGGCCTGAAGTCGGTCTACGGCGTCGACGTCGACTTCAAGGCGGTCGAGGACTCCGGCGGAGCCCTGACGGTCAAGGCGCTGAAGGACGGCACCGTCCAGCTCGCCGACATCTACAGCGCCGACCCGAGCATCAAGGCGAACGACTTCGTCACGCTCGAGGACCCGGAGAACCTGATCCTGCCGCAGAACGTCATCCCCGTCGTCTCCGACAAGGTGAACGACAAGGCCGCTGACGCGATCGACTCGGTCAACGAGAAGCTGACCCCCGAGGCCCTGATCGAGCTCAACACCAAGAGCACGGCGGACAAGGAGAAGGCTTCCACCATCGCCAAGGAGTTCCTGACGGAAGAGGGCCTGCTGTAACAGCAGTCCTCGTGCGTTAGACGACAGGCGTCGGGTAACTGCCCGGCGCCTGTCGTCGTTCCCAGGAGCGGCGATCGGCACATCCGTGCCGCACGGTTGTGCCGTGCAATGCGCCTGCACGTTCGTGCACGGAACATTTCTACAAGTTGTCGAACTCGGCGGTGACGCGGTACCGTTGAAGAGTCCCAACGGCTGTGACATCTGATGTATCCGTTCCACAGGAAGACACTGACGTGCACCGACTGCGCGCGGCGACCCGACTGGGAAGTGCCGCATGACCGACCTCCTCGACCCGCTCATCCTGTCGCGATGGCAGTTCGGTCTGACGACCATCTACCACTTCCTCTTCGTCCCGCTGACGATCGGCATGGCCGCCGTGGTGGCCGTGTTCCAGACCGCGTGGTACCGGACCGGTCGCGCGCACTACCTGCAGTTGACCCGGTTCTTCGGACGCATCTTCCTGATCAACTTCGCGATGGGCGTCGTGACGGGCATCGTGCAGGAGTTCCAGTTCGGCATGAACTGGTCGAACTACTCGCGCTTCGTCGGTGACGTCTTCGGTGCACCCCTCGCGCTCGAGGGGATCCTGGCCTTCTTCTTCGAAGCGGCGTTCATCGGCGTCTGGATCTTCGGCTGGGACCGCTTGCCGAAGGGGCTGCACCTGGCGAGCATCTGGTGCGTCAGCGCCGGCACGATCATGTCGGCGTACTTCATCATCGCCGCGAATGCGTTCATGCAGCACCCGGTCGGCTTCTCGATGAACGAGGCCAAGGGGCGCGCGGAGCTCACCGACATCTGGGCGGTCCTCGGCAACAAGGTCGCCCTGGCAGCCTTCCCGCACACGTTGTTCGCCTGCTTCATGGTCGCCGCGGCAGTGATCATCTCGGTCGCGGCCTACCACCTGGCGCGGAACCAGAACCTCGAGACGATGATGCCGGCGCTCAAGTTCGGCATGTGGACCATGGTGGCGGCGGGCGCCCTGACGGTGCTCACCGGCGACCAGCTCGGCCTGACCATGGTCGACACCCAGCCGATGAAGATGGCCGCAGCCGAAGCGCTGTACAACACGGCGACCGGCAAGGACGCCTCGTTCTCGGTCTTCACGCTCGGCACCCCCGACGGCGTGCACGAACTGTTCTCGATCCGGGTGCCCTACCTGCTGTCGTTCCTGTCCACGCACACCTTCAACGGCACGGTCGAGGGCATCAACGACCTGCAGGCGCAGTACACCCAGGTGTACGGGCCCGGCGACTACAAGCCGATCATCTGGGTGACCTACTGGTCGTTCCGCTGGATGATCGCGCTCGGCGTCGGTGCCGTCATGGTGTCGCTCGCCGGCCTCTGGCTGACCCGCAAGGGCCGCTTCCCGACGAAGCGCTGGATCTGGCGCGTCGCTACCTGGACCGTCCCGCTCCCGATGGCCGCGATGATCGTCGGCTGGATCTTCACCGAGATGGGTCGCCAGCCGTGGCTCGTGTTCGGGTTGCTCAAGACCAGCGACGGCGTCTCGCCGAACGTGACCGGGCTCGAGGTCCTCATCTCGCTCGTCGTGTTCACCGTGATCTACGGCTCACTGGCGGTGGTCGAGTTCAAGCTCATCAAGAAGGTCGCGCAAGAGGGCCCTGCCGCACCGGCAGCGGTCGACGAGGAGACCGGCGAGGTCAAGCACGAAGTGACGGTGTACTGAGATGGATCTGCCTGTCCTCTGGTTCGCGATCGTCGGCGTGTTCTTCGTCGGCTACTTCGTCCTCGACGGCTTCGACTTCGGTGTCGGCATGTCCCTGCCCTTCCTGGGCAAGGACGACACCGATCGTCGGGTGCTCATCAACACGATCGGCCCGGTCTGGGACCTCAACGAGACGTGGGTCATCGTCGCCGGCGCCTGCCTGTTCGCGGCGTTCCCCGAGTGGTACGCCACCATGTTCTCCGGGTTCTACCTGGCGCTGCTGCTCATCCTCGCGGCGCTGATCCTGCGCGGTGTCTCGTTCGAGTACCGCCACCAGAACAAGCACCTCGAGTGGAAGCGTCGCTTCGACCTGATGATCATCGTCGGGTCCGCCCTGCCGTCCTTCCTCTGGGGCGTCGCGTTCGGCAACGTCGTCCGCGGGATCCCGATGGACTCCGGGCACAACTACACGGGGACGCTCTTCGACCTGCTCAACCCGTTCGCACTCCTGACCGGCGTGGCGACGCTGCTGGTGTTCTTCACGCACGGCGTCGTGTTCGTCGCGCTGAAGACCGAGGGCGAGATCCGCGAGCGCGCGAAGCGCCTGGCGACCCGGGCCGGCATCCTGACGATCGTCGTCGGCGCCGCGTTCCTGGTCTGGATGGCGTTCGTCCGGGCGACCCCGGCCTCGCTCGTGCTCTCGGTGGTCGCGGCACTCGCACTCGTCCTGGCCGTGCTCTGCAACGCCTGGGGCAAGGAGGGCCGGGCGTTCACGCTCATGGCCGTCACCATCGCCGCGATCGTGCTCGCCATGTTCACGGCGATCTTCCCGGACGTCATGCCCGCCACGAACGACCCGGCGAACAGCCTGAACGTGTACAACGCCTCGAGCGGTTCGTACACGCTGACGGTGATGAGCTGGGTGGCGCTGATCTTCGTCCCCCTCGTGTTCGCGTACCAGGCCTGGACGTACTGGGTGTTCCGCAAGCGTGTCTCGCGGGCCCAGGTCACCCAGGCCGCGCACTAGGCAGGCGACGGTGAAGCCGCTCGACCCGCGACTCCTGCGCCTGTCGCGGACGGCGCGCGGCTTCATCGTCGCGGCCGCCGGCACCGGCGTCCTCCGCACGGTCGCGACCATCGCGATCGCGTGGGGGATCGCCGCCGCCGTGACCCTCGGCATCGACGCGGTCCAGGACGGCCGTGTCCCGGGCACCTTCGGGCAAGCGCTCGCGGTGCTGGGCGGCGCGTTCGTGCTCCGTGCCGTGGCGGCCTGGGCGACCGACGACCTTGCGGCCCGCGCCGCCGCGAAGGTGAAGAGCGAGATGCGCACCACGGTGCTCGCCCGCGCCGCCGAGCGGGGTCCGTCCTGGCTGGCGGGCCGATCGAGTGCGGGGTTCGCCACCACCCTCGGGCCCGGCCTCGACGCGCTCGACGCCTACTTCGGTCGCTACCTGCCGCAGCTCGCGCTCACCGCGATCGCCACACCGCTGCTGCTGGTCGCGATCGGCCTCGGCGACCTGACGAGCGGGTTGATCATCCTGTTCGCCCTGCCGGTCATCCCGGTGTTCATGATCCTGATCGGACTCGCGACCCAGTCGTTGCAGCGGAAGCAGTCCGACGCCCTCGCCAAGCTCGGCGGCGCCTTCCTCGAGGCCGTCGAAGGCCTTGCCACCCTCAAGGTGTTCGGTCGGGCCCGGCGCCAGGTCGGCCGCATCGGCGCCGTCACGGACGAGTACCGTCGCGGCACGCTCGGGGTGCTCCGGCTGTCGTTCGTCAGCGGGTTCGCGCTCGAGCTCGCCGCGAGCCTGTCCGTCGCCCTGGTCGCGGTGTCGATCGGCATCCGGCTGGTGGACGGCTCGCTCGGGCTCGGCGCCGCGATGTTCGTCCTGGTCCTCGCCCCCGAGGCGTTCGCCCCCATCCGCCAGGTCGGCGCGGACTTCCACGCCGCCCAGGACGGCGTCGAGGCATCGGCAGCGGTCCTCGACGTCCTCGACGACGGCACGGAGCCCGCGCCGCACCACGACACGGACCCTGCGGCGACCGCTCCGGCTGCCACGGCGTTGGCCGTGCACGGTCTGACCGTCCGCCGGCCCGACGTGGTGATCGGCCCGCTCGACCTGCACGCCGACCCCGGCACCGTCGTCGTGCTCGCCGGTCCGAGCGGCTCGGGCAAGTCGAGCGTGATCGCCGCGCTCCGCGGCGTCCTGCCGCACGACGGCACCGTCGTCGTCCCGGGCGCCGCGGGCACGACCACCGTCGGCCGCACCACCTGGGCCGACCAGCGCCCCCGCCTCGTGCGCGGGACCGTCGCCGAGAACGTCGCGCTCAGCGCGACACCCGACGCCGTGGACGTGCAGACCGCGTTGCGCGACGCGGGGCTGGGAGTCGACCCGGGCCTCCCGGTCGGCGCCGGCGGCAGCGGACTGTCCGGCGGCCAGGCGCAGCGCGTCGCCGTCGCGCGGGCGCTGTACCGCGCGCGCCGTGTCGGCACACCGTTGGTCCTGCTCGACGAACCGACGTCGGCGCTCGACGCCGAGGCCGAGGCCCACGTCGTCGCCGCGATCCGCGGCCTGGCAGCCGACGGCGCGGTCGTCGTGGTGGCCAGCCACCGACCGGCGGTCGTGGCCGCGGCCGACGTCCGCGTCGACATCGGCACCGGTGGATCGGTCACCGTCCGGACGGGGGTGCGCGCATGAGCCAGGAGGCCCGTGGAGCGTCCGTCCTGCGCCTCGCGATGCCGCGCGGGTCGGGCTGGGCGAAGGCGGTCGCCGCCGGTGCGCTCAGCGCGGTCTGCGCCGTGGCGCTCCTCGCCGCGAGCGGCTACCTGATCACCCGTGCCGCGGAGCACCCGCCGATCCTCTACCTGACCCTCGTGATGGTCGGCGTGCGGGCGTTCGCACTCGGGCGTGCGGCGCTGCGCTACGTCGACCGGCTCGCCGGGCACGACGCGTCCTTCCGGCAGCTCGCGGTGGTGCGCACGGAGATGTACCGGCGGCTCGCCTCGGTCGCACCGGCTGGACTCGGCAGCACCGGCCGTGGCGACCTGATGACCCGCCTGGTCACCGACACCGACCGGCTGCAGGACCTGCCCATCCGCGTCGTCGGGCCGCTGGTGTCCGCCGGCGTCGTCGCCGTGTCGTCCGTCGTCGCCGTGGCGATCGTGTCGGTGCCGGCCGCCCTCGTGCTCCTGCTCGGACTGGCGGTCGCGGCACTGCTCGGGTCGGTCGTGACGCGCGCGATCGCCGAGCGCTCCGACCGTGTGACCGCGGCGGACCGTGGTCGGGTGGCCGACCTCGTGCTCGACACCGTGCGGACGCTCGACGTGTTCGCGGCCTACGGCACCCTCGACGAGCGCCTGGCCCACATCGCCCGTCTGGACGCCGGTGTCACCCGTGCGGTCCGCCGCCGTGGCACGGTCGAGGCGCTCGTCGGAGCCCTGGTCGGGCTGGTCGGCGGCGGCGCGGTCGTCGGGATCCTGGCCGTCGGTGCACCCGCCGTGGTGTCCGGGGCGCTCGACGGTCCGCTCTGGGCGCTGACCGTGTTCGTGCCGCTCGCGCTGTTCGAGGTCGTCGGCGGGGTCCCGCTCGCCGTCCTCACGCTGCGCCGGGTGCGCGCCGCCGCCGAGCGGGTCGAGCAGGTCGTGCCGGCACGGGTGCCCGCGGGCATCGTGCCCGAACCCGAGCAGGACGCCGACCCGGCCGAACTGACGGTGTCCGGGCCGGTCACCGTGGCGGTGCGGGACCTGACCGTGCAGTGGCCCGGAGCCACGACGCCGGCGGTCGACGGGGTCTCGCTCGACCTGCACCCCGGCGAGGTCGTCGTGCTCGAAGGGCCGAGCGGCGCGGGGAAGTCCACCCTCGTCGATGCGCTCGTCCGGTTCGTCGACCACCAGGGCTCGTACACGATCGACGGGGTCTCGGCGAAGGACATGCACCCCGACGTCGTCCGTGCCCGCATCGGGCTCATCGAGCAGGACCCGTTCGTGTTCGACCAGTCCGTCCGACAGAACCTGCTGTTCGCCCGCGAGACCGCCACCGACGACGAGCTGCTCGCCGTGCTCGACCGGGTCGGCCTCGGGGAGTGGGTCGGGCGTCGTGGCGGGCTCGATGCGTCGGTGGGGGAGCGCGGGGGCCTCGTCTCCGGCGGGCAGGCGCACCGGCTCGCCCTGGCACGCGCGCTCCTGCACGCGTTCCCCGTGCTCGTGCTCGACGAACCCACGGCCGACATCGACCCGGACCTCGGCGACGCCGTCCTGCACGACCTCGTCACGACGGCCCGCGCAGCGGGCCGGACGGTCGTGATCGTGTCGCACGTGCCGGTCCGGGCCGACCTGGTCGACCGCACCCTGCGGATGGCCGCCGGCCGCCTGCTCGTCGGGTGACCCGACGGGCGGACGCTGGACGGGCCTCCCGGCTTGTATCGTTGACGTCCGTGACCACCGAGCAGCACGCCGAGGACCCGAACGCCTACGATTTCCGTCGTATCCAGGAGAAGTGGCAGCCCCGCTGGGAAGAGCTCGGGCTCTTCACCACCGACCTGGACGACACGCGTCCGCGCAAGTACATCCTCGAGATGTTCCCGTACCCGTCCGGCGACCTCCACATGGGGCACGCCGAGAACTGGGCCCTCGGCGACTTCGTGGCGCGCTACTGGCGCCAGCAGGGCTTCAACGTCCTGCACCCCATCGGCTGGGACTCCTTCGGCCTGCCCGCCGAGAACGCCGCGATCAAGCGCGGGGTGGACCCGAAGGACTGGACCTACGCGAACATCGCGCAGCAGAAGGCGTCCTTCAAGCGCTACGCGCCGTCCTTCGACTGGAGCACCGAGATCCACACCTCGGACCCCGAGTACTACAAGTGGAACCAGTGGCTGTTCCTGAAGATGTACGAGAAGGGCCTGGCGTACCGCAAGGACAGCTGGGTCAACTGGGACCCGGTGGACCAGACCGTGCTCGCGAACGAGCAGGTCCTGCCCGACGGCACCTCGGACCGCTCCGGCGCCGTCGTCGTCAAGAAGAAGCTCACGCAGTGGTACTTCAAGATCACGGAGTACGCCGACCGCCTGCTCGACGACCTCAACCAGCTCGAGGGACGGTGGCCCGCCAAGGTCATCGCGCAGCAGCGCAACTGGATCGGCCGGTCGGTCGGCGCCGACGTCGACTTCGTCATCGAGGGCCGTGACGAGCCCGTCACGGTGTTCACGACGCGTCCCGACACGATCCACGGCGTGACGTTCCTGGTCGTCGCACCGGACTCGGACCTGGCAGCGTCGCTCGTCTCGTCCGCTCCGGACGACATCCGTGCCGCGTTCGACTCGTACCTGGTCGCCACCCAGAAGACGTCGGAGATCGACCGGCAGAACGCGGACCGCCCGAAGACCGGCGTGCCGCTCGGCCGCTTCGCGATCCACCCGCTCACGGGGGAGCGCCTGCCGATCTGGGCCGCCGACTACGTGCTGGCCGACTACGGCCACGGCGCGGTCATGGCCGTGCCGGCGCACGACCAGCGCGACCTCGACTTCGCCCGGGCGTTCGACCTGCCGGTGAAGGTCGTCGTGGACACGATGGCCGCCGTGACCGGGGCGATCCCGGTCATCGACCCTTCGGCTCCGCCGGTGGACCTGCCGTCGCTCGATCCCGTCGCCACGGGTGAGGCGCTGACGGGGCAGGGCCGGATGATCAACTCCGGCTCGCTCGACGGCATGTCGAAGCAGCACGCCATCACCGCCGCGATCTCCCTGCTCGAGGAGCGCGGGACCGGTCGTGCCGCCAAGACCTACCGCCTGCGCGACTGGCTCATCTCGCGCCAGCGTTTCTGGGGCACCCCGATCCCGATCATCCACGGCGCCGACGGCAGCGAGCACCCCGTGCCGCTCGATCAGCTGCCGGTGCGGCTGCCCGACACCGAGGGCCTCGACCTCAAGCCCAAGGGCACCTCGCCCCTCGGCGGTGCGACGGACTGGGTCAACGTCACGAACCCCGTCGACGGCACCCCGGCGCTCCGTGACACCGACACGATGGACACCTTCGTCGACTCGTCGTGGTACTTCCTGCGCTTCCTGGCCGCCAACGACGACACGCAGGCGTTCGACCCCGCCATCGCCCGCAAGTGGGCCCCGGTCGACCAGTACATCGGCGGGATCGAGCACGCGATCCTGCACCTGCTGTACGCGCGGTTCGTCACCAAGGTGCTCTTCGACCTCGGCTACCTCGACTTCACCGAGCCGTTCTCGGCACTGCTCAACCAGGGCATGGTGCTGTCCGGTGGCTCGAAGATGTCGAAGTCGAAGGGCGGTGTCTCGCTCGGCGACGAGCTCGACGCGAACGGCGTCGACGCGATCCGCCTGGTGATGGGTTTCGCCGGCCCGCCCGAGGACGACATCAACTGGGAGGACGTCTCGCCGTCCGCCTCGGCACGCTTCCTGGCCCGCGCCTACCGCCTGGCGGCCGACGTCACGTCGACCCCCGACGTGGTCTGGGCCGAGGGCGACCGTGCCCTGCGCCAGGTGACGCACCGGTTCCTGGCCGATGCACCGGGCCTGATGGAGTCGTTCAAGTTCAACGTCGTGATCGCGCGGCTCATGGACCTGGTCAACGTGACCCGCAAGGCGATCGACAGCGGACCCGGTGCCGCCGACCCCGCCGTGCGCGAAGCCGTCGAGACCGTCACGCTCGGCCTCGCCGTGTTCGCGCCGTACACCGGCGAGGAGATGTGGGAGCAGCTCGGGTACGAGGCCACCGTCGCGCTGCAGGGTTGGCGGAAGGCCGACCCGACGCTGCTGGTGCAGGAGACCCTCACCGCCGTCGTGCAGGTGAACGGCAAGGTGCGTGACTCGTTCGAGGTGTCGAAGTCGATCGAGCCGTCCGAGCTCGAGGCACTCGCGCGGGACTCGGCGAACGTGCAGCGGTACATCGGTGACCGCGAGATCGTGAAGGTCATCGTGCGGGCACCGAAGCTCGTCAACATCGCCATCAAGGGGTGATCAGGGGACGGCGCGGGCCGACCACGGGATGGGCGTTCTGCCGTCCACAGGGTGGGCGGTCGGCGTGCCTCTCCACAGCCCTGGACTCCGGAGCCCGGCCGATCGGCCGGGCTCCGTAGCGTTCGGGGCATGTCGTCGCCCTCGTCTCCGGACCCTCGGTCGGTGGACGGCACGGCCGCATCGGGACGCGTGCTCTGGTCGCGCCTGGTGCTCTCGCCGAGGGCTGCGGTGGTGCTGGCCGGGGTCGTCGTGGTGGTCGCGCTCGTGGTGGTCATGGTCGGGTCGCTGACGGGGCGTGGTGGTGCAGGGGCGGGTGGGGTCGTCGTCAGTGGAGCGCCGACTGCCGCCGCGCCGACTGCCGGCTCGTCCACCGCCGCGGTGCCGACCGCTGGTTCGTCGACCGCTGGTCCTGCACCTGGTGCGGCGTTCGTGGTGGTGCACGTGCTCGGGGCGGTCGAGCGCCACGGCGTGGTCCGCCTGCCGCCGTCGAGCCGGGTGACCGACGCGATCGAGCGGGCCGGCGGCGCGACGGCGGACGCGGACCTGGACCGACTGAACCTGGCTCGGGTCCTGACCGACGGGGAACGGCTGTACGTGCCGCGCGTGGGCGAGGACGAGGTGCCGGCGGCGCTGGATCCGGGCGACGGCGGTGCGGCGGCGGGCGGCGGCGACGGGGCGGGCGCCACGGGCGCCACGGGTGCCACGGCTGCCGCGGGGACCGGCGCTGACTCCGTCGTCGACCTGAACAACGCCGACCAGACTGCGCTCGAGACCCTGCCCGGCGTCGGTCCAGGGCTGGCCGGCCGGATCCTCGCCTGGCGTGACGAGCACGGCCGTTTCACCGCGGTCGAGGACCTGCTCGACGTCAGCGGCATCGGCGACGTCCGGTTCGCGGAGCTCCGCGACCGCGTGCGGGTCTGAGCCGTGCCCGTGCAGCTGCGGCCCAGCGCGACGGACCTGCGGGTGGCGGTGCCGGTGGCGATCGCCTGGATCGTGACGGCCGTGCTCGTCGGGGGGCCGGCGGCAGCGCCCGTCGTCGGGACCGTGGGGGCCGTGCTCGCCGGCGGGAGTGCGATCGTCACAAGTCGTCGTCGACCGGGCCGTCATCGCCGGATCGCGACGGCCTGCGCCGGCCCGGTGCTCGTCGCGGCGGCGCTGACCGCGTTGCTCGCGGTGTCGGTCACCGTCGGGGAGACCCGACGAGCGCCGGAGGTGCTCCGGCCCCTCGCCTCCGGGTCGGGCGCCGTCTCCTTCGAGGCGGCCCTGTCGCGCGACCTGGGCCCGGGTGACCGCTCCGTGCTCGCGACGCTCGAACGTGCCGACGCGGTACGTGCGCTGCGCGTACCGGTCCGGCTCGTGCCGCCGGGCGACCGTGCGCTCGTGCCGCCGGGCGACGATCCCGACCGGGTGCTCGCCGCGGGCACGCGGGTGACCGGCACCGGGACGATCGAGGCCGACGTGCCGGGTTCCGCGACCGCGTTCGTGCTGTTCCTCCGGGGTGTGCCCGCCACCGAGCCACCCGGAGGGCTGCTCGGGGCCACCGACACCGCCCGCCGGGCCTTCGTCCGTGCGACGGCCGACCTGCCCGAGCCCGGAGCTGCACTCCTGCGCGGACTGGCGATCGGCGACCGGTCCGGTCTCGACGCAGCGACCGAGGCGGCGATGGAGACCTCGGCGCTGACCCACCTGACCGCGGTGTCCGGGGCGAACTGCGCGGTGCTCGTCGGCCTCGTCGTGGTGATCGGGCGACTCTGCGGGATGCCTCGGGGGCTCCGGGCGGCGTCGGCCGTCGCCGTGCTGCTCGCGTTCGTGGTGCTCGTGCGCCCCGACCCGTCGATCGTCCGGGCCACGGTGATGGCGGTCGTCGTGTTGGTCGTGCACCTGTCCGGCCGCCCGGTGCGCGGTGTGCCGCTCATCGCCGTGGCCACGATCGGCATGCTGGTGGTCGACCCCTGGTTCGCGCGGTCGTTCGGGTTCGCGCTGTCGGTGCTCGCCACGACCGGCATCGTGGTGCTCGGGCCACCGCTCACAGCGCTGTTCGCCCGACGGCTGTGGACCCCGGTCGCCGCTGCCCTCGCGGTGCCGGTGGCGGCGCAGGTCGCCTGCTGGCCCGTGACGATCCCGCTGTCCGCGGCGCTGCCGACCTACGCGGTGCCGGCGAACCTGCTGGCCGAGCCCCTGGCACCGATCGTCACCGTCGTCGGCCTCGGTGCGTGTCTGCTCGCGCCGGTCTGGCCGTGGGGCGGGTCGGTGCTCGCAGCCGTCGCCTGGGCCCCCGCGTCGGCGGTCGGCGGCATCGCCCACGGCGCAGCGCTGCTGCCGTACGCGTCGGCGCCGTGGCCGGGTGGGACCGCCGGGGTGGTCGGCGCCGTGGTCGTCAGCGCGTGCCTCGCGGTCGCCGTGCTGAGCACTCCGACGGTGCGGAGCCGCCTGCTGCTCGCCGCGGGAGTCGTGGTCGTGGTCGGTGTCGCGGCCGTCGCGGTTCCCGTGCTGGTCGTCCGCGGTACCGTCCCGCCTGACTGGGCGGTCGCGGCGTGCGACGTCGGACAGGGTGACGCCGTGCTGGTCCGTGGCGGCGACAGCACGGCGCTGATCGACACCGGGGACGACCCGGACCGTCTCCGGGTCTGCCTCGACCTGCTGCGGGTCCGGCGGATCGACCTGCTCGTCCTCACGCACTTCGACCGCGACCACGTGGGGGCGGTCGACGAGGTCGCGGGCATCGTCGACACGGCGCTCGTCGGACCCGTCGGCCGTGCGTCGGACAGCCGCGTCGTGCAGGACCTGCAGCGCGGTGGCGTCGACGTCCGGCAGGCCGACGACCGGGTGTCCGGCGTGCTCGGGCCGCTCGGTTGGCGCGTGGTGTGGCCGCGCGCGGGCAGCGCGGACGCCGGCAACGACGCGAGCATCGTGCTCGTGACCGAATCGCCGCCCGGTGACGGCTGCCCCACGTGCCTGTCCGGGGTGTTCCTCGGCGACCTGGGGGAGACCGCGCAGCGTCGGGTCCGCTCCGGCAGTGCGCTCCCCGACGGACCCGTCGACGTCGTGAAGGTCTCGCACCACGGCTCGGGCGACCAGGACCCGAAGCTGTACCGGCAGCTCGCGGCCCGCGTCGGACTCGTCGGCGTCGGCGCGGACAACACCTACGGCCACCCGACACGCTCGGCGTTGTCGATGCTCGCATCGTCCGGGACCGCCGCGTACCGGACCGACGAACTCGGCACCGTCGTGGTGCGTCGGGCGGCCACCCACGACCTGCGGGTGTGGACGGAGCACACGCCGTCGGCGGCCGCCCGTAGGATCGTCGGAGCACTCGTCGCACCGGTACCGTCCGGGTCGGCACCACCGGAAGGACCGCATGCCCGCCAAGAAGCCCGCACGCGCCGCAGCGAAGATCGACCAGGTCCCCTGGTCGGGGATCCGCCCGGCCCCGGTCGTGCTCGTCACCGGGCCCGAGGCGTTCCTGGCCGACCGGGCCAGCAGCGTGCTCAAGGACCTGCTCGTGGGCGAGGACCCGGCGCTCGAGGTGCACGACCTCGAGGCCGATCAGTACGCTCCCGGGCTGCTCGCGACCCTCGCCAGCCCGTCGTTGTTCGGCGAGCCGCGACTCGTTCGGGTCACCAACGTCGAGAAGTGCACCGACGCCTTCATCACCGAGACCATCTCGTACCTGCAGGCCCCGGCCGACGACGTCACCCTGGTGCTCCGGCACGGCGGCGGGGTGCGTGGCAAGAAGCTGCTCGACACGATCCGCAGCGGGGTCGGCGGTGGGGTCGAGGTCCTGTGCGACGAGCTCAAGCGCGAGACCGACCGCATCGACTTCGTGAACGCCGAGTTCCGCGCCGCCCGTCGCAAGATCGCGCCGTCGGCGGTCCGCACCCTCGTGGTCGCCTTCGCGGACGACCTCGCCGAGCTCGCCGCCGCGTGCCGGCAGCTCCTGGCGGACGAAGCGCAGGAGATCACCGACAAGGTCGTCGACAAGTACTACGGCGGTCGCGTCGAGACGAACGCGTTCAAGGTGGCCGACATCGCCCTGGCCGGACGGTCCGCTCCGGCGATCGTCGAGTTGCGGCACGCGCTGGCGACGGGCGAAGCCCCGGTGCCGATCGTCGCGGCGTTCGCGAGCAAGATCCGCACGATGGCGAAGGTCAGCGCCTTCCGCGGGCCGAGCGGCCAGGCAGCGTCGGCGCTCGGCATGGCCCCGTGGCAGGTGCAGCGCGCGCAGCGTGACGTCGCCTCGTGGAGTGAGACCGGTCTTGCGAACGCGATCACGAGCATCGCCGAGGCGGACACCGCGGTGAAGGGCGGCTCGCGCGATGCGCACTACGCACTCGAGGTCATGGTCCGCACCATCGCCCGACGCGGCGAGGCGCGCTGAGGCGACCCGCGCCTCCTGGCCGTCGAGCGGTCGTCGCGCGCCCACACCCGCGCACGTGGTGAGCAGAAATGGTCGAGTGCCGACCTGCCACCCGACCATTTCTGCTCACGAAGCGTGCGGCCCGCCGCACCCGCCACGCCCGACCGCCCCACCCCGCACGCCACACCCCGCACACGACGAAGGCCCCACACCGAACGGTGCGGGGCCTTCGTGCTGCGCTCAGGAGATCAGAGCGACGCAACCTTCTTCGCGATGGCCGACTTGCGGTTCGCGGCCTGGTTGCGGTGGATGACACCCTTGCTCACGGCCTTGTCGAGCTTCTTCGACGCGGTGGCCAGGGCGGCAACGGCCTTGTCCTTGTCGCCAGCGGCAACGGCGTCGTTGGTGTGACGGATGAACGTCTTGAGCTCCGACTTGTAGGCCTTGTTGCGCTCGGTGGCCTTGAGGTTGGTCTTGATGCGCTTGATCTGCGACTTGATGTTCGCCATGTGTAGCTCCTGCTTCGTCTCGTACGGGTGGGCGCGACCGCGGGGTAGAGGGGCCCTCGGTCGCATCGCGTTCCACCCGTGGGCGGGGAACGCGCAAGCCAGCCACCAACATTACCAGGCGAACGGCCCGCCACCAAAGCACGAAACACCGCCGGATCGGCGTGATCTCGCGGCAACATGCACCGGATACGGTGACGGCATGCCATCCCTCGCGCCTCGGATCGACACCGTGCCCGCCTCCGGCATCCGGAGGGTCTTCGAGCAGGCAGCGCTGCTGCAGTCCGCCGGCACCGCGGTCACGATGCTCGTGATCGGCGAACCGGACGTGCCCGTGGCGCCGCACATCGGCGACGCGGCCCGTCGTGCGTGGACCGAGGACCGCACCGACTACACGCCGAACGGCGGCATCGCACCCCTGCGCGAGGCGATCCGCGACAAGCTCCGCCGCGAGAACCGCATCGAGGCCGACCTCGAACAGATCTGGATGACGATCGGTGCGACGCAGGCCCTGTTCCAGGCGATGACGCTGACGCTGAGCCCCGGGGACGAGGTCCTGGTGCCGGACCCCGGCTACACGACCTTCACGATGAACGCGCACATCCTCGGGGCCACGCCGGTGCCGTACCGGCTCGAACCGCAGCACGGGTTCGAACCAGACCTCGAGGCACTCGAGGCGAGCGTCACCGAGCGCACCCGCGTGCTCGTGGTGAACTCGCCGTCGAACCCGCTCGGCTCGGTGTTCGGCGAGGACACCCTCCGCGCGCTGCTCGCCTTCGCGAAGCGGCACGACCTGTGGGTGATCAGCGACGAGGTCTACGAGTACTTCACCTACGGCACCCGCCACGTCAGCCTGGCTGCGCTCGACGAGGACGACCGGGTCTTCTCCGTGTTCTCGCTCAGCAAGACCTACGCCATGACGGGTGTCCGGGTCGGGTACCTCGTCACGCCGAAGGGCCTCGGGTCGACGATGCGCACCACGCAGGAGGCGATGATCAGCTGCGTCGCCGAACCCGACCAGTACGCGGCGCTGGCGGCGATCGTGGGGGACCACTCCGCGGTGCGCGACGCCCGCGAGCACTACCGCGCGAACCTCGAGGTGGCGAAGGAGGTCCTCGACGCCGCCGGGATCCGGTACCTCGACCCGCGCGGCGCCTTCTACCTCTGGGTCGACGTGTCGCACGCCTCGGACGGCGACGTCGCGACGTGGGCGCTCGGTCTCCTGCAGCGCGAGGCCGTCGCGGTCGCGCCGGGCAGCGCCTTCGGCCGCTCCGGCGAGGGCTGGATCCGCGTCTGCTTGGCCGCCACCCCCGACGACCTGCGGCGCGGCCTGGGTGCGCTGCCGGCGCCAGCACGCGCCGCCGTCTGACGGGCGGTCGCGGCCAGGAGGCCCGGTGCCGGTCGGCGCGACAGCGCACGGTGCGCAGTCCTCCACCTGGTGCGAGGATGCTCGCCCCGTGCCGTGCAGCATCCGGTCACGGGGCGGTCAACCGCGCACGGGCCCGCCGACCTCGCACCGTGCGGGGCCGGCGCACCGGGGCGAGGGCGCACCAAGCGCGCATCGCACGTCGCGCAGCCACGCCGTGCCTCCAGAGCGGGTGAAGCATGGGAGACTGGGCCGACCGTCCGACCCACCTGAGGAACCGTGAGCCCACAAGCATCCGCTCCGCTCGAGCCCGCCGCGACCCCGGCCGGCGCGATCCGCAACTTCTGCATCATCGCGCACATCGACCACGGCAAGTCCACGCTGGCCGACCGCATGCTGCAGATGACCGGCGTCGTCGAGGAGCGCGCGATGCGCGCGCAGTACCTCGACCGCATGGACATCGAGCGCGAGCGCGGCATCACGATCAAGTCGCAGGCCGTCCGCATGCCGTGGGAACTCGACGGTGAGACCTTCGCGCTCAACATGATCGACACCCCCGGGCACGTCGACTTCTCGTACGAGGTCTCCCGTTCCCTGGCGGCGTGCGAGGGTGCGATCCTGCTCGTCGACGCTGCCCAGGGCATCGAGGCGCAGACGCTGGCGAACCTGTACCTGGCGCTCGAGAACGACCTCGAGATCATCCCGGTCCTCAACAAGATCGACCTGCCGGCAGCGGAACCCGAGAAGTACGCGGCCGAGCTCGCACAGCTCATCGGCGGCAAGCCGGAGGACGTCCTGCGCGTCTCCGGCAAGACGGGCGTCGGCGTCCCCGAGCTCCTCGACCTGGTGGTCCGGCGCGTGCCGGCACCGGTCGGCGACGTCGAGGCCGCGCCGCGCGCCATGATCTTCGACTCGGTCTACGACAGCTACCGCGGGGTCGTGACCTACATCCGGATGATCGACGGCTCCATCAAGCCGCGCGAGAAGGTCCAGATGATGTCGACCAAGTCGACACACGAGATCCTCGAGATCGGGGTGTCGAGCCCCGAGCCGATCCCGACGAAGGGGCTCTCCGTCGGCGAGGTCGGGTACCTCATCACCGGCGTCAAGGACGTCCGCCAGTCCAAGGTAGGCGACACGGTCACGAGCGCGCAGAAGCCCGCGACCGACGCCCTGCCCGGGTACACGGACCCGAAGCCGATGGTGTTCTCGGGCCTGTACCCGATCGACGGGTCGGACTACCCGGACCTGCGTGACGCGCTCGACAAGCTCAAGCTGTCCGACGCGGCACTCGTGTACGAACCCGAGACGTCGGTGGCGCTCGGCTTCGGCTTCCGCTGCGGGTTCCTCGGGCTGCTCCACCTCGAGATCATCACCGAGCGGCTCTCGCGCGAGTTCGGCCTCGACCTCATCACGACCGCGCCCAGCGTGATCTACGAGGTCACGAACGAGGACAACTCCGTGACCGAGGTCACGAACCCGTCCGAGTTCCCCGGCGGCCGCATCGTCGAGGTCCGCGAACCCATGGTCCGCGCAGCGATCCTCGCCCCGAAGGACTACGTCGGCGCGATCATGGAGCTGTGCCAGTCGCGCCGCGGCTCCCTGCTCGGCATGGAGTACCTCGGCGAGGACCGCGTCGAGATCCGCTACGAGATGCCCCTCGGCGAGATCGTGTTCGACTTCTTCGACCAGCTGAAGAGCAAGACGCAGGGCTACGCCTCGCTCGACTACGAGCCCATCGGCGACCAGGCGGCCGACCTCGTGAAGGTCGACATCCTGCTGCAGGGCGACCAGGTCGACGCGTTCAGCGCGATCGTGCACCGCGACAAGGCCTACGCCTACGGCACGCTGATGACCGAGCGGCTGCGCAAGCTGATCCCGCGCCAGCAGTTCGAGGTCCCGATCCAGGCGGCGATCGGCGCGCGGATCATCGCCCGCGAGAGCATCCGCGCGATGCGCAAGGACGTCCTGGCGAAGTGCTACGGCGGTGACATCACCCGCAAGCGCAAGCTCCTCGAGAAGCAGAAGGAGGGCAAGAAGCGCATGAAGACCATCGGCCGGGTCGAGGTCCCGCAGGAAGCCTTCATCGCCGCGCTCTCCGGCGACGTCGAGGAAAAGAAGAAGTAGCGCCGAGAAGAAGAAGGAGCGACGGGTCAGCGGGCCCGTGCGGCCCGCGCCCGCAGCCCGGCCAGGCAGAGGGCCGGGAGGCTCGCAGCGGCCAGTCCTGCCAGTGCGGTCCGCAGGATGACCAGCCCTGCGGCCGCACCGAAGTCGGTCTGCTGGGTCGCGGCGACGCCGGACACCACGGCCCCGAGGGCCAGGACGACCGTCACGGCGCCGAGCCACTGCGGCATCCGCGTGGCCCGGTGCCGCCGTACCGCGGACACGAGGGTGGCCCCGAACAGCAGGACCCCCGCTCCGGCGCAGCACGCACCGACCGCCGCGATCGCGTTCGCGGTGTCGAAGGCGTCCCACTGTGCCGGTGGCACCGCGACGTAGCGTGCGGACGAGCCGATGCCGGCGGTCGTCGCGTCGACCAGGACACGCGCGAGCGCGGCGGCGCCGAAGGCGACGAGCGTGAACGCGGCGAGGGTCGCGGTCCGACGGTCGACGGACCGCCAGGGCGCGGGGGTGGAGCGGGGCACGCTGCAACGATAGGGGCGTGGCGGCCGCGGGTCGGGCCTCCAGTTCGGGGTGCACGTGAACCGGACGACCACTCGGTTCGATCCGACGGGGCGGGCGCAAGTAGGCTGGCGGCATGAGCATCCGCGGGAGTTACCGGACCGCCCTGACCTACGGCGCGGTGGGGGCGACCCAGGCGTCGGACCTCATGACGTACCCGCCCGAGGGGTTCACCCCCACCGAGTCGCGTGCCCGGATCGGGCACGGCGACCAGCGGTTCGAGACCGCGGTGACGCAGGCCCTGACGTGGCAGATCCAGGAGCGCAGCGGCATCCGCGTGCGCGTCGAGGAACAGCCCGACGACGACGAGGTCCGGTACAACCCGGTGACGTTCGACGACGACGGCGTCCCGATCGCCCCGGCCTCGATCGGCACGCCCCGGGTCGAGAAGTTCGCGCCCGACGGGACGCCGCTGGTGACCGCCGGCACGTCGGCGACGCTCACGATGCACGCCTTCGGGCGGACCGTGCAGGCGCCGGTCCGGGTCGTGTCGATCATCGACGAGCACGACCGCAAGGGCTTCGCGTACGGCACGCTCGAGGGGCACCCGCTCTCCGGCGAGGAGTCGTTCGTCGTCGAGCGCACCTCGGACGGATCCGTGTGGCTGCAGATCCGGCAGTTCTCGCAGCCGTCGAGTCGGAAGTGGCAGTTCGTCGCGCCGCTGCTGCGTCGGCAGCAGAAGGTGATGGCGGAGCAGTACCTGGCGGCGCTGCGGGGCGACTAGCGGCGTGCGCGTGCGTGCGTTTTCGCGCTTGCGGGCGCTTGCGCGCTCGCGGGCGCTTGCGGGCTGGGTCAGCGCAGCGGCGGCAGCGCCGCGATGGCGTCCTCGATCAGCGCGGCGTCGACCCGGCAGTCCCGCGCGACCGTGACCGCGTTGGTGACCCGCAGCGCCTCGACGTCGAACACCCCGGTGGCGACCGCCAGGAAGGGGATGCCGGCGGCGTCCGCGGCCTCGCCGTCACGCGGGGTGTCGCCGACGATCACGGCCCGGGTGCCGGCGAGTTCCGCGGCCGCACGGGTGGTGACGTCCGCGCGCTCCACCTCGGTGTCGCCGAAGTAGGAGTGGTCCCAGTCGAACAGGCCCTCGTCGAACCCGGCACCGGCCAGCTTGACGCGGGCTCGGTACTCGGAGTTGCCGGTGAGCAGGCCGTTCCGCCACCCGAGCTCCGCGAACCGGGTGAGCAGCGCGGTGGCGCCGGGGACGGGTGAGCGGTGATCGCCCGAGGCGTGCCGCTCGGCGGTGAGGTCGCGCAGGTGGCCGCTCACCGTCGGGATGATGGTGTCGTCGAACGCGTGGGCACGGACGTGCTCGGCGATGAGCCCGGCGTCCGTCCGACCGTGCTGGTGTCCGACGCGCAGGGCGAGGTCGCGGCCGACCGCCCGCTCGAGCGCGAGGTGGTAGAGGTTGCCCGGGGACGACGCGTTCATCACGAGGGTGCCGTCGATGTCCCACAGGACCGTGGTGGGGACGGGATGGTGCTCCATGACTCCCATCATGACGGAGAATGGAGCCCATGCCGAGTGCTCTCCCGATCGCCGATCCAGCCCCCGCGGACGGCCTGATCACGCCGTGGGCGGCGGCGGGGTCCGACGGTGCTCCCGTTGCCGGCGACGTGCCCTTCGGCGTGTACGTGCACGTGCCGTTCTGCCGGGTGCGCTGCGGCTACTGCGACTTCAACACGTACACGGCGTCCGAGCTCCGCGGCGTGCGACGCGACGACTACGCCGGCCACGCCGTGCGGGAGATCGAGTGGGCCGCGACCGTGCTCGACCGCTCCGGCGTTCCGCGTCGGCCCGTCTCGACCGTGTTCTTCGGCGGCGGGACCCCGACCATGCTGCCCGCGTCCGACCTGGCGATGATCCTGCGGGCCATCGACGACACGTGGGGGATCCTGCCCGGCGCCGAGGTCACGACCGAGGCGAACCCGGACTCGGTCGACGCGTCCTCGTTGCAGACGCTGCGCGAGGGCGGTTTCAACCGGATCAGCTACGGCATGCAGTCGGCCGTCCCACACGTCCTCGCGACCCTCGACCGCACGCACGACCCGTTGCGCGTGCCGGTCGTCGTCGACCTCGCGAAGCAGCAGGGCCTCGACGTCTCCCTCGACCTCATCTACTCGACGCCGGGGGAGTCCCTCGACGACTGGCGCACCTCGCTCGACGCCGCCCTGGCGTGCGCGCCCGACCACGTCTCGGCCTACTCGCTCATCGTCGAGGACGGCACCGCGATGGGCCGCATGGTGGCACGCGGGGAGCTCCCCGCGCCCGACGACGACCTGGCAGCCGACATGTACGAGCTCGCCGACCAGGTGCTCGGCGACGCCGGGTACTCCTGGTACGAGGTGTCGAACTGGGCGCGTGGCGACGCGCACGCGAGTCGCCACAACCTGTCCTACTGGAAGGGCCACGACTGGTGGGGCGTCGGCCCCGGCGCCCACTCGGCGGTCGCCGGCACGCGCTGGTGGAACGTCAAGCACCCGGCCGCCTACGCGAACCGGGTGCTGTCCGGCGAGTCGCCGGCCGCCGGGCGCGAGGTCATCGACGACGAGACGCGCTACGTCGAGCGCCTGCTCCTCGCCGCGCGGGTCCGCGGGGAACTCGCGACGAGCGAGATCCGCCAGGAGGCCCGTGGCCGGGTCGCGGGACTCATCGCACGCGGTCTCGTGGACGGGTCGGCCGCGGTGCGGGGACGCATCGACCTGACCCTGCAGGGTCGCCTGCTCGCCGACGCGGTGGTGCGGGAGCTGCTCGACTGACGCTGCTCGCTACTGCTTGATGAACTCGATCGACAGGGGGTAGCGGTAGAACTGCCCCTGGTTCGCCGCGACGGCCGCCAGGATGCCGAAGACGATCGTCAGGACGGCGACGATCGGGAACAGCAGCGCTCCGATGAACACCACGGTCAGGACGCCGCACGCGACGTACGCGATCGCCACGGTGATGTGGAAGTTCAGTGCGACCCGGGTGTGCTCGCGGATGAAGGCGCCGCGGTCGCGCAGCACCAGGTACGCCACGAGCGGGGCGACGAAGTTGAAGAAGATCCCGCCGATGTGCGTCAGCGTGGCCCAGAGGCGCTGGTCCTCCGGGCTCATCGGCTGCGGCGGGGTGTACCCGCTCGGGTACTGGGGTCCGTTCGGGTTCTGCGGGCCACCGGGCTGCTGTCCGTAGGTCATGCCGGAAGCGTATCGGGGGTGCAGTCGTGCGGGCGTAGGATCAGCAGTCGACACGTCCGAGTGCCAGGTCGACCAGGAAGGAGCGCTCGTGGTCAGTGAACGCAGCCTCGAGGTCCTGAAGGCGATCGTGCGCGACTACGTGGCATCCCGCGAACCGGTCGGCTCCAAGACGATCGTCGAGCGGCACGCCTTCGGCGTCAGCGCCGCCACGATCCGCAACGACATGGCCCTGCTCGAGGACGAGCAGCTGATCGTCGCCCCGCACACCTCGTCCGGGCGCGTGCCGACCGACAAGGGCTACCGGCTGTTCGTCGACCACCTGGCCGCAGCCCGGCCGCTCACGAGCGCCCAGCGACACGCCATCGAGACCTTCCTCGGCGCCCCGAACGACCTCGACGAGGTCCTCGGCCGCACCGTGCGCCTGCTCAGCCAGCTCACGAACCAGGTCGCCCTGGTGCAGTACCCCTCGATGGTGCGCGCCCGGGTGCAGCACGTCGAGCTGGTGCGACTCGGCGACGCCCGGCTGATGGTCGTGCTCATCACCGACACCGCCCGGGTCGAGCAACGCGTCGTCGAGACCGACGTCGCGCTCGACGAACCGCTGCTGACCGAACTCCGCACCGTGCTGAACGGCGCGGCCGTGGGGCTCCTGCTGCAGGACGTGCCCACCGCGCTCCGTGCGGTGCCGCAACAGCTCCGGCCCGAAGCCCAGGCGCTCGGCGGGGTCGTCGTGGCCACCCTCATCGAGCAGGTCGCAGCGAACCGGCAGGACCGCCTGGTGATGGCCGGCGCCGCCAACCTGGCGAAGAGCGAGCAGGACTTCTCCGGCGGCCTCTTCCCGGTGCTCGAAGCGATCGAGGAACAAGTCACCCTGCTCCGGTTGTTCGGGGAGATGCAGGTGGACGACATCGCGGTGGCGGCCAGCATCGGCGTCGAGAACGCCGAGTACGGGCTCGACGCCACGAGCATCGTCGCCGGCGGGTACCTCGCCGGTGGCGGCGAGGTGGCACGTCTGGGTGTCCTGGGACCGACCCGGATGGACTACGGCACGAACATGGCGGCCGTCCGGGCCGTCGCACGGTACCTGTCCAAGCTCTTGGGCGAACACTGATCGACTGCAACACCGACCGACCGACCGAACACAACCGACTGAGGGATACGTGGCAGACCACTACGACGTCCTCGGCGTCCAGCGAGACGCCTCCGATGCCGACATCAAGAAGGCCTACCGACGGCTGGCGCGTGAGCTCCACCCGGACGTGAACCCTGCTCCAGAGGCAGCCGAGCGGTTCAAGGACGTCACGCACGCGTACGACGTCCTGAGCGACCCGGAGCAGCGGCGCCGGTACGACGCCGGGCCCCAGGCCGACAGTCCCTTCGGTGGCGGCGCCGGCGGGTTCAGCGACATCTTCGACGCCTTCTTCGGCGGCGGTGGCGGCGGCGGTCGGGGCAGTGGTCCCCGCAGCCGTGCCGAGCGCGGGCAGGACGCCCTGCTCCGCATCGACGTCGACCTCGACGAGGTCGTCTTCGGCACCCACAAGGACGTCGAGGTCGACACCGCCGTCCTGTGCGAGACCTGTCACGGCTCGTGCTGTGCGCCCGGCACCAGCCCGCGCACCTGCGACATCTGCGGCGGGTCCGGCAACATCCAGCGCCAGGTCCGCTCGCTGCTGGGCAACGTCGTGACGAGCGCCCCGTGCGGCACGTGCCGCGGCTACGGCACCGTCATCCCGAGCCCCTGCCCGACCTGCCAGGGTCAGGGCCGCGTCCGCGCCCGTCGCACCGTGCCGGTCGACGTCCCCGCCGGCGTCGACTCGGGCCTGCGTCTGCAGATGCCCGGCCAGGGCGAGGTCGGACCCGCCGGTGGTCCCTCCGGCGACCTGTACCTGGAGATCCGGGTGCGGCACGACGACGTCTTCAGCCGCGACGGCGACGACCTGCTCGCCACGCTCGAGGTCGCGATGACCGATGCGGTGCTCGGCACGACGACGACGATCGACGGACTCGACGGTCCCGTCGAACTCGAGATCCGTCCGGGGGTGCAGAGCGCCGACGTCCTGGTGATCAAGGACCGCGGCATCACGAAGCTGCGCGGGAGCGGCCGCGGCGACCTCCGGGTCGGCGTGCAGGTCGTCACCCCGACGAAGCTGTCGCACAAGGAACGTCAGCTCGTCGAGCAGCTCGCGAAGTCGCACAAGGCCTCGGCTCCGCAGCTCGCCCGGTTCCAACAGGGCATGTTCGGCAAGCTCCGCGACCGCTTCTTCAACTTCTGATGGCATCGCTCTACGTCGTGGAGTCGCTCGACGGTGTCGCCGTCGGTGGCTCCGTGACGCTCGACGGGCCAGAGGGGCGGCACGCCGTCACCGTCTCGCGCGTGCGGGTCGGCGAGACGCTGCGGCTCTCGGACGGACGGGGGACCGTCGTGTCCGGTGCGGTGGACTCCGTCGACCGCGACTCGCTGGTGTTGTCCGTGGCATCGCTGTCCGTCGATCCGCTGCCGGTCCCGTCGCTGACGCTCGTGCAGGCCCTCGCCAAGGGCGGTCGCGACGAGATGGCGGTCCAGGCGTCGACGGAGATCGGTGTCGACCGGATCGTGCCGTGGTCCGCCGCACGCAGCGTCTCCCGGTGGGAGGGCCCGAAGGTCGAGAAGGGCCGGTCGCGCTGGACGGCCATCGCGCACGAGGCCGCGAAGCAGGCGATCCGGTCGCGGGTGCCCGAGGTCGGGCCGCTCGTCACGACGGCGCAGCTCGTCCCCGCGCTCGGGGCCGGTGCCGCAGTGCTCGTGCTCGACCCCACCGCGACCGTGCGGCTCGCGACGTGGGAACCGACGGCGGACCTCGACGAGATCGCCCTCGTGGTAGGGCCGGAGGGTGGCATCGACGGCTCCGAACTCGACCGGCTCGAGGCCGCGGGAGCGATCAGGGTCCGGCTCGGTGACAGCGTGCTGCGGACCTCGACCGCCGGTCCCGCGGCACTCGCGATCCTGCAGGCCGGACTCGGGCGCTGGTGAGGGAAGTCCCGAGGTCGGTCCTGCGTTCTACGATGGAGTCATGAGCACCAGCACGCCCAGCGTCTTCAGCAAGATCATCGCGCGCGAGATCCCGGCGACCGTCGTCGCCGAGGACGACCGCGTGATCGCGATCGAGGACATCGCCCCGAAGGCACCCGTCCACGTGCTGGTCATCCCGAAGACCGAGCAGTACGCGAACGTCGCCGAACTCGCGGCCGGTGACCCCGACCTCCTCGCCCACCTGGTCGCCACCGCGCAGCGCATCGCCGACGAGCGCGCCGGCGGCCAGTTCCGTCTCGTCTTCAACACCGGCGAAGCCGCCGGTCAGACCGTGTTCCACGTGCACGCGCACGTACTCGCAGGTGAACTGCAGGAAGGCACCCTTGCCGGCTAACGAACCAGCACAGCCCACCACCGACGACGACCAGGTCGTCTCCGTCGCCCTCCAGGTCGACGGCATCGCCATGGTCCAGCTCCTCGGTCCCCAGGACCGCCTGCTGAAGACCGTCGAACGGCAGTACCCGGGCGTCAAGGTCGTCGTCCGCGGCAACGAGGTCACGCTCAACGGGCCCGAGCGCGAGGTCGCGCGGGCGAAGGCGCTCGTCGACGAACTCGTCGGCATGGTCAAGCGCGGGCAGGACATCGGCCCGTCGGACATCCCGATGTCGGCACGGATCCTCGACGACGACCGCAAGCCGTCCGACACCTTCGGCACGCCGATCGTGTCGAGCCGCGGCAAGTCCGTGCGGCCGAAGACCGACGGGCAGCGCGCCTACGTCGATGCCATCGACGAACACACCATCACGTTCGGCATCGGCCCCGCCGGCACCGGCAAGACGTACCTGGCGATGGCGAAGGCCGTGCAGGCCCTGCAGCGGCGTGAGGTCACCCGGATCATCCTGACCCGTCCCGCGGTCGAGGCCGGCGAGCGGCTCGGGTTCCTGCCGGGCACGCTCACCGACAAGATCGACCCGTACCTGCGGCCGCTGTACGACGCCCTGAACGAGATGATGGACCCCGAGCTGGTCCCGAAGCTGCTGGCTGCGGGCACGGTCGAGGTCGCGCCGCTCGCCTACATGCGCGGCCGGACGCTCAACGACTCGTTCGTCGTCCTCGACGAGGCGCAGAACACGACGCCAGAGCAGATGAAGATGTTCCTGACCCGTCTCGGGTTCGGCTCGAAGATGGTCGTGACGGGTGACATCACCCAGGTTGACCTGCCGGGCAACGTGTCGGGCCTCCGGCTCGTGACGCGGATCCTCGAGACGGTCGAGGACATCCACTTCGCCCGCCTCGGCAGCGAGGACGTCGTGCGGCACACGCTCGTCGGTCGCATCGTCGACGCCTACACCGTCTACGACGAGGAACGCCTCGCCGAGCAGGCCGGTCACCGTCCCGGTGGCCGGGGAACCGCGCCGGTCGGCAACCCCGACGGCGCCAACCGTGCCGAGCGCCGTGGTCGGCCGCCGCAGGACCGCCAGCGACCCCCGTACCCCCAGAACGACGCCCGAGGAGGCAACCGGTGAGCATCGAGCTCAACAACGAGTCCGGGGTCGAGGTGGACGAGGCAGCCATCCAGCGCCTCGCCGCGTTCGCCCTCGACGCGATGCACGTGCACGCGGACGCCGAACTCGCGATCGTCCTGGTCGACGAGGGCGCGATGGAGCAGCTGCACGTGCGGTGGATGGACGAGCCCGGCCCCACCGACGTCCTGAGCTTCCCGATGGACGAACTCCGACCGGGCACCGAAGAGGACCCCACGCCCGCCGGCCTGCTCGGCGACATCGTGCTCTGCCCGCAGGTCGCCGAGGAACAGGCGAAGACCGCCGGGCACTCGAGCACCGACGAGATGCTGCTGCTCACCTGCCACGGCATCCTGCACCTGCTCGGGTTCGACCACGCCGAACCCGACGAGAAGGCCGAGATGTTCGGGCTGCAGGGCGAGATCCTGACCGCCTTCGCTGCCCTGCGCCGGGGTCGGTAGCCGATGCTCGTCGTTGTCGGCCTGCTCGCGGTCGCGCTCGGGCTCGTCGTGCTCGGCGGGCTCCTCGCCGCGAGCGACGCTGCGCTCTCCGTGGTGTCCCGTGCCGACCTCGACGAGATCGCCCGCGGCAACAAGCGTCGTCGTGCGCTCGAGGCGATCGCGGACGACGTCGGCGCGCACGTCAACGCCCTGAACTTCTTCCGCGTGCTCGCCGAGACCGCCGCGGCCGTGCTCGTCACGATCGCCCTGGTGCGGGCGTTCGACAGCTGGTGGGTGGCGCTCATCGTCTCCGCTGCGATCATGACGGCCGTGTCGTTCGTGCTCGTCGGGTCGAGTCCGCGCAGTGTCGGACGGGCGCACGCCGAACGGCTGCTGGCGTCCACCGGCGGCCTGGTCCGTGCCGTTCGGATCGTGCTCGGTCCGCTCGCCGGCCTGCTCGTCCGGATCGGTGACCGCGTGACCCCGGGCCGCGGCCGCAGCGCCTCGACGGTGTCGAGCGAAGAACAACTGCTGTCCCTCGTCGACGAGGCCACCGAGAGCAACGTGCTCGAGGATGAGGACCGCGAGCTCATCCACTCGGTCTTCGAGTTCAGCGACACCCTCGTGCGCGAGGTGATGGTGCCGCGCACCGACATGCTCACCGTCGACGGCTCGGACACGCTCGCCGCGGGCATGGAGCAGTTCCTGGCCGCCGGGGTGTCCCGCATGCCCGTCACGGGCAAGGATAGCGACGACGTCCTCGGCGTCCTGTACCTGCGTGACGTGTCGCGGGCGCTGTACGAGCGTCCGGGGTCCGGCAGCGAGCGGGTCACCCGGCTGCTGCGCCCGGCCGAGTTCGTGCCGGAGTCGAAGGCCGCCGACGACACCCTGCGGCACATGCAGGTCGCGAAGAACCACCTCGTCCTGGTCGTCGACGAGTACGGCGGCGTCGCCGGTCTCGTCACGATGGAGGACCTCATCGAAGAGCTCGTCGGGGACATCTCCGACGAGTACGACCGCGCCGTGGTCGACCGGGTCGAGGTCGAGCCCGGCCTCTGGCGCATCTCGGCCCGACTGCCCGTCGACGAGCTCGGCGACCTGTTCGGCATCGAGCTCGACGACGACGACGTCGACACCGCCGGCGGCCTGCTCACCAAGGAGCTCGGCCACCTGGCGGTCTCCGGGGACACCGTCACGGTGTCCGGCGTCGTCCTGACGGCCGACCGCGTCGAGGGCAAGCGCCGCCACCTCATCACCGTGCTCGCCGAACGCACCGACGCCCTCGCGGGTGTCGAGGACGCCTTCGACGCCACCACCACCACGACGGGAACCCCGCACGCATGACCGACTCCGACTCCACCCCCACCGCCTCGGGCAAGGCCTACCGCGCGGGCTTCGTCTCGTTCGTCGGGCGTCCGAACGTGGGCAAGTCCACGCTGACGAACGCGCTGGTGGGCCAGAAGGTCGCGATCACCTCGTCGAAGCCGCAGACCACCCGTCGTGCGATCCGCGGCATCGTGCACCGGCCCGACGGCCAGGTCATCATCGTCGACACCCCAGGCGTGCACCGTCCCCGCACCCTGCTCGGCGAGCGGCTCAACGACCTGGTGCAGTCCACCCTCGGTGACGTCGACGTCATCGGGTTCTGCGTGCCCGCCAACGAGCCGATCGGTCCGGGCGACCGCTTCATCAACGACACCCTCGACCAGTACCCGCGGGCCAAGAAGGTCGCGATCGTCACGAAGATCGACCGCACCTCGAAGGACAAGGTCGGCGAGCAGCTGCTGGCCGTCTCCAGGCTCCGCGACTGGGACTCGATCATCCCGACGTCCGGCACGAAGGGCCTGCAGCTCGAGGACCTCCTCGGCGAGATCACCTCGCTGCTACCGGAGTCGCCCCAGCTGTACGACTCGTCGGCCGTGACCGAGGAGACCGACGAGGAACGCATCAGCGAACTCATCCGCGAAGCCGCGCTCGAGGGCGTCCGCGACGAACTGCCGCACTCGCTCGCCGTCGTGATCGAGGACATCGTCGAGCCGGACGATGACGACGACGCCGACGGGCCCCTGCGCATCTTCGCGAACCTGTTCGTCGAGCGCGACAGCCAGAAGGCGATCGTCATCGGCCACAAGGGCGAGCGACTGAAGGACGTCGGCTCCCGCGCCCGCGTCGAGATCGAGTCGCTGCTCGGCGGTCGCCACGTGTACCTCAACATCCGTGTGAAGGTCGCCAAGGAGTGGCAGCGTGACCCCAAACAGCTCGGACGCCTCGGCTTCTGAGCGTCCGGCGGCAGGAGTCATCCACACGAGGGACGCGCCCGTGAGCCGAGCGCCGTACCGTGGACGCGTGTTCCGTCCCATGCTGCGCGCGCAGGTCATCACCGACGTCGTCATCGCCGTGGTGCTCGGCTCGCTCGTGCTGATCACCTCGGCGCGGGGCATGGACTCCCCGCTCGCGGTCGTCACGGTCGTCGGCATGACCGCTGCGCTCGCGCTCCGACGGCTGTCGCCCGGCCTCGCACTGGCCGTCGCCTGGGTGTTCGCGGTCTTCGAGATGGTCACGGGTCAGATGCCCGACCTGTCGAACGCCTTCATCGCCGCGGTGCTCTACACGACGAGCGCCTACGGCAGTCGGCGGGTGCGCCTGGCCGGACTCGTCTCGGCGATCGTCGGGTCCGTCACCGCGGCGCTCTACATCGGCGTCGACGACTACCGCAACCGGTTGACGATCGAGACCGCGTCGACCCCGTTCCAGGAGTCGGTGCAGGTCACGATCTCGTACTTCGCGGTCGTCCTGCTCCTGTTGCTCCTGCCGTGGTTGGCGGGACTCGTGGTCCGCACCCGCCGGTCGGCGAGCATGAGCCGCGAGGCCCAGCTGCTCGCCGAGCGCGACGCCGCCCGAGCCGACCGAGCGGTCGCGGTCGAACAGGAGCGCGTGCGCATCGCCCGCGACATGCACGACATCGTCGCGCACTCGCTCGCGGTCGTCATCGCCCAGGCGGACGGAGCCCGCTACGCGCTGAAGGCCGACCCCGCCGTTGCCGACCAGGCCCTCGGCACCATCTCGACCACCGCACGCCGGGCCCTCGGCGACGTCCGCGAGCTCCTCGGCGCGCTGCGGCACGAGCAAGGGACCGTCCCGACGCCCGAGATCGACGACATCGACCGGCTCGTCGGCGAGATGCGCCAGGTCGGGCTCGACGTCCGGGTCGAACGCGAGGGCGACCCGACCGGCCTCCCCACCACGACGCAGCTCGCGGTGTACCGGATCGTGCAGGAGAGCCTCACGAACGCCTACAAGCACGGTGAACCCGGCACCCCGGTGCACGCATCGCTGACCTACCGCCCGGACACCGTCGAGATCGCGGTGGTGAACCGGCGCGCCGACGACGGCACCCGGGGTCCCGGCACCGGGCACGGCCTGGTCGGCATGCGCGAGCGTGCCACCATGACCGGCGGCACGATGACCGCCGGGGTCCGCGGCCCCGACTTCGAGGTCGCCGTCCGCATGCCTGCCGGCCCCGCGAGCGGGCAGATGCCCCGCGGGCTGACCGTATCGGCCGCGACCCCGACCGCGAGCCGGGTCGCGAGCCCGACCGCCGAGTCGACCCCCGCCCCGACCACCAGTCCGACCGAGCAGGAGCGCACCGCCCGATGACCACCACCCCGCCGGCCGACGGCCGCATCCGCGTCGCACTCGTCGACGACCAGGCACTCTTCCGTACCGGCATCCGGATGCTCATCGGCTCCCAGCCCGACCTGCACTTCGTGGGCGAGGCGGGCGACGGTGCCGAGGGCGTCGAACTCGTCCGGCGCACTCGACCGGACGTCGTGCTCATGGACGTCCGGATGCCCGTGATGGACGGCATCACGGCGACCGCACACATCGTCGAGCAGGCCGGCGCCGACGGCGCCAAGGTGCTCGTGCTGACCACGTTCGACTTCGACGAGGCCGCGGCGAAGGCCATCCGAGCCGGGGCGAGCGGCTTCGTGCTCAAGGACGCCGACCCCGAGTTCCTGCTCGCCGCCGTGCGGACCGTCCACGCCGGCACAGCGGTCTTCGCGGCCTCGGCGACACGGGAACTCCTGCGGCGGTACGACGACTCCGTCGAGCAGGCCGCGACCGTGCCGGCGACGTTCGACGACCTCACCCCGCGCGAGCGCGAGATCTTCGACCTGGCGGCCCGCGGCTTCAGCAACAGCGAGATCGCGCAGCACGAGTACGTCAGCGAGGCGACCGTGAAGACCCACATCTCGCGCGTCCTGACGAAGCTCGGACTCCGTGACCGCGTGCGCCTCGTCGTGTTCGCGCACGAGCACGGGCTGGTTGGCAAGGCCGACTGACGGACGTCATCCGATCGGATGACCCGTCCACAGGAAGTCGAGCCGAGCGGCTCATCCACAGCAGCCGCCGGACGGACGCGGGGCGGGCCTCCTGGCCGTCATCGTTGGTG
Organism: Curtobacterium sp. AB7; assembly: GCF_044909335.1. Lineage (NCBI taxonomy): Bacteria > Bacillati > Actinomycetota > Actinomycetes > Micrococcales > Microbacteriaceae > Curtobacterium > Curtobacterium sp. AB7. Next base: position 176,604 of record NZ_JBIYED010000003.1, on the reverse strand, counting down.
CATGACCACCAGCCACGCTCCGATCATCCGACTCGACCACGTGTCCAAGCACTACGGCGACGCCGCACGCCGGGTGACGGCACTCGACGACGTCAGCGTCGACATCGGCGCGGGGGAGTTCACCGCCGTGATGGGGCCGTCCGGGTCCGGCAAGTCGACGCTCATGCACGTCGCCGCAGGCCTCGACTCGGTGTCCGCGGGCCGCATCGAGATCGACGGGGTCGACATCACCGGGCTCGGTGACAAGGACCTGACCGAGCTTCGTCGTCGCCGGCTCGGGTTCGTGTTCCAGTCCTTCAACCTGGTGCCGACGCTCGACGTCAGCGAGAACATCCGGCTGCCGTTCCTGCTCGGCGGGCACAAGCCGTCGAAGGACGAGAGCGCGTGGATCGACCGCTTGGTCGACCAGCTCGGACTCGGCAACCGGCTGTCGCACCGGCCGCACCAGCTGTCCGGCGGGCAGCAGCAGCGCGTCGCCATCGCCCGGGCGCTCGCCTCGCGGCCGGCCGTCGTCGTCGCCGACGAGCCGACCGGTGCCCTCGACTCGCGCACCGGCCGTGACGTCCTCGCGATCCTGCGCGGGGCCGTGCAGGAGTGGGGTCAGAGCGTCGTCATGGTCACGCACGACCCCGTCGCCGCCGCCAACGCCGACCGGATCCTGTTCCTCGCCGACGGCCGGGTCGTCGCCGACCGACCGGCGATGGACGCCGGCGCGATCTCCACCACGATGCTGGGGATGGAGGCGGCAGCGTGAACGGCGTCCGCTCCTTCGCCCCCACCGTGCTGGTCGCCGCGCTCGGCACCACCTTCGGCTCAGCCCTCGTCATCGCCCCGGGCATCGTGACCGAGGCACTCGGCGCCGCCGGGCTCGCCGACCTCGGGCCGGTCAGGGCGATCCTGTCCGTCGTCGGGTGGCTGTTCCTCGGCATCGCGCTGTACGTCGGCGCGATCGTCACCGCCAACACCTGCGCGACCCTCATCGCCGGGCAGACCCGCATCATCGCGCTGCAGCGACTCGTCGGTGCCACCGGTGCCACGCTCCGGGCCCGGATCACCCGGACCGGACTGGTCGTCGGGGTGCTCGGCGGACTGATCGGCGCCGTCGTGGGCACCGGGCTGTCGGCGCTGTTCGTGGTCGTCCTGCGCGGCAACGGGTTCCTGCCCGACACCGACTACACGCTCCTGCCGTGGGAGCTCGTGCTGCCGGTCGTCGCCGTGGTCCTCGCGACCTGGGGAGCGTTCGCAGCCGGGTCCCGCCGGGTGCTCACCGTCACCCCGCTCGAGGCGCTGTCCTCGAGCGTCGAACCGAGCCACGACGACGTCCGCTCCGGCACCGCGCGCAAGGTCTGGGCCATCGTGCTCATGGCCGGCGGTGCCGCGCTCATGCTCATCGGGCTCGCGGTCAGCGCGAGCTCGCCGATCGCGGTGCTGCCGGCTGCCCTCGGCGGGTTCGTGTCGTTCGCCGGCGTCGCCGTCGGAGCGACCATCGTGATGCCGCCGGTGCTGCAGCTCATCGGCCGGATCGGCTCGCACGACCCCGTCGTCCTGCTCGCCGGCCGCAACGCCATGCGAGCGCCGGGCCGCTCCTCGCGGGCGACGATCGGGCTCGTCATCGGCGTCACCCTGCTCGTCACCTTCGCCGTCGCACTGGGGATCATGCAGCACGTGCTCGAGGCCCAGCTCGAGGGCATGGGGCAGGGCCAGATGACGACCGAGATGGTGCAGGCGCAGCGCGACTTCTTCGTGCAGCTGAACGCCGTCGTCAGCGTCATCGTCGGGTTCTCCGCCGTGATCGCCGCCGTCGGGGTCGTCAACGCGCTGGCACTCGGGGTCCTGCAGCGCCGACGCGAGCTGGGGCTGCTGCGGGTGCTCGGCCTCACCGGGGCGCAGGTGCGCCGGATGATCGTGACCGAGGCCGTGCAGATGGTCGTCGCGGCCGTCGTCTCGGGACTCGTGCTCGGCACCTTCTACGGCTGGGTCGGCGGTCAGACGCTGCTCGGGTCGCTCGGCACCCCGGTCACGCCCGTGCTGCCGCCCCTCACCATCGGGATCGTGGTCGTCGGGGCGCTCGTGCTCGCGGTCGTCGCGACGATCGCCCCGGTGCGGCGCGCGATGCGCGTGCCCCCGACCGAGGCGCTCGCGGTCGACTGACGCGGCGCTCTGGTCGCGCCACGCGACGGACGGGAGGCACGGTGCCAGCTGGCACCGTGCCTCCCGTCCGTCGTTGCGTGCGTCCACTGCCGCGCCTGCGCCCGCCACGCCGCTCGCGTTCGCCGAGGTTCCACGATCCGCAGCTCTCGGCGGCGCTGACGTCGATCCGTGGAACCTCGGCGACCGACCGGCTGCATGTCGTGACCACTCGGGCGCCGAGCACCGAAGCGCTTGTCACACAGCAGCCCGCCGGTGCTACCGTGGACTCGATGTACTCGGCACTCCTCCTCCTTCGCTGCCGCGACGAGGCCTGACACACCGGCCCACCTCGTCGCGGAGTCCGTCGTGGCCGCCCTCACCCAGAGCACACGAAAGCGACGAACGATGCAGAACACGCAGCAGCCCTCCGGGATGCCGATCCACAAGTACGTCCCCTTCCACGAACAGATCTCGGTCGAACTGCCCGACCGCACGTGGCCGACGAAGCGCATCGAGCGGGCCCCGCGCTGGTGTGCGGTCGACCTGCGGGACGGCAACCAGGCGCTCATCGACCCGATGGACGCCGAGCGCAAGCGCGCCATGTTCGACCTGCTCGTCGGCATGGGCTACAAGGAGATCGAGGTCGGGTTCCCGAGTGCCTCGCAGACCGACTTCGACTTCGTCCGCAGCCTGATCGACGAGGGCGCGATCCCCGACGACGTGACCATCCAGGTGCTGACCCAGGCGCGCGAGCACCTCATCCAGCGCACGTACGAGGCGATCGACGGCGCGAAGCAGGCCATCGTCCACCTGTACAACTCGACGTCGATCGTGCAGCGCGAGGTCGTGTTCCGCACCGACGTGCAGGGTGTCGTTGACATCGCGGTGGCCGGCGCGAAGCTGTGCAAGGCGGCCGAGGCGACGCTGCAGCACGACACGACGGTCTACTACGAGTACTCGCCGGAGTCCTACACGGGCACCGAGCTCGAGGTCGCGCTGCAGATCTGCAACGCCGTGCTCGAGGTCTTCGAGCCCACCCCCGACCGCAAGGTCATCATCAACCTGCCGGCCACCGTCGAGATGGCGACGCCGAACGTCTACGCCGACTCGATCGAGTGGATGTCGCGCAACCTCGCGCACCGCGAGGACGTCATCCTGTCGCTGCACCCGCACAACGACCGCGGCACCGCCGTCGCGGCCGCCGAGCTGGGTTACATGGCCGGCGCGGACCGCATCGAGGGCTGCCTGTTCGGCAACGGTGAGCGCACCGGCAACGTCGACCTCGTCGCGCTGGGCATGAACCTGTTCACGCAGGGCATCGACCCGGAGATCTCGTTCGCGGACATCGACCAGGTGAAGCGCACCGTCGAGTACTGCAACCAGCTGCCGGTGCCGGAGCGTCAGCCGTGGGCGGGGGACCTCGTCTACACGGCGTTCAGTGGCTCGCACCAGGACGCCATCAACAAGGGCTTCGAGGCGATGAAGACCAAGGCGGCCGCCGCGGGCAAGGACATCGACGAGATCGAGTGGGCGGTGCCGTACCTGCCCGTCGACCCGAAGGACATCGGCCGGTCGTACGAGGCCGTCATCCGCGTCAACTCGCAGTCCGGCAAGGGTGGCGTCGCCTACCTGCTCAAGACCGACCACGCCCTCGACCTGCCCCGGAAGCTGCAGATCGAGTTCTCCGGCGTCGTGCAGCGGCACACCGACACCGAGGGCGGTGAGTTCTCGTCGCAGCGCATCTGGGACGTGTTCCAGGACGAGTACCTGCCCGCCTCGACCGACGACGACAAGTGGGGCCGGTACGAGCTCACCAAGACCGCGACCTCGAGCGACTTCGACGGCACGACCTCGCTGTCGGTCGCACTCCGCGTCGACGAGGGCTCCGTCACCGCCGACGCCGTGGGCACCGGTCCGATCGATGCGTTCCTCAAGGTCCTCGCCGAGCAGGGCGTCCAGGTCACGCTGTACGACTACTCGGAGCACACGATGAGCGCCTCCGGTGACGCCAAGGCGGCGTCGTACGTCGAGCTCGACGTCGACGGCGTGCGCCTGTGGGGCGTCGGCATCGACGCCGACATCTCGACGGCCTCGCTCAAGGCGATCGTGTCCGCGGTGAACCGCGCGGTTCGCGCCGGTGCTGCAGCTGGCGCCGACTCGCCGGAGCTCGTCTCCGCCTGAGACGCAGCCAGACCGGGAGGCTCCCCACCGGGCACGGCCTGATCGCCGCTGGCACGTCGACCAGGTGCCGGCCGGCGTGGGCCCAGGTGCGGGCTGGACTCGCACCGCGCCTCCCGTCTGCGCCCGGTCTTTCCCCCGTCACGCGCGATGGCAAGTCGAATCGGGCGTACCTGGTCGTTTCTTCCGACCAGGTACGCCCGATTCCGCTCGGTACACCTGCGCGCGCAGCGCGCGCAGCGCGCGCAGCGCGCGCAGGCCGCGGTGTCGGCGGGGCGGGGGATACTGGGGGCATGCCGCTGTACCGGGACGAGTGCGTCGTGTTGCGCACCCACAAGCTCGGGGAAGCCGACCGCATCGTCACCATGCTCTCGCGGCAGCACGGCAAGATCCGTGCGGTGGCCAAGGGCGTGCGCCGGACGGCGTCGAAGTTCGGCAGCCGCCTCGAGCCGTTCATGGTCGTCGATGCCCAGTTCTACGAGGGCCGCTCGCTTGACATCGTCACGCAGGCCGAGTCGCTCGGGGCCTACGGGGCGCAGATCGTCGCCGACTACGGCGCGTACACGGCCGCCAGCGCGATGGTCGAGACCGCCGACCGCCTGAGCGAGGCCGACGCCGGACTGCAGCAGTACCTGTTGCTCGTCGGCGCGCTGCGGTCGCTGTCGCGCGGTGAGCACCAGTCCAGCGCCACGCTCGACTCCTACCTGCTCCGTGCGATGAGCATCGCGGGGTGGGCGCCCTCGTTCAGCGACTGTGCGGTCACGGGGGAGCCCGGGCCGCACTCCGCGTTCGTGGTGCAGCTGGGCGGGGTCGTCGCCGACCGGGCTGCGCCTCCCGGCACGCCGCGGCTCGACCCGGCGACCCTCGGCGTGCTCGGTTCGCTGCTCGCCGGCGACTGGGCGAGCGTCGACGCCACCGACGAGCGGACCCGGTCACGGGCCTCCGGCGTGGTCGCGGCCTACGCCCAGTGGCACCTGGAACGATCGCTCCGGTCCCTGCCGCACGTCGACCGCTCCGAGCACCCGCTGCCCGTGCCGCTGACCCACGACGGACCCGAGGCGACGGCACGCGCGGTGGCCTCGACCCCCGCACCAGCCGTCCCCGAGCCCGATCCCGCTGTCGAAGGAACCCCCACCGCATGAGCCCCCGCCGCCCCGACGACGCCGAGCCGTTCCGCCCGATCGACTGGACCGGTGAGACGCCTCCGGCGATCCCGGCCCGGTTCGTGCCGGACCACGTGGCGATCGTGATGGACGGCAACGGCCGGTGGGCCAACGGCCGCGGGCTCACCCGGATCGAAGGGCACAAGGCGGGCGAGGCCTCGCTGCTCGACGTCGTCGCCGGCGGGATCCAGATCGGTGTCAAGCACATCTCGGCGTACGCGTTCTCGACCGAGAACTGGAAGCGTTCGCCCGAAGAGGTCCGGTTCCTGATGGGCTTCAACCGCGACGTGATCCGTCGTCGGCGCGACCAACTGAACGAGTGGGGCGTCAAGGTGCGGTGGGCCGGACGCCGTCCTCGGCTGTGGCGGAGCGTCATCGACGAGCTCGACCGTGCCGAGCAGATGACCGCGGGCAACGACGTGCTCACCCTGACGATGTGCGTCAACTACGGCGGCCGGAACGAGATCGTCGACGCCGTGCGGGGGATGGCGGAGGAGGTCGCCGCCGGACGCCTGAAGCCGAGCCAGGTCACCGAGAAGGCCCTGGCGAAGCGGCTCTACGTGCCCGAGATGCCCGACGTCGACCTGTTCCTGCGGAGTTCTGGGGAGCAGCGCACGAGCAACTTCCTGCTGTGGCAGTCGGCGTACGCCGAGATGGTGTTCCTGGACCGCCTGTGGCCGGACTTCCGGCGCACCGACCTGTGGGGCGCGATCGAGGAGTACGCACGCCGCGACCGTCGCTACGGCGGCGCGGTCGACGCCCCGACGGCGTAGCGGGACCATCAGCCGGGCAGCGGCCCGTCGAGCAGGTGTGCCGCCGACCGCACCGCGTCCAGGGCCGCACGGACACTCGGGACGCGGTCGGCCCCTCGGGCGACGACGACCTCGACCCGTCGGGCCAGGTCGTCGTCCACGGGGTCGACCCGGACCTCGGCGGGGATCACCGTCGTCGCGAGCGCCAGCCGGGGGAGCAGGGCCACGCCGAGTCCGGCGGCGACGAGTCCCACCACCGCAGCCGCGTTGTCGGTCTCGAGCACGATGTCCGGGGTGAACCCGGCGGTCGCGCACGAGGCGAGCAGGTGGCCGCGACACCTGGGGCAGCCGCCGATCCACCGGGCATCGCGGTGCGACGCGAGGTCCACGGCGCGGGAGCCGGCACTGGAGCCCGTGTCACCGGCGCCCACTGCACGGGCGCTCACGGTGCGGACGCCGCCCGGGCCTCCGGACGGTGTCACCAGGGCGAGCGGATCCCGCCCGAGTGCCCGCGTGACGAGCCCGGGGTCCGGGGCGGACCCGACCTCGTCGCCGACGTAGGTGAAGGTCAGGGCGACGTCGACCTCCCCGCTCCGCAGCAGGTCGAGCGCCTCGGGCGGTTCGACCTCGATGTACGACGTCGTCACGCCCGGAGCCGTCGAGGCCAGCCGGGCGAGCACCGCGGGCACGAGGGCCGAGGACGCGCTCGGGAACCCGGCGAGGCGCACTCGGCCACGGGTCAGGCCGCCGACGGCGTCGAGGTCCTCGCGCGCGGCGGTCAGTGCGGCCTGCACGTGCAGGGCGTGGTCCGCGAGCACCCGGCCGGCGTCCGTCAGGGTGGCGCCGCGCCCGCCGCGACCCTCCTGCCCGGACCGCAGCACCAGGGTGTGCCCGAGTCGTCGTTCGGCCCGGGCGAGCAACTGGCTCACCGCGGGTTGGCTCGACCCGAGTGCTGCGGCGGCGCGGGTGATCGAGCCGCCGTCGGCCACGGCGCGGAGGACCCGGAGCAGCTGGGGATCGATGTCGTCCATCACACGATGTTATCGGCTGTACAACGAACCCGGCCTGGTGTGATGGGGCACGAGCCGGGACGCTGTCCGCATGGACTCCTTCCCCGCTGGCCGTGGTTACCTCGCGGCGTGCACCGCCGGTCTGCCGACCCGGGCCACGCTCGCCGCACAGCGGGCCGACCTCGACGCGTGGTCCCGCGCCGAGACCTCGCCGGCCCACTACGGAGCGTTGGTCGAGGAGGGCCGCGCGTTGTTCGCCGGCCTCGTCGGGGTGCCGGTGACCCACGTGGCGACCGGCTCGCAGACCTCGGTGATGGCCGCGGTCGTCGCAGACGCCCTGCCGGCCGGTGCCGAGGTGGTCGTCCCCGACGGCGACTTCAGCTCGGTCGTCTTCCCGTTCCTCGCCCAGGCGCACCGTGGCGTCCGCGTCCGGCACGTCCCGCTCGACCGGCTCGCCACGTCCGTCGGGTCCGAGACCGCCCTCGTCGCGTGGTCCGCCGTGCAGTCCGCCACCGGCGCCGTCACGGACCCCCACCCGGTGGTCGCCGCCGCTCGGCGGGTCGGTGCCCTCACCCTCTGCGACCTCACGCAGGCAGCCGGTGTCCTGCCCGTCGACGCCGCACTGTTCGACGTGACGCTCACACACGCCTACAAGTGGCTCTGCGCGCCGCGGGGGGTCGCCTTCATGACGCTCTCCGACACCGCCCTCGGTCGGCTCCGCCCGGTCCAGGCCGGCTGGTACGCCGGCGCGGACGTCTGGTCGTCCTGCTACGGCCCCGACATGCGTCTGGCCGACGACGCCCGTCGCTTCGACGTCTCGCCGGCCTGGCAGGCGTGGCCCGGCGCCGTGGCCGCGCTCGAGCACGCGGTCGCGCTCGACCAGCAGGCGGTCTGGAGGCACGCCACCGGTCTCGCGGACCGGCTGTGCGACGCTCTCGGGTCGCCTCGGCAGGGCGACGGGCAGGCGATCGTGACGTTCGCGGACGCCGACGGGTCGGCCCTCCGGGCACTCACCGCCGCCGGGATCACCGCGTCGGGGCGTGCCGGGCGACTCCGGATCGCGTTCCACCTGTGGAACGACGAGGTGGACGTGACCGACGTGGCGGACGTGCTGGTCGGGGTCGCACCCGCCGCGTCGCGATCGTGAGGGCGCACGGCGGACGCAGGGCGGGCCTCCCGGGCCACGAACGCCGGTAGTCTTGCCCGGACCGTTTCCGCACCGAGCACCCAGCTCGGCGACCTCTGGAGCACCCTTTGGCACAGCCCTCCCGTCTCGACAGCGTCATCGCCCTGGCCAAGCGCCGCGGCTTCGTCTTCCAGTCGGGTGAGATCTACGGAGGCTCCCGCTCCGCGTGGGACTACGGGCCCCTCGGTGTGGAGCTCAAGGAGAACATCAAGCGCCAGTGGTGGCAGCGGTTCGTCCGCGGCCGCGGCGACATGGTCGGCCTCGACTCCGCCGTCATCCTGCCCCGCAAGGTGTGGGAGGCCTCCGGGCACGTCGCGACCTTCACCGACCCGCTCGTGGAGTGCCTGCACTGCCACCACCGGTTCCGCGAGGACCACCTGATCGAGGCGTTCGTCGCCAAGAAGGGCCGCGACCCCGAGGGCCGCATGGCCGAGATCGCCTGCCCGAACTGCGGCACCCGCGGTGAGTGGACCGAGCCCCGCGAGTTCTCCGGGATGCTCAAGACGTACCTCGGCCCGGTCGAGTCCGAAGAGGGCCTGAACTTCCTGCGCCCCGAGACCGCGCAGGGCATCTTCGTCGACTTCGCGCAGGTCGTGACGACCAGCCGCATGAAGCCCCCGTTCGGCATCGGCCAGGTCGGCAAGGCGTTCCGCAACGAGATCACGCCCGGCAACTTCATCTTCCGCACCCGCGAGTTCGAGCAGATGGAGATCGAGTACTTCGTGCCGCCGGCCGAGGCGGGCGAGCACTACGAGCAGTGGATCGCCGACTCGGTCGCGTTCTACACCGACCTCGGCATCGACCCGGAGAACCTGCGCCGCTTCGACGTGCCGGACGGCGAGCGGGCGCACTACTCCGACGCCACCGCCGACATCGAGTACCGCTTCGGGTTCACCGGATCGGAGTGGGGCGAGCTCATGGGCGTCGCGAACCGCACCGACTTCGACCTCAACAACCACATCGAGTCGTCCGGCCAGGACCTGCGCTTCTTCGACCAGGCGGCCAACGAGAAGTACGTGCCGTACGTCATCGAGCCGTCCTTCGGCCTGACCCGTGCGCTCATGGCGTTCCTGCTCGACTCGTACCACGAGGACGAAGCGCCGAACGCGAAGGGCGGCGTCGACAAGCGCACCGTGCTGCGGCTCGACCCGCGTCTGGCGCCCGTCAAGGCCGCGGTGCTGCCGCTGTCGCGCAACGAGCAGCTCTCGCCGGTCGCCCGCGGCCTGGCCGACGACCTGCGCAAGAACTGGAACGTGGACTTCGACGACGCCGGTGCGATCGGCCGTCGCTACCGTCGCCACGACGAGATCGGTACGCCGTTCTGCATCACGGTCGACTTCGACACGCTCGAGGACAAGGCCGTGACCGTGCGCGAGCGCGACACCATGGCGCAGGAGCGGGTCGCCCTCGACCAGCTGCAGGGCTACCTGGCGCAGCGGCTGCTCGGCGCGTAGGGACCTCGCGGGCGTCGCGGGCGTCGCAATCGCCGGAACCAGGTTCTGCGGGAATGCGCGCGCAGCGCCCGCGTTGGGATCAGCATGAACGACTCCGTGAAGGTCGATGTCTGGTCGGACATCGCCTGCCCCTGGTGCTACATCGGCAAGCGCAAGTTCGAGGCCGGCGTCGCCGCGTTCGGCGCCTCGGCGGACGGCCGACCCGTCGAGGTCGAGTACCACTCCTTCGAGCTCAGCCCGGACACCCCCGTCGACTTCGAGGGCACCGAAGCGGAGTTCCTGTCGGAGCACAAGGGCATGCCCGTCGAGCAGGCGCAGCAGATGCTCGACCAGGTCACCGGCATCGCGGCCTCGGTCGGGCTGGACTACGACTTCGAGGCCATGCACCACACGAACACCGTGAAGGCGCACCAGGTCATCCACCTCGCCAAGCAGCACGGCAAGCAGCTCGACATGGTCGAACGCCTGTTCACCGCCTACTTCGAGCGCGGCGAGCACGTCGGCGACGACGCGACGCTGGCCGACCTGGCCGCCGAGATCGGGCTCGACCGCGACGAGGTCCTCGCGACGCTCCGCGACGACTCGCAGCTCGCAGCCGTCCGCGCCGACCAGGCCCAGGCGCAGGCCTTCGGCATCAACGGCGTCCCCTTCTTCGTCATCGACGGCAAGTACGGCGTCTCCGGTGCGCAGGACCCGGCAGCGTTCGAGCAGGTGCTGACGCAGGTCGTCGCGCTGCGCGGGACGACTCCGGACGAGGTCGCCTCGGCGACCGAACGCGCTGCGGACGACGCGAGCGCCGACGTGGCGGCGACCCGATGACGGGCGCGACGGTCACCGTCGGGGGTGGGGCGGGCCTCCCGTCCGCCACGTCGGTCCCGGACGCGATCTCCGGTCTGGAGGCGCGCCCCGGCCTGCTCACGCTGGTCACGCCCGGCGGTGCGCCGGTCTGCGACGGTGATTCGTGCCTGATCGACGCCGGGTCGTTCGCCGGTGCCGAGGGCGACTGGACCGAGGTGCCGGACTGACGGCTGCGTCGGTCGCGCGCTGCGCGCTGGTGCCGTCGCGCCCCCGTGCTGTCGTCGCGCCCCGACTCTGCGGGGCGCCACGGCTGTGCGGGGGCGCGATCCGTCGGTCGCCGGACCGTTCAGTCGCGCTGCGGTTCCTCGTCGGTGATGTCGGCGACCGTCGCGCCGTACGCGGCGACGAGGTCGTCGGCGTCGACGAAGGCGCTCGCGCCGTGCCGGCCCGCGCCGAGGGCGACCCGTCGACCGACGATGCGTTGGTCGGCGTAGACGGGCAGGTCGCCGGTCGCTCCGACCGGCGTGATGGTGCCGCGTTCGTAGCCCGACGCCTGGAGCGCGGCCTGCGCGTCGGGCATCGAGAGCTTGTTCACCCCGACGACGGTGCGGAGCTTCTTCCACGCGATGCTCCGTCCGCCCGGCACGAGCGCGAGCAGGAAGCCGCCGTCGTGGCGCTTCACGACGAGCGTCTTGACGATGTCGCCGGGATCGATGCCGAGCAGTTCGGCGGCCTGCTGCAGGGAGTCCGCGGCGGGGCGTTCGACGACCTCGACCGTCAGGCCGCGGGCCGCTGCGTCGGTGTCGAACCGGGTGCTGGCGTCGATCGTCATGTGGAGAACGCTACCGCCGCGCACCGACGTGGGAGGATGGATCAGGTATGACGATCACACAAGCCCCAGCACGGCCTCTGCGCATCGGCCCGATCGAGGTCGACGTGCCGGTCGTGCTCGCGCCCATGGCGGGCATCACGAACATGGCGTACCGCCGGCTCTGCCGCGAGTACGGCGCCGGTCTCTACGTCTGCGAGATGATCACCTCGCGCGCACTGGTCGAACGCACCCCCGTGTCGATGCAGCTCATCCAGCACCACGAGTCCGAGACCCCGCGGTCGATCCAGCTGTACGGCGTCGAGCCGAACACCGTGGCCGAGGCAGCTTCGATCCTGGTGGGCGAGGACCGTGCCGACCACATCGACCTGAACTTCGGCTGCCCGGTGCCCAAGGTCACCCGCAAGGGCGGCGGGGCGGCCCTGCCGTGGAAGACCGAGCTGTTCCGCGAACTCGTCACGAAGACCGTGCGCGCCGCGGGGAACGTGCCGGTCACCGTGAAGATGCGCAAGGGCATCGACGAAGACCACCTGACCTACCTCGACGCCGCACGCATCGCGCGGGACGCCGGCGTCGCAGCCGTTTCGCTGCACGCGCGCACCGCGAACGAGCACTACTCCGGGCACGCCGACTGGTCGGCGATCGCGACGCTGAAGGAAGCCGTCACGGACATCCCGATCCTCGGCAACGGGGACATCTGGTCGGCAGCCGACGCACTCCGCATGATCGACGAGACCGGCGCGGACGGCGTCGTCGTCGGGCGCGGGTGCCTCGGGCGGCCGTGGCTGTTCGGCGACCTGGCTGCGGCGTTCCGCGGCGAAGGGATCCGCTACATGCCGACCCTGGGCGAGGTGGCCGACGGGTTCCGACGGCACGTCGAACTGCTCGTCGAGTTCTTCGGGTCCGAAGACCACGGCTGCCGCGACGCCCGCAAGCACGTGGCCTGGTACTTCAAGGGGTACCCGATCGGCAGCGACGTGCGGTCCGGTCTCGCGCTGGCGTCGAGCCTGCAGGAGATCGACGACCTGCTCGGCCAGCTCGACCGCGACGCACCGTACCCGGGCGAGGGCGCCGAGGGCCCCCGTGGTCGCTCCGGCAACCCGAAGCGCACCGCCCTGCCCGACCGCTGGCTCGAGTCCCGCGACGTCGACAGCGAGTTCCGCAAGGTCCTCGCCGCCGCCGAGCTGCACCACAGCGGCGGATGAGCGCCACCGCCTCGTACGGCCCGGCCGACGCCGAGCGCTGGCTCCCCGAAGAGCACGGCAACCGCCGATCGGACTTCGCCCGTGACCGCGCCCGGTTGCTGCACTCCAGCGCGCTGCGCCGCCTCGCCGCCAAGACCCAGGTGCTCAGCCCGACGACCGGTCTCGACTTCGCCCGCAACCGCCTGACCCACTCGCTCGAGGTGGCGCAGGTCGGTCGCGAGCTCGCGGACTCGCTGGGCCTCGACCCCGACGTGGTGGACACCGCGTGCCTGGCGCACGACATCGGCCACCCGCCCTTCGGCCACAACGGTGAGACCGCCGTCAACGCCTGGGCCGCCGGCATCGGCGGGTTCGAGGGCAACGCGCAGACGCTCCGGCTGCTCACCCGGCTCGAGCCGAAGGTGTACGGGCTCCGTCCGGGGTCGGGCGCCGCTGCCGGGGCTGGCGCGGGGGCTGGCGCTGGCGTCGAGCGTCCCTTCGGGCTCAACCTGACGCGCGCGTCGCTCGACGCCAGCTGCAAGTACCCGTGGCCGGCTGCGCAGGGCGTCTCCGAATCGTCATCGGGTCGGACCAAGTTCGGCTTCTACGACGACGACCACGACGCCTTCGAGTGGCTCCGTGCCGGGGCGCCCCGGCGGCAGCGGTGCATCGAGGCGCAGGTCATGGACCTGTCCGACGACATCGCGTACTCGGTGCACGACTTCGAGGACGCCGTCGTCGCCGGGTTCATCGACGTCGCGGCGCTCGGCGACCGGGTCGGCGAGAACGACATCGTCACCGCGATGCACGCGTGGGTGGGCGACGACCTGAGTCGTGAGGAACTGCTCGAGGCGTTCGACCGCCTCCGTGCCCTGCCGCTCTGGATGACCTCGTACGACGGGTCCCGGCGCGACGCGGCACACCTGAAGAACCTGACCTCGCAGCTGATCGGCCGCTTCGCGCGGACGGCGACGGCCGCGACCCGCGAGTCCTACGCCTCCGGGTCCCTGGTCCGGTTCGCGGCGTCCGCGGTGACACCGCCCGAGATCATCGGCGAGATCGCGGTCCTCAAGGGCATCGTGGCGGCGTTCGTGATGACGCAGGGCGACCGGCAGCCCGTGTACGAAGACCAGCGTCGGATCCTGACCGAGCTGCTCGACGCCCTGGCGGCGTCGGGTGCGTCGGACCTCGAGCCGGGCTTCGCGGCCGACTGGCGTGCGGCGTCCGACGACGACGGGCGGCTCCGCGCCGTGGTCGACCAGGTCGCGAGCCTGACGGACCAAGGGGCGATCGCCTGGCACCGTCGGTTGGTCGTCGGCGAGCGGGAAGCCGTCCACATACCGGTGTGAGCGGGGCCTCGGCGGTTCGTCCACGTCGCGGGGCCGCGGTCGGCCTCGGTGGCTCGTCCACGTCTCGGGTCCGCGGTCGGCCGAGGTCGGTCCCACGAACTAGGATCAGAGGGTGGCTGGCAGGATCGCGCGGAACGACATCGACGAGGTCCGCTCGCGTGTCAACATCGCCGACGTCGTCGGCGACTACGTCACGCTGAAGAACGCGGGCGTCGGCTCGATGAAGGGGCTCTGCCCCTTCCACGACGAACGGTCTCCGTCGTTCCACGTCCGGCCCCAGGTCGGCCGGTACCACTGCTTCGGGTGCGGCGAGGACGGCGACGTCTTCAGCTTCATCATGGCGCAGGACCACACCACCTTCGCCGAGGCCGTCGAGCGCATGGCCGCGAAGATCGGCTTCACCCTGCACTACGAAGAGGGCGACGGGCCGCGCACCGACTACAACACCCGCGCCCGGCTGATCGCCGCCAACGAAGCCGCGCTCGAGTTCTACACGGCGCAGCTCACCACCGCCGCGGCCGACCCCGCACGGCGGTTCCTGGGGGAACGCGGGTTCGACCCCTCGGCGGCGCAGCACTTCGGCGTCGGCTTCGCCCCGAAGTCGTACGACATGCTCAAGGACCACCTGCGCGGTCGGGGCTTCACGCTCGAGGAACTCACCTCGGCCGGGCTCGTCAGCCAGGGCGACCGATCGCCGTACGACCGGTTCCGCGGGCGCCTCATGTGGCCGATCCGCGACGTCACCGGGGCGACGATCGGGTTCGGTGCCCGTCGCCTGCTCGAGGACGACAAGGGGCCGAAGTACCTCAACACGCCCGAGACCCCGATCTACCACAAGAGCCAGGTGCTCTACGGGCTCGACCTGGCCCGCCGCGACATCTCGAAGCAGAAGCAGGTCGTGATCGTCGAGGGCTACACCGACGTCATGGCCTGCCACGTCGCCGGCATCACCACCGCGGTCGCCACGTGCGGCACCTCGTTCGGCGTCGACCACATCAAGGTGCTCCGCCCGATGCTCGGTGACCTGGCCGGCGCCGACCCGAACGCCAACGGCGAGGTCGTCTTCACCTTCGACCCGGACGAGGCCGGGCAGCGTGCCGCATCCCGCGCCTTCGCCGAGGAACAGCGGTTCGCGGCGCAGACCTTCGTCGCCGTGGCCCCCGGTGGCCTCGACCCGTGCGACCTCCGGCTCGCCCGCGGCGACGACGCCATCCGCCGTCTGATCACGAACAAGCGCCCGATGTTCGAGTTCATGATCCGCCGCACGTTGGAGGGCCACGACCTCGAGACGGTCGAGGGCCGCGTCAGTGCCCTCCGCGCCGCCGCGCCCGTGCTCGCCGGCATCCGCGACCGCTCGCTCACGCAGGGGTACGTCCGCGAGCTCGCCGGCTGGCTCGGAATGGACATGCCCGAGGTCCGTCGATCGGTCGAGACCGCGCGTCGGCGTGCGGGGTCGACGGACGATCGGTCAGGAGGCCCGGGGCGCGACGGTCGCGCCGGTCACGCCACCGACGGGGCCGGTGTGGTCGAGGAGCCCGTCGCCGGGATCCGCTCGCTGCCGAACGACCCGATCAGCCGCATGGAGCGCGACGCCGTCATGGCGATGGTGCAGCAGCCGACCTCGGTCGGAGCGCCGCTGCTCGGGCTCGCCGCCTCCGCCACGTTCTCGGCGCCGATGCTCGCCGTCGTGCGGGACGCCGTGGTCGCCAACGTCGACGTCATCGGGGCGGGGGACTGGCTCGACCGGTTGCTCGCCGACGTGCCGACCCCGTTGCGCACCCTGACGCACGAGCTGGCCTTGGCACCGATCCCCGCGCGCAACGCCGAGGACCTCGCCGCGTACTGCCGGAGCATCGTCGTCGCCCTGGTCGAGCGCGACCTGCTCGCCCGCAAGGCCTCGTTGCTCGGACAACTGCAGCGTGCGGACCCGCACGAGCAGGCCGAGCGGCGCGCCGAGATCCAGCGGCAGCTCGTGGACATCGACGCGCAGCGCATGCGGCTCCGCGCCGACGCCGAGGCGTCCTAGCCCCTCGCCGCCCGAGTGCCGGGCGCCTGGCGCGCGGCCGTGTTGGGCGTCGAGTGGTCGCAAGGCGTCGGCTGGCCGGGGTTCGGCCGACGGGACGTGACCGCTCGGGGAGGGACGGGCGGTGTGTCGTGACCGGTCGGCGGGCGCGAGGGACGGGGCCGACGCGGGGCGAGCCTCCAGGCCGGACGTGCCGCGTGTTGGGCGTCGAGTGGTCGCAAGTCGTCGACTGGCCGGGGTTCGGCCGACGGGACGTGACCGCTCGGGGAGGGACGGGCGGTGTGTCGTGACCGGTTGGCGGGGGCGACCACCCAGGTTGCAGCGCGCAACATTCGTGTGCGGCGCGCCGGGTCGATGCGCACGGATGATGCATCACGCGACGGGTGCTTGCATTACAGCGGTGTAAACAAATCGCTCCCGGTTCGATCTGTTCCGTGACAGGGTGATACCAATGAGCGTTCCTGGCCGGGCACACAGACGTACCACCCGCCGGCCAGGACACTTGCACCCATCTTCAAGAGAGGCATCGAACATGGCATCCGTGTTCAAGAAGCACACAGCCACGTGGGGCAGGCGCGGCATCGCGCTCGGCGCCGGAGCAGCAGCGACGGCGCTGGTGCTGACCGGCTGCGCGAGCAGCAGCGTGAGCGACACCGAGCTGAACGGCCTGAGCATCGGGACGACGGACAAGATCACGTCCCTCGACCCGGCCGGCTCCTACGACAACGGCTCCTTCGCCGTGCAGAACCAGGTCTTCCCGTTCTTGATGAACACGCCCGTGGGCAGCCCGGACGTCGAGCCGGACATCGCCACGAAGGCGGAGTTCACCAGCCCGACCACGTACGAGGTCACGCTCAAGGACGGCCTCGAGTTCGCCAACGGCAACAAGCTCACCTCGAGCGACGTGAAGTTCTCGTTCGACCGCGAGCTCAAGATCAACAACGAGAACGGCCCGCAGTCGCTGCTGGCCAACCTCAAGAGCATCGACACCCCGGACGACACGACCGTGGTGTTCAACCTCGACCACGCCGACCAGACCTGGCCGCAGGTGCTCTCGAGCCCCGCCGGCCCGATCGTCGACGAGGACGTCTTCAGCGCGACGAAGCTCACCAGCGCCGACGACATCGTCAAGGGCAAGGCGTTCGCCGGGCAGTACCAGATCAGCTCCTACAAGGAGAACCAGCTGATCCAGTACAAGACCAACCCGAAGTACGACGGCCTGCTCGGCAAGGCGAAGACGTCCGAGGTGACGGCCAACTACTACACCAAGGAGACCGACCTCAAGCTCGCCGTGCAGAAGGGCGACGTCGACGTGGCGTACCGCTCCCTGACGCCGACCGACATCTCGGACCTGCGCAAGGACGACAAGCTCAAGGTCACCGACGGCCCCGGCGGCGAGATCCGCTACGTGGTCTTCAACTTCAAGACGCAGCCGTTCGGCACCGGTCAGGACGACGCCGACAAGGCGAAGGCCCTCGCCGTCCGCCAGGCCGCTGCTGACGTGGTCGACCGTGCCGCCCTGGCGAAGGAGGTCTACAACGACACCTTCACGCCGCTGTACTCGATGGTGCCGGACGGCCTCACCGGTGCGGTCCAGCCGTTCAAGGACATGTACGGTGACGGCGACGGTGGCCCCGACGTCGACAAGGCGAAGAAGACCCTCGCCGACGCCGGTGTCTCCGGCAAGGTGCAGCTCGACATCCAGTACGCGCCCGACCACTACGGTTCGGCCTCGGACGACGAGTACGCGCTGCTGAAGACGCAGCTCGAGGACTCGGGCCTGTTCACCGTCAACATCCAGTCGACGGTCTACACGACCTACGCCCAGGAGCGCACGAAGGACGCGTACCCGGAGTACCAGCTCGGCTGGTTCCCGGACTTCTCCGACGCCGACAACTACCTGTCGCCGTTCTTCACCAAGGAGAACTTCGTCCAGAACCACTACGACGACTCGGTCATCCAGGACCTCATCGCGAAGGAGCAGGCGGAGTCCGACCCGGACAAGCGTGCCGACCTGATCGAGCAGGCCCAGGAGCGCGAGGCATCGCAGATCTCGACGCTGCCCCTGCTGCAGGGCAAGTCCGTCGCCGTCGCCGGCAAGGACGTCAAGGGCCTGACCCTCGACGCCTCGTTCAAGTTCCGGTACGCCACCCTCAGCAAGTAGCACCACGCCCCTCGCGCAGGCCGCGGGCGTTCCCACGAGGAACGCCCGCGTGCCTGCGCACCGGCATGAAAGGCACCCCTCCCCGTGACCCTGAGCACCCCCGAGGCGACCCAGGACGTGAACGGCACCGATCCGACCAAGCCGCAGGCACAACGTCGTGCCAAGAGCAGTGGCGGCGGACTCGGCCGGTACGTCCTCGTCAGGTTCCTCCTCATCATCCCGACCGTCTTCATCCTGGTGACGCTCGTGTTCTTCCTGATGCGCGTCATCGGGAACCCGATCACCGCGTCGGTCGGCGGCCGACTCACCCCGACGCAGCTGCAGGAACGCCTGCACGCCGCCGGGTACGACCGTCCCGTGCTCGTGCAGTACTTCGAGTACCTCGGCGGCATCCTGCGCGGTGACTTCGGCAACGCGTCGACCGACAACCGGCCGATCACCGAGATCATCCTGCAGTACGGCGGCGCGACCGCCGAGCTCGTCTTCTACGCCCTCATCGTCGCGCTCGTGCTCGGCATCCCGCTCGGCATGCTGGCCGCGTACACGCGCGACAAGTGGCCCGACGTGCTGCTCCGTGCCCTCGCGATCCTGACGTACGCGACCCCGGTGTTCTTCGGCGGTCTGCTGCTCAAGCTCGTCTTCTCGGTGTGGCTCGGCTGGCTGCCGCTCGGCGACCGCGCGTCGACCAGGGTGGAGCTCATCCTCGACGGCATCCCCGGCGCGAGCGGCATCTACATCATCGACGCGCTCCGGACCGGCAACGCGGCGGTCATCGGCGACGTGCTGCAGCACGCCGTCCTGCCGGCGCTGACCCTCGGGCTGCTGACAGCCGGCATCTTCCTGCGCCTGGTGCGCGCGAACATGATCGGATCGCTCGGCTCCGAGTACGTCGACGCGGCCCGCTCCCGCGGCGTCCGCGAGTCGCGGCTGGTCCGGACGCACGCGTTCCGCCCCGCCCTCGTGCCGATCATCACCGTGATGGGCCTGCAGATCGCGATGCTGCTGGGCGGTTCGGTCCTGACCGAGACCACCTTCGGGTGGCGCGGCCTGGGCTTCGAGCTCAACCAGTACCTGTCGGCCCGCGACTTCGTCGCGGTCCAGGGCATCGTCGCGATGCTGGCGGTGATCGTCGCGGTGACCAACTTCATCGTCGACGTCGTCGCCGCCCTGATCGACCCGAGAGTGAGGTTCTGACGATGGCCGACACCACCCTCGTCGACCGCCACGAGCCGCTCTGGAAGCGGCTGCCCGTGGTGGTCCAGCTCCGCAAGAGCACCGGCTGGCAGCGCGCCATGCTCATCGTCGGCGTGGTCATCTGCGCCCTGTACCTGCTCGTCGCGGTCTTCGCGCCGCTCCTGGCCCCGTACGGCTTCGGCCAGCTGCAGGGCGCGGACGGCGAGAGCTTCCCACGTACCGGCGCACCGAGCGCCGAGCACGTCTGGGGCACCACCGTCGGCGGGTTCGACGTGTTCAGCCGGGTGATCTACGGGGCCCGGACCGCGGTCCTCGTCGTGATCGTCGCGGTCGTCGTGTCGATCATCGTGGGCGTCCTGCTCGGCCTGGTCTCCGGCTACCTGGGCGGCTGGCTCGACCGGGTCCTCGTCGTGGTCGCCGACGCGATCTACGCGTTCCCCTCGCTGCTGCTCGCGATCGTCGTGTCGATCGTGATCTCCGGTGGCAACTCGAGCTACTCGGGCGGCATCATCGCGGCGGCGATCTCGATCACCGTCGTCTACGTGCCGCAGTACTTCCGGGTGGTCCGTGCCGAGGCCGTGCGCCTGAAGAACGACGCGTTCGTCGAGTCGGCGCGCGTGATGGGCACGAACCCGTGGCGCATCATGATCCGCCACGTGCTGCGGAACTCGACGAGGTCCCTGCCGCTCATCCTGACGCTCAACGCCAGCGACGCGATCCTGACCCTGGCTGGCCTCGGCTTCCTCGGGTTCGGCATCGGGCCGACGTCCGGCGCCGAGTGGGGCTACGACCTGAGCCGTGCGCTGTCCGACGTCGCGAGCGGCGTCTGGTGGACCGGTGTCTACCCGGGTGTCGCCATCGTGGTGCTCGTGCTCGGTGTGACGTTCATCGGCGAGAGCCTCAACGACATCTCCGATCCCCGTCTGCGTGCGCGCCGACGGCTGAAGCAACTGGTGTCCACGCGCGACGCGCGCGACACGGCAGCACGCGCGGAAGGAACCGGCGCATGACGAACGCAGCAGTCACCCAGGACGAGCACGCACCCGTGGTCGTCGTCGACGACCTCACCGTCACGTTCGCCACCGACGGCGGCGCCGTCGACGCGGTGAAGGGCGTCAGCCTCGACGTCCGTCCCGGCGAGGTCCTCGCCCTGGTCGGCGAGTCCGGATCCGGCAAGTCCGTCACGGCTCGCGCCATGCTCCGGCTCATGCCCGAGACGGCGACGCTCGGCGGCGCGGTGCTGCTCGACGGCACCGACGTCGTCACCGTCGGCGCGCAGAAGCTCCGCAGCCTGCGAGGGACCGCCGGTGCGATGGTCTTCCAGGAGCCGTCGACCGCGCTCAACCCGGTCTTCACGGTCGGGTGGCAGATCGCCGAGGGGCTGCGCGCCCACGGCGGCATGTCCAAGAAGGAAGCGCGGGCGAAGGCCATCGACTACCTCGGCCGCGTCGGCATCCCCGACCCCGAGACCCGCGTCGACCACTACCCGCACCAGTTCTCCGGCGGCCAGAAGCAGCGGGTCGTCATCGCGAGTGCCCTGGCCCTCGAGCCGTCGGTGATCATCGCCGACGAGCCGACCACGGCGCTCGACGTGACGGTGCAGGCCGAGATCCTCGACCTGCTCCGCCGCTGCCGCGACGAGTTCGGCACGGCGATCGTGATCATCACCCACAACATGGGCGTGGTGGCCGACCTGGCCGACCGCGTCGCCGTCATGTACCAGGGCGAGATCGTGGAAGAGGCATCGGCGACGGACCTCTTCGCGCGTCCGCAAGCCGACTACACGAAGCGGCTGCTCGCGGCGGTGCCCCGACTCGAGGCGTCGACGGGCACCGCCCGCCGCGCCGCGATCACCGAGGACGTCACCCCGCTGGTCGAGGCGAAGGGGCTCGAGATCGAGTACCCCGGACGCCTCGGCTCGCCCGCGTTCCGCGCCGTGAAGGGCGTCGACCTGGCGATCCGTCCCGGCGAGGTCCTCGGGCTGGTGGGGGAGTCCGGCTCCGGCAAGACCACGATCGGTCGCGCCATGGCCGGACTGACGAAGGTCACCGGCGGCTCGCTGAAGGTCCTCGGCGCCGAGATGCTCGGCTACCGGGAGCGTGAGTTCAAGCACCTGCGCAAGGACATCGGGTTCGTGTTCCAGGACCCGGCGACGTCGTTCAACCCGCTGCTCACGATCGCCGAGTGCGTCGCCGAGCCGCTGGTCGTCCACAAGGAGGTCTCGAGTCCGCGTGCAGCACGGGCGCGGGTCGACGAACTCCTCGAGGCGGTCCAGCTGCCGAAGGCGTACGGCGACCGCTACCCGCACGAGCTCTCCGGTGGGCAGCGCCAGCGTGCCTCGCTCGCCCGGTCGCTCGCGCTCCGACCGAAGCTGCTCATCGCCGACGAGCCGACGAGTGCGCTCGACGTGTCGGTGCAGGCCCGCGTGCTCGAGCTCTTCCTCGAACTCCAGCAGGACCTGGGCTTCGCCTCGCTGTTCATCAGCCACGACCTGGCGGTCGTGGGCGCGCTGTCCGACCGGATCGCCGTGCTCTACCGCGGCGACCTGGTCGAGGTGGGCACGACGGCGCAGGTCCTCGGCGCCCCGCAGCACCCGTACACGCAGCGCCTGCTGGCGTCGCTCCCGGTGCCGGACCCTGCGGAGCAGGCCGAGCGACGGCGTACGCTGGAGCAACTGGAGAACGCCGGGTCCTGACCCGACGTCACCCGCCCAGGAGGCCCGTCCTGCGTCGTCGACGCACGCCGGGCCTCCTGGACGGTCGGCTCCACAGCTGTACGCACGACGGTCCTGCCAGCGCGGTCCGTCGCGAACCGCCGCCAGGGGGCGGCGTGGAAGGGGACCCATGATCGCGGTCAACGGACCGGCGGTCGTCGCGGACGACGTGTCGATCGAGTACCGGGGCGGACGGGGGTCCGAGTCGATCCGAGCCGTCGACGGGGTCAGCCTGACGGTGCGGCAGGGCGAGATCCTCGCACTGCTCGGTGAGTCGGGGTCGGGCAAGTCGACCTTCGCCGCCGCGATCGCGGGGCAGCTCGGGTCGCACGGCGAGGGTGACGGTGCGCTGCGCCGGCACATCGTCGGGGGCGAACTGACCGTCCTCGGCCAGAAGACCCGCGGGCTGCGCGGTTCGTCCCGCAAGCTCGAGCGGTTGAGCGGCCGGATCGGCTACCTGCCGCAGGACGGCGCCGACCGGCTCAGCCCGGACCTCACCGTCGGCGAGGCCATCGCCGAGCCGATCTACCAGCGCGACCGCCGCTTCGACCGCAAGGAGGCGGGCCTGATCGTCGCGCGCCTGGTCGACGCCGTGCACCTGCCGCTCGGCGTGATGCGGCTGAACACCTGGGAACTCTCCAGCGGGCAGCGGCAGCGCGTCGCCCTGGCGCGGGCCCTCGTGCTCGAACCCCAGCTCCTGGTCGCCGACGAACCCGCTCGCGGCGTCGACGTGCTCGTGCGCCAGTCGGTGCTCGAGGCCCTGGCGACCCTGCAGCGCAACCGGCAGTTCTCCGCCGTCGTGGTGTCCAGCGACCTGCGCGAAGCCGGCGCCCTGGCCGACCGTGTCGCCGTGATGGCCGATGCCCGGCTGGTCGGCCTCGGCACCTTCGACGAGGTCCTCGACAACCCCGTCGACCCCTACGTCAAGACCCTGGCGGCGACCGCGGCCCGCGGCGTGAAGCGTCGCCCGGCGCCCACCACCCCGCGCCGCTCGACGGCGCCACGCCGACCGGTCGCCGCCGGCACCGGCCCCCGCACGGACCGACAGGAGAACCCGTGAGCACCGCCACCCGAGGCCACCGCGCCGTCGTCCCCACCTCCGGCGCCCCGCTGCCGATCGACGCGCCCCAGCCCGGCCCCGTCGCCGTGCTGCCGGAGCCGACCGACCTGCACGTCACCGCGGTGACCGAGGCCGGCGGGACCGTCGCGCCGCTCGACGCGGACACCCGCGGGCTCGTCTGGCTGGACCCCCGCGACCCGTCCGGCCTGGCGGACGCGCTCGACGCCGCTCCGGGGATCGGCTGGGTGCAGCTGCCGTTCGCCGGGGTCGACGCCTTCGCGCACCTCATCCAGGAACACGGCGACCGCGTGCTCTTCACCTCGGCGAAGGGCGCGTACGCGGAGCCCGTCGCCGAGCACGCCCTGGCGCTGACGCTCGGGACGCTGCGGGTCCTGCAGAAGCGCGCTCGTACACACTCGTGGGCGACCGAGCCCGAGGGCGTGTCGCTCTACGGCCGGAACGTCGTCGTCATCGGCGCCGGCGGGATCGCGCTCGAGTACATCCGCCTGCTCGCCCCGTTCGACGTCGACGTCACCGTGGTGCGTCGCTCGGCCGACCCGGTGGACGGCGCATCGCGCACCGTCACCACCGACCAGCTCGATCACGTCCTGCCGGACGCCGACGTCGTGATGATCGCAGCGGCCATGACCTCGGGCACCGCGAAGCTCTTCGGCGAGCGGCAGTTCGCGATCATGAAGCCGTCCGCCCGGCTCGTCAACATCGCCCGCGGGGGACTCGTCGACACCGACGCGCTGGTCGAGGCCCTGCGCACCGGTGCGATCGCCGCCGCAGGGCTCGACGTCACCGACCCCGAGCCGTTGCCCGACGGCCACCCGCTCTGGTCCGAGCCCGGCGCGGTCATCACGCCGCACCAGGCGGACACCCCGGAGATGGTCGCGCCGTTGCTCGCCGAGCGGGTGCGACTCAACACCACGGCGTTCCTCGACGGCGGCGGCGAGGGCTTCGTCGGCGTCGTCGACCCGGTCGCCGGGTACTGAGGGACGGCGCTGCACCGGGGTCCGCACCGCGGCGCGCCCGGGCGGCGTGTCCGATGCGGTGAGGGGCCCTGCGGTGCTGCTATGCTGTTACCCGTTGTTCGCACGACATTCGCCAGCGGACAGTGATCCTCGATAGCTCAATTGGCAGAGCAGCCGGCTGTTAACCGGCAGGTTGTTGGTTCGAGTCCAACTCGGGGAGCAACAGACCCCCACCCGCTCGGGTGGGGGTCTTCTGCGTTTCGGCACTGCTCGGTGCTTGCTGCACGGTGCTTGCTGTTAGCGTTCACAGGTGCACCGATCCCGTCCGCCCCGCGCCGTGCTCGTCGGCGCGCTGCTCGCGGCGGTCATCGCGCCCGTGCTGGTCGGGTGCAGCGGTGCCGGACCGGACACCGATTCGTCGGAGGAACCCACCAGCTCGGAGACCGGGCTCGGTTCGGGCGCCTCGCCGGTCGTGTTCGCCTTCGTGTGCGACGACGGCGACCGCGAGACCTACACGACGTACTCGGCGGTGTGGGAGGACGAGCGGACCTCGTGCACCGCGAAGCGGCTCACGGGCTCGGTGCCGTCGACGCAACAGCAGGCCGCGGTCGACGCGACCCGCGGTGACGCCACCCTCGTCGAGCTCGCGAGCACCTGCGCCGTGACCGGCACGGACCCGTGGACGTCGGCCGTGGCCGACGACGGCGCAGCGCACGTCGCCGCCGGCCTCCTGCAGTACTGCCCGGGGCACCCGGAGACCGACCACCTGCGCGACGCGCTGTCGACGTACCGGAGCTGAGCCGGGCCTCCTGGCCGTCAGCCCTCGGGGTGGTCGCGACCCGGCAGCCACGACTGGCCGGGGCCGCCCCAGCTGTTCTTGCGGATGGCCTTGGCGACGTGCTTGGCGTAGGGGTGCACCAGGCGGTCGGCGTAGAGCCAGCCGTCCAGGTGGTCGTACTCGTGCTGGAAGATGCGCGCGAGCCAGCCGTCGGCCCGGACCTCGAACGGTTCGCCGTGCTCGTCGAACGCGCGGAGCAGTGCGCTGCCGGAGCGTCGGAGCGGGAAGCGCTCGCCCGGCACGGACAGGCAGCCCTCGGACTCGTCGTCCTCGTCGAGCTCGTCGACCGACTCCGGGACCGGCGGGCTGATCCAGAGGACGGGATTCACGGCGGCGGCACGGTGCAGGACGTCGTCGTCGTCGGTGTACGAGTACACGAACAGGCGCTTGCCGACGCCGACCTGGGGTCCGGCCAGCCCGACGCCGGGGGCGAGGTCCATGGTCTCGAACATGTCGGCGACGAGGGAACGGAGGTCGTCATCGAACTCGGTGACCTCGGCTGCACGCTCGTGCAGGACGGGTTCGCCGGTGATGCGGATCGGGAGAACGGCCATTCACCCAGGTTATCCGGCGGTGGACGGTAGCCTCGACGCGTGACGACGGACCTCCAGTTGCCGGACGCAGTGAACCTCACGCCGTTCCAGGCGCTCATGATCCCCGTGGCGCTCATCGGTGCGGTGTTCCTGTCGCTGGGAGCGCAGTTCCAGAGCCGGGGCGTGCAGCGGGTCGAGGCGCGGCTGGGGCGCCAGTCGAAGGGACTGAGCGTCCGGCACGTCGTCGGGCTGGTCTCGAGCGGCTACTGGGTGCTCGGCACGCTCATGCTCGGCATCGCCGTCGTGCTGCAGCTCATCAGCATCACGTACGCGCCGCTCATCGTCGTGCAGCCGCTCGGGGCGGTCGCGCTCGTGATCACCACGTGGTTCTCCTCCCGGTCGTCGGGTGTGCCACTGGGCCGTCGGGCGAAGCGTGCGGTGTGGACGTGCATCATCGGTGTCGCGATCTTCGTCGGCATCGCGGCGTTCGTCGGGCACGAGAGCGCGATCACCCGGCAGCAGCTGGTGACCGTGTTGATCATCCTGGCCGTGGTGCTCGTGCTGGTGCTGGTGTCGTTCCGACTCGTGGCCAAGCACAAGAGCGCGCTCTACTACATCGTCGGCGCGGGCATCCTCTACGGGTTCGTCGCGACGCTCGCCAAGGTCGTGCTCAACCGGTTCGTGAACGGCACGTTCGACTGGTTGACGGTCCTGGCGATCATCGGGGTGGTCGTCGCGGCGTCGCTCGGCGGGTACTTCGTGCAGAACGCGTACTCGGCCGGTTCGGCGGACCTCGTCATCGCGGGGCTGACCGTGATCGACCCGATCGTCGCCGTCGGGATCGGCGTGGTCGTCCTCGACGAAGCATCCGGGGCGCCGTGGGGTGCGGTCGCCGGGTTCGTGGTCGCGGCCGGCATCGCCATCACCGGGGTGTTCCTGCTCGCCAAGCACCACCCGCAGACCCGCGCCTGACCGCGCCGGCCGCGGGGGCCGCGCGGGCCGCGTCACCCCGCGGTACCACGGGGTCCTCCGCGCGGCTGACGCGGCCGCCGAACCAGGTGCGGTACCGTCGGCAGTCCGACCAGCAATCGCCCACGAGAGGACGACGCCAGCCGTGTCAGGAGACGTCACCACCGCCACCGCCGAATCGACGGGTGCGACGGGCGGACACCGACCCTTGCGCATCCTGATCGCCGCGGACACCTTCCCGCCGGACGTCAACGGCGCCGCCACCTTCGCCGAGCAGCTCGCCGTCGGCCTGGCCGAGCGCGGGCACGAGGTCCACGTCGTCGCCCCGGCCTCGAGCCGCAACTACGGCACCTTCGACGAGGAGCACCAGGGCGTGACGCTCGTCGTGCACCGCCTGAAGTCGTACAAGTGGCCGCTGCACGCCTGGCTCCGTTTCGTGTGGCCGTGGAGCGTGAAGAAGTGGACCGGCCCGATCCTCGACGCCGTGAAGCCCGACGTCCTGCACATCCAGTCGCACGTCGTCATCGGCCGCGGGATCGTCCCCGAGGCGAACGCGCGCGGCATCCGGGTCGTCGCGACGAACCACTTCATGCCCGAGAACCTGCTCGAGTACACGCCGTTCGGCAAGTGGACGCTGCCCATCGCGCTGAAGATCGCGTGGAGCGACGCCGCGAAGACCTACCGGCTCGCCGACACCATCACGACGCCGACGAACCTGGCCGCCGACTACCTGCGCAAGGCCATCGCCGGGCAGCGGGTGCTCGCGATCTCGTGCGGGATCGACGCGTCGCGGTACGTCGCGCGCGAGGGGCGTCCGGTGGGCAACGACATCGTGTTCGTCGGCCGCGTGGCGCCGGAGAAGAACCTCGACGTGCTCGTGCGCGCCGTGGCGCTGCTGCCCGGTTCGCTCGCGGCGACCCTGACGATCGTCGGCGACGGCGAGATGATCCCGAAGCTGAGCGCCCTGGCGAAGGAGCTCGGGCTCGAGGACCGCGTCCGCTTCCTCGGGTTCGTCTCGGACGAGGCCAAGCGCACGGCCCTGACCAACGGCACGGTGTTCGCGATGCCCTCCACCGCCGAGCTGCAGAGCATCTCCTCGCTCGAGGCCATGGCGTCCGGGCTGCCGGTCGTCGCCGCCGACTCGATGGCGCTGCCCCACCTGATCGACGGCAACGGGTACCTGTTCACCCCCGGCGACGAGCACGACCTCGCCGCCAAGCTCGAGGCGGTGCTCACGGCGTCGGACGCGGAGTACACGGCCATGCGGGAGCGCAGTACGGCCATGATCGAGGCACACGACATCAACCGCACGCTCACGACGTTCGAGGCGCTGTATCGTGGGGAACCGGTGGCCTGACGGTCGTCGAGGGGCGGTAGCCAAGCTGGTCAAGGCAGTCGGCTCATAACCGAACGATTCGCGGGTTCAAGTCCCGCCCGCCCTACGTGCACCTGCCGAGAAAGCGCGACACACCGCAGCAAGAGGACCACAGCCCGACGCCGAACGTGACGTTCGAGGTGACCCGTGGCGGCACCGGCGTGCGCGTCAACGCCTTCCGCATCGGGTTCATGGGTGCCATCGGTGTGCTCGTCGCGCTGCTCGCCGGCACCATCATCGGCGAGCTCAGCACCGTCCTCGTCTACATCGGGGTCGCGCTGTTCCTCGCGCTGGGCATCGACCCGCTGGTGTCGTTCCTCGAGCGGATCATCCCGCGGTGGGCTGCGATCACGATCGTGGTGGTGGGCGTCCTCGGGGTTTTCGCCGCGGTCGTCTTCGCGGTCGTCCCGATCCTGGTCGAGCAGGCGACGAACCTCATCCAGAACTTCCCCGAGGTCGTCGACGACATCTCGAAGCAGCAGTGGGTACAGGACCTGTCGAAGCAGTTCGCCGGGTCGTTCGACATCGACCACGCCCTCGAGTCCGTGCAGTCGTTCGTCGAGAACCCGGGCAACCTGCTCAGCGTCGGCGGCGGGATCCTGGCGGTCGGCAGCGGCATCCTGTCGGGGCTCACCGGCGTGCTCATCGTCCTCATCCTGATGCTCTACTTCCTCGCGTCGATGCGGGGCATGAAGCGCGCGGCGTACCGGTTCGTGCCGGCGTCCCGCCGCGAGAACTTCATCGACGTCAGCGAGCAGATCACGCAGGCGGTCGGTCGGTACGTCGTCGGCCAGGTGTCGCAGGCGCTCATCAACGGCATCCTGAGCCTGGTGTTCCTGCTCATCATCGGTGCGCCGCTGCCGGTGCTGCTGGCGTCGTTCGCGTTCCTCGGCTCGCTCATCCCGCTCGTCGGCACCCTCGGCGCCGCGGTCGTCATCTCGTTGCTCTGCCTGTTCGCGTCGCCCGCCACAGCACTCGCCGCGGCGATCTACTACCTCGTCTACATGCAGGTCGAGGCGTACCTCATCTCGCCGCGCATCATGTCGCGTGCCGTGCAGGTGCCCGGTGCCCTCGTGGTCATCGCCGCGGTGGCCGGAGGCACGATCGGCGGCGTGCTCGGCGCCCTGGTCGCCCTGCCCGTCGCCGCGTCGATCATCATCATCGTGCAGAAGGTCATCTACCCGCGCCAGGAGCAGGCGTGACGGACGCCGCCCCCGGCTTCGCCGACCACGTCGCCGAACGTGATCGTTGGGCACGCGGTCCTCGTGGCCCGCTGGCCCTCGTGAACGCCCAGCACGTCGACCACCCGCAGCCGGTGTGGCCGGTCCCCGGCACCTGGGCGCCCACGGTCGGCGGCCTCACGGTGACCGCTGCCGCCACCGACGGCGTCGTCGTGGACGGCGTCGCGGTCGACGGCACGGTGCTCGTCGCCGGTGACACCGCGGTGGTCCCGTCCGCCGTCGCGTTCCCCGACGGCTTCGCGGGCACCGTCTCCGGTTCGACGCTGCGCGTCTGGGACCCCGCCGCGGAACCGATCCAGCGCTTCGCGCGCATCGCCCGGTTCGACCGGTCCGACGACTGGGTGCTCTCCGGCACGTACGTCCCGCTGGCCGCCGGTGCGGGCGACGGCCAGGAGGCCCGTGGCAGCGTCCTCGACGCCGCCGGCGACGCCCTGCCGGTCGCCGGGCACATCGAGACGGCCGTCGACAGCACGACCGTGCGGTTCGTCGCGGTCCGGTCTGCGGCGTTCCGGGGAGCTCCGCGACTGCAGCTGATCGTGCAGGACACCACGAGCGCCCTCGCCGAGGACGACCCCGGCAGCACGTACTCGATGGGCCGCTTCCTGTACCTCGACGACCCCGGCACCGCGGGCACGGTCGAGCTCGACTGGAACCTGCTCGTGCTGCCGCCCTGCGCGTTCTCGTACCAGTTCGCCTGCCCGATCCCGCCGGCCGAGAACCGCGTGCCCGTGCCGATCACGGCGGGGGAACGGCACCCCGTCGACTCCGCAGGCACCGTCCTGCACTGAACCGGATCGCGCTCGGCGGGGTCCTTGCCGTTCCCAGCCGGAACGCTGCATAATGGGCGTGTCCTGTCGGGACATCACAATCGCATACCGAATGGTTCCGTGGCTCGCAGCCGCTCGGATCCTCCGCACCAGGTCGATGGGGAAGTCGCACCTGACGTATCGGAGGAACCGTGAACGGAACGACGACAGGAGTGCTCTACGTGCACTCCTCACCCCGCGCGCTCTGCCCGCACGTCGAATGGGCAGCAGGTCGCGCGATGAACCGTGCCGTGAACTTCTCGTGGCTCGACCAGCCGGCACAGGACGGTGCCCGGCGGACCGAGTTCACCTGGACCGGTGCGGTCGGTGCCGGTGCCGCGATCGCCTCCGCGCTGCGCGGCTGGGAGCACCTGCGCTACGAGGTGACCGAGGAACCGACGACCGAGTCCGACGGCGGCCGCTGGATGCACACGCCCGACCTCGGTGTCTTCTACGCGCAGACCGACGTGACCGGGAACATGGTCATCCCCGAGGACCGCGTCCGCTACGCCATGGAGGTCGCGGGGAGCAACGCGCTCGAACTCCACCGTGAGCTCCGGCTCGCGCTCGGACAGGCCTGGGACGACGAGCTCGAGCCCTTCCGCCACGCGGCCGAGGGCAACCCCGTCGTCTGGCTGCACCGCGTCGGCTGAGACTCGGGCCGCGCTGGCCGAGTCTCGGCCTGTGCGACAGTCCTCGCGGCCCGCCGCGCGGGAGGTGTCGCGCACTGCGAGACTCGTGCCGGGCACTCCGACCGGCACCGGAACGACGGAAGCCCGCCCCGACGACGCGGGACGGGCCTCCTGGCAGGGTGCGACGGATCAGACGCTGCGGAACGCGACCACGGCGTTGTGGCCGCCGAAGCCGAACGAGTTGCTCACCGCGAGCAGGTCGCCGTCGGGCAGTGCGCGCGGCTCGCGCGCGACGTCCATGACGATCTCCGGGTCCTGGTCGTTGAGGTTGATCGTCGGCGGCGCGACGCGGTTGTGCAGCGCGAGGACCGTGAACGCGGCCTCGATCGCACCGGCACCACCGAGCAGGTGGCCCGTCGACGCCTTGGTCGCCGACACGACGATGTCGTCGAGGTGGTCGCCGAAGACGCGACGCATGGCGTGGTACTCGGCGACGTCGCCGACCGGCGTGGAGGTGGCGTGCGCGTTGACGTGCACGACGTCTTCGCGGCTCGCACCGGCGTGGTCGAGCGCCTGCAGGACCGCACGGGCGGCTGCGCTGCCCTCGGGGTCCGGTGCCGTGATGTGGAACGCGTCCGAGGTGATGCCGGCGCCGGCGACCTCGGCGTAGATGGTCGCACCGCGGGCCTCGGCGTGCTCCTTCGACTCGAGGATGAGCGCCGCGGCGCCGTCACCGAGGACGAAGCCGTCACGGGTGACGTCGTACGGACGCGACGCGGTCTCGGGGGAGTCGTTGCGGCGCGACAGGGCCTGCATCGCCGCGAACGCAGCCAGGGGCAGCGGGTGCAGTGCGGCCTCGGCGCCACCGGTGATGACGATGTCGGCGTCACCGTCGGCGACGTGGCGGTACGCCTCGGCCAGGGACTCGGTCGACGAGGCGCAGGCCGACAGGTAGGTGCGGGCGCCGCCACGGGCGCCGAACTCCATCTCGATGGCAGCGGCCGGACCGTTCGCCATGAGCATGGGGACCGTCATCGGCAGGACCCGACGCGGGCCCTTCTCGCGCAGGGTATCCCAGGCGTCGAGCAGGGTGTTCACGCCACCGATGCCGGTCGCCCAGTCGACGATGAGGCGCTCGGGGACGACGGACTCGGCGTCGATGCCGGCGTCGGCCCACGCCTCACGTGCTGCGACGAGCGACAGCTGCGACGAGGGGTCCAGGCGCTTCGACTCGGGGCGGGTCAGCTGGTCGGTGAGGAACCGACGTGCCTGGCCGGCGAACTCCACGGGGAGTTCGAGCTCGGCGTAGCGCGGGTCCTCGATGCGGGTGATGCCGGACTTGCCGGCGAGCAGCGCGTCCCACGTTTCCGGGGCAGTCGCGGCGAGGGGTGAGATCGCACCGATCCCGGTGACGACGACGGTCTTCTTGGTCATGGAACGACGGTTCTTTCGTTGGGGAACAAGATGAGCGCCGCGGCCGACGGTGACCGCTGGCCGCGGCGCTCAGGAAGCTCGTGTCAGGCCTGGGCCTTGACGATGTAGTCGACCGCGTTGCCCACGGTCTTGAGGTTCTTGACCTCTTCGTCCGGGATCTTCACGTCGAACTTCTCTTCGGCGTTGACCACGATGGTCATCATCGAGATGGAGTCGATGTCGAGGTCGTCCGTGAAGGACTTGTCGGCGGCGACGGTGTCGGTGGCGATACCGGTCTCGTCGTTGATCAGCTCGGCCAGGCCGGCGAGGACTTCTTCGTTGGACAGGGCCATGAGTTTCTCCTTGAGGGGGGTGTCGTTTGACCGTGGACCAGCCTAGGGCACGCAGCGTGCTCGCGCCCGGAGACTCGTCGGGGTGGTCGCTGGTCGCGCGGGATGCGCGGCCGGGTGGGTTCGGGTTCGCCGGGTGGCTGGGCTCGCGATCGCCGGGTGGGCTCAGGGCAACACGACGACCTGGGCACCGAACACGAGCCCGGCACCGAAGCCGATCTGCAGGGCGAGCCCGCCGGACAGCTCGGGGTGTTCCTCGAGCAGACGGTGGGTGGCGAGCGGGATGCTCGCGGCCGAGGTGTTGCCGGTGGTGGTGATGTCACGGGCGATCGTGACCGACTCGGGCAGGCCGAGCTGCTTCGCGAACTCGTCGATGATGCGGATGTTCGCCTGGTGCGGCACGAACGCCGCGAGGTCCTCCGGTCGGACACCGGCGGTCTCGAGCGCTTCGCGGGCGACCTTCACCATCTCCCACACGGCCCAGCGGAAGACTGTCTGGCCCGCCTGGCGCATGGTCGGGCGGGGCGCGCCGGCCTCCCACTCGTTGTAGGTCGCCGTCATGCCGATGGCGTCCCACTTCGAGCCGTCCGAGCCCCAGATGGTCGGAGCGATGCCGGGGAAGTCGCTCGGGCCGACGACGGCCGCGCCGGCACCGTCACCGAGCAGGAACGAGATCGAGCGGTCGGTCGGGTCGACGACGTCGCTGAGCTTCTCGGCACCGACGACCAGGACGTGGTCGGCGAGGCCGGACTTGATGAACGAGTCGGCCTGGGCGATGCCGTACGCGTACCCGGCACAGGCGGCACTGATGTCGTACGCGGCGGCGGGCGTCGCGCCGATCCGCTCGGCGAGCAGCGACGCCATCGACGGGGTCGCGACGGTGTGCGTCACGGTGCTGACCAGCACGACACCGATCTGGTCGGGGGACAGGCCGGCCTTCTCGATCGCCTCGCGCGCGGCGGTCTCGGCGAGGTCGACGGCCTCGACGTCCTTGCCGGCACGCTTGCGCGTGATGATCCCGGTGCGCTGGCGGATCCACTCGTCGGACGAGTCGATCGGGCCGACCAGGTCGTCGTTCGGCACCACGTTCTCGCCGCGGGCGGCGCCGAAGGCCAGGATGCGGGTGAACTCGTGGCCGCGGCGCTGGGAGAGTGCGGGACGTTCGGTCATGCGGTGGCGTCTGCTTCCTGGTCCGCGCGCTGCAGCAGGTCGATCGCTGCGGGCAGGTCCTCGGGGGTCTTGATGGCGACGGACGGCGTGCCGCGCAGGCCGCGCTTGGCGAGCCCGACCAGGGCGCCGGCCGGCGCGAGCTCGATGATGCCGGTGACGCGGGCGGCCGCGAACGACTCCATCACGGCGTCCCAGTGCACGGGGCTCGCGATCTGCTGGACCATCGAGTCGACGAAACGGCGACCGTCCTCGACCCGTGAACCGTCCGCGTTGGTCCAGATCGGCAGGGTCGGGTCGTGCACCGTGGCGGCTGCGGCGACCGGGGCGACGCGCTCGACGGCGGGGGCCATGAAGTGGGTGTGGAACGCACCGGCGACCGCGAGCGGGATCACGCGGGCCTTGGCGGGCGGGTCGGCGACGAGCGCGGCGATGCCGGCGGCCGTACCGGCGACGACGGTCTGGCCGCCACCGTTGTGGTTCGCGGGGACGAGCCCGTGGGACTGCAGTGCTGCGGCGACCGCGTCGGCGTCGCCACCGAGCACAGCGGCCATCGAGGTCGCTTCGAGGGCAGCGGCGTCCGCCATGGCCCGGCCGCGCTCGGCGACGAGCGACACGGCGTCGGTCGGCTCGAGGACCCCGGCGACCGCGGCGGCGGTGAACTCGCCGACCGAGTGCCCGGCGACCCCACCGACGAGCGCACGGCGGCCGTCGGCCAGCAGTGCGTCGGCGGTCACGAGACCGGCGGCGACGATGAGGGGCTGCGCGAGTGCGGTGTCCTTGATGGTGTCGGCGTCCGACGTGGTGCCGTGTGCGGCGAGGTCCACCCCGATCGACTCGGACCACTGCCCGACACGTTCACGAACGGCGGCGTCCTCGAGCCAGGGGGCGAGGAAGCCGGGGGTCTGGGAGCCCTGTCCGGGCGCGACGACGACGATCACCGGACAATCCTGTCGCTCATGCACCGCGGGGCCCGTGTGGGCTTCCCACACGAAACCCCGCGTGACATTGTCGGTTCCCTACCGGCGTGGGGTGATCCGGCGACGACCCGTGGCCGATTCGGACATCGCGCCGAGGATCAGGGCCGACTGCACGATCAGGGCGTCCCGAGCGTGCGTGGCGTCCCACCCGATGATGTCCGCGACGCGGCGCAGGCGGTAGCGGACGGTGTTCGGGTGCACGAAGAGCTCGCGCGCCGTGGCCTCGAGCGACCGCCCGGTGTCCAGGTAGCACCACAGGGTCTGCAGGAGCTCGGTGGACTGGTCCTTGAGCGGCACGTAGATGCGCTGCACCAGGGCGGACCGGGCGAGCGGGTCGCCGGCCAGCGCGCGTTCGGGCAGCAGGTCGTCGGCCAGCGCCGGACGGGGGACCCCGCGCCATGCCCGTGCGACGGCGAACCCGGCGAGGGCTGCCTTCGCGCTGGTCGAGGCGTCGACGACTCCGGGGACCTCGTTGCCGAGCACCAGGTGGCCCTCGCCGAACAGCGGCTCGAGCGCCTGCGCGATGGCCGTGAACGAGACCGGGTCCTCGCCCTCGGGCACGTCGTCCCGCGGGGTGGAGCGGCCGATCACCACGACGAGCCGCGAGCCCTGCACCCCGACGAGCACGTCGGCGTCCATGTGGCGGGCGGTGCGGCGGACCTGGTCGACCTCGAGCTGCTTCGGCGCCGTGCCGACGAGCACCGCGACCTCACCGTGCCCGTGCCACCCGAGGGCCGCGATGCGGGACGGCAGCTCGTCGTCGTACTCGCCCGACAGGATCGAGTCGACCACGAGCGCTTCGAGTCGGGCGTCCCACAGCCCGCGGGCCTCGGCCGCCCGGGCGTAGACGTCCGCCGCCGCGAAGGCGATGTCCCGCGAGTACTTCAGGATTGCTTCCTGCAGCATCTCGTCGTCGGCGGCGCGTTCCTCGACCACCGTGACGACCACGCGGATGAGCTGCAGGGTCTGCTGCAGGCTCACCGAGCGCAGCAGCTCACGCGGGGCTGAACCGAAGACGTCGGCCGCGGCGATCCACGGCGTCGACGCGGTGCCCTCGAGCCAGCTGATGAACGAGGTGATGCCCGCCTGGGCGACGAGGCCCACGGCGGAGCGCCGCCCCGGCGGCATCTCGCTGTACCAGGGGAGGGTGTCCTCGAGCCGCTTGATCGTGGCGGTGGAGAGTTCTCCGGACACCTGACGGAGCCAGGAGAGCGCCCGCTCGCGCGCGCTCTCCTGGCTCTGGGCCTTCGACAGGCCCTCGGTGTCCGGCTGGACTGGTGTCACCTGCTGATCAGCTCTCGCCGCCCGCGCTGCCCGTGGTGCCGGCGGTCACGTCGTGCAGGCGGTACTTGTCGATCGCCTGCTGGACGAGTGCGCCGTCGACCTTGCCCTGGCGGGCGAGCTGCTGCAGCGTCCGCACGACGACCGAGGGGCCGTCGATGTGGAAGAAGCGGCGAGCGGCCGGACGGGTGTCCGAGAAGCCGAAGCCGTCGGCGCCGAGCGTGGCGTAGTCGGTCGGCACGAACGGGCGGATCTGCTCCTGGACCTGGTGCATGAAGTCGCTGACGGCGACGACCGGCCCCTCGGTGGCGAGCAGGCGCTCGGTGACGTACGGCGTGCGCGGCGACTCGTTCGGGTTGAGGAACGCGTGCTGCTCCGCGTCGAGACCGTCGCGGTACAGCTCACCCCAGCTCGTGACGCTCCAGACGTCGGCCGAGACGCCCCAGTCCTCGGCGAGGAGCTGCTGCGCCTCGAGGATCCACGGCACGGCCACACCGGACGCGAGCAGCTGGGCCTTCGGGCCGTCGTGCTCGCTCGCCTTGAGCAGGTACATGCCCTTGACGATCCCGTCGACGTCGACGCCCTCGGGCTCGGCCGGCTGGACGATCGGCTCGTTGTAGACCGTCAGGTAGTACATGACGTTCGGGTCGCTGTGCTTCGGCGAGCCGTCCTCGTTCGTGCCGTACATCCGGTCGAGGCCGGCCTGCACGATGTGCCCGATCTCGTACCCGTACGCGGGGTCGTACGACACCACGGCCGGGTTCGTCGTCGCGAGGAGCAGCGAGTGCCCGTCGGCGTGCTGCAGGCCCTCACCCGTCAGGGTGGTGCGACCGGCGGTGGCGCCGATCATGAAGCCACGGGTCATCTGGTCGCCCGCCGCCCAGATCGCGTCACCCGTGCGCTGGAACCCGAACATCGAGTAGAAGACGTAGACCGGGATGAGCGGCTCGCCCTGCGTCGAGTACGAGGTGCCCACCGCGGTGAACGCCGCCAGGGCGCCCGCCTCGTTGATGCCGACGTGGATGATCTGGCCCTGCGGGCTCTCCTTGTAGGCCAGCAGGAGCTCGCGGTCGACCGACGTGTAGTGCTGGCCGTTCGGGTTGTAGATCTTCGCCGACGGGAAGTAGGCGTCCATGCCGAACGTGCGCGCCTCGTCCGGGATGATCGGGACGACGCGGTCGCCGAAGTCCGGGGAGCGGAGCAGGTCCTTCAGCAGTCGGGCGAACGCCATGGTGGTGGCGATCTCCTGCTTGCCGGAGCCCTTCTTCACGACCTGGTACTTCGAGTCCTCGGGCAGGGTGATCGAGGTGTACTTCGTGCGACGCTCCGGCACGTAGCCGCCGAGCGCCTGACGACGCTCGTGCATGTACTGGATCGCCTCGTCGTCGTTGCCGGGGTGGTAGTACGGCGGCGTGTAGGGGTTCTCCTCCAGCTGCGCGTCGGTGACCGGGATGCGCATCTCGTCGCGGAACTGCTTGAGGTTGTCGAGCGTGAGCTTCTTCATCTGGTGGGTCGCGTTGCGGCCCTCGAAGCTCGGGCCGAGGCCGTAGCCCTTGACCGTCTTCGCCAGGATGACCGTCGGCTGGCCCTTGTGCTCGGTCGCGGCCTTGAACGCGGCGTAGACCTTGCGGTAGTCGTGGCCACCGCGCTTGAGGTTCCAGACCTGGTCGTCGCTGTAGCCCTCGATGAGCTCGAGCGCCTTCGGGTCGCGTCCGAAGAAGTTCTCGCGGACGTACGCGCCGTTCTCGGCCTTGTACGTCTGGTAGTCGCCGTCCGGCGTCTGGTTCATCAGGTTGAGCAGCGCGCCCTCGGTGTCGCGGGCGAGCAGGTCGTCCCACTCACGCCCCCAGACGACCTTGATGACGTTCCAGCCCGCACCGCGGAAGAACGCCTCGAGCTCCTGGATGATCTTGCCGTTGCCGCGCACCGGACCGTCGAGCCGCTGCAGGTTGCAGTTGATCACGAAGTTCAGGTTGTCGAGGCCGTCGTTCGCGGCGACCTGGAGCTGTCCGCGCGACTCGACCTCGTCCATCTCGCCGTCGCCGAGGAACGCCCAGACCTGCTGGTCGGAGGCGTCCTTGATGCCGCGGTTGGTGAGGTACTTCGCCTGCTGCGCCTGGTAGATCGCGTTGATCGGGCCGATGCCCATCGACACGGTCGGGAACTGCCAGAAGTGCGGCATGAGGCGCGGGTGCGGGTACGACGACAGGCCGCCGCCGGCGTGGGACTTCTCCTGACGGAACCCGTCGAGCTGGTCCTCGCCGAGACGCCCTTCCATGTAGGCGCGGGCGTACATGCCGGGGGAGGCGTGGCCCTGGAAGAACACCTGGTCGCCGCCGGACGCGTGGTCCTGCGCGCGGAAGAAGTGGTTGTAGCCGACCTCGTACAGCGCGGCGCTCGACGCATACGTCGAGATGTGGCCGCCGACGCTGATGCCCGGACGCTGTGCGCGGTGCACCGTGATGGCCGCGTTCCAGCGGATCCACCGGCGGTACCGGCGCTCCAGTTCCTCGTCGCCGGGGAACTCGGGTTCGTTCTCCGGCGCGATGGTGTTCACGTAGTCCGTCGTCGGGACCATCGGCACACCGAGGTGCAGTTCCTTGGACCGCTTGAGCAGGCTCAGCATGATCTCGCGACCGCGCTGGTGTCCGTGGGCCTGGACCAATCCGTCGAGGGACTCACGCCATTCGGCGGTCTCCTGCGGGTCCTGGTCGTTCGCCCCGGTGCTGTACGGGTCCTGGTCGTTCACCGTCACCCTTGACCTCGTTCGTTCTCGTGGTGGTGGACATGGTGGCTCCGGTGGTCGGGTCACGACCGGATGGGGCCCCGTCCACTCTAGGCCCCAGCACCGACGGTGATGCTGATGGTGCGGTGCACGTGGCGGGTGCTTGCATTCGGGTGCGGTCGGCGTAGCATGGCCGATCGTGCACACGCGACCCGCGTGCGCACGGACCCGACGGGTACACCCCACACCCGAGGAAGAAGCACACGTCCCGATGGCTCTCGAGATCGGCTCTCTCGCGCCGGACTTCGAGCTCCCGAACCAGTTCGGTGAGCACGTCCGACTCAGCGACTTCCGCGGCAACCGCCCGGTCGCACTCGTCTTCTTCCCGCTCGCGTTCTCGTCGAACTGCACGAACGAGCTCTGCGCACTGCAGGACAACGTCGCGATGTTCCAGGACCAGCGCGTCGAGCTGATCGGCATCTCGGTCGACTCCAAGGCGACGCTCCGCTCCTTCGCCGAGCTCAACGGCTACGACTTCGAGCTCCTCGCCGACTTCTGGCCGCACGGCGCCGTCTCGAAGGAGTACGGCGTCTTCCTCGAGCACAAGGGCTTCGCCACCCGCGCGACCTTCGTCATCGACGTGCAGGGCCGCATCAAGGCGTCGATCATCACCGAGCCGGGCCTGCAGCGCGACGTCGCCGAGTACAAGGCAGCGCTCGACCGCCTCGCCGCCTGCACCGCACCCGTCCCGGTCGGCTAGCGTTCCGAATCCCTCCTGCGACGCATCCGCGTCGACAGCGGACAGGAGGCCCGGTGCACGCCATCGACACGGACGCGCAAGACCGTGTGGTCACCTCCGATGCCTACGCCCCCTACCCGGTGTCGCCCACGCCCGCCGCGTGGCACCTCCGGCGCACCGAGGTCCTGACGCCCGCCGGGCCCGTCGTGGTGCACCACCGCGCGGGTCCCGACCCGCTCCTGCTGCTGCACGGCGTCGCGGGCTCGTGGTCGACGTGGACCCCGCTGCTGACCGCGGCGCACGGCGTCGGTGACCGTGGCCTGGTGCTCGTCGACCTGCCGGGCTGGGGTTCGTCCCCGGCTCCGGAGCACCCGTTCGACCTCGACGACGTCGCGGTCGCGCTGACCGCGGTGCTCGACGGGCTCGACACCACCGCGGTCGACGTCATCGGGCACTCGATGGGTGCCTTCGTCGGGATGCACCTGGCGGTCGTCGCGCCACGGCTCGTGCGGTCGGTGGCCCTGGTGTCCGGAACGACCGTCGCGACCGCGGACGCCGCACGGCACCGGCTCCGAGGGCTCCGGACGCTGCCGGCGTTCACCCTGCTGCGTGCTGGCCTGTCGATCACCGGCGAGGCCGGGCGCCCGATGCTCCGGGCGCTGTCCCGCGTCGGGGTGCTGCCGCTGCTCGCCGCGCCGGTGTTCACGCACGTCCGGCAGCTCGACCGCAGCGTGCTCGACGCCTTCGTCCAGGAACTCCGGCCGACCCGGTTCACGGACGCGGCACGGACCGCTGCGGGCTACGACCTCGGCCGCTGGCGGGGGATCACGTGCCCGGTGACCGCGATCGCCGGGCGCGACGACGTGTTCGCGCGCGTCTCGGACCTCGAGGCCCTGCGGGAGCTCGTGCCGCAGGTCCGCACGCTGCTGCTCGACGACTGCGGACACTTCGCGCACGTCGAGCACCCGGACGCCGTGGCGCGCGAGCTCGCACTCGCCTGACCGCGTCCGGCCCCGATGCGCTCGATCGGTGCGTGCCCCCGCGCGACAAAGCGGTCGTCGTACGACGTCGCCCCTGTCGTCCCCGCGCGGCCGCAACACTTGCAGCCGCGCGGCAACGACACCCTCGATGTCGTACGACATCGAGGGTGTCGTTCAGAGTCGGGACGGAAAGGTCAGGCGGGGACGGGGAACGTCGCCGCGACGCGGGAACGCACCTCGGCTCGCACGGCGCGACGCATCACCGGGGAGAACAGCGAGTGGTCGCCGTCCTCGACCCGCACGATCGACACCGAACCGCGCCGACCGACCCCGCCGTAGCGGCGCAGGGCCTTCTGCCCGCCGAGCCGGTCGAACAGCGCGGCGTCCTCCGGGGCAGCGATCACGACGACGTCGGTGCCGTGCTCCACGAGCGGTCGGACGTGTTCGACGACGCCGCCGACCCGGTCCCGCCGAGCGATCCACTCGCGCAGGGCCTTCGGTACGACGGCGTTGTACCGCTGGCGGACCCACAGCCGACCGGCCGAGGGAGCGTCGACCGCGCGGACGGCGTCCTCGTAGCTGCCCGGTGCCGCCGGCTGCCGGCGGTAGTCGTTCGGGCTGATCTCGACGACCAGGCGCGGAGCCTCGTCCGCCGACCGACCGGCGAGCCACGCGCCGGCGCACATGCCGACGAGCACCAGGCGGTCCGAGGGGGTGCCGAGGTCGGCGACGACGGCGGACTGGTCCTCCACCCACTCCTGGGCGAAGAGGAAGCTGCGTTCGTCCTCGCGCACGCTGGTGCTCTCGCCGGTGGCACGGCGGTCGACCCGGACGACGCGGGCGCCGTCCCGCGCGAGCGCACGGGCGAGGTCGACCTGGTAGTCGGTGGCACCGACCCGGTGTTCGGCGGCGCCGTTGTGCAGGACGACGAGCGGGGCGTCGTGGTGCTGGGCGGACGACACGGTCTCGACGGCGAACAACGCGTCGGGGCCGAGGTGGACGATGCGCTCCGACACGCGGCCGTCGACGTCCAGGACCTCGTCGAGCACGGGCGGCACCAGCTGCGCCGCAGCGGTCGGCGCCCAGGCATCGAGCCAGGCGACGGCTCGGTCGACCGCGGCTCCGGGGATCCGGGCGTGGATGCTGGTGCCGTCGAGCAACTCGGCGCTGCCGGGCACCTCGACGGTCTCGACGGGTCCGAGGGCCTTCGGTGCGCGGGTCTCCGGTCGCACCAGCGCCACCGTCGGACCGGTGCGCGGCGCGAAGGCGAGCGCGGAGAGCACCGCGGCCTCGTCGGGCTCGACCTCGATGCCGATCAGGCTCTCGACGCCGTCGACGATCCGCTCGCTGCCGATGGTGATCGTCGCGAGGGCACGTTGCCGACGGAGCCAGCCCCGACCGGACGCCGGGGCATCCCAGACGAGCAGGGCGTCGGTGTCCTCGGCGGCGGCCGCGGCGACGAGGGCCGCGGAGGCGAGCCCGACGAACGCCACGTGCTGCACTCCCGACGTGCGGAGCACGGCGGCCGCGTGGCGTGCGGACCGGACCTGCGCGTCGGGGTCGGTGTCGGGTGCGCCGTCACCACGTCCGGACGGGTCGTAGCGCACCGAGGCGACGCCACGGGCCTCCAGGCGGTCTGCGAGGAGGCGGAGCGTGCGGTAGGCGATCACTCCTTCCTGACCCAGTGGCGGGCAGATGACGACGCCTGCCCGCGCCGCGGGCGGCAGCTGCACGGCGGCGCGGACAGCCGGCGAACCGGACCATCCGTGCAGCGTCGTCACAGCGCGAGTGCCGCGCGGAC
Source organism: Curtobacterium sp. AB7 (assembly GCF_044909335.1). Classification (NCBI taxonomy): domain Bacteria; kingdom Bacillati; phylum Actinomycetota; class Actinomycetes; order Micrococcales; family Microbacteriaceae; genus Curtobacterium; species Curtobacterium sp. AB7. Next base: position 134,610 of record NZ_JBIYED010000003.1, on the reverse strand, counting down.
CGACGCCGGCCAGGCGTCGACGTCCGTGCCGTGTGCGGCGAACAGGGCGATGGTGATGCGCTCCAGGCCGAAGGCGATGCAGGCGCTGTGGGCGACCTCGCCGTCGGCGGTGCGGAGGCCGAACGAGGTGCCGAAGTGGTCCTCGTGCAGGTTCGCCGAGCTGATCGCCGTGGTCGGGTGGTCGTCGCCGTAGACGGGCGTGACGAACTCGAACTTGAGTGCCTGCTCGACCTGGTTGCGGGCGAGCATCTGCCCGACACGACCGAAGAACGGGTCGTTGGCGGGGACGACGTCGATCTCGAGCCCGAACGACTCGAGCAGTTCGCGCATCACCGGGATCCGGCCGTCGCGGTGCTGCTGGGCCGAGGCCGGCGTGCCGATGTGCACGAACTCGTGCATGTGGAAGGCCTGCAGGCGCATCGGGTCGAGCGACGGTTCGCGGCGGAAGGAGTCACCGACGATGTCGAAGAAGCGGCCCTCCTGCGGGATCGTGTCGCCGACCAGGCCGTACACCGGGTGGCAGACCGCGGGGGTGAGCATGAGGTCGGCGGGCTCGAGGAAGCCCTCCCAGCGCTCACCGCGCTCGCGGGCGGCGAGCAGTGCCCGGTGCGTGCGGTCGTCGCCGGTGAACCCGGAGATCGACGCGGCGAGGTCCGGGAACGACGCGATGTAGTCGGTGCGCTCGAACGTGGCGAGCGGCTCGACCGGCGGGAACCGCAGCACCTCGGCGTCGAGGTCCTGCTGGCTGCGCACGGCTGCGGCGTCGACGGCCGTGTACACGCGCTCGAACACGCCGGTGCGGCCGTACAGCCCGGGGGAGCCGAGGTCGATGAGCACACGGTCGGCGAGCAGGCGGGCACGGAGTGCGGCGCGGGCAGCGTCGAGGTCCGGCGCGGTGGTGGTGCTGGTGGGGTCCGTGATGGTCACAGGATCACTCCCGTCATGAGGGCCAGGTCGGCGTCGTTCTTGAGGAGACGGTCGTTGCTCACCATGACGGCGGCACCGTGGGCGTCTCGGAGGTGTCGGGCGATGCTCATCGGACCCGAGGCCGCGTAGCCCGCGATCCCGACGATCCGCATCGCCTTCGTGACGATGTCGGTGACGCGCTCGGACGCCCCGATCTTCAGGGCGTTCGCGGCGAGGGCGGAGGCGCTCGAGGCGAGCACCTCGGGGTCGTCGGCCGCGGCGTCGAACCGCTCGGCGGCGTGCCGGACGGAGTCGGCGAGGCCCTGCAGGTCGACCAGGAGCTCGGCGAGCCGGAGCGCTCCGGGCGGGGTCGTCCCGATCGCGGCGCGCGCCTGCTTGCGGACGGCCGTCCGGGCACGCTCGCTCGCCGAGACGGCGATGCCGAGCCACACCGAGGCCCAGAGCACGTGCGACACCGGCAGGACCGTCTGCGCCGAGATCGCGGCGTAGTCGTCGCGGAACACCCGGTCGACGGTGGTCTCGGTGTCGAGGATCCAGCCGTTGCTGCAGGTCCCGCGCAGCCCCATGGTGTCCCAGGTGGAGGTCTGCGACAGCACCATCGAGTCGGTCCGGCAGATGAGCAGCCGCTGGTCGGAGGCCGGGGCATCCGGGTCGCGGCGGGCGGTGACGAAGACCGCGTCGGCCTCGGTCGCGTACGAGATCACCGGCGCGTCCTTGCGCAGGCGGATCCGGCCGTCGTCGGTGGCCTCGATCGAGCAGGTGGAACGGCGGGCGTCGCCGCCGACACCCCGCTCCGTGGTCGCGGAGGCGACGAGTGCGCCGTCGCGGACCGCAGCGATGGTCTCGAGCACGCCGGCACCGTCGCCGCCGTGCCGCCAGAGGGCCATCACCTGGCCCTGGTGCATCGCGAAGACCATCCCGGTGGCGGCACAGGCACGCCCGAGCTCGGTGGCGATCGCGGAGAGCTCGGACACCGAGGCACCCTCGCCACCGTGCTCGGCGGGGACGGCAGCGGCGAGCAGACCGTACTCGCGCATCGCCGCGATGGCCTCGCGCGGCGGACGGGCGTCGCGGTCGACGTCGTCCGCGAACTGCGCGGCGACCGCGGCGACGGCGGCAGCACGCTCGGCGAACCGGTCGACGACGGACGTCGCGGGGAGGGTCAGGGTCACGAGGCGAGCTCCGCGGCGGCCACGATCGACTCGACGGTGGCGAAGGTGGACCGGTTCAGGACCGAGTCGGGGAACTCGACGTCGAGCTCGGACTCGACCGCGAGCATGACGTTCACCGTGGCGTGCGACGACAGCCCGAGCGCGTACAGGTCGGCGATCGACGCGACGTCCTGCGCGTCCACGGTCAGGCGCCCGTGGTCGGCGAGGGCGCGGCGGACGGCCTGCTCGATCGCCGGGTCGGCGAGGGTCGCGGTGGTCGTCGACGTCGGCGCGGTCGCGCCGGAGTGCTTCGGTTCCTGGTCCATGAGGGCAACGATAAGGAAGACCGGGCCTCGGGAAACCGCCGTGCGGGTGCGCGAAACCGCACGGCTGGCGCGGGCTCGGTCGACCCGGAACGACGAACTCGACGTCGTACGACATCGAGTTCGTCGTTCCGGGTCGGCGGTGCGGCCGCCCTGCCGGACGTCAGTGTTCGGACAGCGCGACCGCCGTGGCCACGGCCAGACCGCGCTCGTGCGCGAGCGACACCGCGATCGGGCCGCACCCGACCGACTCGGCCAGCGCTGCGGCGGCCCCGGTCAGCTCGACCGTCGGCGCCCCGTGCTCGTCGAGGACGATCGCCACGTCGCGCAGCGGGATCGCCTGGTCCGGCGCGGGGCGGAGGAGCTTCACCACGGCTTCCTTGCCGGCGAACCGTGCGGCCAGACGCTCCGGGTCGTCGCCCGCGTCGGTGCGCTCCCGCACGGTGAAGAGCCGGTCGAGGTACCGCTCACCGTGGGCGGAGATGCCGGCCACGACGTCCTCGACCGCAGCGAGGTCGGTGCCGGTCCGGATCGTGCCCATGGCAGCAGGCTACGCAGGTCACGGCGACCCTGCATGCCCGCAGCGGCATGGGCGTCGGGTGCGGTTCGTATGATCGGTGCCAGAGACCACCGAGGGGGAACCGATGGCATCACCGTGGACCGGCATCATCGAGGACGCGCGACACTACCCGTCGCCGCACAACTCGCAACCGATCGTCGTGCGCGTCGAGGACGACCGCACCGCGACCGTGTTCTACGACTTGAGGCGGGGGCTGCCGGCAGAGTCCTTCGGCATCCCGTTCGGGCACGTCTGCGCGGGGGTGTTCCTGGCCGGGCTCGAGGTCGTCGCGCGGGCGCACGGCTTCACCGTGCAGGAACGGCTCGACCACGCCGAGATGGACTTCGGCCGGCTGGACGGCGCGGCCGACGACCACCTGCACCGCCTGGGCAGCGTGCGCCTGCGTCCGCGGGCGGTCACCGCGGACGACCGGGAGGCCCTGGCCCGCTTCCTCGCGCGGCGCACCTCACGCAGGCCGTACGACGCCACCCTGGTGGACGACGCCGCGATCGAGGCCGCGTCCGCCATCGCGACGGTAGCCGGTCAGCGCTTCCGCACCACGTCCGACCGGGCGACCGTCGACGAGATCGTGCGGGTCAACCAGGAGACCCTGTTCGACGACCTGCAGCACGACGCCGTGCACGACGAGATCCTGCACTGGCTGCGGTTCTCGAAGCGGCAGGCGGCGACCACCGGCGACGGGCTGTCGGCCGAGACCATGCTCATGCCCGGACCGGTGCTCCGGTTCGCGATGGAGCACCGCGGGCTGTGGGAAGCACCCGGCGTCGGCGGGGTCTTCAAGCGCGTGTACCTGTCGACGATGCGCGGCGTCCGGCAGCTCGGCTGGCTCGAAGGGCCGTTCCGCACGCCGGCCGAGTACGTCGAGGCCGGCCGGGTGTTCATGCGGATCTGGCTCGAGTTCACCGCGCGGGGGATCGCCCTGCACCCGTTCGGCACCGTGATCACGAACCCCCGGTCGCACGCCGCCTTCGTCCGGCGGGCCGGCGTCGACGAGTCCGACGGCCGGATGGCGTGGATGCTGTTCCGCTTCGGGCACAGCGCGCCACCGCCCCTCGCAAACCGCAGACCAGCGGCCGCCATGACGCTCGGGGGTGCACGGTGAAGCGCGCGGCGGTGTTCACGGTCGTGTGGGTCGTCGAGACCTTCGTGGCGCTGTTCATGCCGCGCGTCGGCACCCACAAGCTCCTGCTCACGCCGGGCATCGAGCCGCTCCGCTGGACCCTCGGACGCTGGCGCGCCTGGCGGACCGTGGAGCGGGCTGCGAAGCGGGTGCCTGCGTACGGGGCGTTCCTGGCGGAAGCGGGGCGGGCCTCCCGTCTGGACACGCGTGGCGGGATCGCCGCAGCGATCTCTGGGCTGCCCGAGATGGACAAGGAGTCGTACGTCAAGCGGTGGAGCATCCCCGAGCGGTGCGTCGACGGACGGCTGCCGCGACGCGGGGTCGTCGTCGACGAGTCGAGCGGGTCGAGCGGCACGCCGACCAGCTGGGTGCGCGGTCCCGACGAACGGCAGGCCACGCGGCAACTGCTGCAGCTCGGGTTCTCGCGCACCGCGAAGGACCTGCCGAAGCAGCCGTTCGTGCTCAACGCGTTCTCGCTCGGGGCGTGGGCCACGGGCATGAACGTGACGGCGTCGCTCACCGAGTCGTCGATGATCAAGTCGATCGGGCCGGACCGCGACAAGATCGTGCAGACGATGCGCGAGTTCGGCACCGACTTCACGTACATCATCTGCAGCTACCCGCCGTTCCTGAAGGCGCTGTTCGAGGACGACCGGCTCGACTGGAGCGAGTACACGATCGTCGCGGCGTTCGGTGGCGAGGGCATCAGCGAGAACATGCGCGCCCACATCGAGCAGTACGCGCAGGCCGTCCTCGGGTCGTACGGAGCGAGCGACCTCGAGATCAACCTCGGCATCGAGACGCCGTTCAGCGTGCAGCTGCGCCGGGCGATCGCGGCGTCGCCCGAGCTCTCCGCCGCGCTGACGAAGCAGGCCGAGTACGGCGTGCTGCCGATGGTGTTCCAGTTCAACCCGTTCGGGTACCTGATCGAGACGAACGACCTCGGTGAGCTCGTCGTGACCATCACCCGGTCCGAGAACATCAGCCCGCGGATCCGGTACAACATCCACGACCGCGGGCACGTCGTCCGGATGCGTTCCCTGCGGCAGACGCTCCGCGCACACGGCTTCGACGAGCTCGCCGACGCCGCCGAGCTCGACCTGCCGTTGCTGTTCCACTACGGCCGGTCCGACCTGTCCGTCGACTACAACGGCGCGGTCGTCGCGCCCGACGTCGTGCGCGACGTGGTCTACGGCGAACCGGAGCTGCTCGAGGCCGTCGAGAACCACCGGCTCATCAGCTACGAGGACGACCGGGGCGACCGACAGCTGCACATCGCGTTCCAGCTCGCCGCGGGCGCCGGGTCCTTCGACTCGGACGCGGCGCGCCCCGCGGTCATCGCCGAACTGCGGCGGCTGAACAAGGACTTCTCGAACGCGATCCGGACGGCGCCGCCCGGCACGCTGCCGACGGTGGCGTTCTACCCGTACCGCACCGGCCCGTTCCGCGAGGACGGCAAGAAGCTCAAGAACGAGTACGTGTGGCAGTTGCCGGCCGGCTCCGTCGAGCAGTGGGAGCTCGACCTGGCGTGGGTCGCTCCGAAGGAGGCGTGAGCGGGGCGCCGTGCGGGGCGGCGCGCCGCGCGCGGGCGGGCGCATCGTGCGGGGCAGGCCGGTTCCGGCTAGCCGTACTGCGGCGGCCAGTCGAACGGTGCCGGCAGGCGCGGGACCTCGCCGATCGTCGTGACGATCAGGACGACCTCGCGCCGGTTCGTCAGCTCGATCGAGCGCGGGTTCCCGATCGTCCGGCGCCCGTCCACCCACACGGTGAGCTCGCCGCGCAGGCCGCCGACGTGTTCCGGACCGAGCGAGACGCCCCACTCGTCGAAGAACTGACCGAGCGTGAACGACTGTTCCGTGGGCGACTCGACGTGCACGATGCCCGAGGTGTCGTGCGTGTGGATCTCGGCGGCGAACTTCCCCCGGTCCGAGTGTCCGATGTTCGCCGGGACCGTCACCGGGGTGTCACCGTCGAGGATCGTCAGGTGGGTGTGGACGTGCTCGGCGAGCCGCTCGCCCCACACGTTCCGCAGGCCCGCCGCGTCGGCGCGGGCGGACAGGTCGGCCGGCCGTGGCCACGGCGGGGCGTCGCGCGACGTCCCCGCTCCCGGCGCGGCACAGCCGGTCAGCAGCAGCAGTGCGGCGACCGCGACCGCGACGACGCGGGTCCTCACCAGCGGTCGTGGACCGTGGCGCGGAACCACGTGTCGTAGAGGTCGCGCACCGTGGCGTCCAGGCCGTCGATCTCCGGCAGGTCGCCGGCCGCCGCGTTCGAACGAGCCTGCTCCGGGTTGCGGGCACCGGGGATCGCCGCGGTCACGCCGTCCTGCGCGATGACCCAGGCGAGCGCCGCCTGCGGCACCGAGACGGCGTCCGGCAGCGACGCGGCGAAGGTCTGCGCCGCGCGCACACCGTCGTCGTAGTCCACACCGCTGAACGTCTCGCCCTGGTCGAAGGCCTCACCGTGCCGGTTGTAGTTGCGGTGGTCGCCCTCGGCGAACGACGTCTCCGTCGTGTACTTGCCGGACAGCAACCCCGAGGCCAACGGGACGCGCGCGAGGATGCCGACCCCTGCCTCCACGGCCGCCGGCAGCACGCGGTCGAGCGGCTTGAGCCGGAACGCGTTGAGGATGATCTGGACGCTCGCGACGCCGGGCCGGGCGATCGCGGCGAGTGCCTGGTCGGCGGTCTCGACGCTGACGCCGTAGGCGGCGACCGAGCCGTCCGCGACCAGTGCATCGAGGGCGTCGTACACGGCGTCGTCGCCGATGACCTCGGACGGCGGGCAGTGCAGCTGCACCAGGTCGAGCGTGTCCTGTCGCAGGTTCGTGCGGGAGCGGTCGACCCACTCGCGGAAGTTCGCCGCGACGTAGTTCGCCGGGACCTGCTCGGCGCGGCGACCCATCTTCGTCGTGACCGTCAGCGGCACGTCGGGGTTCGATGCGCGCCACGAACCGATGAGCTGCTCGCTGCGACCGTCGCCGTACACGTCGGCGGTGTCGAAGAGCGTGACGCCGGACTCGACCGAGGCGTCCATGACGGCGTTCGCGTCCGCTTCGCTCACCGGACCCCAGTCACCGCCGAACTGCCACGTACCGAGACCGATGGGGGAGACTTCGCGGCCGGTGCGACCGAGGGTGCGACTCTGCATGCCGCCGAGCGTAGTCAGTGGGTTCCGGCGGTCGCTCAGCCGATGGTTTCGCGCGGTCGCTCAGCCGATGGTTTCGCGCGGTCGTTCAGCCGATCGTGGAGACGCCGCGGCGGAGCAGCGCGCGGGCCGCTCGAGCGCGGGGGATCACCCACACCGCCGCCCACAGGACCATGCCGGCCCAGAGCAGGATCAACATCGTCGTGATGAGGGCGTCGTGCTGGTCACGCATCGACCACGTCATCGCGATCCACAGCGTGCCGAGGACGACCTTGCCCCAGCCGGCTCCTTCGCGGTCGGCCTGCGCCTGCACGAGCGGGATCCAGAGTTCGGCTGGCACGCCGTACGGCACCTGCCCGTCGGCGATCCACTCGCGCACCGCGATCGAACGCTCGTACCCGCCCTCGGCGCGCCACGCTCGGAGCTGCAGGTACACGGCGATCGCGGCACCCGCCGCCGCGGACGGGATGCCGACCGAGACCAGGACGGTGGTGGTCGCCTCGGTGAAGGACGACAGCACGAGCATGACGAGGACGACCGCGAACGCGGCACCCGTCACCCCGGAGCCGAGGAGCCGCAGCCGCCCGGATTCGTCGAGGACACCGGCACCGTTCACGAGGGAGAGGGTACCCGCTACCCCCGGGGTTCTCGGGTGCGGGTGCGGGTGCGGGTGCGCCCCGAGGTTCCGAAATCTCGGCATCTCGTGGCCCCATTCGCTCGGGATCGGCACCTCGGCGATCGTCGCGCGGCATGTCCTGGAACCTCACCGCGTCCTTCGGGCTCGGACTGGAGGCCCGTCCCATGTCGTTCTCCACAGATCCGTCCGACTGTGGTCGGGTCCGGCGCTTCGTGCGCGATGCTCTCGTCATGGGGAGCCGAGCACGAGACGACGACCTGCCGACGCCGTTCCTCGTGCGGCAGGCCATCGCCGCCGGAGCGAAACCGTCACGGTTGACCCGTCGCGACCTCAAGGCTCCGGTCCATGGTGTCCGCGTCGGAGCGGACGTGCCCGTGACGGTCGTCGAAGCGATCGCCGTCGTCCTCCGGAGCGACCAGTTCGTCAGCCACACCACGGCGGCTCGGCTTTGGGGAGCCCCGCTGCCGTCGCGTCTCGACGACGAACTCGTGCACGTGACGGCGATCGGGACCGCGCCGATCATGCGCAGGCCCCAGGTCATCCCGCACCGGACGCGCGTCGAGGGCTTCCGACCCGATCTCGTCCGTGGCATCCCGGTCAGCCCGCCGGCACGCGCGTGGTTCGAGTCAGCATCGCTGCTCACCCCGGTCGAACTCGTCATCCTCGGCGACCACCTCGTCGGCCCGAGCGGCCTCGTCACCATCGACGGACTGGCGGCCGCGGTCGTTGCGGGGAGCCGTTCGGCACGACGAGCACGAGCGGCGCTGGACAAGGTGCGGACAGGAGTCGAGTCACCGATGGAGACCCATCTCCGGCTCGGAGTGGTCGACGCCGGGTTCCCGGAACCCGAGGTGAACCTCGACGTCGTGGACGACCGTGGTTCGTTCCTCGGCCGAGCAGACCTCCCGTGGCCGACGCTCCGGATCGCGCTCGAGTACGACGGCGACCACCACCGTGACCGCCGGACCTTCCAACACGATCAACGCCGGTCGAACGGGTTCGCGGTGAACGGCTGGATCGTCATCCACGCGACAGCTGCCGACACCGGGCGTCCGGCCGTGCTGTTCGAGCGACTCCGACAGGCGTTCGTCCAACGCCAGGTCGAGGGTCGGGCCCGCCGCGCGGCCTGACGAGGCTCCGAAAGCGCCCGATGCCGGGCGGACTCGCCGTGCCGAGGTTCCACGACTCGCCGCCCGTTCGTCGCCGAGGTTCCACAGCGGCGCTCCCAGGGCCCCGAGATGCCGAGATTTCGGAACCTCGGGGACCGACCGACCGATGGACGGGCGGGCGGGGCGGGGCGGGGCGGGGCTCCGCGCGGTCAGCTGTGCGCCAGGAGCCAGCACATGCCGGCGGCGGCGAAGGCCATCGCCCAGCTCACCAGGCTGCCGATCAGGAAGTACTCCGCCTGGTAGCCGGTCGTCTCGCGTCGGATCTCGGGGAACCGGACGATGCCCTTGGCCGCGATCAGTGCGGCGACCACCGGGAAGGCTCCCGTCACCGCGAACCCGGCCAGCAGCAGCCGTTCGATCGGGCCGATCAGGCGTCCGCCCTTGAGGCGCACCGTGCTGTCCCCGGACGCGTCGGTGTCGGCGTCGGAGCGTCGGCGTCGCCCGAACCGGCGGCGGAGGTCATCGGCCTCGGCGCCCGTGGTGGCGCCGCGCTGCAGTCCCGGCGGGAGCGCTTGGGCGACGACCACGTTCGCGGAGTCGACGAGGAACAGCGTCGAGCCGACACCGCCCACGACGGCGGCAAGCGGAACGGCGTCGACGAACGCCAGGCCCGAGCCGTCGTGCCAGTCGACCACGAAACCCGCGCCGTCGGGCAGCGGCCCCCAGAGCAGCAGCACGGCGACGGCGACGGCGAGCAGGACCGCGGGCCAGGACCCGGACCGCCGCAGCAGCCCCCGGGTCGTCGGCGAGTCACGGTCGTCGTCGGCGGTCCCGGCGCCGGCTCGGACCGGCGCCGTCGTGGCGATCCACGCCGCCGCGAGCACCACCGTGACGAGGACACTCCACACGGGGACTCCGAGACCGAGCCATGCCACGGCGGACACCCCGGCCCACAGCACGACGACCGCGATGGTGGTCAGCGTGCGCTGCCGGTGCACGTCGACAGCGGTGCGGGCCCGGACGACGTCGCCAAGACCGATGAGTGCGAGGAGGATCCCGGCGAGCATCAGCGTTCCTGTCCCACGAGGACCCGGAGGCCCTCGACGATCGCGACCGCACCCGACTTCTGCACCGACTGGGACACCGCTGACGGGGTGATCCCCTCGGCTGCGGCGATCTGCGCCTGGGTCCGGCCCTGGACGAGGCCGAGCGCGATGCGTCGTGCCCGGGGCGTCAGGCGGGCCATGACGTGGTCGCGGCTGAGGAAGTAGGCGTTCACGAGTCGCTCCTCGGTGCCGTTGCGATCGTCGGACGCGTGGAACCACGACCGGAGGAAGGACGTCCGGCCGTCTTCACGGCGGTGCGTCTCGTTGATGGCGTCGCGGGCGGACCACCACGCCGGGCCGTCCTGGAGCGGACCGCTCGCGCCGGACCCCACCGTGTGCACCGTCCCGCGCCCCATCCCGAGCCGGACCTGCACCGTCGGTGGCAGCGCGAGCATCGCGGCGGTGCTGGCGACGAGCGCGTCGGTGAGCGTTGCGTAGATCACCTGGAACTCGTCGCCGACGGTCGCGTGCACCGGGTCCACCGGAGTGACGTCGGTCGTCTCGCGGAACGCCCGCTCGACGTCGCGCTGGGCGGCGGGGCGGTCGTCGAGCGTGCGGGAGTCGACGAGATCGAGGATCACGGCGTAGATGGGCTCGTCCGACATGGGTTAAGTGTACGGCTTACTATCGGCGAAATGAAGCCGAGCGCTGAACTGGCTCGCGACCGGGCTGTCCAGCGCAACGATACGGGGGATTGACCTCTAGGATCGAGTCGCGGGCTCTTAGCTCAGTTGGTAGAGCACTTCGTTTACACCGAAGTGGTCGGCGGTTCGAGCCCGCCAGAGCCCACCGCAGACGCGATCACGGGGGTCCGATGAACAGCCGACGACACGAGCCGGTCCGACAGCACTCCGTCGACTACTTGCCGGGAACGAGTGGGAACCCGGTTGCGCCGTTCCAGCGCGACCACCAGCCCGGACAGGGTCCCATCCGTCACGACTGGGTGTACCTCGTCCCGATCGGCGCGGTCCTGATCGGCGGGGTCATCGCGTTCTTCGTGTGGGGGAACTGACCGCACCGCCTGGCCGACCGCACCGCCTGACTGACCGCACCGCCTGACCGACCGCACTGGTCCGCGCGACCGAGGCGGGGCAGGTCACGCGCGCCGACGGCGGACGGGAGGCACGGTGCGGGCCTGCACCTCGCCTCCTATCCGTCCCTCGGTCGCGCCCAGGGCGCGACGTCAGCGCTCGACGTGTTCCAGGTCCGCCAGCAGCGATTCGTGGACCGGCTCCCAATCGAGCGTACGACGCGTGTGCTCGCTCGACGCCGGCTGGTCCATCACGAAGATCGGGGCGAACGCCCCGAACGTCACGTCCGCGACGCGCTCGACCGGCAGTCCGAGCCGTCGGCCGATCACCTCGGCGAGGTCGCGCACCCGGTCGCCCTCGTCGGCCACGGCGTGCCAGACCGTGCCGGCCGGTGCGACCTCCAGTGCCAGCCGGAAGAGCACGGCGGCGTCCCGAGCGTGCACGGCGGGCCAGCGCTGTTCGCCGTCTCCGGGGTACCCGGCCACACCGCTGCCTCGGGCTGTCTCGGTGAGGATGCCCGCGAAGCCGCCCGCGCCGTCGGCGTGCACGGTCCGCGGCAGGCGGATCGCGGACACCCGGACGCCGCGCTCCGCGAGCTCGAGCGCGGCGAGGACCGATCGGGCGCGGCCGGCGACCGGTCCCTCGAGGGGCAGAGGGTCGGCCTCGGTCGACGCCCTGCCCGGGACCCACGGCGTGCCGGACACGACGACGAACGGGCGGTCGGAGCCGACGAGTTCCTCGCCGAGTACGGCCATCGCAGCCGCTTCCTCGGCGATGCCCCGGGTCAGGGCCTCCGGCGAGCTGAAGTCGTTCGAGAACGCGAGGCTGACGACGCCGTCGGCGGCGCGCGCACCGGCACGGAGGACGTCGAGCTCGCTGAGGCCGCCCCGGACAGGTTCGGCTCCCGCCGCGGTGAGGGCTGCAGCCGAGCGTTCCGAGCGGGCGAGCGCAGTGATGCTGTGGCCTGCGGCGATGAGTTCGGCGACGACGGCCGTTCCGATGGTGCCGGTGCCGCCGGTGATGAAGACGCGCATGGGATCCTCCAGTGATGGGACAAGTGTCTCGTCACCGTACACCCGTGATGAGACAATTGTCCCGTCCCGTAGGATGCTCCCATGGCGCGATGGGAACCGGGAGCTCGGGAACGGCTGGTCCTGGCCGCCGTCGACCTGTTCTCCGAACAGGGGTACGACGAGACGACCGTGACGCAGATCGCCGAGCGAGCGGGGGTCACGAAGAGCACCTTCTTCCGACACTTCCCGGACAAGCGCGAACTGCTCGTCGCCGGGCAGGAGACGCTGAGCCGCTTGTTGTCCGAGGGGATCACCGACGCAGCGCCCGAACGTTCACCGCTCGACGCCGTCGCCGCTGGGCTCGAACGTGCATCGGGCGAGATGGGTCCGATGAACCGCGAGCTGGGACCGCGACTCAAGGCCGCGGTCGCCGCGAGCGCCGAGCTGCAGGAGCGCGATGCCCTGAAGAGCGTCGGGATGGCCGCCGCGATGACCGATGCGCTCATCGAGCGCGGGGTCGCGGAACCGACGGCCCGGCTCGCGAGCGAGATGGGCGTGCTCGCCTTCAAACAGGGGTTCGACCGGTGGGCCGGTGCGGCACGCGCTGATGACGACGGGCTCGCGGGTCATGCGCTCGCAGCGTTCGCCGAGCTGCGGGAGGCGGCTGCGGCGCTCCGGTGAGCACCGCCGACGCGGTACGACAATGCCGTTGTCGAACGACGTCGACCTCGTCGTTCCGCATCGGGTGAGCGCCGACCAGCGCCCGACCAGCGCCCGACCAGCGCCCGCGTCAGCCGCCCACCATGTGCGGGTACTCGTCCGAGCGCCCCTGGAACGCGAGGATCGCCGGGTTGCGTACGTGGCCGTCCTCGATCTCGACGGCGCGTCGGATCGTGTCCGAGTCGGCCCACGACGACGGGCCCTCCATGACCGGTCGGAGGAACGGCATGAGCGCCTCGCTGATCTCCCACGTCGTCGAGTTCCAGAGCAGCGACGGACTGTGGTCGACGGCGTAGTAGTTCGTGCTCTCGCCGACGGTGATCATCGGTTCGGCGAAGGTCGTCACCTGCGCCCACTCGAACCCCATCCCCACGTCGATCGAGACGTCGACGATGAGGCTGCCCGGACGGAACACGCCCAGGTCCTCGGTGCGCAGGTACGTGAGCGGAGCGTTCGGGTCCTGGAGCGTGCAGTTGACGACGATGTCGTTCTCGGCCAGGTACGGCGCCAGCGGCACCGGACCGTCCTCGGTCTTCACCGCGTTGCCGCTGGGGTCGTGGTCGTCCTGGCTGATCTGCAGCATGTCGACGGAGGGGATCGGCGATCCCACGGCGGCGATGTCGCGGTTGGTCAGGACGCGGACGTCGTGGATCCCGTGGGCGTTCAGCGCGGTGACGGCACCGCGGGCGGTGGCCCCGAAGCCGATCACGACCGCGGTGAGGCGGCGGCCGTAGTCCCCGGTGGAACCACAGAGCTGCAGGGCGTGGATGACCGAGCAGTAGCCCGCGAGCTCGTTGTTCTTGTGGAACACGTGCAGGCTGAACCCGCCGTCCGACCGCCAGTGGTTCATCGACTCCCACGCGATGAGGGTCAGACGCTTGTCGATCGCGACCTGGGTGAGGGCGGGGTCCTGCACGCAGTGCGGCCAGCCCCACAGGACCTGTCCGTCCCGCAGGTCCTCGAGGTCGGACACCTGGGGCTTGGGGAGCAGGACGACGTCCGACGCGGCGATGAGCTCGTCTCGGTCCGCCATGGCGCCGACGAGGGGTTCGAGGTGGTCGTCCGTGACGCCGAAGCGGCGACCGTACCCACGTTCCAGGATGATGTTCGCGCGCAGGTCTGGGTCGATGCGCTCGAAGTGGGCGGGATGGATCGGGAGGCGGCGTTCGTCGGGTTTCCGCGACTCGGCCAGCACCCCGAGGTGCAGCAGCGGCGATGCTGCCGGTGTTTGGGTCATGGTGCACTCTACGGCCGCTTGCCGCCGCCGAGCGGCCGAGCGGCCACGTCACCCGCGGCGGTCGCCGAGCGCCGTGAGCACCAGGGTCTCCATGTCGGGGCCGTCCTGGGCCCCGTGGTCGATCAACAGTCCGTGCATCCCGGCGGACCGGGCCGCCTCCACGTCGTGCGCGACACTGTCCCCGACGAACAAGCAGCCGCTCGGCTCGACGCCGAGTTCGGCGGACAGGGTCTCGAACGCTCGGCGGTCCGGCTTCTGCGCCCCGATCCGCTCCGAGGTGCACACGACGTCGACCGCGTCGAGCAGGCCGGTCCGGCGCAGCTTGTCGACCTGCTGCGTCTCGGTGCCGTTCGTCAGCACGCCGATGCGGTACCCCCGCACACGGAGCGTCCGCAGCAGCGGCAGGCTCCCCGGGTACGCGCGCCACGATGCCTCGTAGTGGTTCCGGTACGCCTCGAAGAGCTCGTCGAGCCTCCGGTCGTCGGCGGGGATCGGCACGCCGAGCGCGGGCAGCACGGCCCGCAGCCGTTCGCGCCGCTGCTCGGGGAAGCTGATCTGCCCGGCTCGCCACCGCTCGAACTGCTCGGTCTCGGCGGCGAACCAGCGGGCGATGGCGAACGCCGAGGCGGGCACGTCGAGCGACTCGAGGAACCGGGCGGCACCGGTGGTCGCTGCGCCGTGGTGGTCGAACAGCGTCCCGTCGAGGTCGAACCCGATCGCTCGCAGATGCGCCATGTCCTCAGCGTAGGGACGGCGACCTCGCCGACCTGACGTGCTGCGGTTCTCCGCACGATGTGGGCCGGCCCGTCGGAGCTCGGCCAGGATGCACTGGGAGGCGTCGTCCTGCCGGAAGAGGAGTCACCCCATGCGGGTCCTGAGCTACGTCCTGCTCATCGTGCTGATCACGGCGCTCACCCTCGGGGGCACCCTGCTGGCGGTGTTCGAACTCAGCGACGTTTCGGACGTCCTGATCATCGCGGTGAGCGTCAGCATCCCGATGTTCGTCGTCGGACCTGCGGTGGTCGGGTCGTTGGCGGGCTACTGGGACCACCGGTCGTCCACGGACAGTTCCCGGTACCTGCGGTGGTGGCTGCTGGGCGTGGTCGCCGTGGACGTGGCGGGTGCGGTGGTCGTCGTGCTCGCGTCGGTCTCGGCCGGCGCGCCGGTCTGGGTGCCGGTCGTGCTGATCGGGGGAGCGGCGGTGCTGCTGGTGATCGCGCGGCCACTCGGTGCGCTGTTCCGGCGCACGGGGCCGTCGCCGTCGGCGTACCCGGTCGGCCACCGGTTCGGACCGGCCGAACTCCGCCACACGATCGTGGTGATCGCGGTGACCTTCGGCGTGTCCATCGTCGTCGTGACGATCGGCGTGGTGGTCCTGGCGGCCTTCACCGGGGACGACCCCGCTGGACTCACCCAGGCGGCCTTCCTCGCCGGCCAGCTGGTCTTCTCTGCGACCGCGTTCGCGGCCCTGCTCCAGTCGCTGCCGTTGAACGGGCTCTTGCGGGCGTCCGCCGGCCACGACCTCGGTCGGCTCCGCCGGTTCTCGAAGATCGTGCTCCGCGGCGCGGACTTGCCGCTCGAACCGGCTGACCAGGTCGGCGTCGTCCGGTACGCCACGGTTGTCCCACTCGCGCTGCGGTTCCAGCTCGTGTACATCGGCTTGCTCTACACGGCGCTCGCGTTCCAGATGGTGTCGACGTGGATCCGCGGCGACCTCGGGATCCTGCCGCCGGTGTTCCTCGTGCTCATGGTGGCGGTGCTCGTCTGGATCGTCCCGCTGACGCTCCGCCGGATCCGCCGTGCGACGGCCTACGCCGCGCGGCACGCGGACCTGGTCGACATCGACCAGACTTGATCCGTGCCCCAGACGATCCACTTCCACCAGAAGCACCACGACGCCGTCCAGCGCGGCGACAAGGTCACGACGGTGCGCTGGAACGAGGACGTCCGCACCGGCCCCGCGGTGTTCGTCTTCGACGAGCACCCCTCGGCGACCCCGTTGGCTGGCCGGGTCACCGAGGTGACCGACCACCGGTTGACGGAACTCACCCCTCGGGCGGCGCACCAGCCGGCCGACACCGACATGGTCGACTTCGCCCGGCAGCTGCGCGCCAACTACTACCCGGACATGCCGGACGACGCGGTGGTCCAGGTCGCGGTCATCGCGCTCGACGCGACACCGCTTGCGTGACGTCCGCCAGGGCGGTGGACGGGACGACCTGACGGACGGGAGGCGCGGTCCGGGCCCGCCCCGCGCCGCCCGTCCGCCCGTCGGCCCTGCCCAGGGCACGCGGCGGGGATCAGCCGTCGGTCTCGCCGTCGACGCAGTTCTCGACCTGCTGCGCGAGCTGCGAGTCGTCGCTGAACGAGCTCGGCGCCGCGGTCGCGGCGGTGTCCGACACCGCGTCCTGCGCGGTGTCGTTGACGGCGTAGAGCGGCCCGTCGAAGTCGTCGGCGGTCGGGTCGGCGGTGCTCGCCCAGACCGACACGGCGTCCTCCTCGTCGTCCTCGTTCGTGTCGTCGTCGCCCTTCGACATGATGGTGGCGCCGAGGTACCAGCCGCCGTCGCCCTTCTGGATGTTGGCGGCGGTGACGGTGTCGTCCGGGCCGACGGCGTCCGCGATGAGGTCGACCGCGGCACCCGAGGCGAGGTCGCACTCGGCGGCCTGCGACTTCTCCTCGGAACCGGGGAGCTGCCCGACGGGGTTCGGGTTCTGGGCTCCGCCGGGGTCGCAGCCGGTCAGCAGGAAGGCGATGGTGGCGGCACCGAACAGCGTCGTGGCGGTCTTCGTCAGCGTGGACATGGGCGCGACGGTAGGCGACGGGGGATGCGGGACGACCCAGGTGCGTCCGGCCGGTCAGCGGTGCAGCGTCGTCTTCGGGTACTCCCCGTAGCGGGTCGTGTACTCGGCGGAGAACCGGCCGAGGTGCGCGAAGCCCCAGCGCCGGGCGACCTCGCTGACCGAGCTGCTGGCGGCGTCCAGGCGGAGCAGGTCGCCACGGACCCGCTGCAGCCGGACGGAGCGGACGTACGCAGACGGCGGCATCCCGAACAGCCGCTGGAACGACTCCTGCACGGCGCGGACGCTCAATCCGGACACAGCCGCGAGGTCCGACACGGCGATGGGTTCCGCGGCGTGCTCGTGCACGTGGTCGACCGCGCGGCGGATGCGGGCGTTCCGCGGTGCCCACAGGGCGCTCGACGGTTCGGCGGCCTTCGGCGGGTAGAGGGCGAGGAACGCGACGGCCACGGCGCGTGTGGCGTCCGACCACGCGGTCGTCGCGACACCGTGCTCGGCGAGCACCCGCCGCGCGGACTCGAGGACCTGACGCCACCGGGTGACGGCGTCCGCGGTCGGTGCGGTGTGCTCGTCGAGGTGCAGGCCGCCCGAGGGCAGGCCGTGGCGCTCCTCGGCGACGGAGCGGACGAAGGCGCGGTCGAGGTGGACCATGACCGCGTCGTGGTTGCGGGCCTCGACCACGGCGCGTCGTTCGGTGGGCATCAGTGCGGGGGTGCCGTTGTCGACCGCTCCACCGCCGCGGAGCAGGTCGAGCGAGACGACACCGCCGAGCACCAGGACGACGACGTACGCGTCGTCGGGGGCCACGATGCCACGGACGTACCCGCGCATCTGCGACCGGCGGAGCGTCACGTTGCCGTCACCGACGGCCAGGTACCGGAACGAGTACGCGCCGGTCGTCGGCCGGGTCTGCCAGGCGGTGCCCGTCACGAGGCCCGGCAACTGCTCGAGGGCCTGTTCGGGCGAGGACGCCGACGCTTCCAGGCGGACCGGTGCCACCGCGGTGACGGTGGTCTGCGCGGTGGTGTTCGCGGATGACGTCTCGTCGACGGATTGCTGCGGCACGGTGAAGATCCCT
This sequence comes from Curtobacterium sp. AB7, assembly GCF_044909335.1. Classification (NCBI taxonomy): domain Bacteria; kingdom Bacillati; phylum Actinomycetota; class Actinomycetes; order Micrococcales; family Microbacteriaceae; genus Curtobacterium; species Curtobacterium sp. AB7. Next base: position 116,630 of record NZ_JBIYED010000003.1, on the reverse strand, counting down.
GATCGTCTCGAGGAACACAGGAGTTCCGGCAACCGGGGTCCGGGGCAGCTGCCGCAAAGCTACGTCGGTCCTGCTCCGGGCACAAGAGCGGTGATCATGCTCCTGTCCCGAGCTGCGCGCGCTCTCCTACGTTCCGTGACGAATCACTGCGCTGCGTTACGTCGACACTCGTGCGCGTCGCTCGCTCGTGTTTGCATCGCTCCACTGACGAGGGAGTGTTGCATGACGCACGTCGAACGCACCGCCCGCGCGGCCACGGTGCCGCTGCGGATCGCGGTGTTCTCGCACGGCACCGAGGCGCCGCCGGCGACCCGGGCCTACCGCGAGGAGCTCGAGCTGTTCACCGCGGCGGAACGCCTCGGGTACGACGGGGCCTGGGTCCGCCAGTTCCACTTCCGGCACGACGACGCACCGGCTCGCGGCGGACTACCGTCCCCGTTCGTCTTCTTCGCCGCCCTCGCTGAACGGACATCCACCCTGCGCCTCGGGCTCGGCGCGGTCACGCTGCCGCACGAGGACCCGGTCCGGGTCGCGGAGGACGCCGCCGTCCTCGACGCGATCAGCGACGGCCGGGTGGAACTCGGCGTCGCGAACGGTGGCGGCCCGGAGACCCTCGACGTCTTCGCCCCCGGTCTGGTCGGCGCCGACCACGACACCCGTCGTGCCGCGTTCGACGAGCAGCTCGCACGGCTGCTCGACGCGCTGCGCGGTGCGTCACTCGGCACGGGGACCGCACGCCTCAACCCGGACGGCAGCGGGCTGCTCGACCGGATCTGGGACGCCACGCTCAGCGCCGAGAGCGCCGCCATCGCCGCCCACCGGGGGCACGGGGTGCTGATCGGCACCACGCAGACCGTGCCGGCCGAGGTCACCGCGGACGCCTACTACACCGCGCTGCCGGACGACGCCGTTCCCCGCGTCGCACTCTCGACGGCGATCTACCCGGCCCTGGACCGCGAGACCGCGCTGCGCGAGGCGCGTGCCGGCATCGAGGCGAAGTACGCGTGGGGCGAGTCGTTCCTGCCGCCGGCGACGACCCTCGCCGAGAAGGCCGCGTCGCTCAACCTGCACTACGGCACGGCCGACGACATCGCGGAGTCGATCGCGTCGAAGCCGTACTCGCGGTACGCGACGCAGCTCAACGTGCAGGTCGACGACGGCTACGCCGACGTCGGTGCACGGAGGGACGCCCTCGCGCTGTTCGCCGAACAGGTGGCCCCGCAGGTCGGCGCCGTCCTGGCGCGCGAGGCGGTGACGGCATGACCCGCGACGGCGGCCTGGTGCTCGGGGGATGGTGTTCTACCCCGGTGGCGAGCACGTCACGAGCTGGCGTCTGCCGGGCAGCGAACCGGACGCCTACCTGGACGTCGAGTACTACGTCCGGTTCGCGCAGACGCTCGAGCGCGGTGGGTTCGCGACGCTGTTCATCGCCGACGAGCTGTACGTCTGGGACCGCTTCGCGTCGGGCATCGACCACGCCGTGAACATCCGCACCGAGCCCTTCACCCTGCTCGGTGCCCTGTCGCAGCGGACCGAGCACATCGGGCTCGCCGCGACGGTCTCGACCACCTACAACGAGCCGTACCACGTGGCCCGCAAGCTGGCGTCGATCGACCACCTGAGCGAGGGCCGGGCCGCCTGGAACCTCGTCACGAGCGCCTCGGACGAAGAGGCCTGGAACTTCGGTCGCGACGCAAACCTCGACCACGCCGTCCGCTACCGCCGGGGTGCCGAGTTCGTCGACGTCGTGCAGGGCCTCTGGGACAGCTGGGACGACGACGCGTTCCTGTACGACCAGGAGTCCGGCTACTTCGCGAAGCGCGACGGACTGCACGTGCTCGACCACGAGGGCGAGTTCTTCCGCGTGCGCGGGCCGCTCAACATCGCCCGTCCGCCGCAGGCCCACCCGGTGCTGTTCCAGGCCGGGGCATCCGAGGCCGGCCGTGCGCTGGCCGGTGCGAAGGCCGAGGGCGTCTTCACCCTCTGGCAGGACGACCTCGCCGACGCACGGGCCCTGTACGCCGACTACAAGCGCCGCGCCGTCGAGCACGGACGTGACGCGTCGTCGATGCTCATCCTGCCTGCGGTGTCGCCGGTGATCGGCGACACCGAGACCGACGCGCTGCTGCAGCTCGACGAGATCGAGGAGCTGACACCGGACCGCGTCTCGCTCGACCTGCTGTCCCACTACCTGCAGACCGACCTGTCCGACCGGCCGCTCGACGCACCGTTCGAGCACGTCTTCGACGAGACGGCGATCAACCAGTCGAAGTCCGTGTACGAGTCGATCCGCCGCATCGCCGCCGAGGCCACCACGCTGCGCGAGGTGTACCGGACGATCCTGCGCCGTCGGTTCCTGCCGGGCACGCCCGAGCAGATCGCCGACTGGCTGACCGAGCGCTACGAGCAGGATGCAGCCGACGGCTACATGCTCGCGTTCTCGTCGATCCCGGTGAGCGTCGACCGGTTCGTCGACCAGGTCGTGCCCGAGCTCGAACGCCGTGGCGTGTACGACCGCGCGTACCGCGGTGACACCCTGCGGGAGCACTTGGGACTGTCGCGCCCGGCGAACACGCTGCGGGCGCGAGACGGTGCCGTGGAGGCCGGGAGGCCCGACACCGGACCCGACGTCGGTGACGCTGGTCGGGCCTCCCGTCCAGAGCCCGCAGAACGCGGTGCGGGCGCATGAGCGGCCGCATCCTGCTGGGGGCGTTCGCCTTCCACCCGGGCGGCGCGCACGTCACCGGGTGGCGGCACCCGTCCTCGCGCCCCGCCGAGCACCTGAGCATCCGGCACCACCGGCACATCGCGCAGACCGCCGAGCGCGGGGTGTTCGACACGATCTTCCTCGCCGACGGCCTGTACTTCTGGGACCGGTACCCGTCGGGCGTCGACCACTACGGTGCGCTGCGGCCCGAACCGTTCACGCTGCTCGCCGCGCTGTCCCAGGTGACGTCGCGGATCGGCCTCGCCGCGACCGTGTCGACGACGTACAACGAGCCGTACCACGTGGCCAGGACCCTCGCCTCGCTCGACCACCTCAGCGGTGGGCGAGCCGCGTGGAACCTCGTCACGAGCCGGTACGACGAAGAGGCCCGCAACTTCGGTGGTGACGCCCACATCGACCACTCCCGGCGGTACGAGCGCGGTCGCGAGTTCGTCGACGTCGTGAACGGTCTGCTGGACAGCTGGGACGACGACGCGATCGTGGCCGACCCGGCGTCCGGGGTCTTCGCGCGCCGCGACGGCCTGCACCGTCTCGACCACGAGGGCGAGTTCTTCCGGGTGCGCGGGCCGCTCAACACCGCCCGGCCGCCGCAGGGCCACCCGCTGCTGTTCCAGGCCGGCGGGTCCGAGTCCGGGCTGGAACTCGCCGCGGACACGGCCGACGCGGTGTTCACCCGTGGTGGCTCCACCTCGGACGTCCGACGTTTCGTCGACGACCTGCGCGCCCGGGCCGTCCGGCACGGCCGCTCCGCCGACGCGGTGAAGATCATGCCGTCGGTGATGCCGGTCGTGGGGGAGACCGCCGCCGACGCCCGAGCGGAGGCGGACGCGATCCTCGCCCTGACGCCGGACGCCCTCATCCTCGAGGACGTGTCGCACCAGATCGGGCAGGACCTGTCCGGCCGCGACGTCGACGTGCCGTTCGACTACGCCGAGGAGTTCGACACCTCGAACGAGACCCGCTCGCCGAAGCCCGCGGTCGACCGGCTGCTCGCCGACGGCCCGGCGACGCCCCGCGACGTCTACGCGTGGTCGTACCGCCGCAGCCTGCTGACGGGTACCGGTCCGGAGATCGCCGACCGGTTCGAGGAGCTCGCGGACGACGGTGGCGCCGACGGCTTCATCGTGCAGTTCCCGTACCTGCCCGGCGGGATCGACCGGTTCGTCGACCACGTCGTGCCGGAACTGCAGCGCCGCGGCCGGACCGCCACGGCGTACGACGACCTCACCCTGCGCGAGCGCTTCGGGCACCCCCGGGTGCCGGACCGCGCGCACCGCTGACCGCTCCACCCCTCCCAGCACCGCACCCCTGCACCCCGAACCCCTAGGAGTCATCCGTGACCGTCGACCTCACGTCGCGGCGGCGTCGCCTCAAGCGCCTCGCCCTCGCGGCCACCGCGTCCGCCCTCGCCCTCACGCTCGCCGCGTGCTCGTCCGGCGGCGACGCCTCGCCCGGATCATCCTCGGACACCGGCACCTACACGCTCGGGCTCCAGGAGCCCGACAGCACGATCAACCCGCTCACCACCTCGGACTACAACGCGATGTTCATCGTGGGGCTGGCGTCCGAGGGCCTGCTCAGCCAGGATGCGAAGGGCAAGCTCGAGGGCCGTCTGGCCGACTCGTGGAAGGCATCGTCCGACGGACGCACCTGGACGGTGCAGCTCCGCGACGACCTGCAGTTCTCCGACGGTGCCGCGCTCACGAGCAAGGACGTCGTCGCGACGTTCGACTCGATCATCGGCAAGAACAGCCAGTCGCCCGGCAAGTCGAGCTTCGACGGCATCCTGCAGTCGGTCGCCGCCGACGGTGCCTCGACGATCGACTTCACGCTCGCCAAGCCGTACGCCGACTTCCCGTACCTGCTCACGGGCTCGAACACGACCATCCAGCCGGCCGGTTTCGACGCGTCGACGAACTGGGCCAAGCAGCCGGTCGGCGCCGGGCAGTTCGTGCTGACGAAGTACTCGGCGGGTCAGGGCGCCACGTTCACGAAGAACCCCGACTACTGGGACGCGAAGGACGTGGAGCTGCAGCAGGTCGACGTGAAGTTCTACGCCGACGACCAGGCCCAGCTGCTCGCGTTCCAGAGCGGTGAGATCGACCAGATCGCCGCCAGCCCGACCGCGACGTCGACCCTGCAGGCCTCGGACTACAACGAGACCGAGCCGTACTTCAACAAGTTCGACGGCATCTTCCTCGACGTCACCAAGGCGCCGTTCGACGACCCGGAGGTCCGTGAGGCCTTCGCCCTCGCGCTCGACCGCGAGGAGATCGTCAAGACGGTCTACGGTGGCGCAGCCGAGGTCGGCAACGACACCACGTTCTTCCCGAGTTCGGCGATCCAGCCGAAGGAGCTCGAACAGCGCGAGCAGGACAAGGCGAAGGTCGCGGACCTGCTCGGCGGCACGACCGTGTCCTTCGAGATCACGACGCTCGACGCGGAGAAGTCCCTCGCCCAGGTGGTGCAGCAGCAGCTCGAGGCGGTCGGCGGGTTCGACGTCACCCTCAAGGTGCTGACGAGCGCGCAGTACTACGCCGACGGCGACGACACCCCGTGGCTGAACGCCCCGGTGACGATCACGAACTGGGCGCAGCGCCTGCCCGCACAGTACGTCGACCTGATCTACCGCGACGGCGCGGTCTGGAACGCGTCGAAGTACTCGAGCCCGGAGCTCGAGCAGCTGACCGACCGGTACGAGTCGACGACCGACGAGTCGGAGCGGCAGGACCTGGCGAACCAGATCGCGGAGATCGAGTGGACCGACCTGCCCGTGATCGTCCCCGCGTTCGCGTCGAGCAGCATCCTGCTGCAGAAGCGCGTCACGGGCACGTTCCGGTCGGGGCAGGACTTCCCGGGCGGGTTCGACTTCCGGGGCATCGGGGTCACCGCGTCATGAGCACCGCGCGCCGCCGTCATCTGCTGACCCTGGTCGGGCAACGGGTCGTCCAGATCCCGCTCGTCCTGGTCGTGGTCTCCGTCCTGACGTTCTGGCTCGTCCAGGTCGTGCCGGGTGACCCGGGCCGGAACGCCCTCGGGCAGTACGCGACGGCGGCGCAGGTGCGCGCGTGGAACGTCGACCACGGGCTCGACGGGTCCCTCGTCACCCGGTACCTGCACTGGATCGGCGGGTTCGTCACGGGGGACTGGGGCACGAGCTTCGTCTACTCCGAGCCGGTCCGCGACCTGGTGCTCGGTCGCCTCGGAAACTCCCTGCTGCTCGGCGCGTACGCGTTCGTCATCATGGTGCCGGTCGCGATCACGCTGGGCGCCGTGCAGGCGTACCGGCAGGGCCGCCGCTCCGACCGCGCCGTCACGGTCGGGCTGCTGACGATCTCGGCGGTGCCGGAGTTCGTCGTCGGGATCGTGCTGCTGCTCGTCTTCGCGGTCTGGCTGCGGGTGGTGCCCGTGCAAGCCTCCGGCGCGCTCGACGCCGGGTTCGGCGAGCGGCTCCGGGTGCTCACGCTGCCCGCCGTGGTGCTCGCACTGGCGTACCTCGCCGTCCTGACCCGGATGGTGCGTGCGGGGACGATCGAGACCATCCGGTCGCAGTTCCACCGCACCGCCGTGCTCAAGGGCCTGACCACCGGCCAGGTCGTCCGCCGGCACGTCGTCCGCAACGCGCTCATCCCGACGTTCTCGGTGCTCGGCATCTACCTCGGCACCCTGCTCGGCGGCAGCGTCATCGTCGAGACCCTGTTCTCCTACCCGGGCCTCGGCGCGCTGCTCGTGTCGGCCGCCGAGCGCAAGGACGCCCTGCTGCTCGAGAGCGGGGTGATGCTCGCCGGGGCGCTCTCGCTCGGCGCGCTCCTGCTCACCGACCTGCTGTTCGTGGTGGTCGATCCCCGGATCCGCTTCGAACGGGCGGCCACCGCATGACCGCCGTCGTCCCCGGTGCCGTCGAGACCGATGCCCTGGCCGGAGGTCCGCCGGCGTCGACCACCACGGGCACCGCACGGGTCACCCGCCGCGGCTGGCGCGGACTGCGCCGGCGTCCCACGTTCCTGGTCTCCGTGGCGATCCTGCTCTGGTGGGTCGTCCTGGCCGTGGGCTGGCACCTGCTCGGCCTGCAGCCCTTCGCCCGCACCGGCGAGCTCCTGCAGGCACCGAGCGCGGCGCACTGGTTCGGCACCGACTCGCTCGGTCGCGACGTCTTCGCCCGCGTCGCCGCCGGGGCCCGGCCGGCGCTCGTCATCGGCCCGTTCGGCGCGGCACTGGCGACCGTCGTCGGCGGCACCCTGGGCCTGCTCGCCGGCTACCACCGCGGCTGGGTCGACACCGCCCTGATGCGGTTCTTCGACGTGCTGCTCGCGTTGCCCAGCCTGATCTTCCTGGTCGTCCTCGTCGGTGCGTTCGGGGTGTCGACGCCCGCGCTCGTCCTCATCGTCGGCGTGCTCTTCGCCCCGGGCATCGCGCGGATCGTCCGGGCCGCGGTGCTCGTCGAGATGGGCAAGTCCTACGTCCAGGCCGCACGGCTGCAGGGCGAGAGCTCCGTCCGGGCGATGGTCACCGAGTTGCTGCCGAACGTGATCGGGGTCTTCGTGATCCAGGCGGTCCTGAGCCTCGGTGCCGCGATCTTCATCACCGCGTCGCTGTCGTTCCTCGGGCTCGGTTCGCAACCACCGGCCGCCGACTGGGGACTCGACATCAACGCGAACCGCGCCTACCTGCAGGCCGCGTGGTGGACGGTCGTGTTCCCGGGTGTCGCCGTGGCGTCGATCGTCGTGTCCGCGAACCTGATCGCCGACAACCTCAAGGAGGTCTCCGAGTGAGCGAACAGCTCCGGACCGCCGGCACGACCGACGCGCTGGTCCGCGTCGAGGGACTCACGGTGTCGTACCGCGGCACCCGGGTGGTCGACGACGTCGCGTTCGTGATCGAGCCCGGTGGCTCGTACGGGCTCGTGGGCGAGTCCGGCTCCGGCAAGAGCACCGTGGCCGGCACGCTGACCGCGTCGCTCGGCCCGGACGCCGCCGTCGAGTCGTCGGCGCTGGTCGTCGACGGCGTCGACGTCGCGTCCCTGCGCGGTGAGCGGCTGCGGCGGTTCCGGCGCGACGTCGTGGCGGTCGTCCACCAGGAACCCGGCCTCGCCCTCAACCCGACGATGACGGTCGGACGCCAGGTCGCCGAGGTGCTGCGCGCCACGGGCTCCGGCCGCGCGGCTGCGGACACCGCGACGATCGAGGCGTTCACCCGCGTCGGGCTGCCGTCGCCGACGACGATCGGCGTGCGGTACCCGCACGAGCTGTCCGGCGGTCAGCAGCAGCGCGTCGCGATCGCCATGGCCCTGGTGGCCCGTCCGCGCCTGCTCGTGCTCGACGAACCCACGACGGGCCTGGACAGCACGGTCGAGGCGGGCATCATGGCGCTCATCGACGAGCTCCGGACCGAGATCGGCTTCGCGACCCTGCTCATCAGCCACAACCTGCCGCTGGTCGCGGCGCACTGCGGCCGGGTCGGGGTGCTCCGCCACGGGGTGCTCGTCGAGGAAGGCACCGCGACCCAGGTGCTGCTCCACCCCACGGAGCCGTACACGAAGCAGCTCGTCGACGCCCTGCCCGACATCACGACGGGCAAGACGGGAACGACAGCCGAGACCGCACAGCACGACGTGCTCGCGACGATCAGGGGCCTCCGCAAGGAGTACGACGGCGCCGTCGCCCTCGACGGCATCGACCTCGAGCTGCGCCGCGGTGAGGTGCTGGGCGTCGTGGGGGAGTCCGGCTCCGGCAAGACGACCTTCGGTCGAGCCCTCGCCGGACTGGTCCGACACGACGGCACGATCACGCTCGATGCGGGCGACCGGACGCCGGCCGGCACCCCACCCGTGCAGGTCGTGTTCCAGAACGCGGACGCCTCGCTCAACCCGCGGCGCACCGTCCGGCAGGTGCTCGGAAGGGCGATCCGGCTGCTGCACGGCGACGGCACCGCCGAACAGCTCGCGGCGCGTGTCGGGCTGCCCGCCGACGTCCTCGACCGCCGGCCCGCGCAGCTGTCCGGCGGGCAGAAGCAGCGCGTCGCCATCGCCCGGGCGTTCGCCGGACCGGTGCCGCTCGTGGTGTGCGACGAACCGACGTCCGCCCTCGACGTCTCGGTGCAGGCGCGGATCCTCGACCTGGTGCTCGACCTGCAGCGCACCACCGGCACGACCTGCGTGTTCATCTCGCACGACCTCGCCGTCGTGCGCCGGGTCGCCGACCGCATCGCGGTCTTCGACGGCGGTCGCGTCGTCGACGTGGGCCCCGCGGAGCGGCTGTTCGACGCGGACGCGCACCCGCGCACCCGCGAGCTCGTCGCGGCCGCGCTCGACCTGCGCCGGCGCGCCGGTCTGGTGGCTCCCGCGGCCTGAGTGGGGCCCTGGACCCGCGCACGTGGCGGACGGCAGGCCCGTGGCGGATCCGCCACGGGCCTCCCGTCCGCCTGTCGGTCGCGCCCACTGCCGCGGACGCCAAGCGTTCCGCGCTACTTCGCGAGGAACTCCAGCACCACGCGGTTCCACTCGTCGGGGTGGCTGACGTTGACGCCGTGCGGACCACCGGACACGACGTGCAGCTCGGAGCCGGCGATCGCGGCGTGCGTACGGGCACCCGAGCCCTCGAACGGCACGGTCGCGTCGCCGTCGCCGTGGATGACGAGCGTCGGCACAGTGACCTTCGACAGGTCGTCACGGAAGTCGGTGTTCGCGAAGGACGCCATCGCCTCGAGCGCGGCGGTCTTCGACGCCTGCTTCGCGAGCGTGAGTGCCTGCTGCCGGTCCTCCTCGGAGACGACCAGGGTGCCGTCCACCGAGAAGAAGTCGGTCGTGAACTGGTCGTAGAACGCATCCTCGTCCTTCGTCAGGCCCGCGGTCATCTCGGCCGCCTGCTCCTTCGGCAGCGGGCCGTCCGGGTTGTCCGACGTCTGCAGCAGGTACGGCGGCACGGCGGAGGCGAAGACGACGCTGTGCAGCCGCTCGGTGCCGTACTTCGAGAAGTAACGGGCGACCTCGCCGCCGCCCATCGAGAAGCCGACGAGGGTGACGTCCCGCAGGTCGAGCTCGGTGAGGATCGTGTGCAGGTCCTCGGTCAGGTGGTCGTAGTCGTAGCCGGTCTTCGGCTTGTCGCTGCGACCGAAGCCGCGACGGTCGTAGGTGACGACGCGGTGTCCGGCGTCGACGAACGCCGGGACCTGCTTGCTCCAGGACTCGCCGGAGAGCGGCCAGCCGTGGATCAGGACGACGGTGCGGCCGGAGCCGCCGGTGTCGTCGACGTGCAGGTTCGTGTCCTTGAAGAGCCCGTGGTGGGCGGTGATCTCGGTCAAGAGTCGCTTCCTTCCCGCGCCGCACGGGTGGCGGCACGCACCTCGTTGCTACCAGCGGGATCCCGAGCGACAGCGCGGAGTGGACAGACCCCTCGGCGCCGTCTCCGGGTCCGCTGTCTGTGACGCATCCGGCGACCACGGCCTACTGTCCAGCAGGATCAGGGAACCGTCACCGCGGCGGGTGCCCCTCGTCACGAGGGAGCGCCGATGAAGTACGTCAACTACGCCGGGAGCGTCCGGGTCCTGACCGGCGACACGGTTGCCGACGCGGTGATCCGGTACGCGGCCGCCCTGCACCAGAGCCGGTTGAGCGATGTCGTGTCCGTGCCGACGACCGACGAGTTCGGCGCGGTCAGCACCGTGGAGCTGCTCCTCGCACCAGCCGTGGCGGTCGCCCTGGAGCCGGCACCGGACGACGACCTGGAGCCCGAGGGAGCGGCGTTCCTGGCGGAGATCAGCCGACGGACCGAGGCGGTCCTGGCGGTCGACGCCAGCAGGTTCGCGACCGACCTCGGCCGGTGACGGCCGCAGCGACCGCGCTGCGGTCAGGCGACCGGTCCGTCGCCCGTCAGGTCCGAGCGGGTGTCGGCGTGGATCGTCTCGGGGTGGTCGAACGTCCGCGCTGCAGCACGCAGGCGTTCCACGAACTCACCGTTCTCGACCTCGAGCTCGTCGTCGTCCGCATCGACGACGACGATCTCGCTCGACGGGCCGATGAGCATCTTCGTGGTCGTCATCGTGCCGTCCTCCGCCACCGTCGGGATCGCGATCGCGTCGGCGCGACTGCCGCCTGCGAGCGCTGCGGCGTACTCGATCACGGCGTCGGCGACGTCGTCGCTCGTCAGGAACGTGGAGCGGTCGTACTGGATGTACTTCATGTCGGATCAGTCAAACGCGCGGATGCTGGTCGACGTCCAGGAAACCCGGCGCGTCGTGCGTTGCGCGGATGCCGACATGTCGCGAGGATCATCACGTGCCCGAGATGATGCACCGCACGCAGCGGGAGATCAGGACAGACGAGCCGTCGGTCGCGGCCGAGGCGCTGTCGGTGACCCACGTGACCCACGGACTCACCGTCGAGGCGACCGGAGCGGGCTTCGTCTTCGAGGAACGCGTGCGGGGCACCGCCCTGCTCTCCCTCGAGTCGACGCGGTGCACGGGCGTCCTGAGCGGCGCGGTCGAGCCCGGGCGGGCGATGATGATCGTCTGGGTGAAGTCCGGTTCGGCGCACGTCGACGACAACCCGGTGCAGATCGGCCGCCCGGTGCTCTACCGACAGGACCCGCAGCGGTTCCGGTGGGTGGACTTCCAGCACGACGTGCTGCGCATCGACCGGACGATCGTCGAGCAGGTCGCCGCCGAGCGCGGTGACTGGGCGCCGGGTCCGCTCGAGTTCCGTCCCCGGCACGTCCCAGAGGGGGCGCCGCTCGCCGCCTGGTGGCTCATGGTCCGGTCGGTCGCGCAGGAGGTCCTGCAGGGTCCGACGGACGTGCCGCTCGAGCGGGAGCGCGAGCTCGCCCGGTTCGCCGCCGGCGGCTTGCTGACCGCGATCCCGCACTGGCCGGTGGGGCAGCACGAGCCGGTGATGGCGTCGACCGCGCGCTTCGCCCGTGCCGAGACGTTCCTGCTCGACCACGCGACCGAGCAGATCACCGTCAACGACGTCGCCGAGGCCGCGGGGCTGAGTGTCCGCGGGGTGCAGGCGGCGTTCCAGCGGCACCACGGCATCACGCCGACGATGTACCTGCGTCGGATCCGGCTCCTGCTCGCCCGGGAGCAGCTCGAGGCGGGCGACGACCGCAGCGTCGCCGAGATCGCCCGGGCGACGGGGTTCGCGCACCTGGGCCGGTTCGCCGGGAGCTACCGGCAGGAGTTCGGGGAGCTGCCACGGCAGACGGCGCTGGCGGCGCGGGAGTAGCGGTCCGGGGCATTACCGCAAGGATCACGCAACGGCCCGAGAGTCCGTTGTCGGTCTCCTGGGGAGCGCTTACGTTTCCGGTGTGTGGTGTCGCCGCACGACTCCCTCGAGCCCAGGAGGCCGCATGGCCACGCCAGCCGTCCCCGTCCCCTCCACGTTCTCCCGACGCCTCCGCGAGGACGTCGCGCACGCCCGGGAGCACGTCCTGCTCACGGCACTGCTCGGCTCGCCGTTCCTGCCGCGGGTGGTGCGACGGCTGCTGCTGACCGCCGCGGGCGCCCGTGCCGAGTCGGCTCCCGGCCCCGGGTTCTCGCTGACCGGCGACCCGCGCAACCTGTCGGTCGCGCGCGGTGTCTACTTCAACCGCGGGACGACCATCGAGGCCATCGCCCCCGTCAGCATCGGTGCGAACGCCGCGATCGGCATGCAGGTCCTCATCATGACGAGCCACCACGCGATCGACGCCGACGGCCGGTGGAGCGACACCGCGACCGGCCGTCCGGTCGTCATCGAGGACCGCGTGTGGATCGGCGGCCGTGCGACGATCCTGCCCGGCGCGCACATCGAGCACGACGTGGTCGTCGCGGCCGGCGCGGTCGTCACCGGGCGCCTGCTGGCGCACGGCGTCTACGCCGGCGTGCCGGCGAAGCGCATCCGCGACCTGGCCGGGGCGGAACCGGCCACGGACCGCACCGCGACCGCCTGACGGCCTGGAGGCCCGTGGCGGCGCCGCCACGGGCCTCCAGGCCGCATCGACGCCCGTCCAGGGCACCGTGCCCTTCCGCGGGCACGTCGCGTCTGCGACGATGGGCGCGCAGCGGGTGACGACGCCCGCCCGTCGTGAGGAGTCCACCGTGTCCGTGCGTCTCAACCCGTACCTCGGCTTCCGCTCGGGGGCCCGCGAAGCCCTCGACTTCTACCACTCGGTGTTCCACGGCGAGCTCACGATCGGCACCTTCGGCGAAGCCGGCATGAGCCAGGACCCCGCCGACGCCGACAAGGTGATGCACGGGCAGCTCGAGGGCGAGAACGGCCTGCTGCTGATGGCCTCGGACGCGCCGACGGGCATGCAGACCCCGTCGGAGAGCACGATCTCGCTCTCGCTCAGCGGCGACGACACCGAGGCCCTGACCCGCTACTGGAACGGACTCGCCGACGGCGCGTCGATCATCGAACCGCTCACGACGGCCCCGTGGGGCGACACCTTCGGGATGCTCACCGACCGGTTCCGGGTCACGTGGCTCGTGAACATCAGCGGCCCGGCGAGCTGACGGGGACCGGGCCGACGCTCGCCGCGATCGGCCACCGCGGCACCCAGCACCGGACACGGGCGGCGTAGCGGCGGAAGTCGTCGCCGAAACGGGCCTCGAGGTCGGCCTCCTCGAGCGGTCGGACCACGCAGTTCCACACGATCGACCCGGCGAGCGCGTAGGCGACGACCATCCACGACCCGAGCAGCAGCCCGACGGCGACGCCCTGCGTGATGCCGGCGAGCGCCATCGGGTTCCGCACCGAGCGGTACGGGCCGGCGACGACCAACCGGTTCGCACTGGCGGACGGCAGCGGGGTACCAGCGCCCTTCGTCGACATCGCCGCCGCCGACGCGATGCCGAGCGCGCTGGCGAGCGCGAGGACGACGAGCCCGACCACCAGCAACGCGGTCACGACCGGTCCGGGCAGTGCGGGGTGCAGCCGCCAGCGGTGCTCGGCGACGGCGATGCCCACGGGGAACACCCCGAGGAACAGCCCCCAGAAGACGACGATCTGCACGGTCGTCGCCACCACGTGCCGTGACGTCGCGGCACCCGGGTCGGCGGTGCGGAACCGCAGCGGACCGGACGTCAACCACTCGGTCGGTACCCGGCCGAGCAGGACGAGGGCGAGGGCCAGCGCGGAGCCGACGGCCGCCGCGGTCATGACGACGACGCCCCAGCCGGCCTCACCGGTGCCGGTCGCCCAGACGACGAGGCCGGCGAGGACGAGGGCCGTCCACACGGTGGCCACGGTCGCCGCGATCCGCCCGACCGTGCCCGCCGAGACCGCTACGAGCGCCGAGGCGCCGACGAAGAGCGGGACGTCGAGGGCAGCGACGACCACCGGGTCCAGCGAGCCGAGCGTGAGCGTCCGGACGGCGGGGACGGTCGCGACGGTGATCCACCACGCCGCGCCGCCGAGGGCCTGCAGTGCGAAGTAGAGCCGGCCCCAGGACACGTCTGCACGCTAGCAGGGCGACGCGCTGCGCCGGGCTGCGCCTCAGTCCTGGCGGTTGATCTGCCCGAGCCACCGGCCGAACGCCGGAGTGCGGGCGTCGTGCAGCTTGGTCAGGACGGGCTTCGGCGTGCAGGTGCGCTCGTCGACGATCGCTGCGCCCTTGTGGGGTTCGAGGCTCATGGTGTGCTCCTTCGTGGTCTTCGTGATCGGTGCAGAGTTCGACAGCGGGCGGGTCCGATCCATTCCCACCCGCTGCCGTGGAGTCGGCGTGCGGTCCCGGTCAGGGCGTGACCATGCCGCCGTTCACGTTGAGCGTCTCGCCGACGACGTAGCTCGACTCGTCCGAGGCCAGGAACACGTAGGCCGGTGCGAGTTCGGCTGGCTGCCCGGCGCGCCCCATCGGCGACTCGCTGCTGCCGAACTCGGGAAGCGTCGACGGGTCGACGCCACCGCTCGGCTGCAGGACCGTCCACGTCGGCCCGGGCGCGACGACGTTGACGCGGATGCCGCGCGCGACGAGCAGCTGGGACAGCCCCTTCGACAGGTTGTTGATCGCGCCTTTCGACGCCGCGTAGTCGAGCCGGTCGGGTGCCGGCTTGTACGCCTCCATCGACGCCGTCGTGGTGATCGTCGCACCGGGTTCCAGGTGCGGCAGCGCCGCCTTGACGAGGCGGAACAGCCCGAAGACGTTCACGTCGAAGGTCGCCTCGAACTGGTCGTCGGTGATGTCGAGCACGTCGGGCTGCCAACGCTGCTTGCCGGCGACGCTCACCAGGGCATCGAGACCGCCGAGTCCGGCGACGGCCTGGTCGACGAGCTGCTGCGCGTACGCCTTGTCACGCAGGTCGCCGGGGATCGCGACGGCGGTGCGTCCGGCGGCACGGATCTGTTCGAGGACGTGGTCGGCGTCGGACTGCTCCTCGGGCAGGTAGGCGATCGCGACGTCGGCGCCCTCGCGGGCGAACGCGATCGCGACGGCACCGCCGATGCCGGAGTCACCGCCGGTGATCAGGGCCTTCCGGCCGGCGAGCCGACCGGTGCCGCGGTAGCTCGTCTCGCCGAGGTCGGGCACCGGGTCCATCTCGGACTGGAGGCCCGGCTCGTCCTGCGTCTGCGGCTCCGGCTGGACGTCGGGGTAGCGCGTGCGCGGGTCGCCGTGTTCGTACTGGTCGGTGGGCATGCGAGTTCCTTCCTGCTCGTGCCTCCACGGAACCCGTCCCGGCTGGACGGCGGCGGAGCGCCATCCGCCCTGCGCACCCGTCCAGGCCCGCGGGGTTGCCTCGGGACCATGAGTGACGACGACGACCTGCAGACCGAGCGCGACTTCTCCGACGCGGTGAACATGACCGCGTCCGAGCTGAAGGAGTGGTTGGGCACCGACGAGTCCAAGCAGGTCGGGCAGAAGCCCCCAGGCGGCGGCGAGTCGACCGGTCACGAGAGCGGGCGGCACATCATCCGGATCCTCGAGAAGCACAAGGCCGATCGCACGGACGATGACCATGCCCACATGCGGAAGGTGGTCGGCTACGTCGCGCGCCACGCGCAGCAGCGACCGGACGGTGACGTCCACGACACCCCGTGGCGGTGGTCGTTGATGAACTGGGGGCACGACCCCGAGAAGCGCTGAGCGTCTCCACCGGGCCCGGCGTACCGTGGCCGACCATGCCGAACCAACTCAAGAAGCCGGACATGTACGAGGAGCTCCGCAAGGAGGGCAACTCGAAGGAGAAGGCTGCGCGGATCAGCAACGCCGCTGCCGCCCGCGGCGAGGAGGCGGTCGGGAAGAAGGGCGGCGAATCCGGCTCCTACGACGACTGGACCGTCGCCGACCTCCGGAAGCGGGCGAAGGAGCTCGGCCTGACCGGGTACTCGTCGAAGCGCAAGGCCGAGCTCGTCGAGGCGCTCCGGGATCACTGACCGAGGTCGGCGACCGTGTCGATGCCCTCGGCGATCTCGGCCGCGTGCGTGTGGTGCAGGTAGTGCCCGCCGTCCAGCAGGACGACCTGGCCGTCGGCGACCGACGCCGCCTGCTCACGGTGCAGGCGCTTCCACCCCGGCACGTCCGGGTCGTCGCCCACGACGAACAGACGGACCGGCAGGTCGGTGGGGAACGCGAGGCTGCGGGCGTGCCGGAAGTTCGCGCCGAGGTGCTCGTACTCGTCCAGGTACGTCGCGCGCATGCTGGTGCGGTGTGACAGCAGGGTCATCTGCTCCTTCTGCGCATCGGTGTAGGGCAGCCCGGCGTACGCGTCGCCGGACACGGCCGTGAGCACGCGGGCGAGTCCGGTGGCCTTCACGAAGTGGAACAGGCCGGACCCGACGGCCTCGTCGATGCCGGGCTGCGTCGGCACACTGCTGTCGATGCCGACGAACGCCTGCACCTCGTCCGGGTACGCGTTCGTGTACTCGAGCGCGTAGATCCCGGCGACCGAGTGCCCCGCGAGCACGTACCGGTCGATGCCGAGCGTCGACAGTGCCTGGTGCACCTCGTCGACGATGTTCGCGCTGGTCCGGGATCGGTCGGTGCCGTCGCTCAGGCCGTACCCGAGCGGCTCGACGACCACCACCCGGTGCGTGTCCTGCAACCGGTCGACGAGTGGGGCGAAGTCGATCACGGGGGATGCCGTGCCGAAACCGGGCAGCAGCACGACGGTCGACGCCCCGGACCCGGTGACGGCGACGTTCACCCGGCCGCCGGTGACGGGGACGAGTTCGCCGTAGGGGCGGATGTCGTCCCGTTCCGTCGCGGTCACGATCGCGTCGTAGGTGGCCGTGCCGCCGAGCGTCAGGGCCCCGAGACCGACGAGCCCGACGAGCGAGAACCCGATGATCCGGAGCGGGCGGCGGCGTCGGCGTGCAGGGCGGGCCGGGGTGCTGGTGGGTGTGGCCGTGGGGTGGTGCGTGTCCATGCCTGCACGCTAGGTCCGGCCTGCGGGGCAGCACATCGGAGCACGGTACCCACGTGCCCCGCCCGCGTCGTACCGCGGGCTGACATCGGTACTGGCCCGGCATGAGGGAGAATGGCCGGGTGAACGAGACGGGCATGCCGCGCTTCCGACGGATCTGGTCGACCGTGCAGGTCGGCGTGCTGGCGATCGCCGTCGCCTTCTGCGTCGTGATGCTCGTGATCGGGCAGGGGAAGCTCGACCGCGTCTACGCCGTCGCCGCGATCTTCTTCGGCCTGGCGCTCGTCGGGCACAGCACGTACCTCTGGCTCATCGCCCGGAACGCCCGAACCGGCCGCTGAACGGGGGACGACGCGGGTTCGGCTCCGGTCTCGGTTCCGAATCCGGCTACGCCCCGAACCGCAGTGCCATCGGCACGAGCAGCCCGGCCACCCAGACGAGCACCATCACGAGCGCCCCGATCGCGATGAACCGACGGCGGCGACGCAGCTTCGGACTCCGCTCCTCGCCCCACATCTGCGCGCGGACCAGCACCCGGTTCGCCTGCTCGACGACCTTCCGGACCTCGGGGTCGTCCAGCTCGAGGGCACCGGACCGGGCGTGTTCGGCGATGACCGTGGCTTCGTCGACGGTCAGGTCGTCCTTGCGCATGCTCCATCCTCGCACCGGGGCGAGGGGTACGGCCCGCCTGTGCGGGAACGGACCAGCGGCGCGTACCAAGGACGCATGGGACATCGGTACCGCGGGAAGATCGTCGTCGTCACCGGAGCATCGAGCGGCATCGGGAGGGCCGCCGCACACGAGTTCGCCCGACAGGGTGCCACGCTCGTGCTCGCCGCACGCGGCCACGACTCCCTCGAAGCCGCCGCCGCCGAGTGCCGCGCACTCGGGGCCGACGCGGTCGCGATCCCGACGGACGTCGTCGACGAGCAGCAGGTCAAGGACCTCATCGGCACGGTGACGAGTCGGCACGGTCGGATCGACGTCTTCGTCGGCAACGCGGCCCTGTTCGTCTACGGGCTGTTCGAGCAGACCCCCACCGAGGCGTTCAAGCGGGTCGTCGACACGAACCTCTACGGCCACCTCAACGCGATCACGCACCTGCTCCCGCACTGGAAGCAGCGCGGCACGGGCACGTACGTGCTCGTCGGGTCGATCCAGTCGCTGCTGTCCGCGCCGTACCAGTCGGCCTACGTGACGAGCAAGCACGCGGCCCTCGGCCTGGTCGACGTGCTCGGTGACGAGTTCGCGCACACCGGGATCCGCTTCACCACGCTGCTGCCGTCGACGATCGACACGCCGATCTACCAGAACGGCGCCAACTACACCGGCAAGAACTCGCACCCGCTGCCGCCGACGGTGTCCGTCGAGCGGGCCGGCCGTGCCGTCGTCACCGCCGCCACGCACCCGAAGCGGTACCGCTACGTCGGCCGCATCCAGGCGTCGCTCGTCCCGCTGCAGTACGTGTTCCCGGGGCTGTTCCACAAGATCACGAAGCCGATGGTCGAGACCTTCGCACTGCGCGGGAAGGGCGAACCGACCGACGGCAACCTCTACGCCCCCGCGGACGCCGGCAACGCCACGAACGGCGGCTGGGTCGCGAAGCGACGGCGTGTCACGCGTCCGCTCGTGTGGCTCGGCGCCGCTGCCGCGGTCGGCGCGGTCGTGGTCGGCCGCGTACGGCGGTAGTCCCACCGGAACCGGGCGTACCTGCTGGAAACGGGCGTACCTGCCGTGTTCTTCGTGGCAGGTACGCCCGTTCTCGTTTGGTACCGCAGACGTTCTGGGAAGGAACGGGCGGCTCAGAAGAGCCTCGCGCTCGCTCGGCGCGCGCCCTCGCCGAGCGACTCGAGCTTCGCGGCGGCGATCTGCGGGTGCATGCGGCCGCCCAGGCCGCAGTCGGTGCCGGCGATGACGCGCTCGCGCCCGACGACCGAGGCGAACCGCTCGATGCGCTGTGCGACCAGGTCGGGGTGCTCGACGACGTTGGTGGCGTGGCCGACGACGCCGGGGACGATCACCTTGCCGTCGGGCAGCGTGACGTCCTGCCAGACGGTCCACTCGTGTTCGTGCCGGGCGTTCGCGGCCTCGAACGAGTACGCGCCGGCGTCGATGTCGAGCATGAGGTCGACGATGTGGCGGAGCTCGATGTCGGTGGTGTGCGGGCCGTGCCACGAGCCCCAGCACAGGTGGAAGCGGACACGGCTGGTGTCCAGGCCCTCGAGCGCGTGGTTCAGCGCCTCGACCCGGATCCGGGTGAAGGCGCGGTAGTCCGCCAGGCTCGGCTCCGGGTTGATCTGGTCCCAGTTCTCGGCGATCGACGGGTCGTCGATCTGCAGCACGAGGCCGGCGTCGAGGATGATGCGGTACTCCTCGCGCAGGGCGTCGGCCCAGGCCCAGATGTGCTCTTCGTCGGTGGCGTAGTAGTCGTTCGCGACCCGCGCGGCGGACCCTGGGGAGAGCGCCGTGATGAAGCCGTTCTCGGCGCCGGCCGCGTCGACGGCGTGCGTGAGGTTGGCGGCGTCGGTGCGTGCGGCCTCGTGCCCGGTGTAGGCGATCGGGCCGGTCGTGGTGGGGAACGCGGTGGCGTTCCTGCCGGTGCCGATGCCCGACTCGGGGTCGGTGTAGGCCTCGCGGAAGATCGTCCAGTCGCGGCGGTCCGGGAAGCTGGTCAGCTGCACGTGGCCCGGACCGGAGCGGACCGGCTCCTGCGTGAAGACGTTCGCATCGGTGAGCGAGAGCCCGCTGACGCGCTGGAACGAGTAGCCCCACCACGCGCCGTAGTCGACGCTGTTCGACATCGCCTTGCCGAACTCGCCGTCACCCGGCTGCGTGATGCCGAGGGCGGTCTGGCGGGCGACGACGTCGTCGACGGCCGCGCTCGTCAGCGCGCGGACCTCGTCGGTGGTCTCGAGCGTGAAGCCGTCGGCACCCACGGGGCGGGCGGCGTTCGCGGCGATGAGTTCCGGCGTGCGCGGGAGCGACCCGGCGGTGGTGGCCTGGACGTGGTCGGTGTTCTCGAAGGGCATGGGCCCAATGTGCCACTGGCCGCCTCCGAGCCGGGCTCCGTTCCGTGGCACGACCCGAGCCGGAGAGAATGGGACCCTATGCCCAGCGCGCGCCCGACTTCCCGCATCCCGCTCAACACCCTCGCCGCACCGTTCGGCCTGGCCGGCTTCGCGGAGACCTGGTCGTACGCGGCACCCGTCCTCGGATTGCCGCCCGTCGTCCCGCAGGTGTCCTGGGTGGTCGCGGCGGTGGTGTGGTCGTGGCTGCTCGGCGCGCACGTCCTGCGGGGCGTCCGGGTCGATGAACGCCTGGTCGACCAGCTCCGCCACCCCGCGCAGGGCCCGATCGCGGCCCTGGTTCCCGCGACGGCGATGCTCCTCGGCGTCGACCTCGCGCGGTTCTGGGAGATCGGGGGGCAGGTCCTCGTGTTGCTCGCGGTGGCGGTCGCTGCCGGGTTCGCGGCGTGGTTGCTGAGCACGTGGTTCGAGGGGCGCCTGACCCTGGAGGCCGTGCACGGCGGCTACCTGCTGCCGACGGTCGCCGCGGCCCTCGTCGCCGCCGTCGCCACGCACGAGGTCGGTGTGGGCTGGCTGTCCTGGGCGTGCTTCGGCGTCGGCGTGTTCTTCTGGGGCGTGATGACCGGACTGCTCCTCATCCGGCTGTCGTTCCGCCCCGCTCTGCCCGACCCGCTCGTCCCCACGATGGCGATCCTCGTGGCTCCGCCCGCGGTGGCGACGGTGTCCCTGTTCGCGCTCACCGACGACGCCCGAACCCTGCCCGTGCAGGCGATCGCGGGCCTCGGGGTCCTCATGTTCCTCGTGCAGCTCGCCCTGCTGCCCCGGTACGTCCGGCTCGGGTTCTCGCTCGGGTTCTGGTCGTTCGTGTTCCCGGCTGCGGCGGTCGCGACGGCGGCGATCGAGTGGTTCCGGGTGCTCGACCTTCCGGTGGCGTGGGTGCCCACGACCGTGCTGCTCGTGCTGCTCACCCTGCTCGTGCTCGTGGTCGGGGTGCGGTCCCTGAGCCTGGCCGCGCGGCACCTGCTCGGGCAGGCCGAGTCGGTGCTGCACGCCGCCGACGACGAGGACGCGGCACCCGCGACGCACTGACGCGGCGCTGACGGTGATGCGGAGCCGACGGTGTCGCGGTGCGTCAGCACCCGTTCTGCGACGAACCACGCGTCGAACGACTCGTGGCTCGTCGCGGAACGGGTGCGCGGTGCGACGGATCCGCGCGGGTCAGGCGCTGACGGTCTCGTCCGCCGTCAGCACCGGGGCGATCGTCCCCGTCCGGGCGCCCTCGTACGCCGCCAGGATCATGCCGAGCACCGCGATGCCCTCGCGCTCCGTGTGGATCGGCCGCGTGCCGTCGCGCAGGCACGCCCCGAACGCGCCGATCTCGGCTGCGAAGGTGTCGACCTCGTCGAAGGTGACCGACTCGCTCGTGCCGTCCCGCAGGTCCCACCGCAGCGTGGTGCCGTCGCTCGTCAGGGCGCCGTGCTCGCCGACGACGCTGAACCGCTCGGTGCCGGCGGCCGGGTCGTACGCCCAGCTCGTCACGAGCTGGCCCACGGCGCCGTTGTCGAAGCGGAACAGGGCCTGTGCCGAGTCCTCGCCCTCCATGAACGCCAACCGGTGCGTGGACAGCATCGCGGTCGCCTGCACGGGGACGCCGCCGGCCAGGTGCATCAGCAGGTAGCTCGGGTGGTACCCCGTGTCGATGAGCTCACCGCCGCCGCTCGTCGACGCGTGCGCACGCCACCCCATGTTCGACGGGTCGAACTCGTTGCGGAACGAGTCGGTGGTGCGGACCTCGTAGACGGTGCCGAGCGCACCGCCGTCGATGAGTTCCTTGGCCTTGGCGACCGCGGGCATGAACAGCTGGTTGTGCGCGCACATCAGGGTGATGCCGGACTCGGACACCGCGCGCTGCACGTCGGCGGCCTCGTCGGGGCTCAGGCACAGCGGCTTCTCGCACAGCACGTGCTTGCCGGCCTCGGCCGCCGCGACGATCGCGTCGCGGTGCAGGTGGTGCGGCAGGCAGATGTCGACGGCGTCGATGTCCGCCTGCTCGAGCATCGCGAGGTAGTCGGTGAAGAACGGGACGCCGAGCTCCGCCCCGCGCTCCTCGGCCGTGGCCGCGAACGCGTCGGCGACCGCGGCGATGCGGATCGAGGCGGGGTGCTCGGCGTAGCCGGCGATGTGCGCGGACGCGATGCCGCCCCCGCCGATGAGGCCGACGCGGATGATGTCGCTGGACATGGTGACTCCTGTGGTTGGTTCGAGGTGCTGGAATGCTCGGGCGGTCAGGCGGGTGCGCCGACGAGGGCGTCGCTGGTCGCGGGCTGGGCCGCGGCGTCGTTCGCGGCGACCACCAGGCGGGTCAGCTCGACGGCGCGGGCGAGGTTGTCGTCGGCACGCGTGTCGGCGGCGATGTGGTCCAC
This sequence comes from Curtobacterium sp. AB7, assembly GCF_044909335.1. NCBI lineage: Bacteria > Bacillati > Actinomycetota > Actinomycetes > Micrococcales > Microbacteriaceae > Curtobacterium > Curtobacterium sp. AB7. The sequence continues at coordinate 94,119 of NZ_JBIYED010000003.1, read as the reverse complement.
CCACTGACCGAATGCGTCCTGGGCGTCGGCGGGGACGTCGAGGGTGACCGGCTCGTCGCCGTAGGCCGGTCCGCCGGCGGTGAGCCGGGCCTCCTGGTCGGAGTACGCGAGCCAGCCCCGGGTGCCCGCCACGTCGATCGTGAACGGCGTGCCCGCGACGAAGCCGGCCTCGATGACGCCGATCGCCTGCGAGGCGTAGCCGACGGTGACCACGGCGTGGTCCTCGACGGCGCGGCCGGTGAAGGAGCGGTAGACGGCCTCGACCGTGTCCGGACGGGCACCGAGGAACAGCTGCGTCAGGTAGACGGGGTGGCAGCCGAGGTCGGTGAGGGCGCCGCCGATCGCCGTCGCCGGGTCGAAGAACCGTTCCGGCAGCCACGGTGCGACGGCACCGTCGTGCGAGAGCCGGACGCGGGAGTACGTGACGTCGCCGAGGCGGCCCGCGTCGAGCTCGCGTCGGATCGCGGCCGTGTAGCCGTGGTACAGCCGCGGGAGCGAGACCACGAGCGTGACCCCGGCGGCGTCGCAGGCGGCGATGACCGCTTCGCACTCGTCGACGGTGGGGGCGAGGAGCTTCTCGGTGAAGACGTGCTTGCCGGCCGCTGCCGCGCGCCCGATCACGTCGCGGTGGACGTCGGTCGAGGTCGTGATCGTGACGGCGTCGATGTCCGGTCGGGCGAGCAGCGCATCGAGGTCGTCGGTGTACTCGACGCCGAACCGTTCGGCGCCCGCGCGGCCGCGCGCGGTGTCGTCGTCCCAGACGGCCACGAGCTCGGTGCCGGGGTGGTCGACGGTCTGCTGCGCGTAGTCGCCGGCGTGGACGTGCCAGAAGCCGAGGACGGCGACACGCAAGGGGGTGGAGGGCATGGGTGTTCCTTTCGTGGGAGGACGACCAGAGCGTTCCTGCTCAGATCCGGACCTTGTCGTAGTCCTTCGGCAGCCTGAACGGCGAGTAGGTCTGCATCATCGGGTCGACGCGGTTCTGCGCCCGCTCGACGGCCTCCTGCGGGCTCGCGGTGCCGAGCAGGACGCTCGACCGCGCGTCGGCGAGGGAGTCCCACCACGCGCCGCCGACGGGCAGCGGCGGGCGGCAGGTGGAGGCGCCGATCGACTCGGTGAAGAAGCGGATCGACTTCGCGGAGCCCTTCGGGTCCTTGAGCGCTGCGACGTTCGACGGCACGCTCGTGGCCGGCACCATGTAGGTCTCCTGGCCCTGCTTGCTCGTGAAGTACTTCATGAGCTCCCACACGGCCTTGTTCTTCTTCGAGCCCTTCGGCACGCACAGCGCGAAGCCACCGGACCACGTGTACTTGTCGCCGCCGTCCTGCTGGGTCGGCAGGTACGCGGTGCCCCAGTCGAGGTCCTTCGGGCCGTAGTTGTCGAAGGTCTGGATGGTGGAGGGCACGCTGACCATGAACGCCATCCGGTCCGCCATGAACGCGGTCTGTCCCGGCGGGTGCCCGGTCGGCTCGTAGGTCGCGATGAAGGTGTCGGCGTCCTTGTAGCCGTACCGCTTCGCCCAGTCCTCGTAGAACTCGAAGATGCTGCGGACGCTCTTCGAGTCCATCGTCATCTTCGAGTCCTGCTGGTCGAAGTACGACGCGCCGAGGCCGAGCCCCCACGTGAACGGCCAGCCTTCGCCGTACCAGGGGAGCAGTCCCATGTGGGTGTAGTTGCCGCCGGACTTCTTCGTGATGCGTTCGCTGACGTCCCACATCCGGTCCATGCTCACCGGGCCGTTGTGCTCCCAGTCGAACTCGTCCGGGTCGATCCCGGCGCCGGTGAGCATCTTCCGGTTCACGAACATGCCGCGGGCGTCGGTGTCGTGCGGGAGGCCGTAGGTCTTGCCCTGGTAGCTGACCTCGCCGATCGTGAACCCGAGCCACTGCGCCAGGAACTCGTCCTTCGGCTGGTCCTCGAACTCCTCGATCATGTCGTCGATCGGTTCGATGAGCCCGATCGCCGCGTACTGCGCCGCACTGAACCGGTCGAGGAGCCACAGGTCTGGGGCAGTGCCGCCGCGCACGGCCGTGATGATGCTCGTGGCGTCGCCGGTGCCCTGCGACGGGACGACGTTCACCTTCACGTCGACCTCGGGGTGGACCTCGTTGAAGTCCTTGATCACCTTCGTCTGGAACGGCACGAACGTGCCGGTGACACCCCAGATCGTGACCTGGTTCGGGTTGCTCCCGCCGCTCGAGCCGGAGGCGCACGACGCTGCGAGGAGTGCGAGCGCCCCCGCACCGCCGGTCGCGGCCGCACCGCGCAGGAACGTTCGTCGGTCGAATGCGCTGCTCACTTGAAGCTCCCGATCTGGACGCCCTTGATGAACGTCCGCTGGAACACGAAGAACAGGACCACGAGCGGCAGGATGATGAGCACCGATGCCGCCATCAGCTGGTTGAACTGGAAGTCCTGCGAGTTGTTGAGACGGAAGATCTGCAGCCCGATGGACAGCGTCTGCACGTTCTCGTCCTGCAGGTAGATGAGCGGCCCGAGGAAGTCGTTCCAGGCACCCACCGCCGCGAAGATCCCGACGGTGACGAGCGCCGCCTTGGCCTGCGGGAAGACGATCCGCCAGAGGATGCCCCACTCCGAGGCGCCGTCCATCCGCGCGGCGTTGAGCAGGTCCTTCGGGATCTGCAGCAGGAACTGCCGGAGCAGGAACACGTAGAACGCGGACCCGAACAGGCTCGGCACGATCAGGGGCAGGAAGGTGTTGATCCAGCCGAGTCGGGCGTACAGGTCGAACATCGGGATGAGCGTGACCGGGAACGGGATGAACAGCGTGGCGAGCACGACGTAGAACAGCTTGTCGCGGCCGCGCCACTCGAGGCACGAGAACCCGTACGCGATCACGAGGTTCGAGACCATCGAGAAGAGCGTCACGCAGACGGTGATGATCAGCGTGTTCCGGAAGAACGTGAAGAACGGCATCGCGTCGATCGCCTTGCCGAAGTTCGACCAGTCGAGCCACTGCGGGAACCAGGTCGGCGGGAAGGCAGCGAGTTCGGAGTTGCCCTTCAGCGCCGAGATGACCATCCAGTAGATGGGGATGAGGAACAGCAGGCTCATCGCGATGAGGAGCACGCGGGCGAGGACGGACGACCACGGCGAGCGGATCGAGCCGTCGGCGTTCCGCGAGCGGTCATCGGCACCCTTGCGTCCGCGGGGTCGGACGGACTCGATCGACGAGGTGACGGTGTCGCGGTCCGGGTGTCGTTCAGTACGCAGTGTCATCGGTCACTCCCCGGTCACGTCGTAGTTGACGAAGCGCTTGGACAGCCAGTACACGAGCCCGGACAGGATCATGCCGGCCAGGAACAGCAGCACGGCCATGGCGCTGGCGAACCCGAGCTGCGCGTAGCTGAACGCGTTCTTGTAGAGGTAGAGCATGTAGAACAACGTCCCGTTGTCCGGGCTGCCGAGTCCTCCGGTGCCGGACGAGATCACGTACGCCTCGGTGAAGACCTGCAGGCCGTTGCTGATGCCGGTGATCAGGTTGAACAGGATCACGGGGGAGAGCAGCGGCAGCGTCAGCGCGAAGAACTGCCGGAGCGGTCCGGCCCCGTCCACGCGAGCGGCTTCGTACAGGGTCTTCGGGATCCCGCGCAGTCCGGCGAGGAAGATCAGCGCCGCGTTGCCGGCACCCATCTGGGCGAGCGCGACGATGACCAGCTTCGCCGTGGTCGGGTCGCCGAGCAGGTTCGTCGCCGGGATCCCGACGAGCTTCATGACCTGGTTGACGAGGCCGGTCTGCGGGTTGACGAGCACCACGAAGATGAACGCCAGCGCGAAGGTCGGGATGAGCGAGGGGATGTAGAGGGCCGTCCGGTACCAGCCGATCTCGCGGACGTCCTGGTTCATCGCGATGGCGATCACGATGGCGATGACGATCCCGACGGGCACCGCGATGACGGCGTAGAACAGGGTGTTGCCGACCGCGGTGTGCACGAGTGGGTCGATGAACGCGGCGACGTAGTTGGCGAACCCGACCCAGGTGATGTCGGCCATGCCCGAGTACCGGGTCAGGCTGATCGCGAACGAGTAGATCAGGGGGTAGGCGATGAACACCAGCACGCCGAGGATCCACGGTGAGATGAACGCGATGCCGACGCGCAGTCGGCGCTTCTCGGCCGGGGTCCACGGATGCTTCTCGCGTGGTCGTCGACGGACCGCGGCGTCACCGCCCGTGCGCGTCCGTGGTGGTGCAGTGGTTCCGGATCGTGCGGTCGTCGTCACGAGCGTCCCTTCCGACCCCGTGACACGCCGGTGTGGCACGGGCGAATCCGTCGTCGGACGGGCGAACCGATCGCACCGTCGCGGTTTCAATCCAATTGATTGACAAATTCGTATGACCAGAGATGCTAGGGACCATGTCCGAGCCGCGTCAACCCCTTCCTGACACCGTGGTGCAGGGCAGAACGGGCGGCACGAACCTCGTGCGCGTCGGGGTCCAGAACCGTGCGCTGGTGCTCGATCTCGTCCGTCGCCGGGGACCGTTCGCCCGCGCCGAGCTGATGCGGGCGACCGGGCTCAGCGCCCAGACGGTGTCGAACATCGCAGCGGGGCTCGTGGGATCGGGACTCGTGCGTGAAGCACCGGGCGGCGGACGACGACTCGAGGTCGTCGCGGGGTCGCGGTCGGCGATCGGGGTCCACCTCGATCCGGCGCACCTCGTCGTCGTGCGCACCGACCTGACCGGAGCCGTGCTGGCCGTCGAGCACGTCGACCTGGACGCGACGGACGACCCGGCGCGGACGCTCGACACGATGGCGGCGGCAGTGCACCGGGTCCGTGGCGCCGGCAGTCGGGCCCGCTCGCGCACCGGCGTGCCCGCTCCCGCCGGCATCGGCCTCGCCGTCCCCGGCTCGATCGACCCCGACGGCGTCCGGATGGGCACCCCCGCGCAGTTGCCCGCCTGGTGGTCGCTGCCCGTCACCGACGAGCTCGCCGCCCGGACGGGGCTGCCGGTGCGCCTCGAGAAGGACGGCGTCGCGAGCGCCCTCGGCGAGGTCTGGTCCGCTGCCGGCGCCGACGACCTGGTCTCCGTGTTCCTCGGCCACGGCATCAGCGCCGCCACGGTCGCCGCGGGCGAGGTCGTCCGCGGCGCCACCGGCAACGCCGGCGAGTTCGGCGGCATGCCGGTCGAGGCGCACGGCCGCTGGACCGAGGTCTGGGAAGCGTGTCAGCCCCTGCAGCAGGTCCGGCGCGCCACCGACGCCGGCCTGCTCCCCACGGGCATCCCGCTTGATCGCGCCAGCGACGTCCGGCACGCGTTCGAGCGGCTCTGCGCGACGCCGTCCGCGGCGCCGCTGGTCGCCGAGGCCGGTGCCGCGCTCGGATCCGCGCTCGCCCACGTCGTCGAGCTGCTCGACGTGCCACGCGTCGTGATCGGTGGCAGCGCGGCCCTCGCCGGCGGCGACGTCTTCATCGCGGCCGTCCGCGAGCGGCTCGCGGTCCGCCTGCCGCACGGGCCGTTCCCGACGGTCGCAGCGACCGCCTTCGGCGAGGCCTCGGTGGCCCGTGGGGCCGCCTGCGCGGTGCTGCAGGCCGACCTCGCCGTGCCTGCCCCCGTCGGCCGCGGTGCCGGCGTCGGTACGGGGGCTCGACCGGGAGGCCCGGTGCACGTCCGCAGCATCGCCCACCCCTGGTGAGCGGGCAGGTCCAGGGCGTCGGGTCGGCCGTGCGCGTGACGTCGCGCGACGGGGACGTCGCGTTCGCGGCCCGGGCGTCGTAGCGTCGGGGGCATGAGCACGACGACGACGCCGACCGCACCCGATTCCGCCACGGAGTGGGCTGCCTGGCACGACGCCCACGAACGAGCCCGGGCGAGCGAGCACGGTTTCCTCGCCATCACGAGCATCCGGTGGCTGATCAGCACGCCCGAGCGGTTCGACGACGCCCCGGGCACGTGGTCGACGGGCGAGGACGGACCCGTCGTCGAGCTCGCGGACGGCGAGACGATCACGGTCGACGGGCAGTCGGTCACCGGGACCCACCGCTTCGGACCACTGCCCGAGCGCTCGAGCACGAACGTCGTGTGGCAGGACGGCGAGGAGACCGTCGTCATCGAGGTCGCCCGGCGCGGCGGCAGCGACGTCATCCGGCCCCGGCACCCGGGCAACCCGACCCGGACCGAGTACCCCGGCACCCCGACGTACGAGCCGTCGGACCGGTTCGTCGTCGACGCGCACTTCGAACCGTTCGACGAACCGCGCGAGGTCACCGTCGGCTCCGTCGTCGACGGGCTGCAGCACGTGTACTCGGCCCCGGGCGTCCTCACCTTCGACCTCGACGGGCCGCGGTCGCTGCTCGCGTTCAACGGGCACGGCGACGGCCTGCACGTCCTGTTCACCGACCGCACCAGCGGCGTGACGACGTACGCCGCGAACCGGAGCCTGGACATCGCCGCCCCGGATGCCGCCGGCGCGACCCGGATCGACTTCAACCGCGCGACGAACCTGCCGTGCGCGTACACCGCGCACGCGACGTGCCCGCTGCCGCCGGCCGAGAACCGGCTCGACGTCGCAGTCGAGGCGGGGGAGCGGCTGCCCGCCTGACCCCGCCGCCGCGGTGCGACGCGGAACGACGTCCTCGGCGTCGTTCGCTGCGCGTGCATCGTCCGACATTCCACGAGGTGATCGACTCGTGGTTGGTCGGAACATGCACGCGCACTCGATGCGTGCGCACGAGACGACGATCCACCCGTTGATCAACGAGTGGAACGTCGGAACATGCACACGCACCGGCCGCGGGCGCGCCGGCCGGCGGGTGCGTCAGCCGGAGGGAACGCGCTGCCAGGCGCTCGCTACCCGCCACGCCCGCGCATCGAACGCGAACACGCTGCCCATGCCGGGTTGGTCGAGCGCGCGTGACACCGGCGCTCCCGTCAGGTCGGCGAGGAGCAGCGCCCCGACCGCACCGTGGGACACGACGGTCGCGTCGCCCGCCGCAGTGAGCCGCCGGACCGCTCCGATGATGCGGGCCTGGGCGTCGACGGCCCGCTCCCATCCGCGGACCGATCGGCTCGGTTCCGCGAAGAACCGGTCGACGGCACCCTCGAACTCGGTCGGCGGCAGGTAGCCCGTCGCGCTGCGGTCGATCTCGCCGAGCAGGGGATCCTGCGCGGGCACGAGCCCGACCGCGGCCCCGAGCAGCTCGGCGGTCTCGACGGCCTTGCGTTCCGTGCTCGACACGAGTGTCCGGACGCCCGGCTCCCAGGCCAGCGGACCCGACCGCGCTGCGCGTGCGCGTCCCGCTGCGGAGAGCCCCCCACGACTCGATCGCGACGGCGGGCTCCACGACGACCTCGGCGTGGCTCAGGAAGTAGGAGACCATCCGCCGATCCTGGCACGGCATCCGCAGTGGTCCGCCGTAGGGTGAGCGCGTGGAGTTCCCGGGGGAGGCGGCCGGCGCGCGTGACGCGTCGACCTCTCCGGGGTGACCCCGGGGCACGCAGGACCAGCAGGACGACACGCCCCGAGCAGGCGAGCGCGCTCCGCGCGCGCCGCTGCACGGAGGCACCGACAGGTCCTCCGGGAACCCCACGCTCCTCTCCGTCGTCACCGCGGCGCTGGCCGATGCGTTCCTGACGGCCGAGCGGTGGGAGCCGGACGAGCTGGCGGCCGTCGGGTACGTGGTCGTCGGCGTCGAGCGCGCGTACGTCGGGCTCGCCGTCGCCGCTGCGCTCGAGGCGTACCCCCGCGAGGAGTTCGCGCGCATCGTGTGGTGAGGCCGTCTGCGGACCGTGTGACGTCCGGTTGCGCTCCGTTGCCCCGCGTTGCGGCGCCCGGCCGCGTGCCGCGCGCACCTGGGTAGCGTGCCGCCATGTGTCCGAGTGAGCTCCCGGCCGACGACCGCTACGACGCGCTGGTCGCGCCGCTCCGGCCCGTCATCGAGCGGATCGGTCTCGACGCCCGCCAACGGGAACGCGAGGAGCGTCTCGCCACCGAGCAGCTCGGGTGGCTCGTCGACGCCGGCTTCGCGCGGTGGCGAACGCCGGTCGCGTGGGGCGGGGTCGGTGCCCGTCTGTCCGACGTGTTCCGCGCGATCGCCGAGATCGCCGAGGTCGACCCGAACCTGGCGCACGTGTGGCGGAACCACTTCTCGTTCGTCGAGGACCGCGTGCACGCCGAGGGCAGCGCGTTCGACCGTGCGATCGTCACGCGGCTCGGCGACGGCGAGTTCGTCGGCGGCGGGTGGAGCGAGTCGCCGAACACGACCGGGGTCGATCTCGCCACGCGGATCGTCCGCGACCCGGACGGGTCCTGGCGGCTGACCGGTCGGAAGTTCTACTCGACGGGCAGCGTGTACGCCCGGTGGATCACGGTGCTGGCGGTCGACGACACGGGCGCGAAGTTCGTCGCGCTCGTCGACGCTTCTGACCCCGGTGTGCTGATCGGCGACGACTGGGACGGTTTCGGCCAGCGGATCACCGGCAGCGGGAGTGTGACCTACACCGACGTGCCGGTGCCGGACGAGCGGGTGCTGCCGTACGCGACCCGGTACCCGTACCAGGAGCAGTACTACCAGACGGTGATGCACGCGATCCTGGTCGGCATCGGCCGCGCTGCACTGCGCGAAGGCGTCGAGGCACTGCGGTCCCGGGCGCGCGGACACCACAACGGCACCGCGGCGGATCCGACCCACGATCCGGAGCTGCTGAGCGTGATCGGCACCGTCGACGCCCGGGTGCACGCCGCCGACGCCGCGTTCGCCGCGAGCCTCGGCCCGGTGGACGCGGCCGTCGACCGGCACACCGCTCTGCGTGCGGCCGGTGCGGACCCGTCGACGGACCCGGCGCTGCGCGCGGCGCTCGAGCGCAGCTGGGTCGCGGTGGCACGCGCGCAGACCATCGTCACGGACGCCGTGCTCGACGCGACGACGCTGGTGTTCGACGCGCTCGGGTCCTCGGGGACGTTCCGCTCGCTCGGCCTCGACCGGCACTGGCGGAACGCCCGGACGCTGTCTTCGCACAACCCACGCGTGCACAAGCGCCGCATCGTCGCCGACCTGCTCGTCAACGGGGCGAGTCCACTGGACCGCTGACGGTTCCGCCGTAACGAGCCGTCACGCGGAGCAACCCACCGACACCTGCGGGCACCGGGACGGTCAGGGCACCTACGGTCGGTGCACCGGCTCGCCACGGACGCTGGGGAGGTGACCGTGGCGAGCCGCTCCCACCGGAACGGAAGGCACCGTCGTGACCCCACCCGTCGCACCGCTCATCGTCGCCGTGTCCGACGCGGACCTCGCCGCGGCAGCTGCCACACCCGGCGGCATCGCCCGACTCGCGGTCCGCATCGTCGGTTCCGGAGCCGCCGTCGTGGCGATCGGCACCGACCGCTTCGACCCCCTGGCGAGCACCGGCCACCGGCTGGACCCGACGACCGCGGCGCTCACCCTCGGCCGGGCCCTGCCGGAGCACGGGTTCCTCGTCGCCGTGGCACCGACCCGCGAGCACCCGTACAACGTCGCCCGCCGGGTGCTCTCGCTCGACCACGTCCTGGACGGCCGGGTGGGCATCGTCGTCGGCGCTCGGGACCACGGCGCACCGCACACCGGAGCACCGAGTACCGGCGCGCCGCACGACCCTGCCGAGTTCGCCCGGGTGCTCCGCGGGCTGTGGCGCACCTGGCCGCTCGACAGCATCGTCGGTGACCGCACGTCGGGCGTCTTCGCGCACACCGACCGGATCCGACCGCTCGACCACGACGGCGGGCCGGACGGTTACCGCGTCCGCGGACCGCTCACGACGCCGTCGAGCCGCCAGGGCGAACCCGTCCTCGCGGTCTGGCACGACGTCGACGTGCCAGGAGCGGACCTCGTGCTCGGCGGTCTGGCGCACCCGCTCGCACCGCTGCCGAGGGCGACGGACGGGGCGGAGCCGCGCCGGGCCTCCCGGTCGACCGTGACGCGACCGACGCTCCGCGCCTTGCTCGGGCTGGACGTGCCGGACGCCGCGGCGGTGACCGCGTGACGGGTGCAGGCGGCGACGCCGGCTTGATCCTCGGCGTGAACCTGCAGGGCTTCGGGCAGCGTCCGGCGGCCTGGCGGACCCAGGACGTCGACCCCACCGACCTGCTCACGGCGGAGTTCTGGGCCGACCTCGGGCGCACCGCCGAACGCGGCCTGCTCGACATGGTCTTCTTCGCCGACCACCCGGCGTTCGGCGATCCGAACGTCCGCGCGTACGGGCTGCTCGAGCCGTTCGTGGCGCTCGGGGCGATCGCCGACGCGACGAGCCACCTCGGGCTGGTCGGTACCGCGTCGACGACGTACAACGACCCGTTCGACCTCGCCGAGCGGCTGCTGTCGCTGGACACGGTGTCCGGCGGGCGCGTCGCCTGGAACGCCGTCACCACCTACGACCGCTCGGTCTCCGCGAACTTCGGTGTCGCGACGAACCCCGACCGGCCCGAGCGGTACGCCCGCGCGGGGGAGTTCGTGGACCTCGTGACGGCGCTCTGGCGGTCCGCCGCGACGGGGGAGCCGGTCGTGCACCACGGCGAGTTCCTCGACCTCGAGGGCGCGCTCCGGGTCCCTTCGTCGGCGCAGGGCCACCCGGTCGTGTTCCAGGCCGGAGGATCGCCGCACGGGCGCGACCTGGCGGCGCGCGTCGCCGAGGGCGTCTTCGCCGTCGAACTCACCCCGGAACCCGCGCGGGAGCACCGGTGCGCCGTCAAGGCCGCCGCCGAGACGTACGGGCGCAGCGCATCGGACGTCGCGATCGTGCCCGGACTGTCGCTCGTGCTCGGCAGCACCGAGGCCGAGGCGCAGCGGCGGTTCGACGAGCTCGAGGCCCTGGCGCCGGACGGCTACTCGCTCCGGGCGCTCGGGACGCACCTCGACGCCGACCTGTCGGGGCTCGACCAGGACGCGCCGATCCCGTCCGCGATCCTCGACCGCGAGGTCGACCCGGTCACCTACGGGCCCTCGCTCGGCTACCACGAGACCGTCGTGCGGTGGGTGCGCGCCAACAACACCTCGTTGCGGGACGTGCTGCGGGGTTTCGGCGGGTACGGCGCCCGGATCGTCGTCGGGACCCCGGAGCAGGCCGCCGACACCATCGAGGACTGGTACCGCACCGGTGCCGCCGACGGTTTCAACCTGATGATCGACGAGTTCCCGCGGGGCCTCGAGACCGTCGTGGACGAGCTCGTGCCGATCCTGCAGCGACGCGGGGTGTTCCACCGGTCGTACGAGGACGTGACGTTGCGCGGGCGGTTCGCGTCGCGCGCACGGGGGCTCTGACCTCGCACCGTGCGCGGTCCGCGGTGCGGCCGGGCTGCAGCACGGTGCGAGTGCGTTGATCTGGTGCGAGGTTGGTCGCGCCGTGCGGGCTTGCAGCCGCTCACGGAGCGAGCAACCTCGCACCGACCGACGGAGGCCGCACCGCGCGGACCGCGCGCCCGCGCGGACCGCGCGCCCGCGCGGACCGCGCGCCCGCGCGGACCGCGCGCCCGCGCCGCGCGTGACGCCGTGTGACGGCCGGCCGGCGGCACCGTGTCACACGGCGACACCGCCGGTCACGGTCCGCAACACCCGTCGCCTCGGGGCCCTGACCGCCCTAGCGTCGCCGACATGACCGACTACCTCGACCGCGAACAGGACAAGACCTTCACGAAGGTCTACAAGCAGCAGACCCCGGACATCCTCAAGGCCTTCGTCCAGTTCGACGAGTCGGTGTTCCAGGCCGAGGGCCGCGCGATCCCGCTCAAGTACCGGGAGCTCATCGCCCTCGCGGTCGGCATCACCACGCAGTGCGTCTACTGCATCGACGGCCACAGCCAGCGCGCGGTGACGGCCGGTGCGACCGAGGCCGAACTCGCCGAGGCCGCCTGGGTCGCCACCGCGATCCGCGCCGGCGGCGGCTTCGCGCACGGCCGGCTCGGCTTCAAGTTCGGCGCTGACGCGACCCCGGCCGACGCGACCCCGGCGCCCGCCGCCGCGACCCCCGCCGACGCGACCCCGGCGCCCGCCGCCGCGGACCACGCCGCGCACACCCACTAGGAGGACTGCCATGCCCGACCGCATCACCCTCGTCAATGCGCTGCAGGGCGCCGGCTGGCACCCCGCCGCCTGGCGCGTCGCCGGTCCGGCCGCACAGCGCCTGTCGAGCCTCCGGCACTGGCGCGAGGTCGTCGTCGAGCAGGACCGGCTCGGCATCGACGCCGTCACCATCGAGGACTCGTTCACCGCGGGCCCGACGCGCCCGGAAGGCCCCGGCCCGACGCACCCGACGGCTGCTGACCACGACCTCGACACCACGACCGTCGTCGGACGCCTCGACGCCCTCCTCGTCGCGAACGCCGTCGCCCCCGCGACCCGAGCCGTCGGTCTGGTGCCGACCGTCTCGGTGACGCACACCGAACCATTCCACGTCGCCACGGGCCTCCAGACCCTGGACCACGTCTCGCTGGGGCGAGCCGGGTGGCGGATCCAGGTGAGCCCGACGACCCGCGAGGCGGCCCTCTTCGGCCGTCGACCCGGCGGCGACGACGCGGCCACGTTGTTCGACGAGGCCCGCGAGGCGGCGGAGGTCGTCTCCCGCCTCTGGGACAGCTGGGACGACGACGCGATCATCCGCGACGTCACGACCGGCCGGTTCGTCGACCGCGACCGGATCCACAACGCCGAGTACGCGGGCCGTCACCTGTCCGTGCACGGCGCGTCGATCGTGCCGCGGTCGCCGCAGGGGCGACCGCCGGTCTTCGCCCTGGCCCACCGCGCCGACGCTGCGGCGTTCGCCGTGGACGCTGCGGACGTCGTGCTCGTCACGCCCGGGTACGACGGCCGGGGCCCACGCCAGCCGGTACCCGACCGTCGCGAAGCGGCGGGCGGGCCGAGCTGGTGGGGAGAGGCGCGGGTCCTCTTGGACGAGGTCCGTCACCACGAGCAGGTGGCCGGGTCGGACGTCCGTCGTCCGGTCCTCGCCGACCTCGCGGTCCTGATCGGGTCCTCGACCGCTGCCGCGGCCGACGAGCTCGCCGCGCTCGACGCCGCTGCCGGCACCCCGTACGCCGTCGGCTCCGGGTCGGACACGTCCGTGCTCGCGACGACGGTGCCCGAACTCGTGTCGCTGATCGGGGACCTGCGGGGCCTCGGCTACGCCGGCGTCCGGCTCCGCCCCCTGCGCGTCCCGATCGACAGCACCGCGATCGCCCGGCAGCTCGTCCCCGCCCTCGTCACCGCCGGGCTCCGCGCCGACGTGGCGTCCCGTCCCACCGCCGACCTGCGCACGCGGCTCGGCATCGCCCCGGCGGTCAGCCGGTACGCCCGTCCGTCTTCCCTGGGGGTCTCAGCATGAGCACCAAGCGTCAGGTCCACCTCGCCGCACACTTCCCCGGCGTGAACAACACCACCATCTGGAGCGACGACCGCGCCGAGAGCCAGATCGCGTTCTCGTCGTTCGAGCACTTCGCCCGCAACGCCGAGCGCGGGTTCTTCGACTTCCTGTTCCTCGCCGAGGGCCTGCGGCTCCGCGAGCAGAAGGGGCGCATCCACGACCTCGACGTCGTCGGGCGTCCGAACACGCTCGCGGTCCTGGCCGCCCTGGCCGGGATCACCGACCACATCGGGCTGGTCGGCACCCTGCAGACGACGTTCAACGAGCCGGTCGAGCTCGCGAAGCAGCTCGCCACGCTCGACCACCTGACCGACGGTCGTGCCGGGTGGAACGTCGTGACGAGCTCGGACGCGTTCCACGGCGCGAACTTCCGCCGCGGCGGGTTCCTCGCCCACGCCGACCGGTACACGCGGGCCGCCGAGTTCATCGCGCTGTCCCGCGAGCTCTGGGACTCGTGGCAGGCCGATGCCGTCGTCGCCGGCACCGCCGCGGGCGGCGCGCTGGCGGACGGCGTGTTCGCGGAGCGGTCCCGCATCCGCGACGTCGACCACCACGGCCCGCAGTTCGACGTCACCGGCACGTTCCCGGTGCCGTGCAGCCCGCAGCGGCACCCGGTGATCGTGCAGGCCGGCGACTCCGACGAGGGGCGTGACCTCGCCGCCGCGAACGCCGAGGTCATCTTCTCGCTGCACACCGAGTTCGACGACGCGCAGGCCTTCTACCGCGACGTCACCGAACGACTCGAACGGGTCGGCCGGTCGAAGGACGAGCTGCAGATCCTGCCCGGCGCGACGTTCGTGATCGGGTCGTCGGCGGAGGACGCCGAAGAACGGTCGAACGCCATCCGTCGCGCCCAGGTCAGCCCGGCCACGGCGATCGCGTTCCTCGAGCAGGTCTGGAACCGCGACCTGTCGTCGTACGACGTCGACGGCCCGCTGCCGACGATCGAGCCCGACTACGACGGCGCCGCGATCACCCGCGGGCGCGCGCGGCACACCCGCGACGTCCCTGCCCTGGTGCAGTCCTGGCGAGACCTGGCCGAGGCCGAGCACCTGTCGATCCGCGACCTCGTCATCCGCGCCTCGACCCGCGGCGGGTTCGTCGGGACGGCGTCGCACATCGCCGCCGAGATCGACCGGTACGTGCAGGAGCGCGCCACCGACGGGTTCGTCGTCGTGCCGCACACCAACCCGTACGGCCTCGACGAGTTCGTCGACACGGTCGTCCCGCTGCTGCAGGAGCGCGGCGTCTACCGGCAGTCCTACGACGAGGGTGCGACCCTCCGGCAGACGCTCGACCTACCCGGCACGATCCGCGACCGTTCGGCCGCCGCACGCACGGCCGCAGCGGCGGGGCCGGCGCGTGCGGCAGCGTCCACCGGGGTGCTCGCGTGACGGTCTCCAGCCTCGCGATCCTCGTCCCCGGCAACTTCGAGGACGACGCCCCCGTCGACGGCCTCGAGGCCACCCTCGACCTCTTCGCCACAGCCGAGCGGCTCGGCGTCGACGGCGCCTGGGTCCGGCACCGGCACCTCGAGCACGGCATCGGCTCGGCCGCGGTCTTCCTGGCGGCGGCGTCACAGCGGACCACCGCCATCGAGCTCGGCGTCGCCGTCGTCCCGATCGGGTGGGAGAGTCCCTTCCGCCTGGCCGAGGACTTCTCGCTCGCCGACGTCCTGTCGCACGGCCGGCTGCAGGTCGGCCTGTCCACCGGATCGCCGCACGCCGAGATCCTGGGCGACCTGGTCTTCGACGGCGACTGGCGCACGTTCGACCGCGGGTACGGGCGGGTGTCCCGGTTCGTGGAGAACCTGCGCGGCGCGTTCCTCGGCGCGGACGACACCGTCATCCAGAGCCCCGGGAACGTCCAGCGCCCCCGGCTGCAGCCGTACGCACCGGGTCTGGTCGACCGGGTCTGGTACGGCGGCGGGTCGCTCCGGTCGGCCTCCTTCGCCGGCAGTTCCGGACTCAACCTGCTGCTCGGCAACCTCACCTCGGGCGAGGGCACCGACGACTACGGCACGGCCCAGCGGAACCAGCTCGCGGCGTACCGCGCCGCCCTGCCGACCGGCCGCACGCCCCGCGTCGCCTGGGGCCGGTGCGTCGTGCCGACCGACTCGGCCGACAGGGTCTCGCGCGAGCGGTACCGCACCTGGTACGAGTCCCGTCTCGCACGGCAGACCGCGCCCCAGGGACCGCGGCGGACCCTGTTCTCCGCCGACCTGGTGGGGCCCGCCGAGCAGATCGTCGAGCAGCTCGTGCACGACGCCACCCTGGCCGAGGTCGACGAGTTCCGGATCGAGCTGCCCTACGAGTTCGCCGGTGACGAGTACGAGCAGATCGTCTCGGACGTCGTGGCGGAGGTCGCACCGGCGCTCGGATGGACGGCGCGGACGGCTCGGTCGGTGCCGACTCCGACCCCGGCGCCGGCGCCGCAGGGGGTGGTCGCCGCATGACCCGCTACGTGCTCTCCCGCATCGGCCAGGCCGTGCTCGTGCTCTGGGCGGCGTGGACCATCTCGTTCTTCGTCCTCTACGTGCTGCCGAGCGACCCCGCACGGATCATGGTCGGCCCGGACGCCACCGACGTCACGGCGGCGCAGCTCGACGCGCTCCGACACCAGTACGGTCTCGACCAGCCCGTGCTCGTGCAGTACGTCCAGCACCTCGGCGCCCTGCTCACCGGCGACCTCGGCCGCTCGATCGGGGTCGGCCGACCGGTCGCCGACGTCATCGGTGAAGCGATCGCGCCGACCGCCCAGATCGCGGTCGCCGGCCTCGTGCTCGCGATCGTCTTCGGCGGCGGCGTCGCGGTCCTGGCGACCTGGACCCGGAACCGGGCCCTCGGCCAGTTCCTGCTCCAGCTGCCGCCGGTCGGCGTCGCCGTCCCCGGGTTCTGGTTCGCGCTGCTGCTGGTGCAGTGGTTCTCGTTCGGGCTGCATGTCTTCCCGGCGTTCGGCGGCGAGGGCCCGGCATCGATCGTCCTGCCGGCGGTCACCCTGGCGCTGCCGACCGGTGCCACGATCGCCCAGCTGCTGTCGAAGTCCCTCGTCCAGACCCTCCGCGAGCCGTACGTGGACACCGCGTACGCCAAGGGTGCCGGGCGGTGGCGGGTGCAGCTCCGGCACGCGCTCAAGAACGCCGCGCTGCCCGCACTCACCGTGACGGGACTCATCGTCGGGCAGCTGTTCTCCGGCACCGTCGTCACCGAGACGGTGTTCTCCCGTCCGGGCCTCGGTCGGGTCACCGCCACCGCCGTGCAGCAGCAGGACAGCCCCGTCGTGCAGGGCATCGTGCTGCTCGCGGCCGCGATCTTCGTCGTCGTGAACCTGGTCGTCGACCTCGTGTACCCGCTGCTCGACCCGCGCGTCGTGGTCGCCGGCAGCCGTCGGAAGCTCCGCGACCACGACGGCGCGACACCGGGCGCGACACCGGGCGCGACGCCCGGCACCACTCCGTCCAGCGCCACCGAACCGAAGGCGGTCCCCGCATGACCGAGACCACGCAGCTCGCCATCGGGCGCCCCGCGTCGCTCGCCACCGGAGGCGTCCCCGACCGCGTCCCCGGCGGCACCACGACAGCGCTCCGTGCGCTCGTCGCCCGTCCGACGCTCACCGTCGCCCTCGTCTGGCTCGCCCTCGTCGTGCTCGCCGCGCTCCTGCCCGGAGCGCTCACCCACCACGATCCCCTCGCCGCCGATCCGGCCGCGCGGCTCACCGCTCCCGACGCCGCGCACTGGTTCGGCACCGACCAGCTCGGCCGCGACCTGTACGCCCGTGTCGTGCACGGCACCGCGCTCACGCTGCAGGCCGCGGTCCTCGCGATCGTCATCGGCCTGGTCGGCGGCTCGCTCGTCGGGCTCGTCGCCGGTTTCGTCGGCGGGGTCGTCGACGCCGTGCTGATGCGCGTCGCCGACGTCCTGCTCGCGATCCCGAGCCTGCTGCTCTCGTTGACGATCGTCACCGTGCTCGGCTTCGGCACCGTGAACGTCGCGGTGGCGGTCGGCGTCGCGAGCATCGCCACGATCGCCCGCATCATGCGCTCCGAGGTCGTCCGGGTCCGCACCGCGCCGTACGTCGAGGCCGCGAGCGCGAACGGCAACCGCTGGTGGCGCGTGCTGCTCGTGCACGTGCTGCCCAACGCGGCCGGTCCCGTCCTGGTGCTCGCCGCCCTCGAGTTCGGCACCGCGATCCTCGCCGTCTCGAGCCTGAGCTTCCTCGGCTACGGCGCGCAGCCACCGCAACCCGAGTGGGGCTCGCTCGTCGCCACCGGGCGCGACTTCATCGCGTCGTCGTGGTGGCTCACGACCATCCCCGGGGTCGTGATCGCGGTCACGGTGCTCGCCGGCAACCGCGTCGCGCGCGCGCTCGACACCGAACGGAGGGCCGTCCGATGAGCCTGCTCAGCATCCGGGACCTGACCGTCACCTACGGTCGCGGCAGCAGTGCGCGCACCGCGCTCCACGGCGTCTCGCTCGACGTCGGCCGCGGCGAGCGCGTCGCCATCGTCGGCGAGTCCGGTTCGGGCAAGTCGACGACGGCGCACGCGGTCCTCCGGCTCCTGCCCGCAGCGGCGGACCTGACGGGAGGCACTGTGCGGCTCTCCGGGGCGGCCGACGGATCCGGGGACCTCGACCTGGTCACCGCGACGGACCGCCAGGTACGGTCCGTGCGCGGCGTGCGGATCGGCTTCGTGCCGCAGGACCCGATGGTGTCGCTCAACCCCGTGACGCGGATCGGCACCCAGGTCGCCGAGGTGCTCCGGATCCACGGACTCGCCGCCGGTGCCGAGGCCCGGGAACGCGCCGTCGAGGAGCTCCGCCGTGCCGGCATCGACCGTCCGGAGCTCCGTGCGCGGCAGTACCCGCACGAGCTGTCCGGCGGCATGCGGCAGCGTGTGCTCATCGCGATCGCCCTGATCGGCGACCCGGAGCTGCTCGTCGCGGACGAACCGACGAGCGCACTCGACGTCACGGTCCAGCGGACGATCCTCGACCACCTGGACCGGCTCGTCGCCGAGCGGGGCACGAGCGTGCTGTTCATCACGCACGACCTCGGGGTCGCCGCCGACCGGGCCGACCGCATCGTCGTGATGTCCGAGGGACGGATCGTCGAGCAGGGCACCCCGGCCGAGGTGCTCGGCGCACCCCGTGAGGCGTACACGCGCGCACTGATCGCAGCGGCGCCCAGTCTCGACGACGTGAGCGCGTCCGTGGGACGTCCCACGGGCCTCCCGACGGACAGCGGCGACCCACTCGTCGTCGCGACCGGACTGCGGAAGTCCTTCGACCGCGTGACCGCCGTCGACGGGGTGGACGTGACGGTCCTTCGGGGCCGAACCCTGGCGCTGGTGGGGGAGTCCGGGTCGGGCAAGTCGACCACCGCGCGCCTCGTGCTCGGACTCGAACGCCCGGACGCCGGCCGCGTGCGGTTCGACGGTGCCGACGTGGGCGGAGCCCGCGGTGCGGCGCTGCGGGCGTACCGGCGACGGGCGCAGATCGTGCAGCAGAACCCGTACGCGGCGCTGCACCCACGGCTGTCGGTGGGGGCGGTGATCGCGGACCCGCTCGCGGCCTTCGGCATCGGCACCCGGCAGTCCCGTACGGCTCGGGCGGCGGAGCTGCTCGACCTCGTCGCGCTGCCGTCCTCCGTGCTCGGTCGTCGCCCGGCGGAGCTCTCCGGCGGTCAGCGGCAGCGTGTGGCGATCGCCCGGGCACTCGCACTCGACCCGTCGTTCATCGTCCTCGACGAACCCGTCTCCGCCCTCGACGTGTCCGTCCAGGCGCAGATCCTCGACCTGCTCGCGGAGCTGCAGTCGACGCTCGGCGTCTCCTACCTGTTCATCTCCCACGACCTCGCCGTCGTCCGTCGCATCGCCCACGAGGTGTCCGTCCTGCGGGGCGGCCGCGTCGTGGAGCACGGCGACGTGGCGCAGGTGCTGCACGACCCGCAGCACGAGTACACGCGCGCACTGCTCGACGCGATCCCGGGACGATCCCGGCGCGTCCCCACCCCCGAAGGAGCCTCATGACCACCCACCGCACCTCGTTCCGTCTGGTGGCCGCGATCGCGGCCGGCACCGCGGCGGCCCTGGTCATGGCGGGCTGCTCGTCGGGCGGTACCGCGTCGACGTCCTCGTCGTCGAAGCCGGTCGACGGCGGCTCGCTCACCTACGCCATCGCGAACGACCCGATCACGCTCAACCCGACGGGCACCGGCGCCGGCAACGACACGCTCGCGATCACCCGGCAGCTCGTCGACTCCCTGCTCTGGCAGGACCCGTCCGACGGCTCGCTCAAGCCGTGGCTCGCGACGAAGTACAAGGCGAACGCCGACGCCACTGCGTTCACGTTCGACCTGCGCTCCGGCGTCACGTTCTCGGACGGCACCGCGTTCGACGCGGCGGCCGTGAAGGACACCTTCGACGACATCGCCTCGGCCGGCGCATCGAGCACGGCCGCCGCGTACTTCTCCGGCTACACGGGGACGAAGGTCGTCGACGACGACACGGTCGAGGTCGACTTCGGGGCGCCGAACGCCGCGTTCCCGAACGCCGCGTCGTCGGTCGCCCTCGGCATCGTCGCCCCGAAGACCACCGAGACCCCGTTCGACGACCGCGCCGACGGGAAGGCCGTGATCGGCACCGGACCGTTCACGCTGCAGTCGTACACGAAGAACACGTCCACGGTCCTGACGAAGCGAAAGGGGTACGACTGGGGCCCCGCGGCCCGAGGCGGGTTGGGGGCGGCGCACCTGTCGAAGGTCACGTTCCAGGTCGTGCCCGAGGCGAGCGTCCGCACCGGCAGCCTGCAGTCCGGGCAGCTCGACGCGATCAGCAGCGTGCAGCCGAGCGACGTCGACACCCTGCAGGCGCAGTACGACCTCGTCACCCGTGCCAACCCGGGCCAGGTGTTCGGGCTGACGTTCAACCAGAAGCGGCCGGTCGTGTCCGACCTGGTCGTCCGGAAGGCGATCGCGCAGGCCGTCGACCCGAAGACCGTGCGGGACACGTCCCTCAACGACCTGTTCGAGGTCGCGGACTCGGTCCTCGGGTCGACGACGCCCGGGTACGCGGACACGTCGTCCGGTTCGGCCGCGTACGACCCGAAGGCCGCTGCGGCCGCCCTGGACGACGCCGGGTGGGAGGAGGGCTCCGACGGCATCCGCGCGAAGGACGGCCAGAAGCTGCAGCTCAAGCTCATCTGGATCACGAACTTCGGGCCGAACCAGACCTCGCTCGAACTCATCCAGCAGGAGTTGAAGAAGATCGGCGTCGGTGTCACCTTGGAGAGCGGCACCGTCCCGCAGTACCTCGCAAACCTGACGAGCGGCGACTGGGACCTGTCGTGGGACAACAGCTCGCGCGCGGACGGCGACGTCCTGCGGTCGAAGTTCTCCAGCTCGGGTGCCCAGTCGATCGGTGCGTCGGACCCGACGCTCGACGCGCTCTTCACGAAGGAGCTGTCGCAGTCGTCGGCGGCCGACCGGTCGGCGACCTTCGGGGAGATCCAGCGGCGCATCGCGTCCCAGGTCGACTTCGTCCCGGTGCACGAACTCACCAGCATCATCGCGCCGGCGACGGACGTGCACGGCATCGTGTTCGGCGCCGACACCCGGCTCGACCAGCTGACCGGCGCGTGGAAGGACGCCTCGTGAGCGCCGCTCGCTCCGTCCCGCTCTCGGTGCTCGACCTGGTGCCGGTCACCGCCGGGTCGTCCGCAGCCACGGCGCTCCACCGCACCGTCGACCTGGCCGTCGCCGTGGAACGTGCCGGGTACGCCCGCTACTGGCTCGCCGAGCACCACCTCAACCCCGGTGTCGCGGGCAGCGCGCCGACCATCGTGATCGGGGCGGTCGCCGCGGCCACGTCGACGATCCGGGTCGGCAGTGCGGCGACGCTCGTCGGCAACGTCCGAGGGCTGCAGATCGCCGAGACCTTCGGCACCCTCGCTGCGCTGTACGGGCCGCGGATCGACCTCGGGCTCGGCCGCTCCGGGGCGCCGGCACCCGGTACCCCGAAGCCGCCGTCGCTCGTACCCCGCTCGGACGAGGTCGTCGACGGACTGCTCGTGCCCGCACCGTTCGACTTCCGGATCGCACCGGGAAGCCGGTTCGCCCTGCAGGGGGAGCTGCTCGGACGCGTCCCCGGTGACGTCGACCGGTTCGAGGGCGAGCTGTCGCTCGTCCGGGAGCTCTTCGCCGGCACCTGGTCGCGGGACGGCGCCGTCGTCGGGGCGCCGCCGGCCACCGGAGCCGCAGTCGAACTGTGGATCCACGGGTCGACCGGCGGCGAGAGCGCCCGGGTCGCCGGAGCACTCGGACTGCCGTACGGCGCGAACTACCACACGTCACCCGGCACGGTCCTGGCGTCGGTGCAGGCCTACCGCGACGCGTTCCGCCCCGGGGTGCTCGAGGCGCCACACGTGGTCGTGTCCGCGGACGTCGTCGTCGGGCGCACGGAGGCCGAGGCCGCGGAGCTGTCGCTCGGGTACGCGGAGTGGGTGCACTCGATCCGCTCCGGCGTCGGGGCGATCGAGTACCCGACCCCGTCCGCGGCACGTGCTACGCCGCTCGCTGCGGCGGAGGCAGGGTCGGTCGCCGATCGGCTCGCCACCCGGTTCGTCGGCGACGCTGCGGCCGTCGCGGACCGCCTCGAGGTCCTGCAGCGGGCGACGGGCGCGGACGAGCTCCTGGTGACGACGATCACGCACGACCACGACGCCCGGGTGCGTTCGTACGAGCTGCTCGCGGCGGAGTGGGCGGCGCGGGGTGCTGCTGGTGCTGGTGCCGGTGCTGCGCGTGCGGGGGCTGGCGTGGGTGCCGGGGTGCGCTGACCGTACTGGTCCGTGTCGACCCGGAACGACGAGCTCGATGTCGCACGACATCGGGCTCGTCGTTCGTGCGCGCGTGCAACCGGTGGCGCCTGCACGGAGCGACATCGTGGTCGTCGTGCGACGTCGACGATGTCGTTCGGCGTCGGTGCGCCTGCGGCCGGTGCGCGTGCATGTTCCGACGATGCACCCGTTGATCGTCAGGTGGATCGTCGTCCTTTGCACATGCATCGAGTGCGCGTGCATGTTCCGACGATGCACGTGTCGATCACCTCGTGGAATGTCGGACGGTGCACGCGCACAGAACGACTCCCTCGACGTCGTGCGACATCGAGGGAGTCGTTCCGAGCCGAGCCCGCCCCGGACGAGCCCGGCTCAGCTCGCGTCGAGCGGCAGCCCCTCCGGGTTGACCTCGGAGTGCTGCACGGCCTCGTTCGACAGGTTGTAGGCCTTCAGCCACTTCGCGTAGGTGCCGTCGTCGATCAGCTCGTCGATGGCGTCCGCGATGGGTTCAGCGAGCCCGCTGTCCTTCTTCGTCGTCGCCGCGATGAGCCCCTGCAGGTCCCCGCCCGCGCCGGAGAACGTGCCCGCGGTCTTCGTCGGGTTCGCGCCGTCCGCGCTCAACGTGTTCTGGTACGCGACCGTCGGGTTCGGCCCGAAGTAGGCGTCGATCTTGCCGGAGTCGAGCGCCAGCTTCACGGCGTTGCCGTCCGGGTAGTACTTGATCGTGATGGTCTTGCCCTGCTTCGCCAGGTCGGCCTTCCAGCCGAGCAGGATGAGCTCCTGGTTGGTGCCGGAGCTCACCGCGACGGTCTTGCCGGCGAGCACGGACGGGTCGCCGTCGAACGTCAACGAGGAGTCCTCCGGCACCTGCAGCGCGAGGTTGTCCTGACGGTACGAGGCGAAGTCGTACTTCTCCTTGCGCTGCTCGGTCACCGTGATGTTCGAGAACCCGGCGTCGTACTTGCCGCCGTCGATCCCGACGAACAGGTTGTCCCACGTGGCGTTCTGCACCTGGGCCTCGAGGCCGAGCTTCGCGGCGACGAGCCTGCCGAGGTCGGGCTCGGAGCCGGTCAGCGTCTTCTGGTCGTCGCCGGTGAACGCGAGCGGCGGGAACCCTGCCGGCAGCGCACCGATGCCGACGACGAGCTTGCCGGACTTCTTGACGGAGGCGGGGAGTTCGTCGTGCAGCTTCTCGTCCGCGTCGACCGTGACCTTCGTCTCGGTGGCGGCACCGTTCGACGCGGCGCCGATCGTGACCGTGCCGTCGGACGCGCCGGAGCCAGAGCCGGAGCCGGAGCCGGCGGACGCCGACGTGGCGCACCCGGCGAGGGCGACGACGACTCCGGTGGCGAGGACGAGGGCGCCGGCGCGGTTCCGCCAGCGTGCGGGGGTGGTGGGGGACATGGTTCTCCTGGGATCGGGTGGAAGGGGAAGAAGGAAGGTCGAGGGGACGGCGTCAGCGGACGCGGGACAGGAAGTCCCGCGTGCGAGCGTGCTGCGGATCGTCGAGCACCTGGGCGGGGGAGCCCTGCTCGACGACGCGGCCGTGGTCGAGGAACACGACGTGGTCGGCGACCTCGCGGGCGAAGGCGATCTCGTGGGTGACGATGACGAGCGTGGTGCCCGTGTCCGCCAACCCCCGGATGACGCCGAGCACCTCGCCCACGAGCTCCGGGTCGAGCGCCGAGGTCGGTTCGTCGAGCAGGACGACCGACGGCTCGAGCGCCAGTGCCCGCGCGATGGCCACGCGCTGCTGCTGCCCGCCGGAGAGCTGCCGCGGCCGGGTGTCGGCGCGGTCGCCGAGCCCGACGCGCTCGAGCAGGGCCGCCGCACGGGCATGCGCCGCCGCACGAGGGACCCCGGCGGCGATCGGTCCCTCGGCCACGTTCTCGAGCGCGGTCAGGTGCGGGAACAGGTTGAAGTGCTGGAACACGAAGCCGATCCGCGACCGCTGCCGCAGGATCAGGCGTTCGGGCAGTTCCTTGTAGCGGGGGACCCCGTCGCGCCCGGTCCGGAGCCGGACGCCGATCGTCTCGCCACCGACCGTGACCACGCCGCGGTCGAGCGGTTCGAGGTGGTTGATCGCGCGCAGCAGCGTGGACTTGCCGGACCCGGAGGGGCCGAGCACCACGGTGACGCTCCCGGACGGCAACGACAGGTCGACGCCGTCGACGACGACCGTGTCGCCGAACGCCTTCACGGCTCCCTGGATGCTGATCGCTGCGCTCATCAGATGGTCCTGTCGTCGATGGTGGAACCGGGGCCGGATGCGACCCCGCGCGCGGCGGAGGCGGCCTGCCGGGCGTGATCCGGGCCTCCAGGTCGTCCAGACCCACGTCCGGAACCGCGACGCACGGCGGCCCGCACCCGCTGGAACGGCGTGGGCGGCAACGCCCGGACCGAGCCGCGGGCGGTCCACCGCTCGACGTAGTACTGCACGACCGAGACCGCGCTGGTGAGCGCGAGGTACCAGAGCGTGGCGACGACGAGCAGCGGGATGATGTCGGTCGGGTAGGTGCTGGACAGGTTCTGCACCACGCCGAACAGGTCGAGCAGCGACACGTAGAACAGCAGCGACGACGCCTTGAGCAGCCCGACGACCTGGTTCACGAACGCCGGCACGATCGACCGCAGTGCCTGCGGCAGGATCACCCGCACGAACTGGCGACGCCGGGGGAGGCCGAGGGCCTGCGCGGCCTCGTGCTGGCCGTGGTCGACGGCGAGCACGCCGGCGCGGACGATCTCGGACGCGTAGGCGATCTCGCTCAGGCTCAGGCCGATCACACCGATGGCCAGGTCGCCGAGGACGTTGGCCGTGGTGACCTCGACCTGCGGCCCGAACGGGATCCCGATGCCGATCGTCGGGTACAGCGACCCGAGGTTGTACAGGAAGACGAGCACCAGGATGAGCGGCACGGAGCGGAACAGCCAGACGTACCCCCACGCCAGCCCGGACAGCACCGGGTTGCGCGAGAGCCGGGCGATCGCGACGACGATGCCGCCGGTGAAGCTGATGACCGCGCTGAGCGCCGTCGCGACGAGTGTGAGCTGCAGGCCGGTCAGGATCGCCGGGCTGAACAGCCACTTCCCGACGGCCGGCCAGCCCCACGACTCGTTCGTGAACAGCGTCTCGACGAAGTTCAGGAGCACCACCAGCACGACGGCCGCGGCGATCCAGCGCAGCGGGTGCCGCAACGGGAGGACGGGCCGGTCGAGCGCGGCGCGTCCGGCGGCGTCGACGGTGCCGTCGGTGCCGTCGGTGCCGTCGGTGCCGTCGGTCCCGTCGGTCGCGCCGGTCGGCCGGGAGGCCCGTGGTGCGCCCGGCGTTCCGGCCGCGTGGTCGACGCCGGTCGCGTCGACCCCGTCGGTGCCGGCGACGGCACTGGTCGCGTCGCGGGGCAGTCCCGTTCTGGTGTCGGTCATGTCGCGACCGTAGAAGGGTCGCGGTCCCTGGACAACGCACCGTGCAACACACCGCTACGGGGCGGAACGCGGAGTCACAGTCGCCGCGCGCATGACGTTCCGTGACGCCGGTTGCGCAGTACTGTTCTGCCATGACAGCGCACCGCGTGACCGCTCCGGCGTCCCCGGCGGACGGCAGCAAGCCGAAGGGGCCGGCGTCGTACTTCCCGAGCATCGAGAAGACATACGGCCGCCCGGTCCAGGAGTGGCTCGACCTGGTCGCCGAGCGGCTCGACGACCACCCGCACATGCAGGTGGTGGCCTGGTTGAAGACCGAGCACGGGCTCGGCCACGGCCATGCGAACGCGCTCGTCGCCTACGCGAAGCAGGCCCTGGCAGGTTGAGCGCACCCCGGGTTCCCGCAGTGTCGGTGGCGGTGCCTAGCGTGTGGACGTGGCCGAACCCGTCGACGCGTGGTGGCGCCGCCGACAGTGGTCGCGCGGCGAGGCCGTCCCGTACGCCGTCGGACAGTTCCGCGCCGACTGGGCGCCGTACCCGGTGCTCATCCGGCAGTACCACCCGGACTGGAACCACGGCGTCGTCCTGACCCAGGTCCCGCCGGCGGCCGAGGTCCTGCTGACGTGGGAGTGCGACGTCGGCCACGTCTTCGTCGCAACGCCGGCCGAACAGCGGTCCCGACCGGGTCGTGAACGCCGGCGCTCGGTGTGGTGTCCGGAGTGCGCGGTGCAGGCGCAGCCCCAGCGCTGGCCGGTCCTGCCGTCCGACTGGCCGTCGCAGGTGCCGGTCCCGCAGCGGGTCGTCCGGGCCACCGGTCGCCAGACCCTGCCGGCAGCGCCCTCCCGCGGGACCCCGGCGGGTGCCGTCGCCTCGAGCCGCACCCGCGCACGTCGACCGGTGCCGGGGACGCCGCGACGCCCGAGCCAGCCGGTGCCCCGCACGATCTGCCCGAAGACCCCGCGGCTGCCCTCGGGCGAGTCCTTCACGAGCGTCTGCGCCCCGGCGACGGCGTCCGCGGTCGAGGCCGAGCTGCGTGCGGCGCTGTCCGACCGGTTCGCGTTCACCTACGACCACTCCGCGATCCGCCTCGACCGGCCGTTCTTCGACCACGTCGAGGTCTGGCCGGACATCATCCTGCCCGAGCTGCGCGTCGCGATCGAGTACGACTCGACCGGCCGCCACGGCCTCGAGCACGTCGGCCCGCGGCAGGACACCGACCGCAGGAAGGACCGCGCCGTCCGCGCCGTCGGCTGGGAGGTCGTCCGCATCCGCACCGGACGCCTGCCGGCGCTGGGGCCGTACGACCTGCAGGTGTCCGGCATCTCCGGCCGCACGGTCGACCGGCTCGCCGACACCCTGCGGCAGATCCGTGGCGACCTCTTCGTGGACGCGTACGCACGGTGACCGGACGGGGGACAAGATCGACCGACGGGGTACACGCCGCCTGGGTCCGTCGCGGAGCGACCGGTAGGCAAGAGGAGTGACCCCTGCGTTCTGCCTCCACGCGCTGGGGGCGAGCTCCGAGGAGTTCGCCCTGCTCCGCCGCGCCCTGATCCGTGACGACCTCGAACTCATCGGCATCGACCTGCCCGGTTTCGGCCGCAGCCCGGCGTCGTCCGGCACCACCGTCGAGGAGATGGCGGTGCTCGTCGAGCGCGCGATCGGCGCGAGCGGCGCGAGCGAGTGGGTGCTGGTCGGTCACTCCATGGGCGGCAAGGTCGCCACGGTCGTCGCGGACCGCACGATGTCCGGCGCGAACGGCCTGTTCGGGTTGCAGGCCGTGGTGCTGCTCGCAGCCTCGCCGCTGGCGCCCGAACCGATGGACGACGACCGCCGCGCTGCGATGCTGTCCTGGGCGGCGGACGGCCCGATCAGCGCGGCCCACGCCGCCGAGTTCGTCGACGCGAACACCGCGTCCACCCTGGCGCCCGAGCGGCACACGACTGCCGTGCAGGACGTCGAGCGCGCCGACCCCGGCGCGTGGACGGCGTGGCTCACGCGCGGCAGCCGCGAGGACTGGTCCGACGCAGCCCCGAACCCGGTGCCGGCGCTCGTGCTCGCCGGTGCCGAGGACGGCGACCTCGACGCCGAGGCGCAGCGTCGCCTGACGCTGCCGCACTGGCCCGACTCGGAGCTCCACGTCGTCGAGGGTGCCGCACACCTGCTGCCGTGGGAGCAGCCCGAGGCGGTGGCGGACCGCATCCGCGACTTCTGGACCCGCCGGTTCACCGGGGCTCCCGTGGTCCCGGTGGAGCTCGCGCGCGTGATCGCCTCGCCGCGGGTCAGCGCCCGCATGCGCTCGCTGTTGGCGGCCCGCTCGCTGCCCGACGACCCGACCGCCGAGCCGCGAGCGCTCACCGCCCGGCAACTGCAGACCCTCCGTGCGGTCGCTCGGATCGTCGTGCCGCAGCCGGGCGACCGTCAGGTCGACCTCGCGCTGCGCGTCGACGACCAGCTCGCCGCGGGGCTCGGTGACGGATGGCGCGTCGACGGCATGCCCACCGACCTCGAGGCGTACCGGGCAGCGCTCGACGTGCTGGCCGGCCCGGCACAGGACGGCGTGCTCGACAGCGCCCTGCAGGACGTGGCTGCCGGACGGTACCGCGCCGACGGTGTGCGGGGTGCCGGACACGACGACGTGATGGACGCCGTGATGGACGCCGAGCAGCTGCGCGCCTGGTACGAGGACGCCAGCGTCGACCTCGTGAAGCACTGGCTCGCGCACCCGGCGACGATGGCGGCGATCGACTTCGACGGCTTCGCGAACGGGGGCGACGGCGTCCGCAAGCAGGGCTTCCAGCTGCTCGCCGCCGACCAGCGCGAGGCCTGGGAACCAGCGGCGCCCGACCGCCGCGAGCGCACCCGCGACGACACACACGACGACACCCACGACGGCACCACGACGACGGAAGCAGCACGATGAGACTCGACGGACAGCGCACCTACGGCAACGACGACGTCGTCGACGTGGTGGTCGTCGGTACCGGAGCCGGCGGAGCGCCCCTGCTGGCCTCCCTGGCACGACGCGGCCTGCGGGTCGTCGCCCTCGAGGCCGGTCGCAACACCGAGCCGGGCGACCACGTGCCCGACGAGGTCGCCGCCCCGGGGGACATCAACTGGATGGACGAGCGGCTGAGCGGCGGCGGTGCCCCGACGGCGTTCGGCCCGAACAACAGCGGCACCGGGGTGGGTGGTTCGACGCTGCACTGGGGTGCGTTCACACCGCGCCCGAGCGAGCACGACCTGCGCCTGCGCTCCGAGAGCGGCCAGGGTCAGGACTGGCCGATCAGCCACGCCGAGCTCACCGGCTGGATCGAGCAGGTCGAGCACGACGTCGGGGTCGCCGGACCCGAGCACTACCCGTGGGACCCGTCGCGCCGTTACCGGATGCGTCCGCCGGCGCGCAACGCCTCGTCGGACATGATGATGCGCGGGGCCGCGGCCGCCGGCATCACCGCGACCGACGCCCCCGTCGGCCTGACCACCGAGGACCGCCACCAGGAGCACCACGGCCTCCGGCACGCCTGCGTCTCCTGCGGCTCGTGCCACCAGGGCTGCCGCAACGGCGCGAAGGTCTCGATGGACACCACCTACCTGCCTGCGGCGGTGGCGTTCGGCGCCGAGATCCGGCCGGACTCGTTCGTGCACGGCATCGAACTCGACGCCGCTGGCGAGGTCAACGCCGTGCTGTACACCCACGACGGCCGCGAGCACCGGCAGCGCTGCCGTGCCCTCGTGCTCGCCGCCGGCGGCATCGAGACCCCGCGCCTGCTGCTGCACACCGGGCTCGCGAACGGCAACGACCAGGTCGGCCGGAACTTCACCGCGCACGGCGCCACCCAGGTCTGGGCACGGTTCGACGAGTCGATGCGGTCCTACCGCGGCTACCCGTCGTCGATCATCACCGAGGACTTCGTCCGCCCCGCCGACGCGGACTTCGCCGGCGGGTACCTGATCCAGAGCCTCGGCGTGCAGCCGCAGACCTTCGCCAACACGCTCGTCCGTGGTGGCGGCCTGCGCGGCGCCGAGCTCGTGCGGGCGCTCCAGGACTACCCGCACTCGGCGGGCGTCGGCATCAACGCCGAGTGCCTGCCCTACGACGACAACCGGCTGGTCCTCGCGGACGAGGTCGACGAGCACGGCGTGCCACGCGCCCGGGTCTCGTTCACCCCGGGCGCGAACGAGGACGCCATCCGCCGCCACGCGGTCCGCACGATGACGACCATCGTCGAGGCCGCCGGAGGCAAGGACATCCGGGTCCTCGAGCGCACCGCGCACACCATCGGCACGGCCCGCATGGGCGCGGACCGCGAGACCTCGGTCGTCGACCCCGACGGCCGCTCGTGGGACGTCCCGAACCTGTGGATCGCCGACAACTCGGTGTTCCCGAGCGCCGTCATCGCGAACCCCGCGCTGACGATCATGGCGCTGTCCCTGCGCACCGCCGACCGGATGCTCCGCGCGGCCTGACCGGCGTGGGCGGGCCGGCGGCGCGGAAGCGCTCCGGCCCGCCCCGCTCAGCCGCGCAGGGCGAGCGCCTCGCTCGTCCACCGGGCATGCAGGTCCCACGGGTCGTCCACACCGGCGGCGACGGCACCGACGTGCGCGAGCAGCTCCGGCGTCGCCCGGAACCACTCGGTGCCCGGGTACCGGGTGGCCGCGAACTGCGCGTGCCGCCGACGTTCGAGCGACCGGTCGCCCCGCTCGAACGCCAGGAGGTCCTGGTGCGGGATCGCTGCCAGCCGCTGCCTCGGGTTCTTCGTCGTGCCGATCTTCACCCGGTCGCCGAAGTCGTCGCGCATCCGCAGGTAGTACACGACGTCGACCCGCGGGGGAGCGAGGTCACCGTCGGGCACGTCGCCCCACCGCCACTCGCACCGTGCGCAGACGAACGCCGTCGGGAACCGCACCCCGACGCGGGATCCGCACACCGGGCACGGCCCCGGCAGGGCGTCCTCGACACCGACGCGCTCAGCCGCGAACTCGGTCACCAGCGTGACGTGCGTCGCACAGAGGGGCACGCCCGCGAGTGCGTCCGCAGCGGGGCGAGCGCAACCCGGCACGCAGCACGACGAGGTGACCATGTCCCGAACGCTAGCCGGACCCACCGACGTGCCCCGGGCCTCCCGTCCGTCCTGCGCACCGTGCGCACCCGCGCCGGACCGGTGCGTACCTGCCGAAACCGGGCGTACCTGGTCGGTTGGAACGACCAGGTACGCCCGTTTCCGCTTCCCATCGCAACCGCTCTGGGAAGAACCATGCAGGCCGAGACCCGTCAGTCGGTGAAGATCACGCCGACCGGCTCGCGCTTCTCCTCCTGGAACTGGTCCTCGCCGCGCCCGAGCGCCCAGTAGGCGGACAGCGACATCTCGCGCTTCTCGAGCCCCCAGTCGTCCTGCAGCAGCCGACGGATCGCCTTCATCGCGGTCCGCTCGCCGTGCGCGAAGACCTGGACCGGCCGGGAGGCGCGGGGCAGCGCCCGGGCCGCGTCCAGCAGGAGCGTGCCCGGCTGGGCGCCGGTGGCGTCGCGGTGCAGCCACCGCAGGTCGACCCCCGCCGGGTGCGCGATCTGCTGCTCGTCGGCCGGCCCGGCGACCTCGACCAGGGCGATGCCCGTGGCCGTGTCGGACATGGACTCCAGCGCGGCACCGATGGCCGGCAGGGCGCTGTCGTCGCCGAGCAGGACGTGCGTGACGTCCGGGTCGTCGGCGGGCGCGTAACCACCGCCGGGACCGGACAGGGCGAGCTTGTCGCCGGGCTGCGCGGCTGCGGCCCAGGGCCCGGCGAGGCCGTCGTCGCCGTGCACGACGAAGTCGACGGCGATCGTCCGCGCGGTGTGGTCGACGGCCCGCACCGTGTACGTGCGGCGGGCCGGCCGGTCCTGCTTCGGCAGCGTCTCGCGCAGTTCCTCGAGGTCGTACGGGGGTTCGAGGCCGAGCGACGGCTTGGCGAGCAGGAGCTTGACGTACTTGTCGGTGGCGGCCAGCTTGTCCGGGTCGGCGGTGCCCACGAAGTCGTCGAAGGCCGGTCCGCCGAGGTGGACGCGCACCATGTGCGGCGACAGTCGCTCGGTGCGGTCGACGACGAAGACGTGATGGGGGCGTTTGGGCTTGGAGCTCATCGGTACGAGCGTCCTCTCTCCTGCTTGACGTTTGTCGAACTAAGGTTAGCCTTACCTCATGGACACGACCGTCATCCCGTTCTCCGAGCTGCTGCGCAAGCGCACGCGTCGCTCGCACGGTTCCTCGGCCGGGAACGGCTTCATGCACGACCTGCTCGGCGGGAAGTGCGACGTCGCCGACTACGCGGCGTTGCTCGGACAGTACTCGTTCGTCTACGACGCCCTCGAACGTGCGGCCGAACGGATGGCGGACCACCCGGTGGCGGCGCCGTTCGTCACGTCGCAGCTCACCCGGATGCCGGCGATCCGTGCCGACCTCGAGTACCTGATCGGCCCGGACTGGTCCGAGCTGGTCTGCCCGCTCCCCGCCACGACGGCGTACGTGCGGCGGCTCAACGAGGTCGCGGCCGAGTGGCCGGGCGGCTTCGTCGCGCACCACTACACGCGGTACCTCGGCGACCTGTCCGGCGGGCAGATGATCGGTCGGATGCTCTCCGACCAGTTCGGCTTCGACACGAACGGCGTCCTGTTCTACATCTTCGACCAGGTCGCGGACCCGAGTGCCTTCAAGGACACGTACCGCGCGCAGCTCGACGCGGCGCCGTGGACGGCCGACGAGCAGGAGCGGGTCATCGCCGAGGTCGAACTGGCGTACTCGCTCAACAACGGCCTGCTCGAGGGGCTCGATGCCCGGCGTCGTCCGGTCACCGACGGGGTCGGCGACGTGGCGGTGACCGCGTGACCGAGCCGTTCGACGACGAGGCGCGCCGCGCGGTCCTCCGGCACATGAACGCCGACCACACGGCCGACAACCTGACGATCGTCCGCGCGAACGGGGCCGCGACCGCCGTGGCCGCGACGATGACCGAGATCGACGCGATCGCCGGCGTCTGGCTCGCCCGGCTCGACGACGGCGACGAGGAACAGGTCATCGTGCCCTGGACGTCGCCGCTGACCGACCGCCGTTCGGCGCGGGTGCAGATCGTCGAGGTCCACTCCGCCGCGCAGGCCCAGCTCGCCGAACCGAGCTGAACCGAGCCGATCCGCGCCGACCACAGACCCGCCGGGATCGCGGACCGCGTCGCAACTGCAGGGGTGCTCCCGCCACGCGTCGCGATCCCGGCGTCCTCCGTGCGCGCTCGCGCCCCGCGCGCCCTGCCCGCTGATCCGTCCGGACGGTCGACGTCACGGGTGGCCGCGGGCCGATACGCTGCTCGGAGCCGGGACGGTGTTCCCGGACGACCCCGAAAGGACCCCATGACGGCGATCGACGGATCGGCGCGCCATGAGCGCGCTCGGGACGACGTCAGCGGCGCGGTCGACAGTGACCTGCGCGCCGACGTGCGCTACCTCGGCAACCTGCTCGGCCGGGTGCTGCGCGAGAACGGTGGCGACGAGCTGCTGCGTGACGTGGAGTCACTGCGTGCGGCCGTGATCGACGCCTACGAGGGCGACCACGCCGAGGGTGCTGCCCGCGCGCAGACCCTCGTGTCCGCGATGTCGGCCGAGCGCGCCGAAGCGGTGGCGCAGGCCTTCACGACGTACTTCCACCTCACGAACCTGGCCGAGGAGCACCACCGCGTGCGGGTGCTCCGGCAGCGCGGCGACGACGGCGGCCTGGCCGGCGACTCGTTCCCGGCGACCTACGCAGAACTCGTGGCCGAGGTCGGCGAGGCCGAGGCGGCCGAGCGACTCCGGACGCTGCGGTTCCACCCGGTGTTGACCGCGCACCCGACCGAGGCCCGCCGTCGTGCCGTGACCACGGGCGTGCGGCGCATCACGGACCTCATCGACGAGCGCGACCGCTCGAAGAACGCCACGGCGCGTGCCGAGAACGAGCGACGGCTGCTCGAGGAGATCACGACGCTCCTGCGCACCTCGCCGCTCCGCACGACCCGTCCGACCCCGCTCGACGAGGTCCGGACCGCCATGAGCGTCTTCGACCAGACGCTGTTCGAGATCGTCCCGCAGGTCTACCGCCTGCTCGACGACCGGCTGCAGGGCGACGACGCCGGACGTGCACCGGTGACGGCGCCCGCGTTCGTGCGGTTCGGCACCTGGATCGGTGGCGACCGCGACGGCAACCCGCACGTGACCGCCGACATCACGCGTCAGGCTGCGGAGATCGCCGCCGAGCACATCCTGATCGGGCTCACCCGTGCCACCACCCGCATCGGCAGCGCCCTGACCCTCGACGCGAGCGACACCCCGGCCGACGCCGGACTCACCGCGCTCGTGGCCGCGCAGGAGTCGCTCGACCCGGGCATCGCCGAGCGCATCGGCGTCCGCGCCCCGAACGAGACCCACCGCCGTGCGCTCCTCTTCACCGCCGCGCGCATCGACGCCACCCGCCAGGGCACGACGCCGCTCGCGTACGACGGCCCGGACGCCCTGCTCGCCGACCTCCGGACGATCCAGGCGTCGCTCGTCGCCGCCGGCGCGATCCGTCCGGCGAACGGCGAGCTGCAGAACCTCATCTGGCAGGTCGAGACCTTCGGGTTCCACCTGGCCGAGCTCGAGGTCCGGCAGCACTCGCAGGTGCACCGCACGGCCCTGGCGGAGATCCGGGCCGGTGGCGCGCTCAGCGAGACCACCGAAGAGGTCCTGGCGGTCTTCCGGACCATCGCCGAACTGCAGGACCGTTACGGGGTCCGTGCCGCCAGCCGGTACATCGTGTCCTTCACGCAGTCGGCGGCGGACCTGGCGAACGTGCACGAGCTCGCCGTCGCAGCACTCGGCTCGCCCGAGGCCGCGCCGGTGCTCGACGTCATCCCGCTGTTCGAGACCTTCGCCGACCTGCACGCCAGCGTCGACATCCTCGACGAGGCCGTCCGCACCGAGACGTTCCAGCGTCGACTGGCCGCGACCGGCCGTCGGCTCGAGGTCATGCTCGGCTACTCGGACTCGTCCAAGGACGTCGGTCCGGTCTCCGCGAACCTGGCGCTCTACGACGCCCAGGCCCGCATCGCCGACTGGGCGCGGGACAACGAGGTCGAGCTCACCCTGTTCCACGGCCGCGGCGGTTCGCTCGGCCGCGGCGGCGGCCCGGCCAACGAGGCCGTCCTCGCGCAGCCGCCGGGATCGATCGACGGTCGCCTGAAGCTCACCGAGCAGGGCGAGGTCATCTTCGCGCAGTACGGCGACCAGGACATCGCGGCCCGTCACCTCGAGCAGATGGCCTCGGCCACCCTGTTCGCGTCGTCGCCGTCGAACGAGGCGCGCACGGCCGCTGCGGCCACCCGGTTCGCCGACCTCGCGCAGCAGCTGGACGACGTCTCGCGCGTCGCGTTCTACGAGCTGGTCAAGGCGGACGGGTTCGCTCCGTGGTTCGCACGGGTCACCCCGATGGAGGAGATCGGGCTGCTCCCGCTGGGCTCCCGCCCGGCCCGCCGGGGGCTGTCGGTCGAGTCGCTCGAGGACCTCCGGGCAATCCCGTGGGTGTTCTCGTGGACCCAGGCGCGGATCAACCTGGCCGGCTGGTACGGGCTCGGCTCCGCCCTCGAGGCCGTCGGTGACGTCGACGTCCTGCGTGCCGCGTACGCCGAGTGGCCATTGTTCGGCGCGATGATCAAGAACGTCGAGATGTCGCTCGCGAAGACCGACGAGCACATCGCCCGCCGGTACCTCGAGCTCGCCGACCGCGACGACCTCGCCGCCAAGGTGCTCGACGAGATGACGCGGACCCGTGACTGGGTGCTGCGGATCTCGGGTGGCAGCGACGTGCTCGAGGACCGTCCGGTCCTGGCCCGGGCCGTGCGCCTGCGCAGCCCCTACGTCGACGCCCTGTCGCACCTGCAGCTCCGCGCGCTCCGGTCCATCCGGACGACGGGCAGCACCGACCCGACCGACGCCGACCACCGGCTGCTCCTCCTCACCGTGAACGGGATCGCCGCCGGCCTGCAGAACACCGGCTGACGCTGGCCCCACCTGGCCCGGCCGCACCCGCCGAGTGGTCACGAACGGTCGGCTCCGTCGTCGCCGCGCGACCGGTCGCGACCACTCGACGGACGTGAGCGGCGTGCCGTGACCGCTCGCCGTGGGGGACGGGAGGCCCGGTGCCAGCTGGCACCGGGCCTCCCGTCCGTCTCCGCGCACGTCCCGAGCCGCGCCCCCGAGAGGTCACGAAGTGTCGGCCGCGCGGTTGCCGCGCGACAGTTCCTGACCCCTCGGCGGACGTGAGCGGGGTGTGAGGACCACCCCGGTTCCCCCGTCGAATCGATTCGGGTGCGCGTAGCGTGTCGGTCGTGACGACGGAGCGCACCCGGAAGCCGACCACGACCACCCTGCCGCCGATCGTGCCGCTGGCCCTCATCGTCGGGGTGTCGCCGTTCGCGACGGACATGTACATCCCGGCGCTGCCGCAGATCGCCCACGACCTCGGCACGACCCCCGGTGCCGTGCAGCTGTCGCTCACGGCGTTCCTCGTCGCCTTCGCGGTCGGGCAGTTGCTCGTCGGACCCGTCAGCGACGGGGTCGGTCGGCGACCGATGCTCGTCGTCGGAACCGCGGTCTTCGCGCTCGCCTCGGTCGGGTGCGCCCTCGCGCCGGACGTCGTCACGCTCGTCCTCGCCCGCATCGCCCAGGGACTCGGCGGAGCGGCCGGAGCGGTCGCCGGCCGGGCGATGGTGTCGGACGTGGCGAGCGGGACCCGGATGGCGAAGGTCTTCGGCACGCTCGCCGCGATCAACGCGATCGGCCCCGTCGTGGCACCGCTGGCCGGAGGCGCCGTGCTGGCGTTCGGCACGTGGCGGATCATGTTCGTCGTGCTCGCGGTGCTCGGCGCGCTGTTCTTCGCGATGGTGGTGCTGCGGTTCCGCGAGACCCTGCCGCAGGAGCGACGCGGGGGCGTGGGCTTCGCCGCGAACGGTCGACGCATCCGCGAACTGCTGGCGATCCCGCGGTTCCGTGCCTACGTCCTGAGCGGGGTGCTCTCCACCGTCGGGTTCTTCGCGTACATCGCGACGAGCTCGTTCGTGTTCCAGACCCAGTTCGGCTTCTCCGAGGGCATGTACACACTGGTCTTCGCCACGAACGCCTCGATGATGATCGTCACCACGCTGGTGTTCGGCCGGGTCGTCGGACGGTTCTCCGAGGACTCCCTGCTCACCGTCGGACTGCTCGTCGGCACCGCTGGCGCGGCGGCGGTCCTCGTCTCGGCGCTGCTCGGCCTCGGTCCGGTGCCGGTCTGGTGCGCGCTCGCGGTCGTCACGGGCGCGTGGGGCTTCGTCCTGCCCGCGGCGATGACCCGGACGCAGCACGTCGGGGCGGCGCACCCGGGGACGGCGGCGGCCCTGCAGGGCGGCCTGACGTTCGGCATCGGCGGCCTCGGGACACCGCTCGCCGGCGCGCTCGGCGGGACCG
This sequence comes from Curtobacterium sp. AB7, assembly GCF_044909335.1. Classification (NCBI taxonomy): domain Bacteria; kingdom Bacillati; phylum Actinomycetota; class Actinomycetes; order Micrococcales; family Microbacteriaceae; genus Curtobacterium; species Curtobacterium sp. AB7. Next base: position 57,035 of record NZ_JBIYED010000003.1, on the reverse strand, counting down.
CACTGGCGATGGGCGGGGTCATGGCGGCACTCATGACTGCAGCCGTCGTGGTGCAGGTCACCGCGACGCGTCGGGATCGCAGCGGGACCTGACGCGGCGGAGCCGGTAGGTTGCTGGTTGCAAGGCGCACCGATCAGAGGAGACCACCCGGCATGGACATCGTCGTACACGAAGCGCAGCCCGACACCGCGGTACTCGAGTGCAGCGGGCGCTTGAACATGGTGTCGGCCCCGGCGTTCCGCGAGGCGGTCGCGCAGGTCGTCGACAACGGACGTGCCCGCGTCGTGGTCGAGCTCTCCGGCGTCGAGTTCATGGACTCGTCCGGGCTCGGCGCGCTGGTCGGCAGCCTGAAGACCGCACGGCAGGCGGGCGGCGACCTCCGCATCGCAGCGCCGTCCGAGCAGGTGCAGATGGTCCTGCAGCTCTCCAACATCGACAAGATCCTCCGCACGTACCCCGACGGGGACGCTGCGGTCACCGACTGGTGATGACTGCCTCGGCCGCAGAGCACACGCTCGCGCTGTCCTGCCCGCCGGACGACGTGTCCGCCGTGCACGAGTTCCTCGCGGGGGTCTGGCAGCACGAACCCTCGGTCTCCGTCGAGGACCGGATGGCCCTCGAACTCGCGATCGTGGAGCTGACCTCGAACGTGATCGAGCACGGGACACGCCCGGAGGGCGTCTCCTGCCGCCTGCGCCTCGAGATCGGCGCTGACCGGTTCTCCGCGCTGCTCTCCGACGACGGTGTCGCCGCCACCGTGGACACCGAGTCGGCCGAGTTGCCCGATGACCTCGCCGAGAGCGGTCGCGGACTCGCTCTCGTCCGGATGGTCGTGGACGACCTGCGGTACGAGCGGATCGCCGACGAGAACCGGTGGACGGTGCAGCGCACCCGACACTGATCGCCACGGCCTCGCGGACGGTCGGTTCGTCCGTCTCGCGCACTCCGCGGGCCACAAACCGCAAGGTGCCGCTGGGGATTCCCGGGCTTCCTGGCCGCCGTGCGACTATTCGCGCGATGACAGCCGAACCGGATCCCAGGATCAGCTTCGAGACGTCGGGGGGCGATCTCGACGCTGCCGTGCACATGTACGAGGACGCCTACGCCAGTGTGGGCTTCACCGCGACCCGCACGGAGCGACCGTTCGCGTACCGATTCCGCGTCGTCGGTGACGACGTGATGTCGTTCCGGTCGACCCGGTTCGACGCGCGGATGCAGGGTGAGCTGGAAGTCCGCGACGAGTACGTCGTCATGTGGACCACGGACGGCGGCGGGCGCGTCGACATCGGACGGCAAGAGGTCGCGTTCTCGCCCGCCGCCCCGATGATGTTCCCGACCGGTCGACCCTTCGCCTTCGACCTGCAGGACGTCCGGCAGAGCCTGGTGCAGTTCGAGCGGACCGCCCTCGAGCGCATCGCCGCCGAGGTCCACGGGGAGCAGCCCGGTCCGCTGGTGTTCGACCACACGGCGACGCCCCGGAAAGCGGACCTGCGGAACTGGAACACCCAGGTGCAGCGCGCCGCCGAGACCGTCCTCGGCCGTTCCTCCGTCAGCCCCCTTGCCCTGGCCGAGGTCGCACGCGAGACCGCCCAGTCCCTGCTCCGGACGTTCCCGCACAAGCTGCTGGCCCCGGACGTCCCCCTGCCGCAGGGCGCCACGGGTCGCGTCCGCGAGGCCGTCGAGTACATGCACGCCTTCGCGCACACGCCGATCTCGACCACCGACGTCGCCGAGCACGTCGGGTTGAGCGTCCGCGGCCTGCAGCAGGCGTTCCAGCGGCAGGTCGGCACCGCCCCGAACGCGATGCTCCGCGGGATCCGTCTCGACCGGGTGCGCGAGGAGCTCCGCCGTGCGTCGGCGGGCGACCTGACCGTGGCGAGCGTGGCGATGCGGTGGGGCTTCGCGCACCTCGGCCGCTTCTCGGCGGCGTACGCGGCGCGCTTCTCCGAGTACCCGCGCGACACCCTGCAGCGCTAGGTCCGTCCGGAGTTCGCTACGCTGCCCGGGTGAGCAGACCTCGACCGTGGGTGATCGTGCCCGGGATCTGGAACTCCGACGCGGAGCACTGGCAGTCCGTCTGGCAGCGGGATCGCGGCGATGGCGCCGTCCGCATCGCACCGGCGTCCTGGGGTGAGCCGGACCCGGGGGACTGGCAAGACGCCATCTCCCGCGCGGTCGCGTCGTGCGCCGAGCCGCCGGTGCTCGTGGCGCACAGCCTGGGCGTGCTCGCGGTCGCCGACTGGCTCGCCGCGAACGCCTCGAACGCGGCTGCCGCGAACGCCGCGAACGCCGCGAACGCCGAGGGTGGCATCGTCGCCGGCGCCTTCCTCGTCGCGCCGCCGGACCCCGCGGCACCGGGCTTCCCCGCCGCCGCCTCCGGGTTCGGCGCGCCCAGTCCGATCCCGGCCGGCACCGCTGCGGCCCGGGTTCCGACCCGCCTGGTGGTGAGCGACGACGACCCGTACTGCACCGCCGACCGTGCCCTGGCGTTCGCGGAGACGATGGGCGCCGCGGTGCTGCGGGTCGGCCCGCTCGGCCACGTCAACGTCGCCAGCGGCGTCGGTGCATGGCCCGCCGGTCGGGAGCTCCTGGACGCGTTCGAGCAGAGGCTCTGACCCGCGCCCCGGAGCGGCGGGCGACACGCCGTTCACGTTCGGGGCGATATGGCAGGGATTGCTGCGACACACCGCGGATGTCCCGACTTCCGGTGCTCGCGATATTTATCCTTCGGGCATGGAGACCCAGTCCGGTGCACGTACCCCCCTCGTCGACCCGTTCGGTCGCGAGGTCGAGGAGTGGCTCCGGGACGCCCCGGCGACGCGCACGCCGTACGTGGCAGACCTCGTGGTCCCGCCCGTCACCGGCCCGGTGCAGCGCCCCGACGCCGTGGCTGACGCCACCGCCGTCCAGACGCCGGACGTCAGCACCGAGACGCCCGCAGCCAGCGAGACGCCCGCAGCCAGCACCGAGACGCCCGCAGCCCCCGCAGCCCCCGCGTTCCGCCGCGACCGCGCCCGGCACGCCGCCGTCTGCGCCCCCTCGTTCCCCGAACCGCCGGAGCGCCTCGCCCTGCGCATCGAGGACCTCGCGATCGAGGTGTCGTCGTCCACCGGTCGCAGCACCATCGAGCGGATCGTCCTGCTCGAGGACGAGGTCCGTCGCCGCGACGAGGACCTCGCCCGCCTCGCCGCCTGGGAGGCAACCGTCGACGGCGCGGACGACCCCGAGGTCACCGCGGCCCGCGCCTTCGCCCAGACCGTCTTCGCGGACCTGCTCGAGGACGCCGCCGCCGAGTCGGACCGACGCGACCGCGCAGCCGCCCGCCGTGCCGCGACCGCCCCGGTCGCCGTCGCGACCGGCGTCGTCCCCGCTCCCGCGGTGGCCGTGGTCCGCCCGGCACCGGCGGCAGCCGCCGCACCTGGGGCCGACGTCGTCACGGCGACCCCGGCCGTGGCGCTGGTCGCCCCGGAACGCGACGAGCCCGTGCGACCGGTGCTGGGCCTCCCGGCCGTGTCGCCGGTGTCCGCGAACACGCGACCCACCCCGCTCGTCCAGCCCGCCACCGGGCCGACGGTCATCGACCGTGCCGCGTTCGCGGCCGCCCTCACCGCCCACCAGGGCACGACCGCGAGCACGCCCGTCGTGCTGCCGGACGCGATCGCCGTGCCCGGCGGCGAGACGGCCGCACCGGCGAGCGTCGACACCGACACCGACGAGCCGGCCCGGCCCGGCTGGTGGTCGCGACTCGTCGCCGGCCTGCTCCGTGCGCTCGGTCGCCGCTGACCGGGAGGCCCGGATCACCCCGCGCGGACCGGCTGCCGGTGCCGACGCGGTCGCCTCGGTAGACTGACGGGATGCCGACGCTCCGCGAACTCCAGGCCGTGATCGAAGACCTGTGGCCCGCCGCAGGAGCCGAGTCGTGGGACGCCGTAGGACTGGTCGCCGGGGACCCGGACGCCACCGTCGAGCACGTCCACCTGGCCGTCGACGCCGTCCCCGCGACCGCGCGTGAAGCGGTCGAGTTCGGTGCCGGGCTCCTCCTCACGCACCACCCGCTGTTGCTGCGCGGCGTCACGACGATCGCCGAGTCGACCTACAAGGGCAGCGTCCTCGCGACCCTCGTGCGCGGTGGCAGCGCCCTGATCGCGGCCCACACCAACGCCGACGTCGTCACCACCGGCACCTCGGCCGTGCTCGCCGACCGGATCGGACTGACCGACCAGCGACCGCTCGACGCCGGCACCGACCCCGCGACGGGCATCGGCCGCGTCGGCGTCCTCGCCGAGGGCACGACCCTCGGCGCCCTGGCACGGAAGCTCGTCGACCTGCTGCCGCCCACCGCGACCGGGGTCCGGGTGTCCGGCGACTTCGACCAGACCGTCCGCACCGTGGCGCTGTGCGCCGGCGCGGGGGACTCCCTGCTCGGCCACCCCGCCGTCCTCGCTGCCGACGTGTACATCACGAGCGACCTCCGCCACCACCCGGCGTCCGAGTTCCGCGAGCAGGCACTGCTCGGCGGCGGTCCCGCCCTCATCGACACCTCACACTGGGCCACCGAGTGGCTCTGGCTCGACGTCGCGGCCGCGCAACTGCGCCAGGCCGCGGGCGTCCGGGTCACCGTGAGCGACCTCCGCACCGACCCGTGGGACTTCGCGGTCCTGCCGGCGGCCGAACCCACCACCCCCACTGAAGGAGTCTGACCATGAAGGCAGCACCCGAGGACCAGGTCATCCTCCTCGACGTCCAACGACTCGACAACGACGTCACCCGCATCGCGCACCGCATCACGTCGCTGCAGAAGGGCGACCAGCTCACCGGACTCGGCACCAAGGCCGCCGGGCTGCGCAGCGAACTCGTCACCGCCACCGGCCTGGTCGAGGACGCCGAACGCGAACTCGCCCGCCTCGAGTCCGACACCGCCACGGCGCAGGCCCGGGTCGAGCGCGACACCACGATGCTGCAGAACGTGTCGAACTCGAAGGACGCGACCGGGCTGCAGAACGAGCTCGAGTCGCTGCAGCGCCGCATCGGTGGCCTCGAGACCGCCGAGCTCGAGGTCATGGAGAACCTCGACGGCCTCCGCGCCCGGGTCGGCGACATCGAGGCCCAGCTCGCCGACGTCGAAGCCGCCCGCTCCAGCCTGGTGGCCGAGCGTGACGCCGAGATCGCGCGGTTGTCGTCCGACCGCTCCTCTGCCGAGCAGGCCCGGGCCGACGTCGCCGCGAAGGTGCCGGCCGAGCTGCTCGCGCTCTACGACCGGCAGCGTGCCCGCTACGGCTTCGGTGCGTCGCTGCTGCAGGGCGGGGTGTCGACGGCGTCGGGCGTGGCGCTGAACAACTCGGACCTGCAGGACATCCGCCGGGCCGCGCCGGACGACGTCGTGCTGTGCCCGGACAGCGACGCGATCCTGGTGCGGACGGCCGAGTCGGGGCTGTAGGCGCTCGCACGCTGCCGACGGCAGGCGCGGAGCCAGCTGGCACCGCGCCTCCCGTCTGTGGAGCACGGGCGCACGTGCGGGGTCTGTCGCCTGGTGCGAGCTTGCACGCTCGGTGCGGCGTTCTGGCGCTGCACCGAGCGTGCAACCTCGCACGGGATCGCGAGCGCCGCACCGTGCGTCGAGCACGGCTCTCGTGGAAGTGGGGCGAATGGGCCGGCCGTACGCCGGGTTCTGTCCCGCCGCTTGCACGGCGGTGACGGCCATCTCTCTCGGACCGACGTTGCCGTCGGCCTCCAGCGGTCTACCCGAGGACTCGGCGAGCAGCCTCAGCGTCCTCTGTCTGACCTTGCTCCGGGCGAGGTTTACCGAGCGGATCCGGTCACCCGGACCCCTGGTGGTCTCTTACACCACCGTTTCACCCTTACCGACGTTGCCGCCGGCGGTCTGCTTTCTGTGGCACTGTCTCGCGGATTGCTCCGGGTGGGTGTTACCCACCGCCCTGCTCTGTGGAGCCCGGACGTTCCTCGGCACTCCCGGGGGAGTGACGCGACCGTCTCACCGACCCATTCGCAGGGCCGAGTCTACCGGCCCCACGCCCGTGCCCGTGCCCGGCCCTCGGCTCTCGGTCCCCGGTCCCGAGGTTCCGGGTCCCCGGGTCCCCGGTCCCCGGTCCCCGGTCCCGAGGTTCCGGGATCTCGGCATGTCGGCGCGCACGAGGGGTCTCCGTGGAACCTCGGCGCACCGCAGGCGGCGAGTCGTGGAACCTCGGTGCCAGCGGCCGGGCGCGTCGAACCACGCTCACACCGCACGGTGCGGGCTCGATTATCCGACCGGCCGCTTGGTCAGGCGCTGCGGGCAGCCAGGGTCGCGGCGCCGATGATGCCGGCATTGTTGCGCAGGGTCGCGGGGATGATCTCCGCCTGCAGGTCGAGCAGCGGCAGGAACTCCTCGTACTGCTTCGACACGCCGCCGCCGACGACGAAGAGCTCGGGGGAGAGCAGGGCCTCGAGCGTCGAGTAGTAGGTCTGCAGGCGCTTCGCCCAGTGCTTCCACGACAGGTCGTCGCGCTCCTTGGCCGCGAAGGACGCGCGTGACTCGGCGTCGTGCCCGTCGATCTCCAGGTGCCCGAGCTCCGAGTTCACGATGAGCACACCGTCGTTGATGAGCGCGCTGCCGATCCCGGTGCCGAGCGTCGTGACGATCACCAGGCCGTCCTTGCCCTTCGCCGCGCCGAACTGCTGCTCGGCGAACCCGGCGGCGTCGGCGTCGTTGACGAAGTGGATGGCGCGGCCGAGCTCCTTCTCGAACAGCGCCTCGGCCTCGAAGCCGATCCACTTCTTCGAGACGTTGGCAGCCGACATGGTCTTGCCGTCCCGCACGATCGCGGGGAAGCACACGCCGACGGGGACGTCGGCCGCGGGGGCGAGCTCCTCGAGGATCGACGCGACGACGGCGGTGATGTCGTGGGGCTTCCCGCCCTCCGGGGTGGCCTTCTTGATGCGGTCCGTGGTCAGTTCACCGGACGCGACGTCGACGATCGCGCCCTTGATGCCCGTACCACCGATGTCGACGCCGACTGCGAGGGAGGTCATGAGGTTGTCGTGCCTTTCGGTTGCCTGCCGGAGTGCCCGGTCAGGAAGGGGTGTCCGGTCAGGAGACGGTGAGGAGCTCCGCGCCGCGTTCGGTGACGACGAGGGTGTGCTCGAACTGGGCGGTCCACGACTTGTCGCGCGTCGAGACCGTCCAGTCGTCGGACCAGATGTCGGCCTCGATCCCGCCGAGGGTCAGCATGGGCTCGATGGTGAACACCATGCCCTGCTCGATGACGTCGTCGTACTGCGGCGCGTCGTAGTGCGGGATGATCAGGCCGGAGTGGAAGGCACGACCCACGCCGTGGCCGGTGTAGTCGCGGACCACGCCGTAGCCGAAGCGCTTCGCGTACGCCTCGATGGCGCGGCCGATGACGTTCACCTGCCGGCCCGGTGCGACGGCCTTGATGCCGCGCTCGAGGGCGAGCCGGGTGCGGGTCACGAGGTCCTCGACCTCCTGCGACGCCTGACCGACGATGAAGGTGCGGTTCGTGTCGCCGTGCATCCCGTCCTTGTAGGCGGTGATGTCGATGTTGACGAGGTCGCCCTCCTGCAGGACGGTGTCGTCGGGGATGCCGTGGCAGATGACCTCGTTGAGGCTCGAGCACAGGGACTTCGGGTAGCCGCGGTACCCGAGCGTCGACGGGTAGGCGCCGTGTGCGACGACGAAGTCGTGGCCGATGCGGTCGAGTTCGTCGGTGGTCACGCCGGGACGGATCGCCGCGCCGACGGCGTCGATGGCCTGGGACGCGATGCGGCCGGCGGTGCGGATGCGCTCGACCTCGTCGGGGGAGTACGTGTCACCGAGGCCGTGCTCGTGCGGTTCGACCTTGCCGACGTACTCCGGGCGCTCGATGTCCTTCGGGACGGGCCGGAGCGGGGAGATGCGGCCGGCGGTCAGGTGTCCGTGTTCGTCCCGGGGCATGCCGACCACTCTAGCCGCGGCGCGACGCGCCGAGCGCAACCGCCCCACGGTGCGGCCCGACGGGGTGGGCGTGACCGCCTGGAGGCCCGGTGCCGGTCCGGCGGACCGGCACCGGGCCTCCAGGCCGTCACCTGGGTACGGTGGGCGACATGAGCGACGAACGCATCGAGTCCCAGTGGTGGTTCAACGACAAGACCGGCCAGGTCGAGCAGGGTCCGCAGTCCCCGCAGCGTGACCGCATCGGCCCGTTCGACACGCGCGAGGAAGCGCAGCACGCGCTCGACCGCATCGCGGCGAACAACGAGAAGTGGGACGCCGACGACCAGTGACGGACCTGCGACGGCACCGTGACGGACCACTGACGCGTCGCACGGCCCCGCGCACGCCGCCGGACCACTAGCCTGGGACGAGGCCCGCCCGCGGCCACCCGATACACGGAAAGGTCGTGCATGGACAAGCAGACGGACTTCGTGCTCCGCACCATCGAGGAGCGCGGCATCAAGTTCATCCGACTCTGGTTCACGGACGTCATCGGGACGCTGAAGTCGGTGGCGATCGCCCCGGCCGAGGTCGAGGGTGCCTTCGCCGAGGGCATCGGGTTCGACGGCTCCGCGATCGAGGGCCTCTCCCGCTCGTACGAGGCCGACGTGCTCGCGCACCCGGACCCCTCGACGTTCCAGATCCTGCCGTGGCGCGGCGAGGTCGACCCGACCGCGCGGATGTTCTGCGACATCACGACGCCGGACGGCCAGCCCGCCGTCGCCGACCCGCGCAACGTGCTGAAGCGCACGCTGGCCCGGGCGAGCGAGCGTGGGTTCACGTTCTACACGCATCCCGAGATCGAGTTCTACCTGCTCAAGAGCCGCGAGTGGAAGGACGGCGGGCCGCAGCCCGTCGACCAGGCCGGCTACTTCGACAACGTCCCCGGCGGCAGCGCGCACGACTTCCGTCGTCGCTCCGTCCGGATGCTCGAGGACCTCGGCATCTCGGTGGAGTTCAGCCACCACGAGGCCGGCCCGGGCCAGAACGAGATAGACCTCCGCTACGCCGACGCACTGACGATGGCGGACAACATCATGACCTTCCGCACCGTCGTGAAGGAGGTCGCGATCGAGCAGGGCGTCTACGCGACCTTCATGCCGAAGCCGATCTCCGGTCAGCCGGGCTCGGGCATGCACACGCACGTCTCGCTCTTCGAGGGCGACCAGAACGCGTTCTACGAGGCCGGCGGCGAGTACCAGCTGTCCCGCACCGCCAAGCACTTCATCGCCGGCGTGCTCAAGCACGCACCGGAGATCACCGCGGTCACGAACCAGTTCGTGAACTCGTACAAGCGCCTCTGGGGTGGGGACGAAGCCCCGTCCTTCGTGACGTGGGGCCACAACAACCGCTCGGCGCTCGTGCGCGTGCCGTTGTACAAGCCCAACAAGGGCCAGTCGTCGCGCATCGAGTACCGCGGCATCGACTCGGCGGCGAACCCGTACCTGGCGTACTCGCTGCTGCTCGCTGCGGGGCTGAAGGGCATCGAGGAAGAGTACGAGCTGCCGGCCGAGGCCGAGCACGACGTCTGGAGCCTGACCGACGCCGAGCGTCGTGCCCTCGGGTACAGCCAGCTGCCATCGAGCCTCGACCACGCCCTCAGCCTGATGGAGGACTCCGAGCTCGTCGCCGAGACGCTCGGCGAGCACGTGTTCAACTTCGTGCTCCTCAACAAGCGGCAGGAGTGGAAGCGCTACCGCGACCAGGTCACGCCGTTCGAGCTCGACACCAACCTCGGCGCCCTCTGAGCGAGCGCACCAGATGACCGGTCGGACGACGTCGTCGCGTTCCGAGTTGGCCCGCCTGGGCTTCGCCGAGCTGTCGGAGAGCCTGGAGCGGATCGCCGACCTGGAGGCGCGGTTCGGCTCCGTCGTGCCGCTTCCGGTCAGCGGGACCCCGGCGCTCTGGGGCATCACCGCGGATCCCGACGGCGCGCTGCGGCTGCTGGAACGGCTGTTGGAGCGTGCTCCGGACGAGCTCCGCCCCGTCCTGGCGGACGAGGCGGCGACGGAACGGCTGATCCGCCTGCTCGGCGCCTCGGTCGGTCTGGGTGAGTTCCTGCACCGTCGGCCTGCCGAGCTCGCACTGCTGCTCGAGCCCGTCGTCGCGCCGTGGTCGCAGGAGCGGTACACGGCGTCGCTGCTCGAGGCGATCGACGGTGCCACCGGCGAGGACGCACGGATGTGCCTGCGGGTGCGGTACCGCCGGCACCTCGCGCAGATCGCCCTGTACGACGTGCTGCACTCGTCGCCGACCGAGGCGTTCCCGGCCGTCGCTGCCGGACTGGCCGACCTCGCCGGGGCAGCGCTCGACGCCGCGGTCGACGTCGCCCGGCGCGAGGTGCCGTTCCCGGCCGCCGACGTCGCCGCCACCCCGCTCGCGGTGATCGCGATGGGCAAGGCCGGCGCACGCGAGCTCAACTACGTCAGCGACGTCGACGTCATCTTCGTCACCGAGTCCACCGACGACATCGGCACCGACCGTGCCGTCCTCATCTCGACGCGGATCGCGATCGCCGCGACCCACGCGATCACCGACCTGGCTGCCGAACCCGGTCTGTGGGAGGTCGACGCGAACCTGCGACCGGAGGGCAAGGACGGTGCCCTCGTCCGCACGCTCGACTCGCACGTCGCGTACTACGAACGCTGGGCGAAGTCGTGGGAGTTCCAGGCGCTCCTCAAGGCCCGGCCGATCGCCGGTTCGGCCGACCTCGGTGCACGCTACGCCGAGGCGGTCGCACCGTTCGTGTGGAGCTCGTCGGCGCGCCCCGGGTTCGTCGAGTCGGTGCAGCGGATGCGCGAGCGCGTCACCGACCACATCCCCGACGGCGAGGTCGACCGGCAGCTCAAGCTCGGTCCGGGTGGCCTGCGCGACGTCGAGTTCACGGTGCAGCTCCTGCAGCTCGTGCACGGACGTGACGACGAGTCCGTTCGAGTCCGTTCCACCCTCGAGGCGATGGACGCCCTGACCGCCGCCGGGTACGTCGGACGCGCCGAGGCCGCCCACTTCGGTCCGGACTACGCGCTGCTCCGCGTCCTCGAACACCGCATCCAGCTCCGCCGACTGCAGCGGACGCACCTGATGCCGACCGACGAAGACGAGCTCCGCGTCCTCGCCCGGTCGAGCGGTCTGGCCTCCTCGGCCGCAGCCCTCGAGACCCGGTGGCGCGCGGTCAAGCTCGAGGTCCGGGGCCTGCACGAGCGGCTGTTCTACCGTCCGCTGCTGTCCGCCGTCGCCACGACCGAGGGCGAGATCGTGCTGACCGACGACCAGGTCGTCGACCGGCTCGCTGGCGTCGGGTTCGTCGACCCGCCGGGTGCGCTGCGGCACATCCGGGCGCTCACACAGGGCACGAGCCGACGTGCGGCGATCCAGCGGAACCTGCTGCCGGTGCTCCTGCGGTGGATGGCCGAGGGGCCGGCGCCCGACCGGGCCCTGCTGGCGTTCCGACGGCTCAGCGACACCCTGGGGGAGTCCAGCTGGTTCCTCCGGATGCTCCGCGACTCGTCCGGGGCTGCGCACTCGCTGACCACCGTGCTGTCGGAGTCGGCGTTCCTGTCCGGTCTGCTCGAGCGGTTCCCCGAGGCCGTTGCCTGGCTCGACGAGCCCGAGTCGCTCCTGCGTGCCCGCCCGATGGACTCGTTGCTCGCCGAGATGACCGCGACCACGGCGCGGCACGGCAACGACGTCGACGGTGCGGCCAGCCTGCTGCGCTCGGCGCGCCGCCGCGAGACCCTCCGTCTCGGCATGGCGGCGGTGCTCGGCCACCTCGACGTGGACGCCCTGGGCGCTGCACTCAGCGACGTGACCGAGGCGACGCTCGCCGGGGCGCTCGCGCTCGCCCGACGCGACGCCCCCGCGGACTTCGAGTTCGGGATCATCGCGATGGGACGCTACGGCGGACGGGAGCTCGGCTTCGGTTCCGACGCCGACGTCCTCTACGTGTACCGCGCGCCGGACCTGGCGACCGAGGTGGCCTCCCGCACGGCACAGACCATCGTGCGCGAGCTGAACCGGCTCACCGAGGACACCGTCCACCCGCTCGACCTCGACATCGACCTGCGCCCCGAGGGCAAGAACGGCCCGGTGGCGCGCACGCTGGAGTCCTACGGCGCCTACTACGCCCGGTGGTCGCTGACGTGGGAGGCGCAGGCGCTGCTCCGTGCCCGTGGCGCCGTCGGCGACGCCCAGCTGCTCCGGGACTTCGAGCACCTGGCCGACCGCACGCGCTACCCGGAGCGCATCGACGAGAACGAGGTGCGCGAGGTCCGACGCATCAAGGCCCGCGTCGAGTCCGAGCGGCTGCCCCGCGGTGCTGACCCGGCTCGTCACCTCAAGCTCGGGCGCGGATCGCTCAGCGACGTCGAGTGGTTCGTCCAGCTCCTGCAGCTCCAGCACGCGCTCGAGTTCCCCGCGCTCCGCACGACCTCGACGCTCGAGGCACTCGACGGTGCCGTGGCCGCCGGGTTCGTCAGCGCCGACGACGGCGAGCGGCTCGGCGCGGCCTGGCGCTTCGCCTCGCGGACGCGCAGTGCGCTGGTGCTCTGGTCGGGGAAGACGACCGACGTCCTGCCCGTCGACCGCGTCCAGCTCGAGGGTGTCGCGCGGCTGATGGAGTACCCGCCCGGCTCGGCGAGCGAGCTCGAAGAGGACTACCTCGGCGTCACCCGACGCGCACGACAGGTCTTCGAGCGCGAGTTCTACGGCGCCTGACCCAGCGGCGACACGCCCGAGGTCGCGCGCACGGCACGGAACCGAGCAGTCGTCGGAGGTTAAATCTCCGTGTCGCGCAGTGTCCCCCGTTGCGACGCCGGCCGTACCCCTGTTCGGACCGCGCCGGTACTGTTACCACGTCGTGACCGAACTCCCACCGGACCTCCAGGCGCTCATTTCCGGTGCCCCCCGACACGCCACGCGACCACCTGCTGACCGGGGGTTTGCGTCCGAGCCGACCCGCGCCTCCCGGCCCCGGTCCACGTGTGTACCGGCGGCCGATGTCGGGCAGGTGGTCCGCAGGAGTGCTGTCAGCACGAGGGGGGACCACTGGTCCCGGTGGAGATGGGGACAAGTGTGTACCCCGTAACGCGCCCGTAACGCCCCCGGACGGGGGTCGCGTTGCGCCGGGGTTCAGGTTTCTGCGTCAATGGGGTCACCCGAACCGACCCTGATTCCCCAACGTCGCGGAATCTCCACCTCGAACGTTGAAGCAGGGATCAGTGTTCACCTTCATTCTGCAGATCAGGCAGATGGTCGAAGGCCACCCCGAGTTCTACCTGTTCGCCGTGTACTCCGCGGTGATCTGGTTGCTCTGGTTGGTCAAGGTCGTCATCTCCGCCCGCTACCGCCCGTTCACCGGCACCTTCGTCGGTACCACCAGCGTCGTCGTCCCCGTCGTGGACGAACCGCTCGACCTGTTCCGCGACGTCATCGGTCGCATGGTCGAGCAGCGACCCGGCGAGATCATCGTCGTCATCAACGGCGCCCGCAACGAGGCGCTCGAAGCCGTCTGCGACGAGTTCGCCCCGCTCGTCCGCTGGACGCACACGCCCATCCCGGGCAAGCGCAACGCCGTCAAGGTCGGCACCGAGATGTCCAACGGTGACATCACGGTGCTCGTCGACTCGGACACCGTCTGGACCCCCGGCGCGCTCGAGGAGCTCCTCAAGCCGTTCGCCGACGAGTCCGTCGGCGGTGTCACGACGCGGCAGCGCATCCTCGAACCCGAGCGCAGCTGGATCACCCGCTGGGCCGACTGGCTCGAGAACTCGCGAGCGCTCTACTCGATGCCCGCGCAGAGCGTCCTCGGGCAGATCGGCTGCCTGCCCGGGCGCACGATCGCCTTCCGGCGGAGCATCCTGATGCGCGTCATGGACAAGTTCATGCACGAGAAGTTCATGGGCGTGTTCCTCGAGGTCTCCGACGACCGCACGCTCACGAACCTCACGCTCAAGGAGGGGTACCGGACCGTCTACCAGTACACCTCGCTGGTCTACACGGACGCCCCGCTGCAGGTGAAGAAGCTGTTCAAGCAGCAGCTCCGCTGGGCCCGCGGTTCCCAGTACAACACGCTGCGCATGCTGCCGTGGATGCTCGGTCACGCCCCGGTGCTCGCGGCGTTCTTCATCACCGACATCATCCTGCCGTTCATGCTCTTCGGCGTGATCGCCGGCTGGATCTACCGGGCCTTCACCGGGCAGGGCGAGAACCTGTACCAGGGCATCCTGTCGCAGTACGGATTCTCGACGGGCTTCGTCTACGTCGCCGCACTGATGGTCGTCTCGTCGGTGCTCAGCATGGCCATCCGGCAGATGCGCCACCTGGCCGAGAAGCCGAGTGACTTCTTCCGCCTGCCGATGTTCATCATCGTGTCGACGTTCTTCCTCATGCCGATCCGGCTCATCGGCTTCTTCCGCCTGGCGCACGCGTCCGGCTGGGGGACCCGTGCGGGCGCCTACGCCGGCGGTCCGATGCAGGAGGACCCGTCCGACGCGGCGCAGCCGTCGTCCTTCGGCACCCAGACCCCGGTGAGCCCGATCGACGCCGCGGACCGTGCTCGGGCCGTCGACGGCCGCGTGCCCCTCGGGAGCGACCAGGTGGCCGTGGACCGCGCGTTCGACGAGCTCTTCGGGGCCGACGCCACCACCAACTCCACCACGACCGTGCTCGCGACCCGGCGCGAGGCCGCTGCTGCAGCAGCAGTGCAGCCCGCAGCCCCACGGACCGCCCCCGTGAAGGCCCGCCGGTACAACCCGTACGCCGCGATCCCGTACTGCATCGGCATCGCGATCTTCGTCCTGGAGGCCTTCCTCATTGTCTGACATCATCCGCTCCTCCAGTACGTGGTGGGCGCAGTCGAGCAAGCACGCCCGCTGGACGGCCGTCGGCACGACCGCCATCGTCCTCGCCCTCGCCCTCATCACCTGGTCGGTCTGGGTCTCCCCGGCCGGCCCCGTCTCCACCGCCGTCCACCAGGCCCTCGGGGTCACCGCCCCGAAGGCCAAGAAGGTGTCGGCCGCCGAACTGCAGACGCAGCTCGACGCCGCCCAGGACCGCATCTGGGCGCTCGAGGGCAAGCTCGACTCCCGCACGGCCCAGGCCGGGTCGCGTGGCGACCAGATCACGGAGCTCAAGGCGCAGATCGCGTCGCTCCAGTCCCAGCTCGGTGCGGCGAAGAACTCGGGAGGCTCGTCCTCCGTCAGCGCGTCGGGTTCCGGTGCGAACGGGGCCGGCACCTCGGGCTCCGGTTCCGGGTCCGGCTCGGTCGCGTCCGACAACGGGTCGGGCGCCGGGTCGGGCAGCGGTTCGGCCGGTGGTTCGGGTGGCGGCAACGGCGGGGTGACCAACCCCAACCCCGGTCCGTCGACCGACCCGGGCACCACGCCCGTCGCCGTGCCGACCAAGGCCGAGATCCTCGGGCAGCAGTCGCGCTGGTACGGCCTCTACACGGCGCAGTCCCCGTTCAACTGGGCCGAGTACGACGAGGTCTCCCGGCAGGTCGGCACCGCGTCGAACATGACCGGGTTCTTCCAGGGCTTCGACCAGGAGTTCAACGCGAGTGCGATCCAGCGCTCGTGGGCGAACGGCCGCGTGCCGCTCATGACCTGGGAGACCGCGCCCGCGCAGACCGGCAACGACCAGAAGTACGTCGCCGGCTACACCAACAAGGACATCACCGACGGTGACTTCGACGCGTACCTGACGAAGTACGCCAAGGCGCTGAAGGCGAACGGGCAGCCGATGGTCATCCGTCTCGACCACGAGATGAACGGCTCCTGGTACAACTGGTCCGAGGGCGACGCCCAGCAGAACGCGAAGCAGTCGTACGTGAAGATGTGGCAGCACGTGCACGACGTCTTCCAGGCGAACGGCGCGAACGACTACGTCATCTGGAACTGGGCGCCGAGCCGCATCGACAAGCTCGGCAACGCGAAGTACCAGACGCTCGACTACATGCAGAACTACTACCCGGGTGCCGACTACGTCGACTGGGTCGGCATGAGCGGGTACTACCGCACGGCCTCCGAGGACCCGACCTTCGCGAACACCTTCGCCGCCACCGTGCAGCAGCTGCGCGAGGTCGCACCGGGCAAGAAGATCCTGCTCAGTGAGATCGGCGCCACCGAGAGCGGCACCACCGTCTCGGGCGGCCAGAAGTCGAAGTGGATCACCTCGCTCTTCGACGCCCTGGCCGACCCCGCCAACGCCGACATCATCGGGTTCTCGTACTTCAGCGAGACCGCGACCACGGTCGTGGACGGCGTCCGCTCCACCAACGACTGGCGACTCAACTCGCGAGCCGACTCCCTGGCGGCCTTCGCCGAGGGCATCAAGCGCAACGACATCGACTACGACCTGCAGGAGGTCACGCCATGACCGCGTCCAAGAAGTCGCCCGACCAGGCCGACACCCGCCCCGCACCCGTCATCAGCGTCATCGGCACCGGCTACCTCGGTGCCACCCACGCGGCCGCCATGGCCGAGATGGGCTTCGAGACCATCGGCGTGGACGTCGACCCGGCGAAGCTCGCCGCGTTGTCCGCCGGCGAGGTGCCGTTCTTCGAGCCCGGCCTGCCCGAGCTCATCACGAAGCACGTCGCCAGCGGCAAGCTCCGCTTCACCGCCGACATCGCCTCGGCCGTCGCCGCAGCCGACGTTCACTTCGTCTGCGTCGGCACCCCGCAGAAGGCCGGCTCGCACGCCGCGAACCTGGCGTACGTCGAGAGCGCCACCCGCGGCGTCGCCGAGAACCTCACCCACCCGGGACTCATCGTCGGCAAGTCGACGGTCCCGGTCGGCACCGCTGCACGGCTCCGCGGCATCGTCCGCGAGTTCACGCCCTCGGGGATCGACGCCGAGCTCATCTGGAACCCGGAGTTCCTCCGCGAGGGCAAGGCCGTCGACGACACGCTGCACCCGGACCGCCTGGTCTGGGGCGGCGCGTCCGCGGCTGCCGACGCCGTCATCCGCGAGGTCTACGCCGCACCCATCAGCGAGGGCACCCCGGTCATCACCACCGACCTCGCGACGGCCGAGCTCGTCAAGGTGAGCGCCAACGCGTTCCTCGCCACGAAGATCTCGTTCATCAACGCGATCTCGGAGATGTGCGCGATCACGGGCGCCGACGTGTCGACGCTCGCCGATGCCCTCGGGCACGACGCCCGCATCGGCCGGAAGTTCCTGAACGCCGGCCTCGGGTTCGGCGGCGGGTGCCTGCCGAAGGACATCCGAGCGCTCATGTACCGCGCGAACGAGATCGGGGCGGGCCAGGTCGTCGGCCTCATGCAGCAGGTCGACGAGATCAACATGGGCCAGCGTCAGCGGGTCATCGACATGGCGATCGACTCGGCCGGGGGATCGGTGCTGAACCGTCGCGTGGCCGTCATCGGCGCTGCGTTCAAGCCCCTGACCGACGACGTGCGGGACTCCCCGGCGCTCAACGTGGCCGCTGCGCTCCACCTGCGCGGCGCACAGGTCACCCTCTGGGACCCTGAGGCGATGGAGCCGGCGAAGCGCTCGTTCCCGACGCTGAGCTACGCCGCGTCGATGACGGACGCGATCGAGGGCGCCGACGTCGTCCTCGTCCTCACCGAGTGGGACGAGATCATCACCGCCGACCCGGTCGCCCTCGGTGACCTCGTCGGTCGCCGCGTCGTGATCGACGCGCGCAACTGCCTCCCGGTCTCCGACTGGGTCAAAGCGGGGTGGACCGTCCGTTCCCTGGGGCGGCCCACGCCGGTCGCGGGTGCACCCGTGAGCGTCGCAGCGGGGACGAACGACTCGTTGGCCACGGCTCGCTAGTCACCGTTCGCGAAGCGGGGTCCGTGCCGGGCGGCACGGACCCCGTTCCCGTGTGCCCGGGTGCCGTGCCGAAACGGTCGTACCAGGCCGAGACGGGCGTGCCTGGTCGGAACTTTCCACCAGGTACGCCCGATCCGGCTTCTCAGTCCGGGTGCGATGGGAAGGAACGTGCGTCGCGACCAGCCGGGAGGCCCGGTGCCGGCCCGCCGGACCGGCACCGGGCCTCCAGGCGGTCGCCGCAACCGCCCACCCCGCCGAAGCGACACATTCCTGCGGATGATTCGCGGCGCACTGTCGCTGTCGCGGCACACAGAAGGCCCCGCACCTGACGGTGCGGGGCCTTCGTGTGTCAGCGAAGATCAGACGCCGAAGTAGAGCTCGTACTCGAACGGGTGCGGGCGCTGCGCCAGCGGGAGGATCTCGTTCTCACGCTTGTAGTCGATCCAGGTCTGGATGAGGTCCTCGGTGAAGACGTTGCCCTTCGTGAGGAACTCGTGGTCCGCCTCGAGGAAGTCGAGCGCCTCGTCGAGGGAGCCGGGGACCTGCGGGATGCCCTTGGCCTCTTCCGGGGGGAGCTCGTAGAGGTCCTTGTCGACGGGCTCGTGCGGCTCGATGCGGTTCTGGATGCCGTCGAGGCCCGCCATCAGCTGCGCGGCGAAGGCGAGGTACGGGTTGCCCGAGGCGTCCGGCGCGCGGAACTCGATGCGCTTGGCCTTCGGGTTGGTGCCCGTGATCGGGATGCGGATCGCAGCCGAACGGTTGCCGGCCGAGTAGACCAGGTTGACCGGCGCCTCGAAGCCCTTGACCAGGCGGTGGTACGAGTTGATCGACGGGTTGGTGAAGGCGAGCAGCGCCGGAGCGTGCTTCAGCAGACCGCCGATGTACCAACGGGCCAGGTCGGACAGGCCGCCGTAGCCGTTCTCGTCGTAGAAGAGCGGCTTGCCGTCCGACCAGAGCGACTGGTGGGTGTGCATGCCCGAGCCGTTGTCGCCGAAGAGCGGCTTCGGCATGAACGTGGCGACCTTGCCCCACTGGTCGGCCGTGTTCTTGACGATGTACTTGAACTTCAGGATGTCGTCCGCGGCGTGGACCATCGTGTCGAACTTGTAGTTGATCTCCTGCTGGCCGCCGGTGCCCACCTCGTGGTGCGAGCGCTCGAGCTCGAAGCCCGCGTCGATCAGCTTGAGGGTGATGTCGTCGCGCAAATCGGCGGTCTTGTCGACCGGCGACACGGGGAAGTAGCCACCCTTGTACGGGG
Organism: Curtobacterium sp. AB7; assembly: GCF_044909335.1. Taxonomy (NCBI): domain Bacteria; kingdom Bacillati; phylum Actinomycetota; class Actinomycetes; order Micrococcales; family Microbacteriaceae; genus Curtobacterium; species Curtobacterium sp. AB7. The sequence goes on along the minus strand of NZ_JBIYED010000003.1, from coordinate 37,990 downwards.
TCTTGTTGGCGAGGTTGCCGCCCTCTTCGTCACGACCGGTGTTCCAGGCGCCCTCTTCGGAGTCGACCGCGTAGAACGACTCGTTCTGGGTGACGGAGTAGCGGACGTCGTCGAAGATGTAGAACTCGGCCTCGGGGGCGAAGAACGCGGTGTCTGCGATGCCCGTCGACGCGAGGTACTTCTCGGCCTTCTTCGCCACCTGGCGCGGGTCGCGGCCGTAGATCTCGCCGTTCCGCGGGTTGTAGATGTCGAAGATCATGATGAGCGTGCGCTCGGCGCGGAACTGGTCCACGTAGGCGGTGGTCACATCGGGGATCAGCTGCATGTCGGACTCGTGGATCGACGCGAACCCGCGGATCGAGGAGCCGTCGAAGAGCTGGCCGACCGAGAAGAAGTCCTCGTCGACGGTCGAGGCGGGGATGTTGAAGTGCTGCTGCACACCCGGCAGGTCCGTGAATCGGATGTCGAGGAACTTGACGTCGGTGTCCTTGATGAAGGCCAGGACCTCGGAGGAATCGCTGAACATGGGGGCCGATCTCCAATGGGTTGGGTGATGTCGGAGGTACCGATCAAGGCACCTCCGACGAGGCTATTGACACGGGGTTTCCCGGACGTGACTGAATTGTTTCAGGCGTGTTACGGGCGGCCCGTCGCCTACGCTGGGGGCATGGCCCGCAGCTCCTCCAGTCCGTCCGCGCCCTCCGAGCACCCCGATGGCTGGCCGGGCAAGGACCTCGGTCTGCCGGAGGAAGGACCCCGCAGCGTCGGTCGGATCGGACGCCGGATCGTCGCCCTGCTCATCGACGGAGCCCTCGCCGACCTCATCGCCTACGTGACCGGGGTCTGGTCGCCGGTCAACGGCTCCGGGGACATCGCCCACTCGTGGGTGCAGCTGGCGATCTTCGCCGCGCTCCAGGTGCTGTTCATCTGCCTGCTGTCCGGGTCGTTCGGGCACATCTGCGTCGGGCTGCGCGTCGTGCCGATGCGCGGGGGGTACGTGGGGGTGTGGCGCCCGGTCGTCCGGACCGTCCTGCTCTGCCTGGTGGTGCCGGCGCTCATCATCGACCGGGACAGCCGCGGCGCGCACGACCGCATCGCCGGCACGGTGCTCGTCCGCCGCTGACCCGGGGTCCTTTGGCTGGTGCGAGGTTGATCACTCCGTGCGTCGTTCCGTCCTCGCACCGAGTGAACAACCTCGCACCACTCGCGGCCCCCACCGGCCGCAGCGAACGCAGAACGCCCCCGACCTGGCACGGTCGGGGGCGTTCTGCGTGGTGGTCCGAGGACTGGTCAGCGCGGACGTCCGGCACGGGCACGCATCGGGTCCATGCCCTTCGGGATCGCGGCCGCGGGGCTCTGCGTCAGGGAGTCGAGGCGGTTCGCGACGGCCAGGACCTCGTTGCGGTTCAGCGACTTCTTGTACTTGTTCATCACGCGCGGGAGCTTGTGCAGCGTCACCGCTTCGTCACCGTCGCCGACGTGGACGATGTGCACCGCGACGTTCGGGACGATGCGCTGGACCTTGCGGCGCTCTTCCTCGACCTGACGGTTGAGGTTGCCGCGCTGGCCCTCGGTGATGAGGACGACGCCGGGGCGCCCCACCGCGCGGTAGACCGCGGACTGCGAGCGTCCGTGCACGGCGACGGGCATCTCGCTGGAGCGCCACTGTCGGCGCAGTGAGTTGGAGAGCACCGCACCGACGGCGCCGGGCTGGCCCTCGATCTGGGAGTACGCCGCCCGCTCGGCCAGCCGGCCGAGGACGATGAGGAAGAGCAGCACGCCCATCAGGACGCCGGCGACGATCCACAGGATCATCGCGAGCCAGTTCTGGCCCGGGAGCACCAGCGCCAACACGATGCCGAGGACGACGGGGCCGACGAATGCGAGGGCGAACCACCAGACGGACGACGGGTCGGCCCGTCGGGTCATCTGGAAGACCTGGAACATCTGCTTGAGACGCCCCGGCTCCTTCGCCTTCGTGTCTGCGGAAGTGCTGCGTGCCATGCTGACAGGATACGGCCTCTGCGGTCCGGGGGAGACCGCCGTCGGTCCGGCTGTGCGCGAACACGCGTTGTCCACAGACCGTGCAGGACGGACAGGAGGCCCGACCCGCCTCCGCCACGCTCGTCACCATGGACACGAGCACCGACCAGAGTATCGACGCCGCCCGCAGTGATCGTTGGGTCGTGCCGGCCGACGACGCTGCCGCGGCGTCCTGGATCGCAGACCGGTGCGCCTCCGGACACCGCCACCTGGTCCCCGTCGAGGCGGTGGGCCGGACCGGGGCCGGCGGGCTGGTGACCCTGCTCGACCGCCCACGCGGGACGCCGCTCCCGGTGGCGCTGGACCGCCTCGGCACCCCGACGACCGGGGTCGCCGTGACGCTCTGCGTACCGCTGCTCGAGCTCCTCGCCGCCGCCGTGGACGGCGCGGTGCGCCTCGGGGTCGCCGGGATCGACGACGTCCTGGTGGACGACGCCGGCGCCGTGGTGCTGTGCGATCACCCGGCTGGAGCCGTCCGTGACGGCACGGAGCGGCCCGGCGACGATGCTGCACGGGTCCTCGTACTCGCCGCGCGGGTCGTCTGGGACCGTGTCGACCCGCGCGATCCGAGTCGCGACGAGGTGGACGCTGCGCTCCTCGCGGCGCTCGACGGCGACCGCAGCACCGTGCGTGCGGCGCTCGACGCGGTCCGGGCTGCGGCGCCTCCGCGGCCGTTCCGGTGGGCCCCACCGCCGGCCGACCTGGTGTTCGTCGAGGCAGACCCGCCGCTCGACACGACGGGCTCAGCGGCTCGACTGCGCGAGGTCGTCGAGCTCGGCATCCCGCTCGGTGCTGGTCGGCGGTTGCCGCTCCGCCGCGCCGTGGTCGGGGTCGTCGTCGCGATCGGCACGGTCGTCGCCGGGGTGTCCGTGCTCGGTGCCGGACCGGGAGCCGGTGCGGCTGGTGGTGGTGGCTGACGCCCCGGGCGCCGACGCGAACCCGAGTCGGAGCGGGAACGGGAACGGCCCCGGCTCCCCACGAGGGGAACCGGGGCCGTCGGCCGTGGTGCTGGGTCAGTACCCGAGGTTGGGGGCGAAGTTGCCCTCTTCCAGGCGGTTCTTGACCGCGACCAGGTAGCGCGAGGCGTCCGCACCGTCGATGATCCGGTGGTCGTACGACAGCGCGAGGTACACGAACGAACGGATCGCGATCGCTTCCTGGCCGTCGACCTTCACGACTGCGGGACGCTTCGTGACGATGCCGGTACCGAGGATCGCCGACTGCGGCAGGAACACCACGGGGGTGTCGAACAGCGCGCCACGCGAACCGGTGTTCGTCAGCGTGAACGTTCCGCCGGCGAGCTCGTCGGGCTTGAGCTGGTTGTTCCGGGTGCGCTCCGCGAGGTCCGCGATGGACTTCGAGAACTGCGCCAGGTCGAGCGAGGCTGCGTCCTTGATGACCGGGGTCAGCAGGCCGCGCTCGGTGTCCACCGCGATGGAGACGTTCTCGGACTCCGGGTAGACGATCTCGTCACCCTCGACCGTCGAGTTGATCTTCGGGTGGGCCTTGAGTGCCTCGGACGCCGCCAGGGCGAAGAACGGCATGAAGGAGAGCTTCGAACCGGTCTTCTCGAGGAACTCCGCCTTGTGGGCGTCGCGGAACTGCGCCACCTTCGTGACGTCCACCTCGACGACGCTCGTGAGCTGTGCGGTCGAGGTCATCGACTGCACGGCGCGCTCGGCCACGACCTTGCGCAGGCGGGTCATCTTCTCGCGGGTGCCGCGCAGTGGCGAGACCTCGGCGACGAACGGACCGGACACGGCAGCGGGTGCAGCTGCACCACCGGCGGCCGGGGCCTTCGCGACGGCCGCGAGCACGTCCTCTTTCCGGATGCGACCGCCGACACCGGAACCGGTGACGGTGGACAGGTCGACGCCCTGCTCGTTGGCGAGCTTGCGGACGAGCGGGGTGACGTAGCCGGAGGCCGCGCCGTCCTGCGTCGGGTTCGGCACCGCGGCGGCGGCGGTCGCGCTCGGCGCGGCCGGTGCGGGTGCGGCAGCGGCCGGCGCCGGGACGGCGGCCGGGGGTGCGGCGGCGGGCGGCGGAACCGGAGCCGCCTGCGGGACCGGAGCGGCCGCGGGCGGTGCGGACGGCGCCTGCGGGGCTGCGGGCTGCGTCTGTCCGGCGGGGGCCGGCTCGGGCTCGGTGGGCTCCGGGGCGGGGGTCTCGGACTCCTGCTCGGTGCTCGGCTCGGCCTCGGGGGCCTCTGCCTCGGCAGCGGCTTCGTTCGAGGACTCGTCGGACGAACCGGAGTCGGCGTCGGAGGAACCGGAGTCGGACGAGCCGTCGCCGATCTTCACCAGCGCGGTGCCGACCTCCACGGTCTCGTCCTCCTGCACGAGGATCTCCTCGATGACGCCGGCGACGGGCGACGGGATCTCGGTGTCGACCTTGTCGGTCGAGACCTCGAGCAGCGGCTCGTCGACCTCGACCCGGTCACCGACGTTCTTCAGCCATCGGGTCACCGTGCCCTCGGTGACGCTCTCGCCGAGCGCCGGGAGGCTGACGGATTCGCTCATCGGGTGGACTCCTCTTCGCGGGGGGTTGCAGTTGTTGTTGATGTCATTGTCACAGGGCGCGGACTCGTGCGGGTCACAGCGCGTGCAGCGGCTTGCCCGCGAGGTGCATGAACGCCTCGCCCAGGGCCTCGTTCTGCGTCGGGTGCGCGTGCACGAGCGGAGCGATGTCCTCCGGGTACGCCTCCCAGTTCACGGCGAGCTGCGCTTCACCGATGAGCTCACCGACGCGGGCGCCGATCATGCTCACGCCGACCACGGGGCCGTCGACGACGCGGACGACCTTGACCGAACCGGACGTGCCGATGATGTGGCTCTTGCCGTTGCCGGCCAGGTTGTACTCGTACGAGTCCACCTTGTCGGCGCCGTACTCGGCCTCGGCCTTGGCCTGCGAGAGGCCGACGGAGGCGACCTCGGGGTCGGAGTACGTGATCTTCGGGATGTTCTTGTCCTCGATGATCACCGGGTTCAGGCCGGCGATCTCCTCGGCGACGAAGATGCCCTGCTGGAAGCCGCGGTGTGCGAGCTGCAGCCCGGGGACGATGTCGCCGACCGCGTAGACGTTCGGCAGGTTGGTGGCGAGGCGCTCGTTCGTGGTGACGAAGCCGCGGTCCATGGCGACGCCGACCTCGTCGAAGCCGACGTTCTGCGTCACCGGGCCACGACCGACGGCGACCAGCAGGACGTCGCCGTCGAAGGTCTTGCCGTCCTCGAGCGTCACGACGACGCCGTTCTCGTGCTGCTCGACGCCCTGGAACCGGACACCGAGCGAGAACTCGATGCCGCGCTTGCGGAAGGCGCGCTCGAGCTGCTTCGACATGGACTCGTCCTCGGCCGGGACGAGGTGGGGGAGCGCCTCGACGATCGTGACCTCGGCACCGAAGGACTTCCAGACGCTGGCGAACTCGACGCCGATGACGCCGCCGCCCAGGATGACGACCTTGTTCGGCACGTAGTCCATGCGCAGTGCGGTCTCGGAGGTGATGACGCGGCCGCCGATCTCGAGCCCGGGCAGGGACTTCGAGTAGGAGCCGGTCGCGAGCACGACGTTCTTGCCGACGATGTTCTGGTCGCCGACCTGCACGGTGTTCTGCGAGGTGAGTCGACCCCAGCCCTCGACGACGGTGATGCCGCGAGCCTTGATGAGGCCCTGCAGGCCCTTGTACTTCGAGGTGATGACGCCCTGCTGGTACTCGATGACCTTCGGGACCTCGACACCGGCGAACTCCGCGATCACGCCGTACTTCTCGGCGTCGCGCGTCGCGTCGGCGACCTCGGCCGCGTGCAGCAGCGCCTTGGTGGGGATGCAGCCACGGTGCAGGCACGTCCCTCCGAGCTTGTCGCCCTCGATGAGCGCGACGCTCATGCCGAGTTCGGCGGCCCGGAGCGCAGCGGCGTAGCCACCGCTCCCGCCACCGAGGACCACGACGTCGTAAGTCTGTTCCGTCACCTGGTGCAACTCCCTCGTGCGTGTCGGGCCGATCGGGCCCTACGTGGACACCGCGGAGGGCGGCGTCCGACGGTCGGACCGCGTGGTTCCGGTCCCGTCCCGTGCAGTACCGGTGGGAGGCGCGTCGATGCCCCGTCCCACCGGTACCAAACCTACTACTCGGACTGGAGGTCTTCTGCGAGCGCGATGAGCGTGCGGACCATCACACCCGTCGCGCCCTTGCCGAGCCACCCGTAGCCGCCGCCCTTGTGCTCGGACGGACCGGCGATGTCGAGGTGCGCCCACGGGATGCCCTCGCCGACGAAGCGCTCCAGGAACTTGCCCGCGAGCAGCATGCCGCCGGCCGGGTTGCCGACCGTGGCGTTGACCATGTCGGCGACGTCGCTGGCGAGCCGGGCGTCGAGTTCCTCGGGCAGGGGCATCGGCCAGATCTGCTCCGACACGCCCTCGGCCACGGTGCGGACCTTCGCGACGAGGTCGTCGCTGCCCATCAGGCCGGTGGTGCGGTCGCCGAGCGCGACGACCTGCGCGCCGGTCAGGGTGGCGACGTCGACGATCGCGTCGGGCTGCTCGAGCGAGGCAGCGGCCATGCCGTCGCCGAGCACCAGGCGGCCCTCGGCGTCGGTGTTCGTGACCTCGACGGTCTTGCCGTTCTTGAGGGTGAGGACGTCACCCGGGCGGGTCGCCGTGCCCGACGGCATGTTCTCGGCGAGTGCGAGCCAGGCGGTGACGCGCACGTCGAGGCCCAGGCGTGCGGCGGCGACGGTCGCGGCGAGCACCGTTGCGGCGCCGGTCATGTCGGTCTTCATGCCGAGCATCGACGCCGCCGGCTTGAGCGAGAGCCCGCCCGAGTCGAACGTGATGCCCTTGCCGACGAGGGCGAGGTGCTTCGTGGCGGACTCCGGTGCGTAGCGGACGACGACCAGGCGCGGGGGACGTGCCGAACCACGGCCGACCCCGAGGATGCCGCCGAAGCCCTGCTCCTCGAGTGCCTGCTCGTCGAGGACCTCGACCGTGAGCGGGAGGTCCGAGGCGAGCCCGGTCGCCACGTCGGCGACGTCCTGTGGTCCCAGGTCGCCGGCCGCGGTGTTCACGAGGTCGCGGACGAGCGACGCGGCGTCGGCCACGATCGCGGGACGGACCGCGGCGTCCGCCGCGGCGGTCGGTGCGAGGACCGTCACGCGCTGCTCGCCACGCGTCGGCCCGGTCGTGCCGGCACCCTTGTGCCGCGTGAAGGCGTAGGCGCCGAGCGCGGCACCCTCGAGCGCTGCCTCGACGAGGGCGTCGGTGTCGGTCGGCAGCGCGAGGGCGATCGACGCGGCGTGCGGCAGCTGGCGGACGGCGCTGCCGGCGGCCGAACGGTACGCGGCGGCGTCGGTGCCGGAGCCGAGCCCGATGAGCGCGATGCTCGCGGCGTCGACGCCGACGGCCGGGATGCGCACGAGCTGGTCCTTGGCGCCCGTCGCGCCGATCGCCGCGAGGTCGAGGTCGTCGAGCGCCGAGAACGGTGTCGTGGCCGGCTGCGCGATCGTCGCGGGGGCACCGTCGGCGCCGGGCCGGACGCCGACCACGAGGACGTCGGCGGAGATCGAGGAGGGGGCGGAGGAGTCGGTGGAGAGCGTCGGTCGGACCATGCTCCAACCCTATCCACGCACTGTTCGCTGTCGGCGTGGCCGTCCCGCGCGGGGGCATCGGTGGCCCCGCCTAGCATGGGGACGGTGAACCACCCCGAGGAGCTCTACACGTTCGACGAGGCCGCCCCGACCGTGCCGGCCGGGCTGCACCTTGTCGCCGGGCTCACCGGCTTCGCGGACGCCGGTTCGGCCGTTGCCCAGGTCACGACGTCGGTGCTCGACGACCTCGACACCCAGCTCGTCGCCGAGTTCGACCCCGACGTGCTGCTCGACTGGCGTGCTCGCCGGCCCGTCATCACCTTCGAGCACGACCACATCGCCGCCGTCGAGCCGCCCCGGCTGGCGCTGCACCTCGTGCGCGACGAGATCGGCCAGCCGTTCCTGTTCCTGTCCGGGTACGAGCCGGACTTCCAGTGGAACCGGTTCGTGGACGCCGTCACCGGCCTCGCCGCCCGGCTGCAGGTCGCGGACACCACCTGGGTGCAGTCGATCCCGATGCCGGTCCCGCACACCCGCCCGATCAGCCTGACCGTCTCCGGCACCCGCGCCGACCTCGTCGAGCAGATGAGCGTCTGGAAGCCCGAGACCCAGGCGCCGGCGAACGTCCTGCACCTCGTCGAGCACCGGCTCGCATCCACCGGCGCGCAGGTCACCGGGCTCGTCCTGCTCGTCCCGCACTACCTGTCGGACACCGAGTTCCCGGACGCGGCCGTCGCCGCCCTGTCCGGCATCGCTGCGGCCACCGGCCTCATCTTCCCGACGGACGCCCTGCGCGAGGCGGGTCGCGAGTTCCTCACCCGGGTCGAGGAGCAGGTCGCCGGCAACGCCGAGCTGCAGCGCCTCGTCGGTGTGCTCGAGGAGCGGCACGACACGTACATGGAGGGCAACCCGGTCGCGTCGCCACTCACGGACGTCGACGGCGAGGTGCCGACCGCGGACGCGATCGCGGCCGAGCTCGAGCGCTTCCTGGCCGACCGGCGCACCCAGGGTGACGGCGGCGAGTAGCCGGGTCGGGCCCTGAACGGTCCGGAACGGCGGACGGGAGGCCCGGTGCGGACCCGCCCCGCGCCTCCCGGTCGGCGTCTGGTCCCGATCAGGACGTCACCCGCGTCGGCGACACACGTCGCGTATCCAGCTCCGCCGGATCGGTAGCCTGTCGGGGTGAACTCCCGTCGCGCCTACCTGATCTGGGGCATCGCGGTGCTCGCCTACGTCCTCGCGGTCGTGCAGCGGTCCTCGCTGGGGGTGTCCGGAGTGGACGCGCAGGACCGGTTCGCCGTCTCGGCGGCGGTGCTGTCCACGCTCGCGGTCGTGCAGATCGCCGTGTACGCCGGACTCCAGATCCCGGTGGGCGTCGCGCTCGACCGGGTGGGGCCGCGCAGGCTCGTCCTGCTCGGCGCCGCGCTGCTCGTGGTCGGCCAGGCCGTCGTGGCCTTCTCGCCGACGATCGGCCCGGCGATCGCGGGCCGGGTGCTCGTCGGTGCCGGCGACGCGATGACGTTCATCTCGGTGATCCGCCTGGTGCCGATGTGGTTCAGCGGCCGGATCCTGCCGCAGGTCTCGCAGTGGACGGGCAACCTCGGGCAGATCGGCCAGATCCTGTCGGCGTTCCCGTTCGCGGTGCTCCTGCACGCCGCGGGCTGGACGCCCGCGTTCGGGGTCGCCGCTGCCGCCAGTGCCGTCGGGCTGGTCCTGGCGTTCGTCTTCGTCCGCAACGGCCCCGTGGTCGTGCGGACCGGAACGATCCCGCTGCCGCACTCGTGGGGCGCCGCGTTCCGGACGTTCGGGCACGCGTTGCGTCGGCCGGGCACGCAGCTCGGGTTCTGGTCCCACTACGTGACGCAGTCGTCCGGCACGGTGTTCTCGCTGCTGTGGGGCGTCCCCATGCTCCGCGGGCTCGGGTACAGCCCCGCCGAGGCCGCCGGCTTCCTGACGGTCATCGTCGCCGTGGGCTTCGTGGCCGGGCCGGTGCTCGGGCTGTTGTGCGCGCGGTTCCCGATGCGCCGCTCGAACCTCGTGCTCGGCGTGGTCGTGCTGCTCGCCGTGGTGTGGACCGCGATCCTGCTCTGGCCCGGCCACCCGCCGACGTGGCTGCTCGTGCTGCTCGTCGTGGCGATGGGCATCGGCGGCCCCGGTTCGCTGATCGGGTTCGACTTCGCCCGGACGTTCAACCCCGTCGGTTCCCTGGGGTCCGCGAACGGCGTCGTCAACGTCGGCGGCTTCCTGGCGGCGTTCGTGATGATGTACCTGATCGGGCTGCTGCTCGACGTGGTGTCCCGCGTCACCGGCGAGACCGTCTTCGCCTGGGACAACTTCCGGGTGGCCCTCACGGTGCAGTACCTGGTGGTCGGGTTCGGCGTCGCGATGCTCCTGCACGCTCGGCGCCGGACTCGGCGAGTGCTCCACGCGGAGGAGGGAATACGCGTCGGACCGCTCTGGGTTGCACTCGTTGCGCGCCTGCGGAAGCGGCACGTGCAATAATGATCACGGACCCACTCAGGACCCCCATCCTGTCGGTGCACTTCGGAGCGCCGATCAACACGGGGGACTTGACATGGGTCTTAGTGCTGCCCGGAACGGTAGGACTCGACGACGCGGGGGACTGCGGCTCGGGCCCTGGGCGGCGAGGGAGGCCACGACCCCACGAACGTGGCACGACGAGAGAGGTGATCGCATGGCTGCCCGGAGCACGACGATCGATCCCACGAAGGACACTCAGCCCGAGGGTGCTGTGGCAGAGGACGCCACGGACACCGAGGGAACCGATGCGCCGAAGAAGCGCGCCACCAAGGCCCCCGCCAAGAAGGCCCCGGCCAAGAAGGCCGCCCCGAAGGCGAAGAAGGTCGACCCCGTCGACGAGGCGAACGAAGCCACCGACGAGCCGACCGAGGACGTCGAGGACACCGACGACAAGGCGATCAAGCCCGACGCCGCCGCTGCGGTCGCCGCCGGCGCGCTCGTCATCTCGCAGACCGACGACGACGAAGCCCCGGTCTACTCGACGACCATCACGGGTGCGACCGCCGACCCGGTGAAGGACTACCTCAAGCAGATCGGCAAGGTCGCCCTGCTCAACGCCGAGCAGGAGGTCGAGCTCGCGATGCGCATCGAGGCCGGCCTGTTCGCCGAGGACAAGCTGCAGCACTCGACCGGCCTCACCAAGCCGGCCGAGCGCGAGCTGCGCTGGGTCGCCCGCGACGGTCAGCGTGCCAAGTCGCACCTGCTCGGCGCGAACCTCCGCCTCGTGGTGTCGCTCGCCAAGCGCTACACCGGCCGTGGCATGCAGTTCCTGGACCTCATCCAGGAGGGCAACCTGGGCCTCATCCGTGCGGTCGAGAAGTTCGACTACACCAAGGGCTTCAAGTTCTCCACCTACGCGACGTGGTGGATCCGCCAGGCGATCACCCGCGCCATGGCCGACCAGGCCCGGACCATCCGCATCCCGGTGCACATGGTCGAGGTCATCAACAAGCTCGCCCGCGTCCAGCGTCAGATGCTGCAGGATCTCGGTCGCGAACCCACTCCGGAAGAGCTCGCACGCGAGCTCGACATGACCCCGGAGAAGGTCGTCGAGGTGCAGAAGTACGGCCGCGAGCCGATCTCCCTGCACACGCCCCTGGGCGAGGACGGCGACTCCGAGTTCGGCGACCTCATCGAGGACACCGAGGCGGTCGTGCCGGCCGACGCCGTGGGCTTCACGATGCTGCAGAAGCAGCTCGAGAGCCTGCTCGACTCCCTGTCCGAGCGCGAGGCGGGCGTCATCCGCATGCGCTTCGGCCTCGGTGACGGCCAGCCGAAGACCCTCGACCAGATCGGTGACACGTTCGGCGTGACGCGTGAGCGCATCCGTCAGATCGAGTCCAAGACGATGGCGAAGCTCCGCCACCCGTCGCGGTCGCAGTCGCTGCGCGACTACCTCGAGTAGGCCGATGCGGTTCTTCATCCCGATCCTGATCGGGCGGATCCTCCGTGCCCTCGCGCGAGCGCGGGGCGGGGGGTCCGCGTACCCTGGCTACATCGTGCTCAAGCTCGTGCCGGACTTCCTGCAGCACGTGACGAAGCAGTTCCCGAACGGCGTCGTCTTCGTGCTCGGGTCGAACGGCAAGTCGACGACGACGCACATGATCTCGGACATCGTCCGGGCGCACGGGCTCCGCGTCTTCACGAACCCCTCGGGCGCCAACCTGCCGCAGGGCATCGCGTCGGCGCTGCTGTCCGAGGTCTCCCTGACCGGTCGCCTGAAGGCGGACATCGGCATCCTCGAGGTCGACGAGGCCTTCGCGGTCGAGCTCGCCGGCATCCTGTCGCCGTCCACGGTCACGATGCTCAACGTGCAGGTCGACCAGCTGTACCGGTTCTTCGAGACCGAGCGCGTCGCCGACATGATGCTCGACACCGCGGCACTGTCCACGGCGAACGTCATCACGAACCGCGACGACCAGTTCCTCGACGCCTACGTGGCGCGGACCGGCCAGCGGGTGTTGCGCTTCGGTGCGAGCGCCGAGGTCGTCGCCGCGGCACCGAACGGCCTGCAGAACGCCGACGACTTCGATCGGCAGGACGCCCAGCCGAACGCGGCTGAATCCGAGGTCGTCGTGAACACCGGTGACGGTGCGACGATCCGCTTCGACGGTGCCGACATCGCGGTGCGCCTGCCCGCACGCGGCCTGCACTACGCGGTCGACGCTGCTGCTGCCACCGCCACGGCCAGCGCGGCACTCGGCACGCAGTTCCGCGCCGACGCCGTCACGAAGGCCTTCGGCACGATGAAGCCGGCGTACGGCCGCGGCGAGCGACTCCCGATCGCCGGCGAGTCCGCCGAGTTCACGATGTTCAAGAACGCCGCGAGCCTCCAGCTCAACCTCGACGCACTGCCGGACCGCCCCGAGCAGGTCCTCATGGCGATCGACGAGGGCACGCCGGACATCTCGTGGATCTACGACATCGACTTCTCGAAGCTCGACCACGTCGACGTCGTGTCCGGTGACAAGGCATGGCAGATCGCGATCGCCCTCGAGCACGCCGGTGTCCGCATCGGTCGGGTCGAACCCGACGTCGAGGCCGCGATCAAGCACATGGAGCAGCTCGGGTCGACGACCAGCGGGACGAAGAACTTCATCGTCAACTACGAGATCATGATGATCGCCCGCAAGGCCCTCGGCCACCCGGACATGGAGAAGACCGCATGACGGCCGACCGGCTGACCATCCTGCACGTCTACCCCCGGCAGATGGGCGTCTCGGGGGACCGCGGCAACGTCGCTGCCCTCGTCCGCCGTGCCGCCGCAGCCGGCCTCGACACCGAGGTGCTCGAGTACGCGCCCGGCGACGACCTGCCCGCCGCGGCCGACGTCGTCGTCATCGGCAACGGACCGCTCAGCGCGATGCGCTCGCTCGGTGCCGACGTCGCCCGCATCGCCGCTCCGCTCCGTTCCTTCGCGAGCGACGGCGTGCCGGTCGTCGCGGTCGGTGGTGGGTTCGACCTGGCGACGAACGAGGTCGTCCCCACCGAGGGTGCTCCGCTCGCCGGGTTCGGCGTGTTCGACGCCCGAGCCGTTCGCGGTGCCGAACGGCGGGTCAACTACTTCGTCCTCGAGACCCGGTACCCGCTGCTCCCCGGGGCACCCAAGCGGCTCGCCGGCTTCGAGGACCACGCCACCACGATCGAGCTCGCGGCCGGGGCCACCCCGTTCGCCGACGTGGTGTCCGGCGGCGGTAACCAGGCTGGAGCCCCGGTCGAGGGTGCGATCGTCGGTACGTCGTTCGGCACGCACACGCAGGGTCCGATCCTGCCGCTCAACCCGCAGCTGACCGACGGTGTGCTCGCCGCGGCAGCCGCTCGGCTGGGCCGTGAGTACGCGCCGGATCCCGAGCAGACAGCGACCATCGACCGCTACGCGCGCGAAGCGCGCGCGACGGTCGACCGCTACGTCGACAAGGCGTTCAAGCGCATCGCGTGACGCTCACGAAGGCCGGGTCCCGATGGGACCCGGCCTTCGTCGTCTCCGATGGGTGGCAACAATTGCCAGGTCGGTCCGTTGGTGTGCAGGATGTGACATGTTGGAAGCCGACAAAGGAGGCTTCATGCTCACCAACAAATCCGTCCTCGCCCTGGTCGGCGCACTCGTCGTGACACTGACCACTGCCGGGGCCGTCGTCCAGACGGCTCCTGCTGAGGCCGCGACGCCCCGCATCAGTTCGGCCTGCAGTTCGGTGCCGACGACCACGACCGAGTTCGACGGGGTTCCGGGGACGATCTTCTACAAGCGGCTCCAGTGCCTCGGCAGCATGGCCGGGTACTCAGGTGATATCGACGGTCGCATGACTTCCCCCGCCTGGTTTTTCGTCGCGAAGCGCCTCGCGGTCGGCGGGTACTACCAGTCGGGCGACTTCTACGGATCCGAACACCCCCAGACCATCGCAGCATTGCAGCGATGGGCGGCCGCCCATGGCGGCTACAGCGGCCCCATCGACGGTGTCTGGGGGCCGAACAGCTACCGCGGCGCCGCCTGGGCGCTGAACCGCGCGTTCTGAGACGGGCAACAGACAGACGGGAGGCCCGGTGCCAGCTGGCACAGGGCCTCCCGTCTTGCTGTGCTCGCGCCTTCGCGCGCTACTTCGACTCGTGGAGTCGGCTGCTCTCGTCGTGCCACTCGATGGCGGTCGCCGCGAGCTTGTCCTTGAACTCGGCGCCGTGGTGCGCGCAGAAGAAGAGCTCGCCGCTCGACATGGTGGCTCGGATGTAAGCCTGCGCTCCGCAGCTGTCGCAACGGTCGGCGGCGGTCAGCTGGTGGTTGCTGACTTCGTCGATGGAGGGGTCCTGCACGGTCTGGGTCATTGCTGTGCTCCTCACGGATCGCAGGTGGTGCCGGGTGGTTGCACCATTTCAACACGTGATGCCTGAGAACGATGCATTGTGCAGCGCTGTTTCGCTGAGCGCGGATCGGTTGTCCCCAGTGCGAGTGTCCACGCCGAGGGTGTCGGTAGCGCTCGGTAGCATCGAACGGTGAGCTCCGACTACTCCGCACGCCATCTCTCCGTCCTCGAAGGGCTCGAGGCGGTCCGGAAGCGTCCAGGGATGTACATCGGCTCGACCGACTCCCGTGGGCTCATGCACTGCCTGTGGGAGATCATCGACAACTCCGTCGACGAAGCCCTGGCCGGGCACGGCGACGAGATCGGTGTCGTGCTGCACGCCGACGGGTCGGTCGAGGTTCGCGACACCGCCCGCGGCATCCCGGTGGACGTCGAACCGAAGACCGGGCTGACCGGGGTCGAGGTCGTGTTCACCAAGCTGCACGCCGGTGGCAAGTTCGGCTCCGGGTCCTACGCTGCCTCCGGTGGTCTGCACGGCGTCGGCGCTTCGGTGGTCAACGCCCTGTCCGAGCGCCTCGACGTCGAGGTCGACCGTGGCGGCAAGACCTACGCCATGTCCTTCCACCGCGGCGAGCCCGGCACGTTCGACGACACGAAGGGCATCGGTCCGGACGCCCCGTTCAGCCCCTTCACCTCGGGCAGCGAGCTGCGGGTCGTCGGCAAGGTGAAGAAGGGCGTCACGGGTTCCCGGATCCGGTACTGGGCGGACCGGCAGATCTTCACCGCCGATGCGCGGTTCAGCACCGACGACCTGGTCACCCGCGCACGGCAGACGGCGTTCCTGGTGCCCGGGCTCGGCATCACGATCACCGACGAGCGCGTGACCTCGATCGAGGCCGCCGTCGCGCGTGCCGAGGCGACGGGCACCGCCGTCGAGGCCGGCCCGGTCGTCGAACGCTTCCGCTACGAGGGCGGCATCGGCGAGTTCGTCGAGCACCTCGCGGCCGACACGGCCGTCACCGATGTCTGGCGCGTGCAGGGCACCGGGACCTTCACCGAGACCGTCCCGATGCTCGACGACAAGGGCCACATGGTCTCGACCTCGGTCGAGCGCGCCTGCGAGGTGGACCTCGCGCTGCGGTGGGGCGACGGGTACGAGACGGTGTTCCGCAGCTTCGTCAACATCATCGCGACGCCGAAGGGCGGCACGCACCAGGCCGGCTTCGAGTCCGGGTTGGTCAAAGCCGTCCGCGCGCAGGTCGAGGCGAACGCCCGCAAGCTCAAGGTCGGGCAGGACAAGCTCGACAAGGACGACGTGCTCGCCGGCATGACCGCCGTGCTGACCGTCCGACTGCCCGAGCCGCAGTTCGAGGGGCAGACGAAGGAGATCCTCGGCACGCCGGCGGTCCGCAAGATCGTCGACCAGGTCGTGTCGAAGCGCATCACCGAGATCCTGACGTCGACGCAGCGCACCGAGAAGGCCCAGGCCGCGACGCTGCTCGAGAAGGTCGTCGCGGAGATGAAGACCCGCATCTCGGCCCGCGCCCACAAGGAGACGCAGCGCCGGAAGAACGCGCTCGAGAACTCCTCGTTGCCGACGAAGCTCGCGGACTGCCGGTCGCAGGAGACCGAGGGCACCGAGCTCTTCATCGTCGAGGGAGACTCGGCCCTGGGGACCGCGAAGCTCGCACGCAACAGCGAGTATCAAGCGCTGCTGCCGATCCGCGGCAAGATCCTCAACGTGCAGAAGGCGTCCGTGTCGGACATGCTGTCGAACGTCGAGTGTGCGTCGATCATCCAGGTCATCGGCGCCGGTTCCGGCCGGACGTTCGAGATCGACCAGGCGCGCTACGGCAAGGTCATCATCATGTCGGACGCCGACGTCGACGGTGCCCACATCCGCACGCTGCTGCTCACCCTGTTCTTCCGCTACATGCGACCGATGATCGAGCAGGGCCGGGTGTTCGCCGCCGTGCCGCCGCTGCACCGGGTCGTCGTCGTGAACCGCGGCAAGCCGAACGACACGCTCTACACGTACTCCGAGCAGGAACTGCAGACCGTGCTGAAGAAGCTCGAGAAGACCGGCAAGAAGTACCAGGAGCCGATCCAGCGGTACAAGGGTCTGGGTGAGATGGACGCCGACCAGCTCGCCGAGACCACGATGGACCGCGCGCACCGGACCCTGCGGCGGGTGAACATCACGCACGCCGAGAGCGCGGCGAAGGTGTTCGAACTGCTCATGGGGAACGACGTGGCCCCGCGCAAGGAGTTCATCCTGGCAGGCGAGGGTCTGGACCGCGACCGCATCGACGCGTAGCGCGCCGGTCCCGCCCGGGTCTCGGCGGCGCTGGCCCGAGTCTCGTGGTGAGCGACTCGTCTCGGGCTGCGCGCTCCGAGTTCGGTCGCTCAGGCCGAGTCTCGGTGCCGCGGCGCGCCACCGTGCGCGGTCCGTGCCGCCAACGCGACGATGTGCCGCGAACTGTTGGCGGACTTCTGTCGCTTCCGCGTCGGCGGCTCGAGCGGTCCGGGCGGGGTTGCCCCGCGCCTCCCGGCCAGCGAGTCTCGCGATGGGCGACCGGGCTCGGGTGCCGGACCGCGAACGATGTCGTTCAGGCCGAGTCTCGGTGCCGTCTGAACGACACCGTGCCGTCACCGTGCGCGGTCCGTGCCGCCGACGCGACAGTGTCCCGCGAACTGTTCGCGGGACACTGTCGCTTTCGCGAGAACAGACGCCGGAGCGGAACCTCGCCGCGCGCTACGCGTCGCCCGCGGTCCCGTCGAGCGCCGCGGCACTGCCCCCGATCGAGCCGATGACGGCCTCGAGCGGTGCACCGGACCCGTCACGCTTCGACAGCCAGTCGGGCAGGGTGCGCGCGGCGCCGTCCGTGCCGACCGCGTGCGGGGGAGCGATGCCCGCCCAGCCCACGGTGAGCCCGTCCTCGCCCTTCAGGAACGCGTGCGCCCGGACACCCTGGGTCGCCCGGCCCTTGGCGGGGAACTCGGACAGCGCGGAGACCTTGGCGCGACCGGAGTCAGTGCCGGGCAGTGCCGTCGAGGTCGTGGACACCGTGGCGACCACGGCGTCGTCGGACCGGGCGACGGACCCGAACCAGATCACCGAGGACCCGGATGCCAGCGCCATGCCCGCGACACCGCCGGCTGGCAACCCCTGGGCACGGACGCCGGACGCGGGGAAGCGCAGGAGCTGGGCGTTCGAGCTGATGAACACCAGGTCGTCGGACTCGGGCGCCTGAGCGGCGCCGACCACCGCGTCGCCGGGCTTCAGGCCGATCGCGATGAACTCGGGCTTGTCGGGCCAGGCTCCGGGCACGACGCGCTTCACGACGCCCTGTGCGGTGCCGATCGCCAGCGAGTCCTCGGAGGCGCCGGACAGGTCGACGAGCGCCACGACGGTCTCACCCTTCGTCAGGGTGAGGAAGTCGGTGACCCGCACGCCGGCGTCGAGCCGGACCGCGGCCGGCGGCACCGCCGGGACGTCGACGGGGGAGAGCCGCAGCACCCGCCCGGTCGAGGTCAGCGCGCCGACCTGGCCCCGGACGGTGCTCACCACGGCGGAGCGGACGGCGTCGTGCTTGGAGCGCTTCGGCACGCGGACGATGCTGAGCTCCGACGTCGGGATGTCGACGCGGATGAGCCGTCCGGTGGTCGAGAGCAGCACGCGGCACGGCGAGTCGGCGACCTGGAGCGACTCCGGGTCGACCGCGGCCTTGCGACCGCCCTTGACGGGGGCGTCGGCCTCCGTGAGCAGCGTGCGGCGGGGGGTGGCGAACTTGTCGGAGACCTCGGTGAGCTCGAGCGCGACCTGGGCACGGAGCCGTTCGTCGGACGCCAGGAGTTCCTCGAGCGCGGCGATGTCGGCGAGCAACTGGTCGCGCTCGGCCTCGAGCTCCATGCGCGAGAACTTCGTCAGGCGTCGGAGCCGCAGTTCGAGGATGTACTCGGCCTGGACCTCGGACAGGTCGAAGACGTCACGGAGCCGGCTCCGTGCCGCCTCGGAGTCGTCCGAGGTGCGGATGACCTGGATGACCTCGTCGATGTCGAGGATCGCGATGAGCAGTCCCTCGACCAGGTGCAGCCGCTCACGACGACGCGCGAGCCGGTACTCCGACCGCCGGGTGACGACCGACAGCCGGTGCTGCACGTAGACGTCGAGCAGTTCGCGCAGCCCGAGCGTGCGCGGCGACCCACCGACCAGCGCGACGTTGTTGATGCCGAAGCCGTCCTCGAGCGGGGTGTGCTTGTACAGCTGCTCGAGCACCGCGGTGGGGTTGAAGCCGCTCTTGATGCCGATCACGAGCCGGAGCCCGTGGTTGCGGTCGGTCAGGTCGTTGACGTCCGAGATGCCGACGAGCTTCTTGGACTGGACGCCGTCCTTGATCTTCTCGATGACGCGCTCGGGGCCGACGAGGTACGGCAGTTCGGTGACGACGAGTCCGACCTTGCGCGGGGTGAGGTTCTCGACGCTCACCTTCGACCGGGTGCGGAACGTGCCGCGTCCGGTGGCGTAGGCGTCGCGGACGCCGGAGAGCCCGACGATGGTGCCACCGGAGGGCAGATCCGGCCCCGGGACGAACTCCATGAGCTCCTCGAGGGTGGCCTGCGGGTTCATCAGCAGGTGCTTCGCGGCCTCGACCACCTCGCCCAGGTTGTGCGGCGCCATGTTCGTCGCCATGCCGACCGCGATGCCGGACGCGCCGTTGACGAGCAGGTTCGGGAACGCCGCGGGCAGGACGCCGGGCTGCATGATCTGGTTGTCGTAGTTCGGGACGAAGTCCACGACGTCCTCGCCGAGGCCCTCGGTCATCGCCATCGACGGTTCGGCCAGACGGGCTTCGGTGTACCGGGCCGCAGCGGGACCGTCGTCGAGCGACCCGAAGTTGCCGTGGCCGTCGATCAGCGGTACGCGCATCGTGAACGGCTGCGCCATCCGCACCAGGGCGTCGTAGATCGCGCCGTCGCCGTGCGGGTGCAGCTTGCCCATCACCTCGCCGGTGACGCGGGCGCTCTTGACGTGCCCGCGGTCGGGCCGCAGGCCCATCTCGGCCATCTGGTACAGGATGCGCCGCTGGACGGGCTTCAGGCCGTCGCGCGCATCGGGCAGCGCCCGCGAGTAGATGACGGAGTACGCGTACTCGAGGAAGGAGCCCTGCATCTCCTCGGAGACGTCGACGTCCTCGATGCGCTCACCGTCGGGCAGGCCGACTGCGTCCGTGCGTGCCATGGCACCTTTCTGGAAGACTCGTTGGAATGGGAACAAGCGTACCGACGGCCCCCGACGCCGCCGCCAACCTCGCCGACGTCTTCCCGAGTTGCCTCGTGGCCCTCGGGGCTGCGGACGGCGCGTGGTCGCGTGACCACGGCCTGGAGGCCCGGATCGCCCTCCGTCCCGCCCGTTCCGCGATCGTCGTCCTGGTCGACGGCCTCGGGAGCGCCGCGCTGTCGGCTCGCGCCGGGCACGCCCGATGGCTCACGGCCGCGAAGGGGTCCGGCACCGCGAAGAGGCTGCGCAGCGGGTTCCCGACCACGACGGCCGCGGCACTGAGCACCCTGACCACCGGACGGTCGCCCGGCACGCACGGCGTCGTCGGGTACAGCGGCTGGAACCCGGACACCGCTGCCGTGATGAACCTGCTCGGCGGGTGGGACACCGAGGTGCCCGCGGACTGGTTCCTCACCGAGACGCTCTTCACCCGCGCCGCGGAGCTCGGCGTCGACCCCGTCGTCGTCGGCCCCGACCGGTACCGGGCGTCGGGCATGACCGCGAACGTGCTCGGCGGCGCGCGGTACGTGTCGGCGGACACGATCCCGGAGCGCATCGACGCCGCCCTGGCCGAGACCGCCACCGGTCGGTCGCTCGTGTACCTGTACGTGCCGGAGCTCGACTCGATCGGCCACAAGTCCGGGTGGCAGTCCGACCGGTGGACGGCGACGCTCGAGCTGCTCGACGGCGAGCTCACACGCCTCGACGCCCGCGGTGCGCCGGACGTGGGCGTCCTCGTCACCGCGGACCACGGTGTGCTCGACGTGCCCGACCACGCGAACATCGCCATCGACCCGCTCCTGCTGAAGGACGTCGTCGGGGTGGCCGGCGATCCGCGGTGCCGCCAGTTCACGGTGGCGCCGGGCACCGACGTGCGCGGGCTGGTCGGGGCGTTCCGGGCGCGCTACGGCAAGAAGGCGTACGTCGCCAGCCGCGACGAGGCGATCGCCGCCGGGTGGTTCGGTGCGGTCTCGCCGCAGGTGGTCCCGCGCATCGGCGACGTGATCGTCGTGGCACGCGGGTCGTGGGCGTTCAACGACGACCGCGAGCTGCGTGACGGCGAGGTGCCGAAGCGCATGATCGGTCAGCACGGTGCGATGACCGACGAGGAGACGTTCGTCCCGCTGCGGCTCGCCGGGGCGTTCGCGCAGTAGCGGACGGTCGGCTCAGGCCGGGTCCTCCGGGCGCGTGCCGAAGACGATCTCGTCCCAGCTCGGCATCGACCGGCGGTTGCGCTTCTTGCGCTCCGCACGGCCCTCGGCTTCGGGCGCCGATGCCGGACGGGCGTCGGCGGACGGCGGGACGGTGTCGCCCTGGGACTCGTCCTCGAACCCCTGCAGCGGGATGTCGACGACGCTGATCGAGGTGCCGCGGGCCGGCTCGTCGCGCTGCTCGCCGAACGAGGCGGCCTCGCGCTCCCCACGGCGGCGGCGGAGCGCCTCGAGCAGGTCGGCGGTCTCGTTGCCGGGTGCGCGCTCCTCGACGGCCGCCTGGCCGATGCGGGGCAGCGGTGCACGGAGTGGGGCGCGGTCGGAGACGTCGGGGTTCGTGACGGCCTCGTCCTCTTCCTCGACGCGGAAGGCACCGGAGTCGAAGCGGGTGCCGTCGTCGTCCTGCTGCTCGTACTCCACGGCGCGCAGGCGGGGCGCGATGCCCTCGTCGTCGGTGTGCGAGAGCCGGTGCGCGTCGCCGTTGTCCGGCACGAGCGTCGAGGTCTTCGGGTCGAAGCGCCACTGGGCGTCGTGCTCGACCTCGGCCGCGGTGTAGTGGACCCGGACCTGCCAGCCGCTCTCCGGGTGCTTCCACGAGCCCCAGCTGATCGCGGTGGCCTCGCCGGCCTCGAGCTTCGCGGTGATCGCTGCGCCGAAGGTGTCGGGGGCCTCGTCGTCGACCGGGGTCACCGGGACGCGGTGCGAGGCGTCGAGGACGAACGCACGCTCGGCGAGCACCGGGCCCTCGAAGCGTCGGACGTACTCGACGTCGACGTCGAGCGCGGCCGCGACGTCGGCGGCGTCGGCACCACCACGGATGCGTGCCTGCACGTCCTTGGGGGAGACCCGCTTCTGCGGACCGGCGTCGGGGTTGGCCTGCCGGACCTGCCCCGGCAGCGAGGACGTGACGGGCAACCGGAACTCGGTACCGCCGTCGGTCGCCAGGAGGAGTGCGCCTGCCTCGACTCCGATGACTCTCACGTCTTGCATGGTCCAGCCTTCCCAGCGTCGCGTACGGTCGTGCGTCGTACCCCGTGAGTATGCAGTGGTCGCGGACGGTTTCCACGGAGGCGCACGGGCGTGCCGCGGAGTCTGCGCACCAGCGGCGACGGGTGTCGGGAATGTCCCGATCCGGTCACGGGTTGCAGCGCCGTGACGACCCGCCGCAGATCTCGGTTTGCACTCTGGCGGGACGTAGTGCAAACTGTCGCCGCCGATCACCCGGCGACGACCTCTCGATACGAGAAATGGATGGGCATGGCCACCGATTACGACGCCCCCCGGAAGACCGATGACAACTCCGATTCGGAGTCGATCGAGGCCCTCAAGGAGCGCGTTCCCGACAAGATGTCGGGGGTCGTCGACGATGATTCGGACAACCCCGGCAGCTTCGAACTCGCCGGGCAGGACCTGAGCGACGTCGACCTCGACGTCGTCGTGCTGCCCCCGCAGGTCGATGAGTTCACCTGCGTCGAGTGCTTCCTCGTGAAGCACCGCTCCCAGCTCGACCACGAGTCGAAGCTCGGGCCGGTCTGCGCGGAATGCGCAGCGCTGTAGCGAGCACCGTCGCAGCGCTGTAGACGCACCGATCGCCGAAGGCCCCGCATCCTCCAGGATGCGGGGCCTTCGTCGTGCGGTGCGGGGCGGACGCGCGCCGTGCCTCCCGGTCGCCCGCCGCGGTCCGTCAGGACCGGAGCGCCTCGACCACCTTGGTGGGCTGCCGGACGCTGACCAGCCAGTAGGGCGTCGGGTCGGCGTCGTCGCGGACCTCGACCTTGACGACCCCGCGCACGTAGCCCCGGAAGAGCGTCCACGCTCGGGCGTCGAGCTTCGGGCCGCGCTGCGTGGTCGCCTCGGCCCCCTCGAACGCCTCGACGCTGCCGACGAGTGCGCGGGGGAGGTGCGCCTTGCCGGCGCGGAACTCGCTGTCCGTGACCTCGATGGTGGGTGCGAGAGCCCACAGGAGCACGAGGACGCCGAGCTCCATGCCGATCGCCACGAGCACACCGGCGAGCACGCTGATGGGCAGGAACACGAGCAGGGTGGCGGGGATGACGAGCGCCGTCGCCAGGTACAGGGCGGGCGGGGCCCAGAGTCGTTCGCGGTACAGGGTCACGGGTCCATTCGACCACGACTCGGGGCAGGTCACGGTCGGGTCACGTCTCTGCACTACCCTCGACACGTGATGGAACCAGTCGACGTCCTCTGGACCGGGGAGAACCGCCCCGGACACGCCCACCCCGGTGACGCCGGTGCCGACCTCGTCTCGACCGAGGCCTTCGTGCTGCAGCCGGGCGAGCGCCACCTGGCCGCGACCGGGCTGCGGATCGCGCTCCCCGAGGGGTACGCCGCGTTCGTGGTCCCGCGCAGCGGGCTCGCCGCCAAGCACGGCATCACCATCGTCAACAGCCCGGGCACGGTCGACTCCGGGTACCGCGGCGAGATCAAGGTCTCGCTGCTCAATACCGACCGGTCCGAACCGTACGAGGTGCACGTGGGTGACCGCATCGCACAGCTGATCGTCATGCCCGTGCCGCGGGTGACGTACACGCGTGTCGAGGAACTCCCCGACAGCGTCCGGGGCCAGGGCGGCTTCGGCTCGTCCGGCTACGGTGACCGGAGCGGTGCCGTGACCGGCGCCGCCGATGATGTTCAGGAAGGAACGCGCGCATGAAGTTCGGTCGACGCAAGCGTGACGAGGTCGAGGCCGCCGAGGTCGAGGTGGCCGAGGCCGTCGCCGACGAGGTCGAGATCGCGGACACGACCCCCGAGGTCGACATCGCGACGGACGCCGACGCGGACCTCGACGAGGTCGACGGGGTCGCCCCGACGGACAAGTCCGCACCCGAGGACCGCGCCGAGAACGGCCCGCACGACGAGACCGAGGCGAACCTGGTCCGTCCGTACGTCGACCTGGGCGGCGTGAAGGTCCTGCCGCGCGAGGGCCTGCACCTGCGCCTCGAGGTCGAGGAGGGCTCGCAGCGCGTCGTCGCGGTCGGGCTCGACTACGACGACTCCACGCTGCAGGTCCAGCCGTTCGCCGCACCCCGCTCGACGGGTCTGTGGCACGAGATCCGCGCACAGATCGCCGAGCAGATCGAGCGCCAGGGCGGTGTCGTGACCGAGGTCGACGGCCCGTTCGGCCCCGAGCTCCGCGCGTCCGTGCCGGTCGCGGTCGACGGGGACGGTGGCACCGCCGGCGTCCGTCCGGCCCGCTTCGTCGGCGTCGACGGCCCGCGTTGGTTCCTGCGCGGCGTGATCGCCGGCAAGGCTGCCGAGCAGCCCGACGACGCGAGCGAGATCGAGGAGCTCTTCCGCAGCGTCGTCGTCGTGCGCGGCACGACGCCGATGCCGCCGCGCGACCTCATCCCGCTGCACATGCCGAAGTCGACGCAGACCGCGATCTGACGACCTGACCCGCCCTGGAGGCACGGTGCCGGAACACGACGACACCCACCGACCCGAGACGGCCGGGTCCGAAGCCGTGCCCGCGTCCGCTGGAACACCTGACGCAGCGTCGGCTGCGCCGTCGTTCTCCGCACAGTTCCGCGACGCGGTGCAGAACGCGGGCATCGCCCGCGTCGCCCCTGGCGAGGCGCCCTCCGGGCGCGCGCTGCTCGGAGCGGTCGGCGGGACCCGCGGCCTCGCCGAGTCGGTACTGCCCGGGTTCGCGTTCCTCGTCGTCTACGCGATCACGAAGGAGCTCGTGCCGAGTGTCGTGATCCCGGTCGTCGTCGGCCTGGTGTTCGTCGTCCTCCGCCTGGTGCAGCGACAGTCGCTGACGATGTCCTTCGCGGGCATCCTCGGCGTCGCGGTGTCGGCCGGCCTCGCACTCATCACCGGACGCGCCGAGAGCAACTTCATCCCGGGGATCATCATCAACTCGGTGTGGTTGGTCGGGCTCCTGGTCTCCCTCGCCGTCCGCTGGCCGCTCATCGGTCTGGTCGTCGGGTTCCTGCTGCCGGCGAACGAGGACGGCTCGCACGTCGACTGGCGCGCCGACCCGGTCAAGCGCCGCGTGCTGACGGTCGCCACCTGGATCTGGGTCGGGCTCTTCGCGCTCCGCCTGGCCGTCGAGGTGCCGCTGTACCTCACCGCGCAGGTCGAGCTGCTCGCCGGCCTCAAGCTCATCCTCGGCGTCCCGCTCTACGCCGCCGTGCTGTGGGTCACGTGGCTGCTGGTCCGCACCGTGTTCGTGCGGAGGGACGACGCCGCCACGGTGTAGAGTTGTCTCGACATCAAGAGACTTTCTCGTCCGGCGTTCCGACGTCAGCGGGATTAGGTTTGCCTTGCTGGTGGGACGGACCACGGCCCGCGATGATGAGGGCAAACCGATCAGTAGGGAGGCGGCACGGTGGCTGCAGTCAATAGCTTCGGCTCGAAGGACACACTGTCGGTTGGGGGTGTCGACTACGCGATCCACCGGATCGACACGGTGCCCGGGCACGAGAAGCTCCCGTACAGCCTGAAGGTGCTGCTCGAGAACCTCCTCCGCACCGAGGACGGCAAGAACGTCACCGAGGCGCAGATCCGCGCGCTCGGCTCCTGGCGACCCGACGCCGACCCGGACACCGAGATCCAGTTCTCGCCGGCGCGCGTCGTCATGCAGGACTTCACGGGTGTGCCGTGCATCGTCGACCTCGCCACCATGCGCGAGGCGATGGCGGACATCGGCGGCGACCCGAACAAGATCAACCCGCTCTCCCCGGCCGAGATGGTCATCGACCACTCGGTCATCGCCGACCTCTTCGGCAGCATTGACGCACTCCAGCGCAACACCGACCTCGAGTACGAGCGGAACGGGGAGCGCTACCAGTTCCTCCGCTGGGGCCAGACCGCGTTCGAGGACTTCAAGGTCGTCCCGCCGGGCACCGGCATCGTGCACCAGGTGAACATCGAGTACCTGGCGAAGGTCACCTACACGCGTGACCTCGACGGCGAGACCTACGCCTACCCCGACACCCTCGTCGGGACCGACTCGCACACCACGATGGTGAACGGGCTCGGTGTCCTCGGCTGGGGCGTCGGCGGCATCGAGGCCGAGGCAGCGATGCTCGGCCAGCCGGTGTCGATGCTCATCCCGAAGGTCGTCGGCTTCAAGCTCTCCGGTGAGATCCCCGCCGGCGTGACCGCGACCGACGTGGTGCTCACCATCACGCAGGAACTCCGCAAGCACGGTGTCGTCGGCAAGTTCGTCGAGTTCTACGGCGAGGGTGTCGGCGCCGTCCCGCTCGCCAACCGCGCCACCATCGGCAACATGTCGCCCGAGTTCGGCTCGACCGCTGCGATCTTCCCGGTCGACGACGTCACGCTCGACTACCTGCGTCTGACCGGTCGCGACGAGGCACAGATCGCCCTGGTCGAGGCGTACTCCAAGGCCCAGGGCCTG
Source organism: Curtobacterium sp. AB7 (assembly GCF_044909335.1). NCBI lineage: Bacteria > Bacillati > Actinomycetota > Actinomycetes > Micrococcales > Microbacteriaceae > Curtobacterium > Curtobacterium sp. AB7. Next base: position 11,651 of record NZ_JBIYED010000003.1, on the reverse strand, counting down.
TGGCACGACGCCTCGGTCGAGCCGGCGTACTCCGAGTACATGGAGCTCGACCTCTCCACGGTCGTGCCGTCGATCTCGGGACCGAAGCGTCCGCAGGACCGCATCGAACTGTCCAAGGCGAAGGACCAGTTCGAGGTCGACCTGAACAACTACACGACCCCGAGCGAGCAGACCGACCTCGACGACGCGGTGGAGGAGACCTTCCCGGCCTCCGACCCGATCGCCGCGGGCTCGACCAACGAGGACACCGACCTGCACGAGCACGTCCACGTGTCGAGTGCCCCGTCGACGGCCTCGGCCCCGACGAAGGTCGCGATGGACGGGGCCGACCCGTTCACGATCGACCACGGTGCCGTCGCGATCGCCGCGATCACCTCGTGCACGAACACGTCGAACCCGTCCGTCATGATGGCGGCCGGCATCCTCGCGCGGAACGCCGCCGCCAAGGGCCTGACCTCGAAGCCGTGGGTCAAGACGACGCTCGCCCCCGGGTCCAAGGTCGTCACCGACTACTACGAGAAGGCCGGTCTCACGACCTCCCTCGAGCAGCTCGGCTTCTACACGGTCGGCTACGGCTGCACCACCTGCATCGGCAACTCGGGCCCGCTGCCCGACGAGATCTCGCAGGCCGTGCAGGACAACGACCTCGCCGTCACCGCGGTGCTCTCGGGCAACCGGAACTTCGAGGGGCGCATCAACCCCGACGTCAAGATGAACTACCTGGCGTCCCCGCCCCTGGTCATCGCGTACGCCCTCGCCGGGTCGATGCACTTCGACTTCGACAAGGACGCCCTCGGCACGGACCAGGACGGCAACGACGTCTACCTGCAGGACATCTGGCCCGACGCGGCCGAGGTGCAGCAGGTCATCGACGAGTCGATCGACACCGAGATGTTCACCCACGAGTACGGCTCCGTGTTCGAGGGCGACGACCGCTGGAAGAACCTGCCGACCCCCACGGGCGACACCTTCGAGTGGGACCAGGAGTCGACCTACGTGCGGAAGCCCCCGTACTTCGAGGGCATGACCATGCAGCCCGACGCGGTGTCGGACATCTCCGGTGCCCGCGTGCTCGCGAAGCTCGGTGACTCGGTCACGACCGACCACATCTCGCCCGCCGGCTCGATCAAGGCGGACAGCCCGGCCGGCAGGTACCTGGCCGAGCACGACGTCGACCGCAAGGACTTCAACTCCTACGGCTCGCGTCGCGGCAACCACGAGGTGATGATCCGCGGCACGTTCGCGAACATCCGGCTGCGCAACCAGCTGCTCGACGGCGTGGAGGGCGGCTACACCCGCGACTTCACGACCGCCGACGGCGAGCAGTCGTTCATCTACGACGCGTCGCAGCACTACCAGGAGCAGGGCATCCCGCTCGTCATCTTCGGTGGCAAGGAGTACGGCTCGGGCTCGTCGCGCGACTGGGCGGCCAAGGGCACGAACCTGCTCGGTGTCCGCGCCGTCATCACCGAGAGCTTCGAGCGGATCCACCGCTCGAACCTCATCGGCATGGGCGTCGTCCCGCTGCAGTTCCCGGCGGGCGAGACGGTCGAGTCCCTCGGGCTCGACGGCACCGAGGTCGTCTCGATCTCGGGCCTGACCGAGCTGAACGAGGGGCGCACCCCGAAGACCGTGCACGTCACCGCGACGCCGAGCGAGCACTCGCCCGCCGGCAAGCAGCCGGTCGAGTTCGACGCGGTCGTCCGCATCGACACCCCGGGCGAGGCCGACTACTACCGCAACGGCGGCATCCTGCAGTACGTGCTCCGGTCGCTCGTCTGACGCGACCCGGATACTGCCTGGAGGCGGGGGGGGCGCGGGGCCCCCCCCCCCCCCCCGGGGGGGGGCCCCCCCCCCCGGGGGGGGGGCCCCCCCCCCCCGGGGCGCGCCCCGGGGGCGGGGCGGCCCCCCCCCCGGCCCCCGGGGGGGGGCCGCCCCCGCCGGGCCCCCCCCCCGGGGGGGGGGGGGGCGGGGCCCCCCCCCCCCCCCCCGGGGGGGGGGGGGGGGGCCCCGCGCCCCCCCCGCCTCCAGTCCGTTCTGTCCCCACGCGCATAGAGTGGGCCGACAGCCCCACGAAAGGAGCGCCCGTGAGCCTGCTCAGCAGCATCACGTCGCCGCGCGACCTGAAGCGTCTCTCCGACGTGCAGATGACCGAACTCGCCGCCGAGATCCGCCGGTTCCTGGTGGCCGAGGTCGCCAAGACCGGCGGCCACCTCGGGCCCAACCTCGGCGTGGTCGAGCTGACGCTCGCGATGCACCGGGTGTTCGACTCGCCGAACGACCCCTTCGTGTTCGACACCGGGCACCAGTCGTACGTGCACAAGCTCGTCACCGGGCGGCAGGACTTCTCGAAGCTCCGCGAGCGGGGCGGCATCGCCGGCTACCCGCAGCGGAGCGAGTCCGAGCACGACATCGTGGAGTCCTCGCACGCGTCGTCCTCCCTGTCCTGGGCCGACGGGATCTCCCGCGCGTTCGGGCAGACCGGGCAGACCGACCGCACCGTCGTCGCGGTGGTCGGAGACGGCGCCCTCACCGGTGGGATGACGTGGGAGGCGCTCAACAACATCTCGGACGACAACGACCGCCGCCTGGTCATCGTCGTCAACGACAACGGCCGCTCGTACGCCCCGACGATCGGCGGCATGGCGCGGTTCCTCAGCTCCATGCGCACACGGCGTGAGTACCGGGCGCTGTACGAGACCTCCCGGGCCGTGGCCGATCGCTTCGGTGCCCCCGGCCGGGCCGTCTACCGCGGGATGCGCGGCGGCCTGCACGGGTTCCTGTCGCGCTTCACGAACAACGAGGCGCTGTACTCGAACCTCGACATCAAGTACATCGGGCCGGTCAACGGACACGACCAGCGGGCCATGGAGGCGGCGCTCCGTCAGGCGAAGGCCTACGGCGCCCCGACGATCGTGCACGCGATCACCGAGAAGGGCCACGGGTTCGAGCCGGCCCTGCGTGACCAGGCCGACCAGTTCCACGCCGTCGGGCACATCGACCCGGAGACGGGGGAGTCGCTCGACGCCGCGTCGGGTCCGTCGTGGACCTCGGTGTTCGCGTCCTCGTTGGCCGACGCCGGCGCCGCGGATCCCCGGATCGTCGCGATCACGGCGGCGATGCTCCGTCCGACCGGACTGCACCTGTTCCAGGAGCAGCACCCCGACCGCGTGTACGACGTCGGCATCGCCGAGCAGCACGCCGTGACGACCGCCGCGGGCCTCGCCTACGGCGGCCTCCACCCCGTGGTGGCGCTGTACGCGACGTTCCTGAACCGGGCGTTCGACCAGGTGCTGATGGACGTCGCCCTGCACAAGGCCGGCGTGACGTTCGTGCTCGACCGTGCCGGGATCACCGGTCCGGACGGACCGTCGCACCACGGCATGTGGGACCTCGCGTTGCTGCAGGTCGTGCCCGGCATCCGGATCGCCGCACCGCGTGACGCAGCGACCCTGCGCGAGGAGTTCCGCGAGGCGATCGCCGTCGACGACGCCCCCACCGTGCTCCGGTGGTCGAAGGGCCAGGTCGGACCGGACATCGCCGCCGTCCGTCGTCTCCCCGACGGTGTGGACGTGCTGCACGCCGCCGCGGACGGCGTCGAGGACGTGCTCTTCGTGGCCGTCGGCTCGATGGTGCCGACGGCCCTCGAGGCCGCGGCGCTGCTCGAGGCGCAGGGCATCGGCGTCACCGTCGTCGACCCGCGCTGGGTGGTCCCGATCCCGGGCTCGCTCATCGAGCTGTCGCGGACCCACCGCCTGGTCATCACGATCGAGGACGGCGTGCGTGTCGGTGGTGTCGGGACCCGGCTCCGGCAGGACCTGCGGGCCGCCGGGGTCGACACGGGCGTGAACGAGCTGGGACTGCCGGACGAGTTCATCGACCACGCGACCCGGTCGCAGATCCTCGCCGACGTCGGGCTGACCGCGCAGGCGATCGCCCGCGACGTCATCGACCAGGTCGTCGGGACGAAGCTGCCGCAGGCGAAGCCCGCCCGGTCGCGGGAGTCCGCCGGCTCCGACCGCTAGGCGCTGACCGCGCGAGGGCACTCATGCCGCCAGGGGCATGTCCCTCGGGAACGTCTGGCAGGATCGCCGCATGCGACGGGGGCTCAGGACGACGGCGGTGGCGATCGGTCTCGCGGTGGTGGCGCTGTCCTCAGGGTGTGCGGCGATGAACGACGGCACGGTCACGCCGGAGCTCGGTGCAGATGCCCGGGTCGGCGCCAGACAGACGATGCACCGTGTGGTCGACTGGGAGGGCACCGCCGCGGTCCACCGGGTCGATGCCACCTGGACCGACTCGTGCGGCCACGCGAGCAACTCCGGGTTCTTCCAGCCCGCTTCGGGCACGACGTGTCGGATCGACGCCGGAGCGGTGTACACGATCGACGGTGCAACGACACCCGTCGACGCGGTGCGCATCGCCGGACCGGCGCTGCGCACGGGCGGCCTGACCGACGAGGACCTCGTGGCACAGGCGATCCAGCCGGACGGATCGACACCGTACTTGGTCGACATCGGTGGGCGGCAGTCGATCGCACTCGGCAACGACATCGGGCCGGACCGGTTCGCGGTCGTGCGGGTCCGCGGTTGGGACGGGTCACTCGGACTCTGGCAGTCGGAGGGATCGTCCGTCGTGCAGTCCGCACCGGGTGTCGGCGTCGACGGACGCGATGACGCCGTCCGGGCGAGCGGGGCGGACTACGTGCTCGTCGTGACGCACAGCGCCACGTACTTCACGTCGTACGACAACGAGCCGCCCGCGCCGCCGGCACCCCGGCCGTCGGTCCCGCCGTGCTTCAGCGGCAGCAACGACTGCGTCGGCGGTTGACGAAGGTTGACGGCGGCGGTGGACAACACCGCAGCGGGCCGGCCACGCACAACCAAAGTCACCCCGAACCACGGCGATCCGCGATTCGGGGTGACTTCGGTTGTGCGGGACGGACTCGCGCCGGCTAGCGCGAAGCCGGGCCGACGATCAGCGGGTCGTGGAAGCTCCCACCGAAGACGCGCTCGGACGCCCCACTGCGGTCCAGGTACGGGCTGATCCCACCGGCCTGGAACGGGTAGCCCGCACCGAGGATCAGGCCGAGGTCGATCTCCTCGACGTGCTGGACGACCTCGTCCTCGAGCATGCGGTGCAGCTCGTCGGCCAGGGCGTCCTCGAAGCGCTGCTGCATCGCGGCGGCGTCGACGGGCTTCGCGTCCTTCTTCGACGGCGCGACGAGCTTGACGGCGGCGGGGTCGTACCCGGTCGCGTTGCCCTTCTTGTCGCGGGTCAGGATCTTCCCGTACTCGGCGATCGTCTTCAGCCCGTCACCGGGGTAGAAGCGCTCCGGCCAGGCGGCGTGGTGCGAGTCGAGCACGTGCGCCCCGACCGGCAGACCGACGAGCTCGAGCAGCTCGAACGGCGACATCGGCAGTCCCAGAGGTGCGGCACCGGCCGCCACGACGTCGAACGAGGTGCCTTCCTCGACCCCGCGCATCGCCTCACCGAGGACCCGTGCGAGCACCCGGTTGACGACGAAGCCCGGCTGGTCGGCCGTGATGATCGCCGTCTTCTTGAGGGTCTTCGCGACGGCGAGAGCCGTGACGAGGGTCTCGTCGGAGGTGTCGGCGGTGCGGACGACCTCGAGCAACGGCATCACGGCGACCGGGTTGAAGAAGTGGAACCCGACCAGGCGCGACGGGTCGGAGAGCACCGAACCCATCTCGGAGACGGACAACGACGAGGTGTTCGTGGCGAGGATGGCATCCGGCGCGATGACCTGCTCGATCTTCCGGAAGACCTCTTGCTTGACGCTCATCTCCTCGAAGACGGCCTCGATCACCCAGTCGGCGTCGGCGAAGGCGTCGTACGACACCGACCCGCTGACGAGTGCCGTGATGCGGTTGGCGTCGTCGGGGGAGATCCGCCCCTTCTCGAGCAGCTTGCCGACCTCACCGCGGATCCGCTCGACACCGGCGTCGACGCGGGACTGGTCGACGTCGGTGATCACGACGGGGACGCCGAGTCGTCGGGCGAACAGCAGCGCGAACTGCGAGGCCATCAGACCGGCGCCGAGGACGCCGACCTTCGTGATCTTCTTCGGCTCGACGCCTTGCGGTGCACCGACGGGCTTCTTCGCACGCTTCTGCACCAGGTCGAACGCGTACATCGACGCGGCGAACTGGTCGCCGGAGAGCAGGTCGGCGAGGGCGTCGTCCTCGTCGGCGAACCGCTCGTCCAGGGAACCGCCGCGAGCGGCGGCCACGAGGTCGAGCGCGCGGAACGGCGACTTCGGCACCGTCCCGATCTTCGACGCGACCTGCCCACGGGCGACCTTGACGACCGTGCCCCAGGCAGCCTTCTCGAGCATGCCGGGTTCGTTTGGCCGCTTGACCGACACACGACCGGCGATGACGCCGTCGGCCCAGGCGACTGCCGACGGCAGGAACGTCACCGACGGGATGAGCACGTCGCCGATGCCGATCTCGACCGCAGCCGGGCCGTCCATCAGGCGGTTGTTCTTGAGCGGGTTCTCGACGATGACGCGGAGCGCTCGTTCGGGGCCGATCAGGCGGGGGAGGAGCGTCGCGCCACCCCAGCCGGGGATGATGCCGAGGAAGACCTCGGGCAGGCCGATGCCCTGCGCGGCGGACGAGAACACCCGGTAGGTGCAGTGCAGCCCGATCTCGAGCCCGCCGCCGAGGGCGATGCCGTTGATGAACGCGAACGACGGCACACCGAGGTCGGACAGCTTGCGGAGGGTGGCGTGGCCGAGGGCCGCGAGGTCGTGCGCCACCGCACGCGACGGCACGGACGCTGCCTGCGACAGGTCGGCCCCGGCGGCGAAGCAGTACTCCTTGCCGGTGATCGCGACGCCCTGGATCGTCCCGGCCGCCGCCTCGGTCTTCAGGGTGTCGAGCACCCCGGAGAGTTCGTGCAGCGTGCGCGGCCCGAGGGTGTTCGGACGCTTGTAGTCCTTGCCGTTGTCGAGCGTGATGAGCGCCAGGGTGCCACCGGAGGGCATCGTGACGTGCTTGACGAACGAGTGCGTGACGACCTCGTCCTCGCTGAGTTCGGACAGACGGTCGGTGTCGACAGTGGTCATGCTCATGCCCCCTTCCGAGCCGAACGTGCTGCGGACTTGCTGAAGCCGGGGTTCTCCCAGATGACGGTGCCGCCCTGGCCGAGTCCGATGCACATCGTGGTGATGCCGTACTGGACGTCCGGGCGCTCGGCGAACTGCGCGGCGAGCTGGGTCATCAGGCGGACACCGCTCGATGCCAGCGGGTGGCCGACGGCGATCGCGCCGCCCCACGCGTTGACGTTCGGTGAGTCCTGGGCGATGCCGTAGTTGTCGAGGAACGCGAGCACCTGCACCGCGAACGCCTCGTTGATCTCGAACAGGCCGATGTCGTCGATGGACAGGCCGGCCTTCGAGAGCGCCTTGTCGGTCGCGGGGACCGGGCCGACGCCCATGACCTCGGGCTCGACGCCGGCGAAGGCGAACGAGACCATGCGCATCTTCGTCGGCAGGCCGTGCTCCTTGGCACCCTCGGCCGAGGCGAGCAGGCTCATGGTCGCGCCGTCGTTGAGGCCGGCGGCGTTGCCGGCGGTCACCCGTCCGTGCGGGCGGAACGGCGTCTTCAGCGCGGCCAGCGCCTCGAGCGTCGTGCCCGGACGCGGCGGCTCGTCGGTGCTGATGACGTCCCACCCGTCGCCCTTGTTCACCTCGACCGGGATCACGTCGGGTTGCAGCTTGCCGGCTGCCCACGCGGCGGCGTAGCGCTGCTGGGACTGGACGGCGTAGGCGTCCGTGCGGTCCTTCGTGATCGCGGGGAAGCGGTCGTGCAGGCGCTCGGCGGTGGACCCCATCACCAGCGCGTCGCTCGACACCATGCGCTCGGCGATGAACCGCGGGTTCGGGTCCGAGTTGAAGCCCATCGGGTGGCGCCCCATGTGCTCGACGCCACCGGCGATCGCGATGTCCGCGGCACCGAAGGCGATGGCACCCGCGAGCGTCGTGACGCTCGTCATGGCACCGGCGCACATGCGGTCGATCGCGTACCCGGGGACCGACTTCGGCAGGCCGGCCAACATGCCGACGGTACGGCCGAGGGTCAGCCCCTGGTCACCCTGCTGCGTGGTCGCCGCGACGGCGACGTCGTCCACCGCTGCGGTGTCGAGCGAGGCGTTCCGGTCGAGCAGTCCGCGCATCGCGTGCACCGCGAGGTCGTCGGACCGGGTCTTCCAGAACACCCCCTTCTCGCCGGCTCGTCCGAACGGCGTCCGTACTCCGTCCACGAACACGACGTCTGATGCCTTTGGCAATCCGGGCCTCCCAGATCCTCATCGATCGGGCCGGAACGCTGGTCGCTCCGGCCGGCCGGGCCTCGCCCGGCGACGCTCCCGACGCTATGCCCCCAGGCTGGGCGGCCGCATGCCGGTTGGGCGGTTCCTACGACTCGACGTCATCCGCCGGCGCGGGCTGCTGTGCAGCAGCGACAAAGGCCGAGGCGATGACCGAGGCCAGTTCCTCCACCTGCCACGGACGGGCCTCGTGCGCGGCGAGGGCGGCCCCGACCAGCTCGGTCGACGGTGGCGACGGCGGTGCCCACGAGACCACGCGCAGGGTCTCCGGGGTGAGGAGGTTCTCGAGCGGGATGTCGAGCTCCTCGGACCGCTTCGTCACCGCGGCCCGTGCGGCCTTGTACCGGCGGTCGGCCGCGGGGTTGCGGTCGGCCCAGGCGCGGGGCGGCGGGAGCGTCGCTTCACCGGAGCCGCGGAGCTTCGGCAGGTCCTCGGTCGTGCGGCCCTCGTCGACCGCGGCCCACCAGCGGTCGAGCTCGGACCGGCTGGCGCGACCCGTGAACGCCTTCAGAGCGCCGAGTTCTGTGCGCGACGACGGTGCGGCGGCTGCCGCTGCGACGATCGCGGCATCGGGGATCGTGCGCCCCGGAGCGATGTCGGCCGCGCGGGCGTACTCGTCACGGGCGACCCAGAGCGACCGGGCGATCGCCAGCGCGCGGGCGCCACGGAGCGCGTGCATGCCGGACAGCCGGCGCCACGGCTCGGCACGGACGGGCTTCGGGGCGCGGTGCAGCACCGCGTCGAACTCCTCCTCCGCGATGCGGGACTTGCCGGCCTCGTCGAGCTCCGCGGCGAGGGCGTCGCGCAGGTCGGGCAGGAGTTCGACGTCGAGCGATGCGTACACGAGCCACGACTGCGGCAGCGGTCGGGTCGACCAGTCGGCCGCCGAGTGCGCCTTGGCGAGCGTGATCCCGAGCAGCTGCTCGACGACGGCGCCGAGGCCGACCCGGGGGAACCCGGCGATGCGTGCGCCGAGTTCGGTGTCGAAGATGCGGGTCGGGACGAGGCCCACCTCTTGCAGGCACGGCAGGTCCTGCGACGCGGCGTGGAAGAGCCACTCCTCGTCGACGATGGCCGCCTGCAGCTCGGAGAAGTCGCCGATCGGGATCGGGTCGAACAGGAACGCGCCGGCACCGCGGCGGAACACCTGGATCAGGTAGGCGCGCTGCGAGTAGCGGTAGCCGCTGGCGCGCTCGGCGTCGACGGCGACGGGGCCATGACCCGCAGCGATCGCAGCGACGGCGGCCAGGTAGTCGTCGCGCGAGTCGATGACCTTGACGGCCTCGTGCGAGTCCTCGAACGCGGGGTCCGGTGCACCGGGGGTCGAGCTGGCGGGGTCGGTCACTTGGCGAGCCTCCTCGGGGCCAGCAGGGTCACACCGTCCGAGGCGGGAGGCAGACCGGCGAGCATGGCGACGATGTCCTGCCATGCCTGGACGTGTGCGGTGAGGTCGTCGCCGCGGGGCGTCCACGACGCGCGGAGTTCCAGCTGGGCGCCGTCTCCCTGTGCGGCGAGGTCGCCGTACCCGCGCGAGATGATCTTGGTGGCCGTGCCCGAAGCGTGGTCGTACTCGGCACCGTGCGTCGCGAGCGCGTCGACGAGCCAGCTCCACGTGACGTCGGCGACGAACTCGTCGACACCGATCTCGGGTTCGAGTGGTGCTTGCGCGAACGAGACCACCCGGAACGCGCCGCCCCAGCCCTCGGGTTCTTCGGGGTCGTACAGGGCGATGAAGCGTCCGGTGCCGAGGTCGGACGGGGCGCCGTGCGCGGTGCCGGACACGTCCGCCGCCAGGGCGATCGAGGACGGTGCGATCCGCGTGGGCGAGGGGATCTCGGTGACGGTGGTCTCGGAGCGGCTGCTGCCGGACGACACGAACGCGCGGAGCCGCGCGAAGGCGTCGGGCTCTCGGGTTTCGGACACACATGCAGACTAGGCTCCGGGCCATGTCCCGATCCGCGCGACCCGCCGAGGACGCCGTCCAGGAGACCGCACGATCGGCCGGCTTCATCGCCCTCGGCGCCGGTCTGGCCGCAGCAGCCGTGGGGACGGCCGTCATCGGTGGCTTCGTCGCCGCCGTCGCCCGCGCCGTCGTCACCCCGGACCGCAAGCGCACCGAACGCGTCCCGATCCACGCCGTCGACCCGGTCCGGATGACCGTGACCATCGAGCGGACCGCCGACACCGAGTTGCAGGGCCGGTACTCCCTCTGGTTCGGCGCCGGCACCGGGCACATGCGCGTCGGTGAGGTCCTCGGAACCACCGACACCACGGTCACGCGCCGCATCATCGCGATCGACGCCGGCGACCCGACCGCTGCACGACGCGGTCGCTGGGGCGGTTGGTTCTACCTGACCCCCGGCGAGCTCGACGTGCCCGTCGAGGACATCGACATCCCGACCCCGAACGGGCCCGCACCCGCCTGGGTCGTCCGCGCCGACGACCCGGACGCCCCGTGGGCCGTCCTGGTGCACGGCCGCGGTGTCACCCGTGCCGAGACCATCCGCGCCGTCCCGGTCTTCCGCGCCGCCGGCTACTCGGTCGTGCTCGCGTCGTGGCGGAACGACGGCGTCGCACCGCCGAGCGTCGACGGCCGCTACGGCCTGGGCAGCACCGAGTGGGAGGACATCGACTCCGTCCTCCGCTGGCTCAGCGCCCAGAACGCGCAGAGCGTCGTGCTCATGGGCTGGTCGATGGGCGGCGCCGTCGTGCTGCAGACCCTGCTGCGCTCACGGTTCGCCGAGCTCGTCGACGGTGTGGTGCTCGAGTCGCCCGTGGTCGACTGGCACGCGGTGCTCAAGTCGCAGAGCCAGCTCATGGGGCTGCCGCGGCCGGTGCGCAAGGTCGCCCAGCGTCTGCTCCGCACGCCGGTGCTGCACCGCCTGGCCGGCCTGCAGCAGCCGGTGGACCTGCGGGAGCTCGACATGGTCACCCGGTCCGCCGAGCTGACGGTGCCGATCCTCCTGCTGCACAGCGACGACGACGGGTTCGTGCCGTCCTCGGCCTCGCACGACCTGGCGCGCGCACGGCCCGACCTGGTCCGGCTCGAGGTCCAGACCACCGCCCGGCACACCAAGCTCTGGAACCACGACGCCGACTGGTTCGACGCCCGCATCCTCGCGTGGCTCACCGAGGTGGTCCAGCGTCGGGGGGCGGCCAGCGCGCGGTAGACGCGACAGGTGACGGACGGGAGGCGGGGGGGGCCCGGGGCCCCCCCCCCCCCCCCCGCCCCCCGGGGGCGGGTGACGGCCCCGCGGCCGGGCCCCGGCGCGGGGCGCGACCCCCCCTGGCCCCCA